>CAVPCE010000058.1:0-41401 GCA_963702295.1 uncultured Acidobacteriaceae bacterium | reverse complement strand
CTCTGTAGTCTACTGGCTCGGTTGCGGTCTTGCTGCGCGCTGGGCCTCCTCGAGCGTCTGCGCGCCGCGCGAGGAACAGCGCGCAGCTGTAGGTCATCGACGGATCGAGGAACAGCGCGAAGAACTCGTTGCCGACGTCGTAGTGGTAGCGGATCGCCTCCGCGTCGCGCTCGGGGCTGTGGCGCTCGCCGGGCAAGGAGCAGCTCGGTTCTCGGCCGGCGCGGGATCCCGGCCGGGAAAACATCCAAGGCGAGCGCGGCGAGCAGCCGCGCCCCATCCCGCGCACCGATCCCGCGGCGGCACCCGGTACCGTCAACGACCAGGAACGCGCCCGTCGATGTCGTCGGTCTCGAGCGACCCCTCGACGTAGGCGCGGCCGAGCCCGAGCGGCCCGGGGGCACGCAGCGCGTGCGCGATCGCGGACGCCCGGCGCACGAAGAACGTCGGCGTCTGCGGCTCGGTCGCGGGGGCGACCGCCCACCGTCCAGGGGCTGGATCGAGAACGGTCGATCGGGGAGCACGCGCACGAGCTCGCGGCACAGCCGCGCAGATGGCCGGACCAACGCCGCATGGCGCGCAGCCTAGGTCGAATCCGGGGTTTAGTCCGGCCTTGTGCCGTAAGGCCGAGCTTGACCTCGTGCCTGTTGTCGAAGACAACGCCGAGGACTCCGATGACTGACACTCTCATCGACGCTCCCGCCGATCTCGCTGAGCGCGAGCGCGCTCTCGACGTTCGCCGCTCTGTGCTCGTTGAGGCGCCGGCCGGCGCCGGCAAGACCGAACTCCTCACCCGTCGCTTCCTCCGCCTGCTCGCCGTCGTCGACGAGCCCGAGGAGATCCTCGCCATCACCTTTACCCGTGCCGCCACAGCCGAGATGCGTAACCGAATCCTCTCCGATCTGGAAACCGTTGCAGGCCGCCGGCCGGTGGGACCCGATGAGATTGAGCGCCTCGGCCCCGCCCAGGAAGCCTGGGCTCACGGCGAACAACGCGGCTGGGACATCCTCCGCCAGCCGCAGCGGCTGCTCATCGAAACCATCGATTCCCTTTGCCTCCGCATCGCGTACGATCGCCCGCTCCTTGCCGGCCTAGGCGGCCGCCTGCAGCCTGTTGACGACGCAACCCTCCTCTATCGCCAGGCGGCGCGCCTCACGCTTGACCGCCTTGGCACCTCCGACCTGCACTCAATACCGGCCTCGCCCACTTCCTCGATCTCCGCGACAATCGCCTGCAGGATTGTGAGACCCTCCTCGCCTCCATGCTCGAGCGCCGCGACCAGTGGCTCCACGCTTTTCCGTCGCCGCGCGCGATGACGGAGGACGACTGGGGGCCGCTGCGCGGCACCCTGAAGCGCCCTTCCATCGCGAAATCCGTCGGGTCGTCGACGAGGCCATACCGCATCATCGCCGCCCAGCCAGCCATCGCCGATCAGTTGATGGAGCTCGCCAACTACGCCGGCTTCTCAGGGAAACGAAAAAGTCGCTCTACTCGCCGGCGTCACCGAGTTCTCGCCCGTAATGCCTCTCGACCATTCGCGCTGCCTCTGCGAGTTTCTGCTCAACAGCAAACACGAGTGGCTCACCCGGGTCGACAAACGGCATGGCTTTCCTTCCGGTACGCGAAGAGAAGGATCGCAAACAGGCCATGGAGCGCCTGCTCGCGTGGCTACCGCACCGGCCCGATCTGCTCGCTGCATTGCGAGCTCTTCGCAGGCTCCCGCCCGACCGCTACACCGAAGAACAGTGGACAACGCTGCGCCACCTGTTCACTGTGCTCCGCCAGGCGATCGCTGAACTCCACGTCGTCTTCGCCGAAAAGAATATCGTCGACTTCACAGAGGTCTCTCTCGCTGCCATTGAAGTGTTGGAACATGCGCCCGATCGCCTCCTCGCCATCGGCGGCAACTTCCGTCACCTGCTTGTCGATGAGTTTCAGGACACCTCGCGCACTCAGCACAGGCTTGTCACGCTGCTGCTCTCTGCTTGGATTCCGATCCCAACGAACATCGCTGGTTTTCCTTGTCGGCGATCCCATGCAGTCGATCTATATGTTTCGCCAAGCCGAGGTCGAGCTCTTTACCCATGTCCGCAACTACGGCATCGGAGATGAGCCCAACTGCATCCGCTGGAACCAGTGAGTTCTCGGTCAACTTCCGCTCCCATGCCGGGCTCACCGATCCGCTGAACGGCATGTTCACGCGCATCTGCGCTGGCGATCCACCGCCCGGCTCCGCCGCCGTTGCCTTTGCCTCGGCCACCGCCCGCGAACCCGCACCACCCGAGCCTGCGCTTCACGTTCACCCGCAAATCCTCGGCACTCCGGTCCGCCGTCCGACTCTCGATGAAGTTCGCGAGGCACAACAGCAGGAAGCCCAGGAGATTCTCCGGATCATCGAGCGGCATCTGCCTGCAATCGAAGCTGCCCGCGCCGAAGGAAAGGATTACCGTGTCGCTGTCCTCGTTCGCGCCCGTCCGCATCTCGCCCAGCTCGTGCCGCTGCTCCGCCGCCGTGCCATTCCTTACCGCGCGGTCGAGATCGAGGCGTCTCTCCGAGCGCCAGGAACTGCTCGACCTTCTCTCGCTCACCCGCGCTCTCGTTCATCCGATGGATCGCATCGCGTGGCTCGGCGTCCTGCGCGCGCCGTGGTGCGGTCTCATTCTCGACGATCTCCATCGCCTCTCTGGATCCGACGGCTCCGCCTTCAAAAGACTCTCCGTCCTCGAACTCATCGATGTGCATCAACACCTTCTCTCAGCTGACGGGCACCGGCGCCTCGCACGCACCGCCGACATCCTGCGCCGCGCTATCGACCTGCGCTGGCGCCAGGCTGAGGTTCCCTCGTTCGCCTCCTGGATTGAGCGCACATGGCGCACCCTTGGCGGCCCTGCCTGCCTGGAGGCCGCCGCATACGAAAACGCTCAGGTCTTCTTCTCGCTCCTTGATGTGTTGCCGCCCGACGGCCTCGCTCCCTTCACTGGCGAATTCGCAGCCGAACTGGATCGCCTGTTCGCGCAGCCCGATCCCTCCGTGAGCGAAAGATGCGGCATCCAGCTCATGACCATCCACAAGGCCAAGGGCCTTGGGTTTGACGTCGTCATCGTCCCAGGCCTCGATCGCAGTGCCTCCGGCGATGACAACACTCTCGTTTGCTCCCTGGAGCGCATCGATCCCTGGCAACCCGGTGAAACTGAATTTCTGGCCGCGCCCATCGGCCTGCATGGCGACGAAACGCATCCCCTCTACCGCTGGGTTCGACGCCCAGCGCCAAATCCGCTTTGACGAAGAGCACAACGCCTTTTTCTACGTGGCCTGCACGCGCGCCCGCCGCGAGCTTCATCTGTTGGGAGCTGCCGTGTTCGGGGCCTCCGGACTCCGGCCGCCCAACGAGGAGAGCCTCCTCGCCACAGCGTGGCCCGCGCTGCAGCATGACTTCGAAGCCGCCGTTGGCGCGCAGCAGCCTGCCGCCGGTCCTGCCCGGGTGCTCGTATTCCCCGCGCCCGGCGTGATCGACAAGCTCGCGGCCGGCGCCGATCCGATGCTGCACCCGGTCCACGTCGTCTGCTCCTCGACGAGGAGCCTCTGTCCGGCGTTCCAAACGTCACGGTTACCGGCACGTTTCTCAGCCACTCGTCCGAGTCCGCTGATTTTCGCCGTCCCGAAGGATCGCGACAGGCTCGCCTCATCGGCTCGGCCGTGCACACGATGCTGCAACGTCTTGGCTCGGATCTCGCTGCAATAGCGCCGGCCGATCTGCGCGCCCGTGCTGCCAGTCTGCTCCGTGCCGCGGCTCTTACCGGCGAAAACCTCGCATCTGCGACCGCCGCTGTAATAAAAATGCTGCGCGCCTGCGCCGCCGACCCTGTCTGCCAGTGGATCCTCGCCGCCCATCCCGGCGCGCAGTCAGAAGCCTCCTGGTCCGGCTATCTCGACGAGGCACCCGGGGCAACCCGCCTTCGCACCCTCCGTGCCGACCGCGTCTTCCGCGCTGGCCCCGCGCCGCTTGCTGAAGGCTCCGATGTTTTCTGGATCATCGACTATAAGACCAGCCCGGTGTCCGTCCGGAGTGTTGTTCCTCCAGCAGGAACGCTCCCCGCTACGCCCCTCAGCTCGAAGCCTACGGTCGCGTGCTCCGGGCTCTGCACGGTGGGGAGATCGCTCTCCGTCTGGGCTTGTACTACCCGGCTTTATCTACGCTTGATTACTGGGATCCCGCTGCCGGCTGACTGTTCTTGCCGTCTGCCATCGCCGCCGCCGCGCCCATGTGATGCCGCACATCCGCTCCGCGCGCCCAGAAGATTACGTCTTCCGAAATGTTGGTGGCATGATCAGCCACCCGCTCCAGGGCCCGCGAGATCATCAGCGCATTCAGCGCCTGCGGTGCCAGCCCCGGCTCTTTCTTCATCAGGTTCAGCAGTGTGTAGTGTGCCGCGCCGTTCAGCTTGTCAACGCTGTCGTCCATCGAAAGTACGCTCTCCGCCATCTCCGCGTCGCCTTCGATGAAGGCCTGTAGCGCCTTGCGCACCATTCCGCTCGCCAGGTTGGCAATCCGCGGAATATCGATGGGCAGATCCGCCACCGGAAATGCCTGCAGTTCCCGAACCCGGTCGCTGATTGCCCGCGCCGAGTCACCCACCCGTTCCACGTCCGCATTGATCTTGATCACTGACAGGATGAAGCGCAGGTCAATGGCCATCGGCTGCTCCATGGCCAGCAGGTCCAGCGCCATCTGGTCGATCTCGCGTTCCAGCCGATTGATCGCCATCTCGCCTCGATCCACCAGATCACAGATGGAAAGATCCCGCACGCGATAGGCTTCCACGGCACGCTGGATCGACTGCTCGGCCATACCCGCCATCACGAGCAGCTTCTCTTTCAAATCGTCCAGACTTTGATGAAATCGCGTCCTTGCCATTATCCGAACCTGCCCGTGATGTAATCTTCCGTCCGTTTGTCGCTGGGATTGGTAAAGATTTTGTGGGTCGAATCGAATTCAATAAGCTTGCCGTTCAGAAAAAATCCTGTCCGCTCGGCCACACGCGCGGCCTGCTGCATATTGTGCGTCACGATCACGATCGTGTATTGCGTCTTCAGCTGAAAAATCAGGTCTTCGATCTTCGCCGTCGACACCGGGTCCAGCGCCGATGCCGGCTCGTCCATCAGGAGCACTTCGGGATCGACCGCCAGCGCCCGGGCAATGCACAGTCGCTGCTGCTGTCCGCCCGAAAGGCTCGCCCCCGACTTCTTCTTGAGGTCGTCCTTCACTTCGTCCCACAGCGCTGCCTGCTGCAGCGAGCGTTCCACCACTTCATCCAGAACCCGCCGGTTCCTATAGCCGTTCAGCTTCAGCCCCGACGCCACATTGTCGTAAATCGACATGGTCGGGAAATGGATTCGGCCGCTGGAATACCATTCCAATTCGCCGCCTTACCTCCACCGCCGAGGTCTCGCTGTAAATGTCCTGGCCACCGACCTTCACCTCTCCCGTCACCCGCGCAATCGGATTGGTCTCATGCATCCGGTTCAGGCAGCGTACAAACGTCGACTTCCCGCAACCGGAGGGACCGATCAGCGCCGTCGCTTCGTTCGGCGGAATGTGCAGCGTGATGTCCTGCAGCGTGTGATTCGAGCCATACCACGCGTTCAGGCTGTTCACTTCAATGCCGACGCCCATTCTTTAACTTGCCCCTTTCAGAACGCCGCGCGAAGTCACATAGCGCACCAGAGAAACCGCCATTACGATCAAAACGATCAGAACCAGCGATCCCGCCCAGGCCAGCCGGTGCCAGTCATCATAGGGTCCGAGTGCGTAAACGTAAATCTGCAGCGGCAGAGCCTCAATCGGCTGGTTCAGCCCCGTGCTCCAGAAGTTGTTGCCGAATGCGGTAAACAGCAGGGGAGCCTTTCTCCGGCCACACGCGCAAACGCCAGCATGCACCCGGTAATCACCCCCGGCAGCGCCGTCTTCAGTGTGATCGACAACATCGAACGCCAGTTCGGCACCCCTAGTCCCAGCGCCGCCTCCCGAATGGAATGCGGCACCATCAGCAGCATTTCCTCCGTCGTACGCGCTACCGTCGGAATCATCATGATTCCCAGCACCACCCCGCCTGCGAAGGCCGAGAACCCCTTCTCCGGCACCACGATAAGGGCATAAACCGCGATCCCCATCACGATCGAGGGCACGCCGTTGAGCACGTCCGCTGTGAACCGCACCAACGTCGATAGCTTCGTTCCGCGCCCGTACTCCGCCAGATAAATCCCCGCTGCGATCCCGACTGGTACGCCGATCCCGCTGGCCAGCGCCAGCAACACCCCCGAGCCCACGATGGCGTTTGCCATCCCTCCCCCGGACTCCCCGGGCGGCACCGGCAGCTTCGTGAAGAAAGCCAGATTCAGAGAGGTGGCACCCTTGTATAGCAGATCGATAAAGATCGCCACCAGCGGCGCGATCACCAGGATCGTCGCCCCTACCGCCAGCACCGATGCCAGATGGTTGGCAAACCACCGCCAATGCCGGTTGGCCACACTTCCCCTGCAGATGGGCTGCCGTCGCCATGCCCTACGCCGACCTCGCCGGCGCCCCGCGCGTCACTGCCCATACCAGCAGCCGCGCGAAGACATTCACCACGATGGTTACCAGAAACAGCGCCAGCCCAATTTCGATTAGAGCTGTCCGGTGCAAATCGCTGACTGCCTCTGTGAATTCGTTGGCGATCACCGCCGCCATGCTGTACGCCGGGGCCAGGAGCCACCTTAAGCGTCGGACTGCTGCCGATCACCATCGCCACCGCCATCGTTTCGCCCAGGGCACGTCCGAGTCCCAGTACGAGGCTCCCACGATGCCGATGCGCGCGTTGCGCAGCACCCCCATCCGGATCATCTCCCACCGCGTCGCCCCCAGCGCCAGCACCGCTTCCCGCTGCATGTGCGGCACTGCGGTCATCACTTCCCTTGTCAGCGATGACACGATAGGCAGAATCATGATCGCCAGAATGACGCCCGCCGCGAAAAGGCCGATGCCGAAGTCGGGGCTTAAACGAACCCGTCCAGCCCAGCGTCTTGATCAGTGCCGGATCCACGTACCCACGCAGCAGCGGTACCAGGACAAAAATCCCCCACAGTCCGTACACGACACTGGGAATCGCGGCCAGCAACTCAGTCAGAAACGACAGGATCCCACGCAGCGCCTGCGGGCACATTTCCGTCAGAAAGACAGCCACTCCCACCGCCAGCGGCACCGCAATCACCAGGGCCACCACCGACGACATAATCGTTCCATAGATAAAGGGCAGCGCCCCGAAGTGGCCGTTCACCGGGTCCCACGCCGAACCGACAAAGAATCTCCATCCGAAGGCTTTGATGGTGGGTTCGGATTGTGTCACCAGTTCCGTACCGATCAGCGCTACGATGGCGAAAATGCTCAGCGCACACAGCAACATCACCCAGCGGAAGGTTGAGTCCGCCATGCTCGAATTCCCACGGCTCTTCAAATAGCTGCGGATGGGCGATGCCGGTGCCGGAGCGGAAACCGCCGCGATCCCATCCACAGGTAGGGCGGTCTCGGCCTGTTTCGGTGCCCGGGGCTCCTGGATGCGCAGGTTCACGACTCGTCTACCCTAACCCTGAAATTTGAACGCCATGTTAAACGCTATGAAAGATAAGGAAATAAAAGAGCCTGAAGGCACTCTCCTAGTTGCTGGTTTCCTCGATCCATGGCAGTTGATGCAGGCGCACTTTTGCCTGTCATTCAGACCGGTCAGTCGATTCTGGTTACCGATGGTGAATGCTGGTTTACGCGGTCGTTAAAAGACCACGAAAGGACGGCGCCCCGGAGATTGGGGGTGATTCACCGCGCAAGGCCCTCCCGTTGACAGATGGTCCGCTAGTTCGCAGGAAATACCAGATACTGCTCCAATTTCCCGTCCGGCTCGGTATACGTGGTGATCGTTACCGGCGTCTTCCCACTCGCGAACTCCACACGAAACACCCGGAAGGTCATCCCTCCGCGCAGATCCTCGCCCATCTGCTGCACATGCGACGGCTTGCCCAGCGGACCCAGGCTGGTCTGAAAATCCTGCAGAGCCTGCTCATCGAAATAAGCGCTGCACCACGGCGTAAACAGGCTGCGGTCGATCTTTCCCTGCTGGAAGTCCTCCAGCAGCGTCTGCGCCTGTGCCTCGGCGGCCGTCGGGGTCGTCTGCGAAACCCCCAGCAGCAGCGGCGCCAGTTCCCGTCCAATCACTCCCGCTGCTCGCGACGCGTCCTGATTCGTCAGCACCGCAATCGCAACCTTATCTTTTGGGAACACCATGTTCTCCGCGACAAACCCCGACACCTCACCGCTGTGTTCCAGCTCCTCGTGCCCGTCGAGATCCCGCACAAACATCCCCAGCCCGTAATGCGAACTGCTCCCGTCCTTCAGCATTACTGCCGTTTCCATCTCGTCATACGACTTCCCCTGGAGCAGACTGCGATCCATCACGCTGATGTCCCACTGTGCCAGGTCATATGCCGGCATCGCCAGCTCGCCCGCCGCAAACATCCACCCGCGCCCCTCCTTTGGCGCCGGCCTCAGCGGCCCCAGCGCATATCGGATGGTTCCCGCCGCATCCGTCTCCCCCAGTTTTGTCACGTCCGAGTTCCAGACCTCCTTCATCTCCAGCGGATGAAAGATGTGCTCCTCCAGAAACTGCATCAGCGGCTCGCCGCTTAACTTCTCCACGATCTGTCCGGCAATCACATAGCCCGTGTTGGAGTATTGCCACTTCGTCCCCGGCTCAAAGTCCAGCGGTTTCTTCCCCCACGCGTCCAGAATGTGCTCTGCCGTAGTGGGCTGCGCCATCGGCGGCATCAGATAGTCCTCCGGCCAGTAATCCTCATACCCCGACGTATGCGACAGCACCTCCCGGATCGTCACCTCGTTCGCTCGCGTCAGCTCGGGCAAATACTTGCCCACCGGATCATCCACGGACAGCTTGCCATCCTGCTGCAGCATCAGGATTGCCGTCGCCGTAAACTGCTTCGATATCGACCCAATCGAGTACCGCATACGTGGCTCGGCCGGCACATCGGGGTCAAGGTGCGCCTCGCCGTAAGCCTTCGTGTACGCGATCTTCCCGTCTCGCACAATCGCCAGCGAAGCGCTCGGCACGCCGGTGGTCGCCAGCGCGTGCTTCGCTACCGCATCCACCTTCTGCGCCAGATCTGGCGACAACGTATTGACCGTCAGCTGCGCGCCAGCCACCGCGGTCACCAGCGCCACACAGGGCGCCACCCACAATCCGTTATGTCTCATCCTCGTCCTCCCCAAAGCGAGTCAAGATTAGCATTCCCTCACAGTTACAGATGGACGATACCGGTGCGCCCAGGAGGTTGCACTTGCAGACCCAGCAAAGCCCTACACAGCCAGCCTCTCAATCTGAGCCCTGCCCAAAAACTCTGTACCCTCTCCCTCTGTGCCCTGTACCCTGTCGTGCATGACTACACGGCGCGATTTCCTCTCGCTCGGCGCGCTCACCACCGCCGGCCTTGGACTCACTACGGCGACCGTCCCCACGCCTTCGCTCAAACCGCTGACTCCGTCAAAGCCCCCTCAAGCCTCCGTCCGTACCTGTCATCGTTACCCGCGTCACCGGCGACCAGACTATTCAGGAAGCGCACCAGATGCTCCTGCATGCGCCGACACCGTCTATCCATCACGTCTGCCTCGGCCGAGAGAACGACCCCAAATATACTACTCCGTCGGCTACGGCGGCCTTCCCAACGAAGAAGGCGTCGTCGACTCGACTCCTGCTGCATGCACGGACCCCGCGCTCCGCCGGCTCCGTCGGCGGCGTCCGCAACATTAAGAATGTCTGCCTCGTCGCCCGCAAGGTCTACGAGCACTCCGGCCACGTCATGCTCTGCGCCGACGGCGCCTACCGCTTCGCCCGCGACCTGGGCTTCCCTCACGAGGACCTCCTCACCGAAGACGCCCGCAAAATCTGGATGCTCTGGAAAGAGAACAACTCCCAGATGGACTGGTGGGGTCCCTCGATGACCGAACCCGGATGGAAAGATCCTTATGCCGGCCGACCCGCCCCCAAACCCACCATCGACCTCCACGGCATGTCGCGAAACTCCGGAGCGCCTGCGACGGGATCGAGTGATCCTGAGCACAGCGAAGAATCGCTTGCACAGACATTCCGTCCCGGTGTCGTTCCCCGCCACCCCACTCCCGAGTGGGCCGACACCATTCGTCTTCGCACCCAGAAGCTCGTGGAGATGGCCGCCGACCTCGGCATCGCGCCCGAAGACCGCCTCTATGCGGCTGAGCAGATCCTCTGGCCCACCACCGGCACCATCCACGTCTCCGTCGTCAACACCAAAGGCGAAATGTCCGGCGCCACCACCACCTCCGGTCTGGCATGGAAACTTCCCGGTCGTCTCGGCGACTCACCGATCCTCGGCGCCGGCTCGTGGACTGATCAGGACGTAGGCTCCGCCGGCGCCACCGGATCCGGCGAGGAGAACATCAAAGTCGTTGGTGCCCATACCATCGTTGAGCTGATGCGCCACGGCATGGAACCCAAAGAAGCCGGATCTCGAAGTCATGCGCCGCATCGTTCGTAACTACAACGGCGACATGACCAGGGTCCGTCTGCTCGACATGGAGTACTACATCGTCCGCAAAGACGGCGCTTACGCCGGCGTCTCCCTCTGGAGCACCAGTCCCACCGGCAAACCCCGCGTCTTCACCGTCGCCGACGGCAACGGCTACCGTGTAGAAAAGTGCGCTTACCTGCTCGAAGGCGGCTCGCTGGAGTGGCCGCCGTTCTGACCATCCTGTTCTAAGCAAAAAGGGTCGCCATCCCGGCGACCCTTCCGCTCCACCCTGCCCCGTGCCCAGTCTCACTCCGTCCGCAACGCCTGCATTGGCTCCACGCGCATCGCTCGTCGCGCTGGTACGTAGCAAGCCAGCAGCGCAACCGCAGCCAGAACTACGGGCACCGTCACATATGTCACCGGATCCGTGGGGCTCACCGTAATCACGCTCCGTAACAGATGTGCGGCTCCGAAGCTTGCCGCCAGCCCCACCGCCAGCCCGATTCCCACAATCCACAGCTCCTGCCGGTACACCATCCGCAGAATGTCGACCCGCCCTGCGCCCAGCGCCATCCGCACCCCGATCTCCCCCGTCTTCTGGCTCACCACATATGACAGCACACCGTACAGCCCCACCACCGCAAGCACTAGTCCCAGCGTTCCCATCACCCCCGCCAACGCGGCGACCACCTCATACAGCAGCAGCCCGTTCGGCGAATAAAGAGCCTGATGCAGCGTCTCCATCTGGAACACCGGCAGCCCCGTCGCCAGCCCGTGAATCGCCCCCTCGATTGCCGGTGCCATCGCCCCCGGATCGCCTTGGGTCCGCACCTCCAGTGCCAGCAGCAGATTCAGGGAATGTTGCGTGTACGGTGTATAGAAATAAGCGCCGGTTGGCTGGTCCAGCATCCCGTACCGCGCATTCCCCGCCACAGCCACCACCGCCATCGGATGCGCCGGATCGTATCCCATCGTGAAGTGCCGCCCAATCGGATCCTCATGCGGCCAGTACCTCTCCGCCATTGCCTGGCTCACGATCGCCACATACGCGCCCTTCTTGTCATCCGCGTCCGTGAAGCTCCGCCCTTCCAGCAGCCGAATCCCGAGCGTCCGAAAATAATCCGTTCCAATCACGTTGTCGTTGATCGTGGGCGGCGCCTGCCCCGACGGCGGTGTGTACCCCTCGATCGTCACCGTGTCCGACCCCGCGTCGATCATCCCCATGGGGATCGATTGCGCCACCGTCGCCGACACCACACCCGGCAGGCTCCGCACCCGCGGCAGCATCTCCCTGTAGAACTCCAGTGACCGCGCACTGTTGTAACCGATCTCGCTCGGGTCCATCATCATCGTCAGCACGTTGTTGGGATTGAAACCCAGCTCCGCGTGCTGCGACTGCTGCAGTCGGCGCAAGAACAGTCCCGCGATCACCAGCAGCAGCAGCGCCGCGGCTACCTGCACCGTCACCAGCGCGTCGCGGAACTTGTGGCCATGCCCCGCAATCCCCCGCCCGCCTTCGCGCAACACCAGATTCAGATTCGCCCGTGCCAGCCGCACAGCCGGCACAATCCCCACCACCGCGCCCGCCGCTACCGCCAACACCGCCGAGAAGACAAACACGTGCCAGTCAAAGCTGAAGTCGAATCCGATCGGCAGATCAGTCTGCAGATTGATCGCCATCAGCAGCCGGCTCCCCGCCATCCCCAGAGCAATCCCACACCGCCCAGCAGCGCCAGCAGCATGCTCTCAGTCAGCATCTGCCGAATCAGCCGGAACCGACGCGCCCCCAGCGCCGAACGGATCACCATCTCCCGTTCCCTCACGGTCGCCCGCACCAGCAGCAGATTCGCCACATTCACGCACGCCAGCAGCAACACCAGCCCCGCCAGGCTCAGAAAAATTGCGGATACCGCAGCGAAGCTGTTGTCCTGATCCAGCGATCCCCCAACCCGCTCGGCCTGCAAAGAGAAAGCTCGCATCTGCGCGTCCCGCTCATCCTCGGGATACGCCGCTGCCAGATTGCGCGCCGTCACCGCCAGCACCGCGTCTGCCTCTTTTTCCGTCATCCCGGGCGCCAGCCGCCCGAAAACCTGCATGCTCCGATTCGTCGGTTTGTTGAAGTCCGCCAGCGGCGTATTCTCAATCGGCACAGTCATCGCCAGCGGCAGATAGGCCTGCACGTCCAGAATGCTGCTGAGTCCGCGATAGCTCTTCGGTGCCACGCCAATAATGGTCACAGGCTTTCCGTCCAGCGCTATCTGTCTGCCTACCACATGCTGATCGCCCCCGAAGTGCGACTGCCAGTAGCCGTAGCTCAGCACCATGTATGGATCGGCTCCCGGCGTCACTCCCTCCGTCGGCTTAAAGAAACGCCCCAGCGCCGGCTGCACACCCAGCGCGGAAAAGTAATTCCCCGTCACGTAATCCGTGAACAGTCGGTCCGGCTGGCTTCCCGCCATGGTCATCCCGTCCAGCCCGTACTGCGCGCCGAACACCTCTGAGAACACGCCCTTCGTCTGCCCCGCTACCGCCTGCATCTCCGGCACCGACACCTGCGGCTGGTAGTGGCCGCCCTTCTGCCGAAATCCCACCGTCCGCACCCGCGTCTCGTCCTGGATGTGCAGCGAGCGGAACAGCAGCCCATTCACCATGCTGAAAATCGCCGTGTTCACTCCGATCCCCAGCGCCAGCGTCACAATCGCAACCACCGCGAATCCAGGACTGTGTGCCAGCTGCCGCACCGCGTACCGCAGATCGCGCCCCAGTTCTTCGACTGATACCAGACTGTTCATCTTCCAGATCTCCTCACGAATCGCCGTCGGATTTCCCAGCTTCAGATAGGCCCGTCGCCGCGCCTCCTCCGGCGACATTCCCCGCGCCCGGTTATCGTCGATCTCCTGCGCCAGATGCGCCTCCATCTCGCGCCGCCGCTCCTCATCCCACGCTTTCCGTCGCAAATACCGGTTCAGACTCATGGTTCCCCCCATCTCGGGTGCCCCACCTTGTTGCCCGCTCTTGGCGACAGGGCGGGATGCCCTCACTCCACTGCGCGCCCCGCCTGCCTAGTACCCGCCCGATTGCCTCCACCATCGACTCCCAGCGATTCGTCTCCACCGTCAGCCGCTTCCGACCCGCCGCCGTCAGCTTGTAAAACCGTGCCTTGCGGTTGTTTTCGCTCGCGCCCCAGTACGACGACACCCACCCGCGATCCTCCAGCCGGTGCAGCGCCGGGTACAGCGAGCCCTGCTCAATCTGCAATACGTCTTCTGAAGTGTGTTCGATTACATGCGCGATCGTGTGCCCGTGCGCCGGCCCCAGCACCAGCGTCCGCAGGATCAGCATGTCCAGCGTCCCCAGCAGCAGTTCCTGTTCCTTCTTCGACACCCATGCCTCCACCTAGAAGCTCTATGGGACGAAAGCATATACCACCCGAACGTCTATGGGAAGACCCGGTTAAGTCGACCACCTCGCCGATCGGCGGCGAGCCCTTGCGCTGCATTGCGTGGTACTGTGAAAGCCAGTTCCAACTCGATATACAGGCGCCGGAGCAGAGATGGAGAAGGCAGACGGCATCGTCGAACAGCTTTTTGGGCAAGCTCTCGACCTGCCACCCGAGCAGCGGACGGCGTTTCTTGACCGGGCCTGCCCAGCGCAGCCCGGCGTGCGACGGCAGGTCGAGATGCTCCTCGAGCAGAACGATCGCCTCACTGGCTTTCTGCATAACTCCCCCTGGAAGGTCGGCGATCAACAGCAGAAGCCCTCACCCTCCGGCGAGCCGCTCGGTCCGGGAACTCGCCTCGGTCGATACTCCCTGATCGAACTTCTCGGTGCCGGTGGCATGGGCATGGTCTATCGCGCCCGCGACGAGAAACTCGAACGCGTCGTTGCCATCAAGATTCTCGCCTCCGGCTTTCTCACCAATGAAACCATGCGCAGCCACTTCCGGCGTGAAGCCCTGGCTCTGGCACGCCTGAACCATGCGAATATCGCTTCGCTTTACGACGTAGGCGAACAGGACGGCGTCGACTATCTCGTCATGGAGTGCGTGCAGGGTCAGTCCCTACGAGCCCGGCTGCAGGCTGCTCCTCTCCCCCCGCCGAGGCCACCCGCATCACCGTCGACATCGCAGGAGCGCTGGAAGAGGCGCACGCGCAGGGTGTCGTGCATCGCGACCTCAAGCCGGCTAACGTCATGATCTCCCCTCGAGGTCAGGTCAAGGTCCTGGACTTCGGCGTGGCCAAACTTCTCACCACCTCGGAAACAACTCAGTCTCTGATACAGACCAACACGCCAGTGGGCACGCCTCTCTACATGTCGCCGGAACAGGCACTGGGCAAGCCGGTCGATGCACGCGCCGACCTGTGGAGTCTCGGCGCACTGTATTTCGAAACCCTCACCGGACAACCCCCTTTCCAGGGCGACAGCGTCCTGGCCGTGCTACAGGCCATCACTCAGGATCGGCTCACGCCGCTCCGCCAGGTCCGCCCCGACGCCCCGGAGCAGGCGGAGCGCATTGTGCAGCGCGCCTTGAAAAGGATCCGGCCCAGCGCTACTCCACGGCCACGGAGATGGCGCAGGACGCCTCGGCACTTCTGGCGACCATGACCAAGGCTGCATCGGCGGCGACTCACTCCTCCACCCGCTTTCTGCGCACCGTGGCTGCGGCCCTTGCGCTCATTCTCCTGGCAGGCACTGTCGCCGGCTGGTGGTTCTACCGGAGAATCACCGAGCGCCGCTGGGCCCGGGAAGAGGCTATTCCGCAAATCGAATCGCTCATTGAAGCGCATCGCCCTCTTGCAGCATTTGCCGTTCTCCGCAAGGCCGAAAAGGATCTGCCCGGCGATCCGCATCTGCGCCAGATCGCCGGCGCCGAAACGGAACTCGTCTCCGTCACGTCCGATCCCTCCGGCGCTGACGTTAGTATTCAGGACTATCTCGGCCCGAAAGAGCCTGCTTTCCGCCTCGGCTCCACGCCCCTGAAGGTCCGCCTCCCGCAGGGATATTTCCGCTGGACGGTCGCCAAACCCGGAACCGGCCAAATCGTGGTCGCACCCGAAACCAAGGCCAGCATGCACTTCGCGCTGACCCGCTCCTTCGCCGCACCCACGGGCATGGTCTATGCCTCTGGAGGCTACTGGTCCAGCTTCAATGGCTTCATTGGCTGGATGGGCCCCTACACTTTTCCTGCCTATTACATGGACCGCAATGAAGTCACCAACCGCGAATACCAGGAATTCGTCGATCACGGCGGATACGAAAGGCCCGAATACTGGCCGGCTCAATTCCAGAAGGACGGCGAAACACTGTCCTGGAGGCAGGCGATTCAGCTCTTCCAGGATTCCACCGGCCGCCCTGGTCCCGCCACCTGGGCAGCCGGCCACTATCCCCAAGGGAAAGGAAACGACCCCGTCTCCGGCGTCAGTTGGTTTGAGGCTGCTGCTTATGCGAAGTACGCGGGGAAGGTTCTTCCTGTCCTCGGCCAGTGGTACCAGGCCGCCGACTTCGACGTCAGTGAGTACACCGTCCAGGTGAGTAACCTCCGCGGTCGTGGTCCCGCGCCCGTGGGCTCTTTTCCCGATTCCGGCCAATACGGAACCCATGACATGGCCGGCAACGTTCGCGAGTGGATCGCCAATTCTGTCGACGGTGACCTGCGCTTCATCCTCGGCGGCTCGGCGCTCACCCAATTACCTGTACACCAGCCCGGAGGCGTTCTCGCCTTTCGACCGCTCTGACACCAACGGATTTCGCTGTGTCCGGAATCTCGGACCCATCCCCGCAGCGGCCGCGGCTCCCGTCCACCGCATGACGCGCGACTTTGCGAACTTCACCCCCGTCAGCGACGCCGTCTTCCGTGCCTATACGCTCCTCTATGCCTATCCGAAGACTCCGCTGAATGCCCACGACGAGGGCGTCGTGAAGGAAACCGAGGACTGGCGCGAGGAAAAAATCACTTTCGACGTTGCCTACAACAATGAGCGGATGGCGGCGTACCTCTTCCTTCCCAAACGCGTCAAACCGCCCTGGCAGACCATCCTCTTCTTTCCCAGCGCCCGTGTGCTCTTCCTGCCGCCTGACAGCAGTGAGCTCGGCGATGTGAACTTCTTCGACTACATCATCCAAAGCGGCCGCGCCGTCATGTATCCGGTCTATGAGGACACCTACGAACGCCGGGTCGCGCATCATTTCCCCGCCCAACCTGACAGCATCAGCGAACCCGTGGACTGGTATAAAGACGCAGCCCGTGCCCTCGACTACCTCGACACCCGCCCCGACATCGACAAGGAAAAATACGCTTACCTCGGCGTCAGCATGGGCTCCGCAGACGGCGTGATCTTCACTACCCTTCTGCAGGATCGCCTCCGCACTGCCGTCTTCCTCGATGGCGGCTACTTCCTGATCAAGCCCTCCCCGGGATTCGACCAGGCCGACTTCGCCCCTCGCATGAAAAAACCCGTGCTCATGGTCAACGGCCGCTACGACTACACCTTCCCCGTCGCTACTTCCCAGGACCCGCTCTTCCGCATGCTCGGTACCCCTGCAGCCGATAAACGGCATGTCATCCTCGACACCCCTCACGACGTGACCGAACAGCGTCCCGTCCTCGTCCGCGAGGTCCTCGCCTGGCTCGATCGCTATCTGGGAAGAGTAGAAAGTTCCTCCAACTAGCGCACCGATGGATTTCGAAATCGCGTCTGCTCGTCACCGCTTCCGCTCTCTCCCTGTCTGGCCCTCGCCCGCGCTCTTTCCCATCGAACTGTACCCCGGATGGACCCCCGGCGTGAGTCCCTGTTGTTGCGCAATCTTGTTAAGAAGGCTCTCCAGTTGAGCCCTCTCCTCGACCGTCAGAGAACTGCACAGCGCCTCATTGTGCTCGCGACTCACTCTTTCCAGTTCGCCCATGCGGTCCCTTCCGGCCGCCGTCAGTTGCAGAGAATACAGCCTCCGATCCTCGGCGTTCGCCTCCCGCACCAGCAGCCCCGCCGTCTCCATTTCGTCCAGCAGCGACACCAGGCGGCTCGGGTAAATTCCCAGCCGCTCCGCCAGATCGCGCTGACTCAGCCCGCCGGACCGCGCCAGCATTCGCAGAATCCCGGCCTGCGGCGGCGTCATCCCCAGCGGCTCCACCCGTTCCGCAAACCGTTTGGCCGCCAACGCTCCCACTTGAGCCAGCAAAAACGCGCAAAACGCGCCCTGGGGGCAACTTTTCTGAGTTCATGGGAAAAGTATTGCAGATTGATAATCATTTAATATATAAATTATTGTGCTATGAAACATACTGCTGCCCAACCCTCTATCCGGCAAGCCGGGCCCCCGCTGCTGTTACCCGCCCTCACCTACACGGTGCTAATGCTTGCAGGAGGAACAACCCTCAACGGAGCCTTCAGGATTCCCTATGACTCCGCGGCATCCACCGCCGCCTATATCGCCGGACTCACCCGCGCCATCTCCTGGGGCTCCTTCTGTGAGTTCGGCTCAGCCGTCCCCCTCGCCATCTTTGTCGCCACGGTCGTCAGCCGTCTGCACTTCCTTCGCGTTCGAGCGGCCGGAGCAACGATCGCTCTGGTCGGGGGAATTCTGGCTGCCGGCATGTTGCTGCTCTCCGGCCTCTCTCTGTGGTCGCTCACCCGTCCCGGCATCTCCACCGCCGAAGGTGCCATGCGCACTCTGCAGGCAATTGGCTTTGCCGGCGGAGGCCCGGGATTTGTCGTGCCCCTCGGCTTGTTCCTCGCGGGCGTTTCGGTCACCGCCGGACTCTACCGTCTCGTTCCCCGCTGGATCATGATCTTTGGCCTCGTCATTGCCCTCGGCTGCGAACTGGCCTCGCTCACCCTTGTCGTCTACTACGCCTCCTGGTGCATTCCCTTAGGCCGCTTCCTGAGCGTGGTCTGGATGATCGCCGTGGCCATTTGTCTGCCCTCTCGGCTGCCGGCTGACATCGCCTCTCCGCTATCTCCGGCCGCCTGAACCGACATCCATCTGGAGGTCCTCTATGCCGCTCGCCGCGATCCCCCCCACTCCTCGCCGCCCCGTCTCGGCCGCCATCTGGACGCCCTTCCTACTCCTCTGCCTAATCGCCATCGCCGCCGTCGTTCGCCGGGTGGTCGTCTTCATGCTGCCGCCAGTGACTGATCACACCGGCCTCGATACCGCTTTCGCCTCACGAGAAACGCTCACTCTGGCTCGCATCCTGCCTGCTCTCGCCACTGTCCTGCTGCTTCCGTTCTGGTTTTCCCAGCGCGTGCGTGCCCGTCCTTCCATCCATAGCAAGATCACGCACGCGCTTTTTGTCCTCGGCCTCGTCGTCGGCATCACCGCGATCCCCATGAGCTTCCATCCCGTCGGCGGCGTTACTGAGGCATCGGCGGCCCTCTTCTTCGACGCGCTGTTTCTCTTCTCCCTCGCGCATGCGTGGATCGCCTTCCGCCAGCACGACGCCATCCGCCACCGCGCCTGGATGCTGCGAGCTATCGCGGTCCTTCTCGGCATCGCCCCCACGCGGCCGATCATGGGCGTGTTCTTCGCCACCCGTCAGCTCACAGGGCTCACTCTGGCTCAGTTTTTTGGAATTGCCTTCTGGAGCGGGTTCACGATCACCTTCCTCGCAGGAGAAATGTATCTCCGAACCCACCCTGATCCCGCCCGCGTGTGAGCCTCCGTTACCAGGTCACGCCCGGATACAAACTCCCCAGCCTCTCCGCCCGGTAGTCGTTTGTCCCCGCCACGTGCATGTGCCATACCGTCTGCGGATGAACCGCCCGCGTCACTTCCCACACATCGGAGTCATCTCCCTGGTTACAGAGGTCGATCTGCACGTTTCCATTGGGCAGCCATTGCACCGCGCCGCCCCAATACGAGTACTGCTTCGGCGGGAATACCTGGTGAAACACCAGCGTCGCCGTCTTCGCGACCTCGTCGATCCGGTAAATCGGCACCGTCGTATAGCACGGCCCTTCGCCCTTTGTCTCGCAGCATCTTCCGTCCGCCAGGATGCGTCCGTAGCCGTTGTCCATCATCCCCAGATCGAAGATGCCCGCATCGCGATCGCTGAAGATTTGCGGATTGTGCTGCCCATAGTTCCAGTCCTGCGGCGCCTGTCCGTCAATCAAACGCAGATCGCCGTCCTTGCCCAGCGTCCACAGAATCTTTCCCCTCCCCTGCCCGTTGCGGTAATCGATCTTCATCACCCAGCTCTGGTCCGTGACGAAACGATCAGTTTCCCGTCGTCCTTCGTGTAGAGCATTGCGTTCGAGTGCGTCCAGTCAGGAAAATCCTTCGGATGCCGCCGGACGTCGAGATGGTCGAATTCACTCCACGTCCACACCGGCTGCCACTGGGGATCCAGATCCACCAGGATGTCCCCGATCACTCGCGTTGTCCCCGGATACCCGGGCAGATTCGTGTACTCCCGCGTTGCGTTGGTCAGTACCACCATGTGTCCGTTCGGCAGCACTTCCACATCGTGGTGCATCATCTCCAGCGTCGGCCCCTTGTAGCCCCGCGCCCGCAGCCGGTCATTCAGTTGTTGTATGTCCAGCTGCCGAATCGTGTCGCCCGCCAGGTTCACCTCGCGCAATACCAGAAGCGTGTCCGGCGGCGGCGCGCCGTCGGGGCTGTCCAGCAGCTCATGCGACCCCAGACCAATCACCATCAGAAAATCCCCGTCCGCGAGGGGCTTGATCGGATTAATGATGGTCCCGAACCGCCGCGAGATCGGCGTCGGCTGCCATATCGCCGCATTCCAGAGGTGTCCATGCAGCCATCCCACCATGGTCAGGACTACCCCGCATGCAGATTCTTGTGAAACTCCACCACCTGCGACGACTCCCGATCCGGGTAGTCATACGTCCACAGCACATGCCCCTGCAGATCCGTCACGATCGCTTCGTACCAGTGCCCAATTGACGGATTCAGCAGTTGCACTCCCGTCTGGGGCGTGCCGGGGGATTCCACCGTAATCTTTGGGATCAACCGGCTCTTGTAGTGCCCTGTCGTAAAGCTGTGATCCAGGTCACGTACGACGGTCCCATCGGCGAACTGTGCCACCGCCCGCATGTGATATGTCGTGTCGCCCCGCATTCCCGCCACGAGAATTGTGACTCGCTGCCCCGCGGCACCATTTACCGTCCAGGTCCGCAGGCCGTAGCCGGTCGTCGGGCCAAAGTCCACTCGGATGCGTGCCCCGCTGCGCGGCTCGATCGTGTAGCGAGCCACCAGGGCGTTCTTCGTATGCTCGACGGAGCCACCCACCAGCGCATCGGACCCCTTCCCGATCGTCGTCGGCGCAGTTTCGCAGCCCACCGCGCTCAGCGCCGCCAGCACTACCAGCGCACTCCACACCATACAGGGCACTACGCCCCATGAAGCCTTGCAGCTTTCCTTCATTCTTGTTCCTTCGAGGAGAAAACTTGGCCTTGCAGAAGAGAACATCCCCGCTGATAGGACCCGTACACCTACCAGAATTCAGATGTTCTATATGCGATCAATAACACTCTGATTACCATTAAACAAAATTTACTAGACGTAAGAACCTGCCGCCAAGCCGCAGGAGCTGCTTTCTGTCACGGACGTTTGCCGGCGATTCTTGCCTTGCTGGCGTCCCGCGCCCCGTTCGGTGGCAAACTGAAGTCATGAGAGCGCTCGTCCTTGAGGCGTACAACCGATTCGCCCTGCGCGACGTCCCGCTGCCCACCCCCACTTCCGGCGACCTGCTCATCCGCGTGGCCGCTTGCGGGATCTGCGGCAGCGATGTTCACGGCTACGACGGCTCCTCCGGGCGACGCATTCCCCCAATCGTCATGGGCCATGAGGCTGCCGGCACTGTCGCTGCCGTAGGCGACGCCGTCACCCGCTTCCGCCCCGGCGACCGCGTCACCTTCGACTCGACGGTCTTCTGCGGAGCCTGCCCCTTCTGCCAGCGCGGAGAAATCAACCTCTGCGACCGCCGCGAGGTCCTCGGTGTCTCCTGTGGCGACTACCGCCGCGCCGGAGCCTTTGCCGAATTTGTCACTGTGCCGGAGCGCATTGCCCACCGCCTCCCGCCCGCGCTCTCCTTTGCCGAAGCCGCCATGCTGGAGCCCGCCGCCGTCGCCCTCCATGCGGTTGCCGTCAGCGAGATGCCGAAAGGTGCCACCGCCCTCGTTCTCGGAGCCGGCATGATTGGCCTGCTCACCCTGCAGGCCGCCCGCGCCGCCGGCTGCTCGCGCGTCTTCATCGCAGATGTCGATGCGACCCGCCTCGATCTCGCCCGTCAACTCGGCGCTACCGACGTTCTGCATCTCTCCGGACCGGATCTCGCCCGCGCAATCCTCACCCAAACCGATGGCGGCGTCGACGGGGTCTACGAAGCGGTCGGCCGCACAGGAAACCATCGACACCGCGATTGCGTCCGTGCACAAGGGCGGCACCGTCACCCTCATCGGCAACATCGCCCCCCAGGTCACCATCCCGCTGCAGACCCTAGTCAGCCGCCAGCTGCGCGTCCAGGGCACCGCTGCCTCCGCTGGCGAGTACCCCCAGGCCATCGACATGATTGCTCGCGGAGCCATTCAGGTGAAGCCGCTCATTACCGCCATCGCCCCGCTCGAAGACGGTCCCGGCTGGTTCGATCGCCTTCACTCTCAAGAACCCAATCTGATGAAGATCGTTCTCACGCCCGCTCCGGAGGCGCCCCAATGAGCGACACTCTCTTCGACCTCACCGGCCAGGTCGCCATCGTTACCGGGACCAGCCGCGGCCTCGGCCAGTACTTTGCCCGCGCCCTCGCCCGCGCCGGCGCCAATCTCATCCTCACCAGCCGCCGCAGCGAGACTCTCGCGGATTTCGAAACCGAGATCCACGCCCTCGGCCGCCGCACTGTCTCTCTGGAACTCGACGTCCGGGATCCCGCCAGCATCCAGCGCTTCGCCGAGCAAGCCGAAGCCGCCTTCGGCGCGATCCACATCCTCGTCAACAATGCCGGATGCAATGTCCGCAAGCCCGCTCTCGATGTTGCCTGGGATGACTGGAACCTCATCCTCGATACCAATCTGCGCGGAACCTTCTTCGTCACCCAGTCGGTCGCCCGCGGCATGATCCAGCGCCGCTACGGCCGCATCATTAACATCGGCTCCGTCACCAGCGTCTTTGGCTACGCCGGCCTCGCGCCCTATGGTGCCAGTCGCGGTGGCATTCGCCAGCTCACCATGAGCCTTGCGGACGACTGGGGCCCGCACGGCGTCACCGTCAATTGCCTTGCCCCCGGATGGTTCAAGACTGCACAAAACCAGGTCCTCTATGAAGACCAGGCCTGGGTCAGCTCCCTCGTCGAGCGCATCCCCCTTCGCCGTCCCGGCGCGCCTAACGATCTCGATGGCGCCATCGTCTTCCTCGCCTCAGAAGCCAGCCGCTATATCACCGGCCAAACGCTGCTCGTCGACGGCGGCATCACCACTGGCTCCATGCGCGCTCTGCCCGCAAATCCCGGCCCGTAAACGCACCACACAAATTTGATCGCGAAGGCTTTCGGTTCGGTATCAGGGCACGACTTCAATCGTGCCGCAAACACTCCAAATATGAATGGGGTTCGGCCCCTGCGGTTCTTTGTCGTGGGCTGCCCTTCTCTATGTCCCCTGTTGAGCTCTTTCAAGCCGCCATCGGTTCCACGTCCCGCAGCAACACCAGATACGCCCCGATCCCCACGACTAGGTACGCTGCTGCAACAGCAAACGCCATCGTGAAGGCATGCCGCGCCTCCACAAGATAGCCCGTCACCACCGGCGCCGCAACCCCCGAAATCTGATTCGAGAAGTTCAGAATGCCCCCCACACGGCCCACGCTTCCGCGCGGCGCAATCAGCGACGGAGCCGACCAACCCACCGGCGCTGCAGCCGACAGCCCGCCGATCGAGAGGCTGATCCACGCCAACGCCTGCGTCGCCGTATGTGCCCACGCGCAACCGAAAATCCCCAGCCCCATCGCCGTCCCCGTCACCAGTACCGTCATCCGCACCCGGCTCGCATTCCATCCTCGCTGGATGAGCCAGTCCACCAACAGGCCGCCGATCGCCAGATCCATCACCGTCGCCACCAGCCACGGTACACCCGAGTACACAAAGGAGTGCAGCAAATCGATATGCAGCGCCGACGACAGATAGCTCGGAAGCCACGTCAGCAACAGGTAAAACACATAGTTGTACGAGCCGAAGCCGATTGCCAGTCCCAGCACTTTCCGCTGACCCAGCAGCTCCCACAGCGATTGCTCACGTGCCAGCGGGCCGCTGTCGCTGGCTTGCTCCCGAATCAGAGCTAGCTCCTCCGCCGTCAGATCCGCATCCTCCTCCGGCTCACGATAAATTGCGAAGAACAGCGCGAAATAGAGCAGGCTTACCAGCCCCGTCGCCGCAAAACTAATCCGCCACCCAACGCGCAGCAGCAGAATTCCGATCAGCGGCACTCCGATCGCCGGAGCAAACTTCGCCGCCGCGTCGAACAGGCTCGTGGCAAAGCTCCGCTCCTGCTGGGGAAACCAGTTCCCAACGGCCTTCGCATTTGCTGGAAACGTCGGCGACTCGCCCACCCCCAATACAAACCGCGCCGCGAAGAACCCCGGAATGTTCGGTGTAATGGACGCTCCAAACGAGGCCACGCTCCAGATCAGCGTGCTGATCCGCCCCACCTTCTTCACGCCCAGCCGATCCAGCACCACGCCAATCGGCAACTGGCACACCGCGTAGGTCCAGTTGTACGCGCCCAGAAGATAGCCAAAGGTGATATCGGAAATCCCGAAGGCTCCGATCAGCGCATCGTGCGAGACCGAAAGGTTCACCCGGTCGAAATAATTGATCAGAACACCGAGTCCCAGTAGCCAGCCAATCCGCCACCGCCGGCGGGTGCGCACAGAACGTTCTCGCATCGCAAGCTCACCCACGTTCGGTGGCACCTCCACTTCCGAAAACACCGCAGACTTACCCGATCACCCTAACAGACCCCCCGCCTGCTTTCGATCCGTCCCGCGCGTAACCCAAAATCACCCTGCGTCCGCCGCCCGGCTCCGGCGAATTCACATTTCAGCACCCCGCCAGATGCTTCGCGTACTATGCTTCTGGATTGAGAAAAGCGCTTTACCAGTGCGCTAACGCCCACAGAAAGCCATGCCGAGATTTCTCCGAACGTCCGGAGAGTCGCTACGGCAATCCCTTCGGGCAAACGGAGCATGACGCCGATGAATGCTGGCTGGATGAACTCGACGAAAACGCGCTGGACCGCTCTTACCTTGTGTGCCGCGTCCTGCACCACAATGGTCGCTCAGCAATCCACGCCTCAGCAGCCACTGACCGTCACAATCGATGCCGGCCAGACCGGCGAGCCAGTCTCGAAGTACGAGTACGGCATGTTCATCGAGCACATCGGCCAGCTCATCTATCGCAGCCTCTGGTCCGAGATGCTCGACGACCGCAAGTTCTACTTCCCGATCAAGCCCGAGGAGGTTCCGGCATCCGAAGCGGCCCAGGGTGGTCCCTTCCGCGGCATGCAACTGCGCAAGTGGCAACCCGTCGGACCGGGCGAAGCGGTTGTGATGGACAAAGACGAACCCTTCGTCGGCGAACAAAGCCCACGCATTCAACTCGACGCCTCTACTCCGCATGGCATCCGCCAATCCGGTTTCGCCCTGATAAAGGGGAAGAACTATATCGGTCACATCTGGGTCCGCGGCACACCGGGAGCCAGAGGGAAGGTCGCGCTCGTTTGGGGTGACGGTGCGAACGACCGCCAGACCCTCGCGCTGCCCGTGGCCCCGAATACATACAAAGAACAGCCCATCACATTCACTGCCCAGGCTGACACCAACGCCGGCACGCTCGAAATCACGGGCACCGGTTCGGGCAATTTCCACATCGGCGCCGTCTCCCTCATGCCTGCCCACAACGTCGAAGGCTTCCGCCCCGAAGTGATCGCGCAGCTCAAACAACTGCACTCCGGCTTCTGGCGCCTCCCCGGCGGCAACTTCATCTCCAACTTCAACTGGTATGACTCGGTGGGCCCGCGCGACCTGCGCCCGCCAGACTTCGACTACGCCTGGAACGCCATGCAGACCAACGATGTTGGCATGGATGAGTTCATGACCTTCTGCAAACTCATCGGCGTCGAGCCCTACATCACCGTCAACGCCGGCTTCGGCGATGCACACTCCGCCGCACAGGAAGTCGAATATATGAATGGCGCAACCAGCACGCCCATGGGCGCCATGCGCGCACGCAACGGACATCCGGCGCCCTATCGCGTCAGGTTTTGGGACATCGGCAACGAGCCCTATGGCCAATGGCAGCTCGGGCGCACCGACCTCAAGTACTACCTCCTCAAACACAACGAATTCGCCAAAGCCATGCGCGCAGTTGACCCGTCCATCACGCTGCTGGCTTCCGGTTCCATGCCCGAAGAAGCGATCCTCGAGGGCGTGGCCGCTGACTGGCACATTCCCCTCGATCAGGCCGGCATCTGCTCCGAAGCAGACTGGACCTGCGGTTTTCTCCAGCACGACTGGGGAAACTTCGACGGCGTGACCGAGCATTGGTACACACGTGCCGGCGCGCATTGGGACCGCGAACGCGCGGAGAAAGGCATCAAGGTGGGCCGCCTCGAAACCGGCCTCGTCCCTGACGAGGAGTCCGTTCTCGAGTGGGTGCGTCGCCCATCCGATCGCGTCCACCTTAAAGGTGAAGAGTGGCAGGAGTATGAGCAGCGGTTTCCGGAAATGAAGACCAAACGCATCTTTATGTCGAACGACGAATATGCCTACACCGGCGGCCAGACTGATCTCAAACTCGCTCTTGCCTATGCCATGGTCTTCAACGAAATGCTCCGCGAAACCGAATTCCTCCGCATGACCGCCTTCACCATGGGCATCTCCACGCTGGACTTCAACCAGACCGCGGCGATCCTCAACACCAGCGGCCTGCTTTTTAAGCTCTACGGCGAGCACCTCGGAGCCGGTTCCATCCCAGTCGCGCTAACCGGTAACTCGCCGCAGCCGGCTCCCACGCAACACATCGTCGGCGATCTGCCCCGGACCAGCGCCGGCAGCCCCACATATCCCCTCGACATGTTTGCTGCCCTCTCGCCCGACCGCAAATACCTCACCCTCGCCGTCGTCAACGTAACTAGCTCCGAGCAGCGTTTTGATTTGAGTCCCTCCGGCGTCAAGGTCTCCGGCAACACCACACTCTGGACAATGACAGGCCCGAATCTCGACGCCGCCAATCAGGTCGGCCAGCCGTCGCAGGTTCAGGTGAAGCAATCCACCCTCGGCGCGGTTCCGCCAACCCTCACCGTCGCACCCATCAGCGTTAGTATCTTTCGCTTTCCCGTAACGCCGTAGTACAGGGAGACGGGGGAAATGCGATTTTCTGGCGTGACCACGATGCTGTTTTCTGAAGCCCTGCCCGTTAGGCAACCACTTTAGAACCACAAACGACCAAGATCGTGCGCTGACATAGAGGCTTCACTGTCGAGTTTTTTTGCAAGCTCTGAAAGGGTGCCTGATACCAAACCCGCAGGGATGTCTTTTTCAAAAGGTGCTCATTCCACCCGCTGAAGCCCGTTCCCTTCTGCCTCGTGCTGCTCCACCCTGGTAGCGTCCACGCGTGGGAGGAGTTAATTTTTCCCGGTGTGGCAAATCTTCGGGGGAGGGCTTCGTTGATCAGGACCTTTATGGGGTCATGACTGCGGATGCGGCCGCGGGTTTGATCGGAGCCTTGCGGCGGAGGATGGCTGCGGAGATGAGAGTGATGATGAGGCCAACGGGAAGGGGCTCCATGAAGGTGTAAGCCATGTTCACGATGGGGTTCTGATAGAGCTGCTGGGAGCGCTGGATGGCCGCGACCCGCGCGGCGGTGCTGGCGGGGTCGAGGCTCGAGGACTGGACTTTGTGAATCTGTGCGGCGAAGTAGCTGTCCATGAAGTGGGGCATGAAGTTGAAGTAGACGATTTCCCACATGGCGACATAGAAGATCGTGGTGATGAGGGTGATGAGGATGCCGCAGGCAAAGGCGCGGCCGAAAAAGATTTGGCCGGCGAGGGTGTTGTCGCGGTAGCTGCGGATGCCGAAGTAGACGAGCAGGAACGACGCCACCATGGCGGTGTAGCCGAGAATCAGGCTGTGGCCGGAGCCGATCTTGTTGGCGATCAAAAGGTTGCCGCCCATCAGGACGCAGATAATGACGCCGGAAATGAGACCGAAGGTGAGGACTGTTTTCTTCATGGCTGGCTCCTGTTGCGGATGAGGATGGAGTCACGATGCGATGGAACCGGCCGGATGTCGTCATCCTTTCGAGTGATTTTGCCGGAATCAAGCGAAAATCGCGCTTTTGGGTGAGGACTGACAACAGGCGGCGCTTTTCTGGCAACTGGTCCTTAGGGCAGCAGGCCGAGTTCCTTGCCCCGCTGGACCGCTTGCGTACGGCGGGCAGCTCCGAGCTTGTCAAAGGCGCGGGCACAATGAGTCTTAACGGTGTTCTCGGAGACGAAAAGCTGGGTGGCGATTTCGCGATTACTGTGGCCGCGCGCGACGAGGGTGAGGATTTCGAGTTCGCGCGCGGTGATGCCGAGAGACCGCTGGTGGTCCGTATTGGGAGCGAACGGTTTGCGGGCGGCGGCTTCTGCGGGAACAAGCACTTCTCTGACCACGACCGTTTCGCGAATGGTTTCGCGACTGCGGGTGATGCGGAGACCGAGCCAGATGCCGAAGGCGGCGAAGAGGATGGCGATGAGCGCGCTGTAGAGCTCGACAGAGTGCTCGATAACAACGAAGCGGTATTCGGTGTAGCGGAGGGTGGCGATGAGAAAGCCGCCGACGACACCGAAGATGAGGACATTCCGCCTCATGGAGAGTTGCGAAAAAGTATAGCGGAGACGGCGAGGAAGGGTTCAGAGACGAGGGCCGCCGGGGGATGCCGTGGCCCTTAAATGTGTGTACAGCGGGTGGACTGGACTCGGAGCATTTCGATCAGAATTCCATATTGTTCAGGTCCTCGATCAACCCCGGCCCGGATGGATCCCATCCCAGGGTTTTGCGTGTCCACTGGCTGGAGGCAGGCATGTCCAGGTTCGCAAAGTGACCGAACATTCCGAAATGCTCGGCAGCCTTTTCGGGGGCGATCGAAACCACCGGCACATTCAGTCCGTTGCCAATCGCATGCGCGACGTCGCGCAACGGGACCCCTTCTTCCTGCACCGCGTGATAAGTCGTCACCCCTGGGCCGGTCTTTTCGACAGCCAGCCGATACAGGTGGGCCACATCTTTCAGCGGGGCCGCAGCCCAACGAGCTGCGCCGTCTGCGACATACGCAGAAACACCCTTCTCGCGGGCAAGAGCAATCAGCATGGTGATCAGGCCCTGTTTGCGCGTGTCATGCACCTGCGGCAAGCGCACGACCGCCACATGCACGCCCTTCTTCGCAACGGCCTGGGCCGCCTGCTCAGGACGCCGCGGGATCGTGGGCGAGTCAGTCGGACGATCGGTCTCTTTGCGCAGCTGACCTGGCGCGCCACTCGTCATCCCGATCCCCGAGGTCACGACCAGCAGCTTGCCAGGTTCCAGCGCGGCACCCAGCGTCTGAATTGCCTGGATCTCGTCCTGCGCGTTCCGCTCGAACTTTGACCAGTCATGGTTAAACGCGAGGTTGACCACCACATCCATGCCCATTGCGCCTTTGCGGAGGCTGTCGAGATTGGTGAGGTCTCCGCGATGCACTGCCGCACCGACGGCCTTGAGCTGCTCAGCACCCTGGTCGCTGCGGTAAGCCCGCGCACCTGGTGGCCCGTCTCAATCAGCTCCTTCACCAACTCCGTTCCGATGAATCCTGTTGCTCCGGTCAAAAAAATACGCATCGTCGTTTCTCCTGCGGTTGGAGGGCCCGACCTGAATCGCGCCCATTTAACATACTCGCCGTCGCTTTACAAAAAGCGGAGATATTCTCCGAATTAATAGATTATCGGAGACAGTCTCCGGTTTCAGGAATAATCGTGAAATTGTTCCTGTGCCGAAAAAGCAGGAGTCGGAGGCCGAGCTGACGCGCGCGGTTGGCGACCTTTTCCGTCGCATGCCCGTTGCCCATGACAGACGCGTGGTTGTCTGCACTGGTTTCGGCGATGAGGATTGGCCCTGCACAGCTATTGCTGCGTGGTACGTCGGAAGCGCATTCCGCGTTTTAGCCACGTTGCGCGACGGAAAACCGGCATGGAAAAGCGGGAGACCATCGCAGAGCAGCTTTTTGGAGAGGCGCTCGAGTTGCCGCGCGAGGAGCGGTCCGCGTTTCTCGATAGGGCGTGCCGGGGTATGCCGGTGGTGCGGCGCGCCGTGGAAGGCCTGGCGGAGAACGATCGGCTGAGCGGATTTCTTTCCGCAACTCCGTGGCGATCGGTAAACGAGAACGCCCCCGGCGAATCGCGTCCCCGTCTCGAACCGGGGGCGCGGCTGGGACGATATTCCATCCTGGCCGTTGTGGGTGCCCGGCGGCTGGGGCTGGTGTATCGTGCGCGCGACGAGAAGCTGGAGCGGACGGTTGCGGCGATCTGACGCCCGGAGTCCTGACCGGCGAGGAAGCGGCGGCGGCAGTTTCGTCGTGAGGCGCTGGCGCTGGCCAAACTGAACCTCGCGCACATTGCCGCCGTGTATGACGCCGACGAGCAGGATGGCGTCAGCTACATCGCGATGGAATATGTGGAGGGCGAGTCGCTTGCCGCGAAGCTGCGCAGAGGCGCGCTGCCGGTGAAGGACGCCGCGGCGATTGCCCTGCAGGTGGCCGAGGCTCTGGGGGAAGCGCATGAGCAGGGTGTAATCCATCGCGACCTGAAAACCAGAGAAAGTGATGATTACCCCGAAGGGTAATGCCAAGGTTCTGGATTTCGGATTGGCGAAGATGCTGGCTCCGCTTGGCGGAGATCCTGCATCGTCGCTGGCAGAGACGCGAGGTCTGCTCGGCACTCCTTTATATATATGTCGCCGGAGCAGGCGCTGGGTCAGACCGTTGACGCGCGCACAGATCTATGGAGCCTCGGTGCCCTGTACTATGAGTCGCTCGCCGGGACGGCCGCCGTTCCAGGGCAGCAGCAGCACGACCGTTCTCGAACCATCACATCGCAGCCGGCAACCCCTTTGCAGGCGGTTCGGGCAGACGTGCCGGCTCTGGCCGAGCACATTGTGACGCGCGCACTGGAGAAGAAACCGGAGTTGCGCTACCAGCGCGCAGCGGATATAGAGACGGATCTGCGGCGAATGATGCGGGATCTGTCGCCGCAGTGGGCTGCGTCTGGCGCGGCATCGGGTGTGACGACGGGGGTAGCGGGGCCGGGGGCGGTTCGGCGGCCCCACCGATGGCGGGTGGGCATCGTTGCGGGGAGTCCTGGTTGTGGCGGCTGGATTGATTGGCGGTCGCTGGTTTTACCGGCGCGCCGTGAAACCTCGTCCCGCAGGGCCCGCGGCATTCTCGCAGATGCGCATCGTGCCGCTCACCAATCTGTCCGGCGCGGTGTGGTCGCCGACATTTTCGCCGGACGCTAAGCAAATCGCCTTCATATAGGACGGGGAGAACCCCGGGAGAGGCGACGTCTATGTGCAGTTGGTGGGCGGCGATAAGCCTCTCCGGTTAACCCACACTCGCACCGGTTTCATGGGATCCCCGGCATGGTCACCCGGCGGCAAGGAGATTGCTTTTGGGCGCTGCGACGATAATGGCGGAGCTGTGTATCTCGTTCCTGCGCTGGGCGGCGCGGAACGCAAGCTCACGGAGGTCGCCTGCGAAACGGAGAGACAGGTTTTCTGAACTGGACATCCGACGGACGATCGCTGGTGCTGACCGACCGCACACAGTGGGGCGACCCACGGTGTCGTCGTGTTTTCGATGGAGACAGGGATTGAAGCGAAGTATCTTACCGCTCCAGCCCTGAGGGCGAAGGACAGGGAGACCTGCATCCTTCCCTGTTCTCCGAATCAGCAAACTGTGGCCTTTGTCCGATTTGGAGACGGCGGAGGTAAGTGACATTTATACGGTACCTCTCGCAGGCGGCCCGCCCCGAGAGAGCTCACGAGCGAGAACAAGTCGGTTTGGTACTTAATGTGGTCTCCAGACAGCCGAACGATTTCATTCCGACTCCTATCGCGCCGGAATCGCCCGAACCTGGCGCATACCCGCGACGGGCGGTGACATTGAACCGGAAACGATGTACCCCGCCATCGGCGCTCTTTCGCGCGACGGCACCCGGCTGGCCTACATCGAGCCAGCCGATTTTTGGCGAACGTCATCGGTTATCTGGCGAGCCGATCTCTCCGCCGGGGACGGAACTGTGTTGCGAATGCGGAAACTGTTGTTGTCGACCCCGGGAGACTCTTCGCACCGCGGCCTTCTCCCGATGGGGGCGCGATTGCATTTGAATCGGCTCGCTCGGGAAAAATGGAGATATGGAAGAGCAACGCAGACGGAAGCGATCCTCTCCAGCTGACGTCGTTAGATGGCCACGCAGGAACCCCCCGATGGTCGCCCGATGGCCAATGGATCGCCTTTGACTACCGGCCGTCGGCCAAAGCCAGATATTCGTAATCGACAAGGATGGTCGCAACCTTCACAGCGTGACGGCGGGGGCGCGAAAGCGTACCTTCAGCTGGTCGCGCGATGGAAAAACCATCTATTTCGCCTCCAACCGAACAGGCGCCTTTCAAATATGGCGCCGCGATCTGGCGAGCAAGCGAGAAGCAGAAGTGACGCACACCGGAGGTTTTGCAGGCTTTGAATCCTGGGACGGAAAGACGCTCTTCTTCTCAAAGTTCGACGCCGCGGGCATCTGGAGCGTCCACTGGCTGGAGGCGAAGAAAAACGCATCACCGAGTCGCCCCATCTCGGCTACTGGGGTGGTTTCGCGGTGACGCAGGATGGCCTTTACATGATCGACTCCGAAGCGGAAGGCGGACCGGCCATCCCGCATTACGCGTTACGAACTCAACGATTATCGCGGGTCTTGGCATTGAACCAGGGACAGACGCCCCCTCCCTGGGCGGCGGATCTGGGCGCGTCGGCCGATGGGCGAATTGTGCTTTTTGCGCAAGGCACATCCAGGAGCTCGATTGTGCTCGCTGAAAACCTTCAATCGTGGCGCGCACAATTTCGCGAGCGATGCTCGGAGAGAACACTCGCCCGTCCGAAGCCCCGTCGGTGAAGGCTGCTTACGGTGAGAGTTTTAATGCGGAAGCGGTTCGGGGATGGCTGCACCGTCTTTGCGGGGGTCGGAGGCACCGAAGTTGACGCCGGTGGCGAAATTGCGCTCGGTGGCCTGGCCGCCGCCCATCTCTCCGGAGTAGTTGCCGCGCAGGATGATCTGGTGGCCGCGGGCAGAGAGGGCGGCGCGGACGTCAGAGGGGATGCGGTCTTCCATATATACGTCGCAGCCGGAGAAGGTCATCTTGGTGAAGCGGGCGGCTTCGAGAGCGGCCTGGATGTTCATACCGTAGTCGACGACGTTGGAGACAAACTGGGCGTGAGCCTGGGCCTGGTTGTAAGCCGCCCATGATGCCGAAGGCGATGCGCGTGTCGCCGTCTGTCATGAATGCGGGAATGATGGTGTGGAGCGGGCGCTTGTGGCCGGCGAGGACGTCGGGAGAGCCGGGCTCGAGGTTGAAGAGCGCCCCGCGATCCTGCAGGACGAAGCCGGTGCCGGGGGCGACGAGGCCGGAGCCGAACTCCTGGAAGTTGCTCTGGATGAGGGAGACCATGTTGCCGTCGGCGTCCACGGCGGTGAGATAGGTTGTGTCGCCGGCGGTGGGGCACGCCGGGGCCCACGTCGCAATTAGCGTGCCGCATGTCGATGAGCTTTGCGCGGTCGCGGGCGTAGTCGGGCGAGAGCAGCCCGGCGACGGGGATTTGGCTGAATTTGGGGTCGCCGACGTAGCGCCGGAGGTCGGCGTAGGCGAGCTTTTTGGCCTCGATCATGATGTGGAGAGCGTCGGCGGAGTTGTGGCCGATTTGTGCGAGAGGAAATTGCTCCATGATGTTGAGCATTTCGAGCGCGGCGATGCCCTGGCCGTTGGGCGGAATTTCGTAGACGGTCCAGCCATGGTAGGTGGTGGAGATTGGATCAACCCATTCGGCGGAGAAATCGGCGAGGTCCTCGGGTGCTCATCGTGCCGCCTTCTTTTTTGGAGAAGGCGACGATCTTTTCGGCGATCTGGCCTTTGTAGTACGCGTCGCGTCCGCCGTCGGCGATAAGGGTGAGGGAATGGGCGAGGTCGGGATTGCGGAAGACTTCGCCGAGGGCGGGAGCGTGGCCGTCGATCAGATACAGCTTTGACGTTTCGGGATTCTTTGCGAGGAAGGCGGCGGCTTCGGCCCAATAGGCGCGCGTCCCATTCGGGCACGGGAAAGCCCTTGTGGGCGTAGCGGATGGCGGGCTGCAGAACTTCAGGCAGTGTCTTAGTTGCCGAAGCGGGTGAGGAGCTTCGACCAGCCGTCGACGGCGCCGGGAACGGTGACGGAGTTGATGCCGAACTGCGGCATCTTTGTGATGCCTTTGGATTTCAGGAATTCGGTGGTGAGTCTCGGGGCGACCAGCCGCTGGCATTCAGTCCGTAGAGCTTGCCGGTTTTTGCGTCGTAGACGATGGCGAAGAGGTCGCCACCGATGCCGTTCATCATAGGCTCGACGACGCCCATGACGGCGTTGGTGGCGACCGCCGCGTCGATGGCGTTACCACCGTGGGCGAGGATCTGCGCACCGGCCTGCGCGGCGAGAGGGCTCTCGGCGGCGACGATGCCGTAGCGCGTGGTGACCATGGAGCGTCCCTGGCTGCGGCCCTGCGCGGGATCGAGAACCTGAGCGTGCATGAGGCCGGGTGCGGCGAGAACCAGCAGAAGGATAGCGGAGAGGGTTCGCGACATGGAGGGGTTTCCTTTGAGCGGTGGTTACGAGAGTACGGTATTTCGAGGATGGAACCCACTCAAGCCAAAGGAGGGCTTGAATGGGGCACCCGGCTCAGGGGCCGGTGCATTTGGCGACGATGAGGGTGATGTCGTCGGTTTGCTCGCCGGTGCAGTGTTCGAGGACTTCGTCGAGGATGGCCCGGATTGTCTCCTTCGCGTTGCGGCCGGCGTGCTTCCGGAGGGCGGCGATGAGGCGGTCGTGCCCGAACTCCTCGCCATGGGCGTTGCAGGCTTCGGTCACTCCATCGGTGTAGAGAGCGAGGATGTCGCCGGATGACATTTCGCAGGCGCCGGTGTGGCCGGTCCATTCGCGGAAGAGGCCGAGGACGGTACCGGTCGGGGCGAGTTCTTCGACTTCGCCGCTGGTGCGCAGCAGCAGACCTGGAAGGTGGCCGCAATTGGCATAGCGGAGGCGGCGCTCTACGTCGCAGTATTCGGCGAAAAACATGGTGGAGTAGGCGCTGTCGGCGGTGTTGTCGTAGAAGGTGGCGTTGACGCTGCGGAGGAACTGCTCCGGGTGCTCGCGGGCCATGGCGAGCTGGCTGCGGAGGTTCGCCTGGAGGTTGGCCATGAGCAGGGCGGCTGCGATGCCTTTGCCGGAGATGTCGCCGAGGAGGAGGCCGAAGCGGTCGGGGCCGAAGGAGAGGAAGTCGTAGTAGTCGCCGCCCACGTGGCGGGCCTGGACGCAGATGCCGGCGTAGTCGAGGGTCTGGAGGGGCGGCGTGGTTTGGGGGAAGAGGCGCGCCTGCACCTCACGGGCGATCTGCAGTTCCTGTTCGAGGCGACGCTCCGACTCGATGCGCTCGCTGGCGGCGCGACGCTGGGCTTCGATCAAGCGGCTCATTTCGTCGGAACCGAGGAGTTCGAAGGAGTTACCGTCCACGTCGAGGAATCGGGCGAAAACGCCGCCCCACAACTGCGGCTGAGGCGGCAGCTCGAAGTGAACGCCCCGGCCGGTCCAGAGGTCGTAGGTGGCGTTCACGTCTTCGGCGATAAAGGCAATCTGCGTAGGCTTGCCGATGAGGCGGTAGTTTTCTGAGCCGCGGGGCGGGGCGACGAGCGCCAGGATCGCGCTTCCATCAGGCGGCGCGATGGCGACCCACCGGCCGAATTCAAAGCGCTGGTCGGCGACCACACAGCAGCCCAGCTGGTTGACGTAGAAATCGATGCTGCGATCGTGATCGCGGACGAAGACGTTGGCCTTGAAGATGCGGAGATAGGGATTCTGACCGGCGCAGTCGGAGCGGGATGATCGCGCTGCGTCGATCGGTTCTCCGCGATGGATCAGGCTGGTGGCCACGGGGCTCTCCCTTGCTTTCGCGGCTCGGAGCGGGCGGTTGCGCGAGACGGACCGCTCCATGCGCAGGCGATTCCACCACTATTGCATGGCGGGGGCAGCTTGCCTACCGGGGGCATCAGGAGGGTGTCGTCGGCCTCTCTGGCTTAGAACGGCTAGTTCGCCCAGTAACTTCGATCCAAAGTCCGGTACTGGATGGCTTCGGCGATGTGGGGAACGGCAAGGTGCTCAACACCTTCGAGGTCGGCGATCGTACGGGCGACTTTGAGGATGCGATCGTGGGCGCGGGCAGTAAGTCCCTGCTGTAGCATGGCACGCTCGAGAATCTTTTCGGCATCGGGCGAGAGCTCGCAGTAAGCGCGAATCTGGCGAGTGGCCATCTGGGCATTGGAGTAGATCTTCTCCCGGGCTCCTTTCACGGGCAGGAGAAGCGCTGGCGCTGACGTTCGCGGGCAGCGAGGACCCGCGCGCGGATCTCTGCGGAACCTTCGGCCGCCGCGCCGCCGCGGAGCTCTTTGTATTGCACTGCCGGAACTTCGATGTGGATGTCGATGCGGTCGAGCAGCGGCCCGCTGATCTTCGCGACGTAGCGCTGGATCATCGGCGGCGTGCACATGCACTCGCGCGACTTGTCGTTGAAGTAGCCGCAGGGGCATGGATTCATCGCGGCGGCGAGCATGAAGCGCGCAGGGAAAGCTGAGCGACATCGCGGCGCGCGCGATGGTGACGGTGCCGTCCTCGAGCGGCTGGCGGAGCACTTCCAGCACGTTGCGGGGAAACTCGGGAAGCTCGTCGAGGAACAGCAGACCGTTGTGCGCGAGCGAGACTTCGCCGGGACGCGGGATCATGCCGCCGCCGATCAGGCCCGCGTCGGAGATGGTGTGGTGGGGCGAGCGAAATGGGCGATGGGCCACCAGACCGCGTCGGCGTCGAGCACGCCGGCGACGGAGTGGATCTTGGTGGTCTCCAGCGCCTCTTCGAAGCGCAGCGGCGCGAGGATCGACGGCAGCCGCTTGGCGAGCATGGTTTTGCCGGAGCCGGGAGGGCCGATCATGAGGATGTTGTGGCCACCGGCGGCGGCGACTTCGAGCGCGCGCTTGGCGGTATGCTGGCCGCGGACGTCCTTGAAGTCGTGCGGGAAGTGCTGCAGTTCATTGAGCACGTGGGCGGCTTCGACGCGGAATGGCTCGGCGTGGAGCCGCCGATGGCGGCGGAGTTGAGCAGTTCGCGGACCTCAAGCAGCGAGTCCGACGGGATAGACATTCACGCCTTCGACGACGGCGGCTTCGCGGGCATTGGCTGTGGGAATGACGAGGTTTTTAATGCCTGCGCGCGGGCCGCGACGGCGATGGGCAGCATGCCCTGCACGGCGCGCAGGGTGCCGTCGAGGCCGAGCTCGCCGACCAGCAGGAAATCAGAGACTCCTTGATATGCAGCGCGCCGTAGGCGCCGAGGATGCCGATGGCGATGGGCAGGTCGAAGCCCGAGCCTTCCTTCTTGATGTCAGCGGGCGCGAGGTTGATGGTGATGTGCGTGGGAGGAATGTCGAAGCCGGAGTTACGGATGGCGGAGCGGACGCGGTCGCGGGATCTCGCGCACGGCGGCGTCGGGCAGACCGACGGTGGGAACGCTCGGCTTCTTCGACGAGCCGGAGAAGTCGACTTCAACATCGATGATGTGAGCATCGATGCCGTAGACGGCGGCGCTGCGGGCTTTGAAGAGCATGGGCCTGCGGGTGGGACCGGGATTCTGCGGGGAGTGTAGCAGCGGGGGCAGGTGGTTTTCGGTGATGGGCAGCCGCGGGAGGGGGCCGCGAGAAACCGTGGTAACCGGACTGACCGTCCGAGCGAACCTGCTCCTCGCCCGTTCCGACGAAGAATCTGTCAATCTTCGCAGGATGCCGCCTGATTTTCCTGGTTCCGGAGACGGAGGCGGCGCAGGGGCTCACCGACGATCATCATGAGCACGACGGCTCCCATAATGACCGCCGCGTCGAGGGGGCGCTGCAGAATGCCGGCGGCGATGAGCACGGAGGTGGCAATGGCCGCGGGCTGGCTGGCACGCAGCAGCAGGGTCACGAAGGTGGTCAGAGCGGCAGCGAGGACCACGGCCCAGACGCGGTCGATCGGCACCCCGTTGCCGGAGACTACCGGGACATACCAGGCGCGGGTGACGAAGAGAGCGAGGAACGCCGATGCAACGCCGATGAGGTGTCCTGCGAAGATGCAGTAAGGGCGAGCACTGCGGCGGTGCGGGGTCTCGATCAGTTCGTAAGCGGTGGGACCGAGACTGGCGAAGATGAGAGGCTGGCGGCATAGCCATCCGGCGAGCGCGGCAATAAGGAGCAGAAAGGCTTCGCCCAGAGGCGCGATGAACAGATCTTTGCGCAACATAGCTTCCCGTGGGTGGGATGCACGGCATGGCGGGAGTGACGCTCCTTGAGCCGCGCATCCTATCCAGAAGAGAACATCGGCGTGATCGGCGTCGTCGCGTGCATTCAAGGCCGGGCGGTAGCGAGGGTATTCGGAAACGGAGTACAACAGGGTCGATTGCGGAGAAGGCAAATGAATCGAAGGAAAGCGGTAGTGGCGGCGGGCGCGGCTGTGGCGGCGGTGGGTGTGGTGGGGATGGTAGGAGCAGGGACCGCAGCTGCCATGCTGGTGCGGCGGCGGTTCCGGCCACGGAGTTTGCAGGGGCAGGTTGTACTGATCACCGGCGCATCTCGCGGGCTGGGGCTGGCACTGGCTGAAGCCTTTGGACAGCGCGGAGCGAAGCTGGTCATTGTGGCGCGGGATCCCTGGGAGCTGGAGCGTGCACGGAATCTTCTGACGCAACGCGGCGCGGCTGGCGAGACGGATGTACTGGTGATCCCCGCCGATCTGCGCCATCGGGAGCAAGCCGAGCAGGCGGTGGCGCGGGCAACGGAGCGCTTTGGGCGCATCGATGTTCTGGTCAACAACGCCGGAGTGATTACGGTTGGACCGGTGGAGAATCAGGCGGCCCGGGACTTCCACGACGTGATGGAGGCAAACTTCTTCACCGGCGTGCACTGCGCGCTGGCCGTGGCGCCGCAGATGTTGGCCCGGCGCAGCGGGACGATCGTGAACATCGCTTCAATCGGGGGCAAAGTAGCCGTTCCCCACATGCTGCCTTATACGGCAAGCAAGTTCGCGGTGGTGGGCTTCTTGAAGGTCTGCACGCGGAGCTGAGGGCGAAGGGCGTGCACGTAGTCACGGTGTGTCCGGGGTTGATGCGGACGGGTTCGCACATGAGCGCGCACTTTTCCGGGGATCGGGAGCGGGAGTACCGCTGGTTCAGCCTGGCGGCGAATCTGCCGGGGCTATCCACAAGCGCGGCGTCCGCGGCGCGGCGGATCGTACGGGCGGTGCAGCGGCGGAAGACAGAGATTGCAATCACGCCGCAGGCGATACTCGCCTCGCGACTGGCACACGTGGCGCCGGAGATCGTGGTCCGGGCTATGGGCGCGGTGAATCGACTGCTTCCGGACGCGGCGCCTGCAGGAAGCAGCCCGCAGCGTGGCTCCAGCGCGCGGGGAGGCGAGGATTTGCCGGTGCGGACCTTGGGGGAAGCCGCTGCTCGTCGTTACAACCAGAGCGCATGAGCGTTCAGGTTTTCGTGCTGATATGCGCGAGAAGCTCGTGGCGGATCTGTTCGAAGCCGGCGTTTCCGCGAAGGGATGCGAAATCCGGGTCCGACAAGGCACCAAAGACGATGTAGTCGTGGTTCTGAATCGTGGCTTTTAAGTAGCGAACCGCGTCGTCCGGGAGCCCGAGTAGAGCGCAGGTGCGCGCAAGTTCGTATCCTGAGGAACGACCCGACTGGAAATAGTGTTCCTGTACGGGGCGCATGGCTTCCAGCATGCCGCGGGGACCACCGTGGGTGAGGCCTCGTTCGGCCGCGTCAGCGACATCAGTGAATTGAGAATCGTGGGTGATGGTGCCCACCGCGCGGGTCTGGTCGATAAAGGTGCGGTAGTCCTTCTGCGTGAACGCCAGGCCGGCGAGATAGCGCGGCGCAGAGATGAAGTCGGGTTCGGCCCGCTCGATCTCACGCAGTTGGGCCAGAGCCGCCACGCGGTCGCCATTCCAGTAGCGGATGAGCGCCTGGTCGCTGAGGATCGATCGCGAGGTTGGCTCGAGCTTCCGCGCCTGATTGATTTCCACGAGAGCTTCGGGATAGCGATGCACCGTGAGCAGAGAGGTGGCGTACCAGTGATGGCCCTCCTCATCGCGGGGATCAATTTCAATAGCGCGCCGATATTCCGCGAAGGCGCGGGGAAAGTTCCAGTCCCAGTAGAAGAGTGCAAACGCCAGGGCACGGTGGGCTTCTCCCAGGGAATCGTCGAGGGCAACGGCCTTGCTGGCAGCGGCAATGGCGCGGGGAAAGGCCTCAGAGCGCGGCATTGAGGCGAATTCCGGCATGATGTCGTAGCACTCGGCCAGACCAGCATAAGCCTGGGCATAGGCGGGATCGTGCACGACGGCCTGGGTGAAGGCATCCACGGCGAGGTTGAGGCTGCCCTCAGTTCGACGGCCCCAGTAATAGCGGCCATCCGTCTTCGTCCTGAATTCCGTCGCGGTCTTCGGGGAGCTCGGGGCACTGATCGGCGTCGTCCAGGACTCCGTCGTCGTCGTGGTCGCGGTGATTGCGCGGCGCCCATCCCAAGGCGACGACGCCGCTGATGAGGGCACCGACGGCTTCGTCGAGGCCGACCTCCGCGCCAACCACGAGGTATATATCGCGGGAGCGCCCCAAGCCGATGCGCTCGTCCACGGTAAGGACCGCGGGGGACACGACCGATGCACCGGACCGGCCGTCGTCGCATGGATCAGAATCAGGCCGCTCTCCCTTTCTGGATGCTGCTGGCGAGGAGTTTTGGAGCTCGCCGACGAGGTCGGTTGGGCCCGCACTCGCATTGGTCGTGTCAGCGCCTGCCTCCGTTTAAATCGTACTACCGAGGCTTTGCGCGATGCCTCTGCCGCCCGCGAGATTTTTATCCGCCACAATAAACTCTTGCGTGCTGGCCAGATCGATGTCAATGCCGCCATTATCCATTATGAGCTCGGTCACTACGATGCTGCCCTTCGTCTCTTTGATCGCGCTATCGAAACCTATCAATTGCACGGCGAAGGCGTTGATCTCAATATTGCCCGCGCTCGTGGCAATAAAGCCCTGACTCTCGCCGCCCAGGGCAAGTTTCGCGAGGCTGTCTCTCTGCACGAACAGGCCCGGGCTCGACTTTCTCTTCTCATGGCGAGAAAGAGGAGATCTCGGTCGCACGGAGGGAAACTAATATTGCCGATATCTACGCTGCCCAGGGCCACTATGGCCAGGCTCTTTTGCTCTATAACCAGAGCCGCGCCCTGTTTCTCAGAACAGCACGATGTTGGCTTCGCCGCTGCCGAGGTCGCTCAGCATATGTGCCTCTGCCTCCCGCATCTGAACCGCGTTCGCGATGCCTCCGAGCTCGCAACTGAAACTGTCAACTTTTTTCGCACTCTCCCGGCCGACGCCATAGCAATACGTAATCTGTCCCAGTAGAGGACACATACACGT
>CAVPCE010000057.1:0-12643 GCA_963702295.1 uncultured Acidobacteriaceae bacterium | reverse complement strand
CTTCCTCTCTCTCTCTCTCTCTCTCTCTCTCTCTCTCTCTCTCTCTCTCTCTCTCTCTCTCTCTCTCTCTCTCTCTCTCTCTCTCTCTCTCTCTCTCTCTCTCTCTCTCTCTCTCTCTCTCTCTCTCTGGCCGACAGAGTGCAAGTCCCACCCATTGGATGCTACGGCAGTACGGGACCGTCCTCGCTTGACCCGCGCACAGGGAAACCGTATGGGATGCGTTTTCCCGTCGTAACTATTCGCGACATGGTGCGTGCGCAGCGTCCGTTGATTACACATTCTCGCTGTGCGCCAACTGGCACTCGTTGTCGGCGGCTCCATTGGGGGACAGCAAGCATTAGAATGGGCCGTCACCTATCCCGAACTGGTACGCAAGGTTGGCGTTATTGCCGCTACTGCCTCTTTAACGGCGCAAGCGGTCGCCTTTAGCGAGGTGCAACGGCAGGCGACCATGCTGATCCACGCTGGCAGGGCGGCGATTACGAGCCGGAAAATGGCCCGGAGGCTGGCCTGTCTATAGCGCGTATGCTGGCGATGATTACCGATCAGAGCGAAGAATCAATGGAGATGCGCTTTGCTCGCCACTCCGCCCGTTTTCAGGATATCCCCGGCGCCGAGTGGCACCGCCGTGCCGGGTGAGCGTTTCGATGTAGAGAGCTATCTCTATTATCAGGGGGGATTGCTGGTACGCCGTTTCGACGCCAACAGCTACCTCTATATCAGCCGCGCAATGGATTTGTATGATGTTCGCGAAGGCTATCCTTCGCTAGAAGCCGCGCTTCGTCGCTTGCGCAGCAAGGCGTTATTCATCGGTATCCGCTCGGATCTTCTATTTCCGGCGGTACGCGTGCGCCAACTCGCCGATCAGGTGAGCAACATTGGGCGGAAATGCCGCCTATGTGGACCGACCATGGCAATATCTACGGCGCAGTGCACTTTTTCGACGCCGCCAAGACAAGAACGTCAAGCCCATCCTCGGCTGCGAACTCTACGTCTGCAAAAAAGAAGATCACCGCGAAGATCCGCCAGGGCGACGACTACAACCACCTGCTCGTGCTCGCGGAAAATGAAGAGGGCTATCGCAACCTTGTACGCATTACCTCCGAGGCTTCGCTGCACGGCTTCTATAGCAAGCCTCGCATCAGCAAGAAGTATCTCGCCGAGCACGCCCGTGGCCTCATCGGTTTCTCCGGTTGCCTTGCCGGCGAGCTCTGCGAAAACCTCATGGCCGGCAAGTACGACGCCGCACGCGCCACTGCTGCCCAATACCAGGACATCTTCGGCCGCGGCAACTTCTTCCTCGAGATTCAGGACCAGGGTCTCGAACTGGAGAAGAAGATTCACGCCGATCTCTTCCGCCTTGAGAAAGACCTCGACATCCCGCTCGTCGCCACTAACGACAGCCACTACCTCTGCGAAGACGACGCTCACGCCCACGAAGTCCTGCTCTGCGTCCAGACCGCCGGCTCTATCAACGACCCAAAGCGGTTCAAGTTCGATTCCGACCAGTTTTACGTCAAGTCCGCCGCGGAGATGAGAAGCTCTTCTCCCACGCCCCGGAAGTCGTGAGCCGCACCATGCAGTTTGCCGAGCGCTGCCACTTCAAGCTCAGCAAGGTCGACAATCCTTTTCCGGAATTCGCAGTGCCTCCCGGCCACACCATCGACAGCTACTTCGAAGAGGTCTGCCGCGCAGGGGCTGAAGAAGCGTCTCGATACCGCCGTTCGCAATCTGGAACTCCGCGGAGTTCTGCGTACGCCGGTCCACGAATACGAGTCACGGCTGAACTTCGAGATCAACATCATCAAGCAGATGAAGTACTCGGGATACTTCCTGATCGTGTGGGATTTCATCAAGTACGCGCGCGATCACGGCATCCCCGTCGGCCCGGGTCGCGGCTCAGCCACCGGCTCCCTGGTCGCCTATGCCATGGAGATCACCAATATCGATCCCATGCAGTACGTCCTGCTCTTCGAGCGCTTTCTGAATCCCGAGCGTGTCACGATGCCCGATATCGACGTTGACTTCTGCAAGAATCGACGCGGCGAAGTCATCGAATATGTGACCCGCAAATATGGCCGCGAACAGGTGGCGCAGATCATCACCTTCAACACCATGGCTGCAAAGGCCGCTATCAAGGACGTCGGGCGCGCCCTCGACATTCCTTACGGCGACGTCGATCGCATTGCCAAACTCGTCCCCGCGACCATCGGCGTCACCATCGACCGGGCTTTGAAAGATTCACCCCAGCTCCAGGAGGCCTACAAAGGCACGCCGCAGATTCGCGAGCTGATTGACACAGCGAAGAAGCTCGAAGGCCTCGTGCGCGGCGCTGGAGTCCACGCCTCTGCTGTCGTGATCGCGCCCCGTCCGCTCACCGAGCTGGTACCCCTCAATCGCACCAAAAACGAGGAAATCGTGACTGCCTACGACATGAAGGCAGTCGAAAAGATGGGCCTGCTCAAGATGGACTTCCTCGGCCTCGCCACGCTTACGGTCATCACCGATTGCCTGAAGCTGATCGAGCAGACCCGCGGGGAAAAGCTCGACCTGGAAATGATTCCGCTGGACGACCCGGAAACGTATGAAGCGCGTCTTCCATACCGCGCTCACCTCGGGCGTCTTCCAGTTTGAATCCCCCGGCATGCGCGACATTCTCCGGCGCTATAAGCCAGATACGGTCGAAGATCTGACCGCACTCAACGCACTCTACCGCCCCGGCCCGATGGACATGATCGACGACTTCATCGAGCGCAAATGGGGCCGCCGGCAAAGTCGAGTTTCTGCTGCCGGAGCTCGAAGGAATTCTGAAAGACTCGCTGGGAGTCATCGTTTATCAGGAACAGGTGATGCGCATCGCCAACGTCCTCGCCAGCTATTCGCTGGGTGAGGCCGATCTGCTGCGGCGTGCGATGGGCAAGAAGAACGCCGAAGCCATGGCCGAGCAGCGCGATCGCTTCATGACCGGCGCCGCCGCTCTCGGGCATCCCAAGGCTGCCGTCGGCGAAATCTTCGATCAGATGGAGAAGTTCTCCGGCTACGGGTTCAACAAGTCGCACTCAGCCGCCTACGCTCTGGTGGCCTATCAAACCGCGTACCTTAAGACCCACTATCCGGTCGAGTTCATGTCGGCGCTCCTCACTTCTGAAATTTCCAAGCCCGAAAACGTCGTCAAGTACATCAAGGAGTGTCGCGAACTCGGTATCGCTGTTGAACCTCCTGACGTCCGCTACTCCGACGCCGACTTCACACCGCACGGCGAAGCCATCCGCTTCGGCCTTACCGCCATCAAGAACGTCGGCCGCAACGCTATCGACTCCATCCTTGCCGCTCGCGCCGAACTCGCCGCGGAAGGGAAGGCCTTTGCCGGTTTCCAGGATTTCTGCGAAAAGATCGACCTTCGCCTCCTCAACAAACGGGTCATTGAATCCCTCATTAAAGCCGGGCTCTGGACTCCATCGGACGCCGCGCCCAACTCCTCGCTGCCGTCGACAAAGTCATGGAGCGCGCGCAAAAAGCGCAGCGCGATGTCGCTGCGGGCCAGTCCGGCCTGTTCGGCATCTTTGACACCCACACCACCGCCAAAGGTGACGATCTCCCCAACGTTCCCGACATGGAAGAAGGTCAACGCCTCGCCGCCGAGAAGGAAGTCCTCGGCTTCTTTGTCTCCGGCCACCCGCTCGACAAGTACGCTGAGAAGCTTCGCAACCTGCCCGGCGTTCTCGACGTCGCTACCGCGCTCGAAACCAAACCCGCGCCGTCGAACGGCCGTCGTGGCCAGGCGCCCGAAAACGAAATCTCCATCGCCGGCGTCCTCATCGGCCTCAAGTCGCCAAATCCAAACGCTCCGGCGAACTCTACGCCCAGGCCGCGCTTGAAGACGCCTCCGGCAAAATCGACCTCATCTGTTTCCCCAGGGATTACGAGCGCCTCGCTGAATCCCTCCGCATCGAAGTCCCCGTCCTTGTCCGAGGTCAGCTCCGCGCCGAAGAGGAGGCCGCCCCCAAGCTCTGCGTGTCTGCCATTCAGCCGCTCGAAGATGTAAAGATTCGTCTCCCCAACAACGTCCGCATCCGCATCTCTCTGGATCGTGTCAGCGACACCACCCTCGTGGAGCTGCGGGATCTGGTTGTCGGTGCGCCCGGGCCGGCCCGCGTCATGCTCAACGTCGAACAGCGTGGCGAATACTGCGTGGTCATGGAGCCAGAAGGAATTAAAGTAGCCGCTGACCGCGCCTTTATCGACAAAGCCGAATTGCTCCTCGGCCGCGGCACCGTCCAGCCTGTCGATTAACGTCGTCCGCCGCCGCGATGCGTCCGCTATCCGCTCCCCGCTAGACCCCACCGTCCCCGCACCTCATACCGCGATCCCTCCGGTCCAGGGATGGACTCATAGAGCAGGAATTCCTCCGCCTTAAACTCCGTCCCCATCCATCCCCCGGGCGCCCCATCCTTGTCCACATGGGGTTCGCGGACAGGGTGGACTCTCTCGACGGCTTTTTGCAGCGGCGCCAGCGCCCGGCCACCCGCACGCCCCTTCACACGAGCCAGAGTAATGTGCGGACTGTAAGCCCGTTTCTCCGGCACAAACCCGCATCCGCGCATCGCGGTTACTACCGTGTGCTGCAGGGCGAGCAGCTTCGGAGTCAGCGCCACGCCTGCCCAGAAGACCCCCGCCCGCTCAAAGAACCCGAGTCCTTCGATCCGCACCGGCACGGGCTCCGCACGCACCGCACCCAGCTTTTCGACAACGCAGCGCGCCTGCTCTTCGCTTGTCTGTCCCAAGAATTGCAGCGTCACATGCCAGCTATCCGGCGAAGACCACCGCAGCTCGCTTTCACCGGATGAAAACCGCTCCAGCGGCTTTCGTACGTTCAGCAGCGAGGCCGTCGCCTCCTCTGCCAGTGCGATTCCGATGAACAGTCGCATCGCTGTCCAGAATAGCGCCGGAGCCGGTGGGCCTCAGTCGCTCGCCTCTTCTATACCCTGCCTCGCCTCTTCCTGATATTCGGCCTGGTTCACCTGCACCAGGTATTCCCGCAGCACCCTGGCATTTTGTTCGGTGTTCTTCGCTCGATCCAGAAACCGCGACGCCGTCATCTCGCGGCCCGGCGCCGCCCGTTTCGCCAGCCGGTGATACAGCGAAGCGCTCTCCTCCAGCGCCCGCAAGGCCGACCACAGCGCCGTCTCCACCGCGTGCCGCTGTTCGGCGCCCAGGTGGTTCGCCGTGAACGCGTGCCCTACCCGGCACCGATACCGCAGGAATCCATCCTCATCCATTTTCCACAGAACTCCTCCGCAGTCCGGACATGCAAACACGGAGGGCTCTCCCGGCCGCTCCCCGTTCCTGATCTGCGGCATTTCACGCTCAAGCAATTGCGTTTCTTTCTCTTCCCATGTTTCCCGTGCCGGTGCAGACGAGGCTTCCGGCGGCAGTTCCTGGCCAACCAGTCGCACCAGCTCTTCCGCAATTCGCTCCAGAGGCAGCACCGTAGCCTGCGGCACCTGCTCCAGAGCGCTCTTCGGCATTGCCGAAAACATCGCCGTCTCCGGATCCTGGACGATTGCTGCGCCCCCGCGTGCCTTCACCACCATCAGACCCGACGTCCCATCATCCAGCAGCCCGGTCAGCACCACGCCAATCACCCGGCGCCCCGCCGCCACGGCAGCCGACCGGAACAGCGGGTCGATCGCCGGCCGGTTCAGGTTCTCCCGCGGCCCCTGCAACACTCGCAGATGCCCGTCCTCGACCAGCAGGTGGAAATCCGGCGGCGCTACATAGATATGGCCCCGCTGCATCCCCTCTCCATCCACTGGATGGCTCGCCTTCAGGACACTCGCCCGTCCCAAAATCTGCGGCAGCAGGCCCCCGCTGCGGCCTGATGTGTGCAGCACCACCAGCACTGCGGCCTCCAGATCCTCCGGCAGGCCGCCGAGCACCCGCCGCACCGCCTCAATGCCTCCCGCGGACGCCCCCATCACAATCAGGTCGCGATGCTTCACCGGTGAACCCTCTCCATTTTGTGGGATGTGCTCCCGGCCGAATCCGGTGGCTGCCGAACCGCACGAGGGTCTGGAACTGTGATATAGAAGAGGTGCTGTTCGAGAGGCTCAGGCATCTGTAGTTGGGTCGATCGACTCCCAATGAGGTGCAAAAGGGCTGCAGCCCGTGCCCGGCAAATCGACCTGACGATCGGAGAGTTCGATGAGCAATGGATCTGTTACCGCCCCCCCTGCCCCCGTCCTGACCTCCTGGAAAGACATCGCCCGCTACATGGGTAAAGGAGTCCGTACCGTCCAGCGCTGGGAGCAGGATTTCGGCCTTCCCGTCCGCCGTCCCCTGGGCTCGAACAAGAAAGCCATCCTTGCCCGTCCCGGCGATCTGGATGCCTGGGTTGCCCTCCGCTGCTCCAGCCGTGCCCAATTAGCCGTTGGCGGTTCCGCTTCCGACGGCGCTCCCGCGCCCTCCGATCTCAGGAAGCCTCCAGCTTCCGGAGCCTTGTCGGCGCTCAACGCCGAAATCTATACCTCGCGCATGCTCCGCTCCAGCAATCGAGAATTGATGGCAGAAATGCGCGTGGCTCTGGATCGATTGAGGCGGGAGCTTTTGGTGATGTGCCCGGCGAGCTAGTCCCTGGCGGCTCAATCGCAGCCTCCACGGCCACAGGCTTGGTTTGCCACCCTACGCACTCCCCGTTCTGCCCGGACTATAATCCTCTCCGTCCGCCCGGCAAGTGAAAGCCGATTCTGCCATGACCTCTCGCAGATCCAGTTCGAGTTCCCGTCCGGCAGAATCGAAAAAGAAGGCCGTCGTCCGTTCGAAGGCGGAGCCCACTCGGCCCGACGGCCGCACTTATCCCTTCCCCATCGTCGGCATCGGCGCCTCGGCCGGCGGTCTGGAAGCCATGAGCGCGCTGTTTAAGAACCTCCAGTCCGACCTCGGCATGGCCTATATCCTCGTGCCCCATCTGAATCCGCAGCGCGAGAGCGCCGTCAGCCAGATCCTGGCGCGCACCACTACCATGCCCGTTGTCCAGATCGAAGACGGCATGACCGTGGAGCGGAACCACGTCTACGTCATCCCGCCCAACTGCGAGCTGGGCATTAGTGACACTCGGCTCGAGACCACCCGCCGCGAGCAGGGCCACCCCGTCAACACCACCATCGATGTTTTTCTCCGCTCCCTGGCCTCCGCCCACGGTCCGAATGCTATCGGCGTTATCCTCTCCGGTACCGCCTCCGACGGCACGCTCGGTCTCAGCGCCATCAAAGGGGAAGGCGGCATCACTTTCGCGCAGGACACTCGCTCGGCGAAGTACGATGGCATGCCCTCCAGCGCCGTCGCCGCCGGCTGCGTGGACTTCATCCTGCCTCCCGAAGAAATCGCCAACGAGCTGGCCCGCATTTGCAACCATCCTTACGTTTCCGGTCCTTCCCTGAGCCAGATGGAAGACGAAGAAGGCGTCGACAGCCAGATGGGTCAGATCTTCCGTCTGCTGCGTCGCGCCACGCGCGTCGATTTCTCGGAGTACAAGTCGCCCACCATCGCCCGCCGCGTCCAGCGCCGCATGATCCTGCACAAGATCGAGAAGCTGTCCGACTATGTCGCCCTGCTTCTGCGCGATCGCAACGAAGTCAATGCCCTCTATCAGGACCTGCTGATCAACGTCACCAGCTTCTTCCGGAACCCCGAGGCTTTCGAGACGCTCAAGCATGTCGTTTACCCCGCCGTCCTGCAGGCGCGTCATCCCTCGGCTCCCATCCGCGTCTGGGTTCCCGGCTGCTCCACCGGCGAAGAAGCTTATTCCCACGCCATCTCTCTGGTCGAGTTTCTCAGCGACCAGCACATCGAAATCCCGATCCAGATTTTTGGCACCGACCTCAGCGAAGGCGCCATCCAGCGCGCCCGCGGTGCCGTGTATCGCGAGAACATCGAAACTGACGTCAATCCCGCCCGCCTCCGTCGCTTCTTCCACAAATCGGAGGGCGGCTACCAGATCAGTAAAACCATTCGTGACCTGTGCATTTTCTCTACGCAGAACATCTTCAACGATCCGCCTTTCTCACGGATGGATCTGGTCAGTTGCCGGAATGTCATGATCTATTTGAGCCAGAGCCTGCAGAAGCGCGTGATCCCCGTCTTCCACTATGCTCTGAATCCAGCCGGCTTCCTCATGATCGGCAATACGGAAGGCCTGCTGGGCGCAGGTTCGGAACTGTTTGAAATGGCCGATAAAAAACAGAAGATCTATCGCAAGAAAATCGTCTCCACTCCCGTCACTTTTGCTTTTTCCGTCGGGAGCGTGGCTCACGAGGCCGATGCTCCTGAACCTCCCACTCCCCAGCCTCGGCAATCCGAGCCTTTGAAAGCCCCCTTCGAGCTCCAGCGGGAAGCCGATCGCCTGCTGCTCACCCGCTATGCGCCCCCTGCGGTCGTCATCAACGACCAGATGGAGATTCTCCAGAGCCGCGGCCGTACCGGCTCCTATCTCGAGCTGGCTCCAGGCAAAGCCAGCCTCAACCTTCTCAAGATGGCCCGCCCCGGTCTCCTCTTCGAACTGCAAAGCGCCATCGAGGAGGCGAAGAAAACCGGCATCGAAGCCGAACGCCGCGGCATCCGCGTCGAAGCCAACGGCGACAGCCACAACATCGACCTGCGCGTCCTGCCCTTCCGTACCCCCATCCAGGAGCAGCACAGCTATTTGGTAATCTTCGAGCCGCCTCCCGCCGAAGATGGCACCTCCTCGCCCCATCCAACGGAGCCCCTCACCGAATCCGAGCGCACCGAGAAGGAAAAGCAGAACGCTCAGCTCAAACAGGAGCTTTCCGCCACCAAGGAGTACCTGCAGTCCATCATCGAAATGCAGGAAGCCACCAACGAGGAGCTGCAGTCCGCCAACGAGGAGATCCAGTCCGGCAACGAAGAGCTGCAGAGCACCAATGAGGAGCTGCAAACCTCCAAGGAAGAGCTTGAGTCGGCCAACGAAGAGCTCCACACCGTCAACGAGGAGATGCAGCATCGCAACGACCTTCTCACCCAGCTCAACAACGACCTCACCAACCTGCTGAACAGCGTTAATCTGCCGATGGTCATGCTCAGCTCCGATCTGACCGTCCGCCGCTTCACTCCGCAGGCCAGCACGGTGCTCGGTCTCACGGCCAGCGATGTCGGGCGCACCATTCCCCGCCTGAAGCTCAAAATCGACGTCCGCGAACTTGAAGAGAGGATGCTGGACGTGATCCGCGAAGTACAGCCGCGCCACGACGGGGTCCAGGACGACGAGGGCCACTGGTTCACCCTCCGTATCACCCCTTACCGGACCCTCGACAACCGCATCGACGGGGTTGTCCTCACGGTGGTTGACCGCAATATCACCGAGAGTCTCGACGGCGCCTCCTCACGACAAAGGCCTTCTGCTGCGAAGAAAAAGGCTTCTCCCTCGAAAAAGCGCTGATTGCGGCTACATTTCTGCCTTTTTGCCAACAAACTGGGTCTCCCCGCTGCGCATCTAATGCCCCGAGGCTCCGAGAATCTTGTCCGATGCACAACTGACGTCTGTCCTTTTTGTCCTTTTGCTTCTGGTTGGCTTCGCGCAGCTGCTGGGCTGGCTCTGCGTCCAACTACGCCAGCCGAAAGTCGTGGGAGAAATTCTCGCCGGAGTCGTCCTCGGCCCCGCGCTCCTCGGCCGCTGGCCCGCTGCCGCGCACCTCATTACCGGTGCCCGCCACCAAGGCAACATCCTCGACTTTGTCTACTGGCTCGGCCTTTTGCTGCTCATGTTCCTCTCCGGCGCCGAGACCCGGCAGCTGTTTACCCGTGAGGAACGCCGCGAGGTTGGCTGGCTCACCATCGTCGGCACCGGCTTGCCGTTCATCCTCGGCCTCATCATTGGCCCGCGCCTCATCGGCCCGGCCCTCGCCGGACCCAACGGCAGCCGCATCTCGCTCATCATCATTCTGGCCGTCGGCGTCGCCGTCACCTCGGTTCCCGTCGTCAGCAAGATCTTCGCCGACCTTAAAATCCTCCACACCCGTTTCGCCCGCCTCGTCCTCGGCGTCGCTGTCCTCGAGGACATTGTCCTGTGGCTCGCGCTGGCCATCGCCACCGCCAGCGCCGGCAAAGCCGTCCTGCATCCGCGAGCCATGGCCATGCACCTGCTGGCCACAGTCGCCTTCTTCATCGCCGGACTCACCATCCTCCCCCGCGCCATCAAGCGCGTGAACAAAGCGGAGTGGAACGTCCTTGCCCGCTACTCGCCGGCCGGCTACGCCATCGCCGTTCTGCTCGCCTACTGCGCGCTCGCCGGAGCTCTCGACGTCAGCCTGGTCTTTGCCGCATTCCTCGCCGGATTCGCTGTCGTCCACCGCAAGCGCCGCCTCTTCGCGGACTCGCTCGACGCCATCGGCAAAGTCGCCTTTGCCTTCTTCATCCCGGTTTACTTCGCGATTGTCGGCCTCAAGCTCGATCTCGTTCGCGGCTTCTCTCTCTGGATGTGCCTCGCCTTCATCGGCGGCACCTGCCTGGTGAAGATCCTCTCTGTCTCGCTCGCCGGCCGCTGCGCCGGATTCCGCGGCCTCGACCTCTTCAATCTGGCCATCACTACGAATGCCCGCGGCGGCCCTGGCATTGTCCTCGCCAGCGTTGCCTTCGACGCGGGCATCATCAGCGCAAAGTTCTACACCACGCTGGTCATCGCTGCTGTGTTCACCTCGCAGATCGCCGGCGCATGGCTCGAATACGTCCTGCGCAAAGGCTGGCCACTGCTGACGCCCAAACCCTCGGGCGACGCTCTCGATGTCGCTCCGGAGGCACCGCGCGCTGTTTAGGCTTGCTCCGAAATCCTAGTGGGCGTGTCCGATGAGCTTGTCCGCCCATTGCAGGAAGTACGTCATGTTCGGCGCGTCCGTGTGTCCGCCGTCATGCTGGCGCCAGGCGAGATTGCCATCGAGCAGGCCCGTGTTCACCGGCGGCATCGGCGCTGTGTGATAGTCCGCCCGGAGGTGAAGCTGGAGCCACTGAGCCCCTTCGCGCCCAGGAACGTGAACACTCGATTCGCGTCTACTGTCGCCATCCAGCTGCCTTTGTGATCCAGCCAGTGGGCGTCCCCCTTCTCCGGGATGCCGTAACTGATGAACGTGAGCCGCGGCGCGCAGAGCGCGATCAGTTCGTTTGAATCCACCGGAATGTCACCGGGATTCATGCTGCCGAACTTCGTCTTTGACGCGCCGTACTTCATAAAGTTCCCGGCCAACCAGTAGTACTCGCCGTCGGTCAGGTTCTCGACTGCCTCGCCGTAGTTGCGCCGCAGCGGAGTGGCGCCGCCCTTGCCCGACGAGCCCACCAGCACCATGGCAAACCGCTCGTCGAAGGCCATCGTCACCAGAGCTGCTTTGCCATACCGTGATACGCCCTCGATGCCCACATGCTTGGCATCCACCGCGGGATCGGTTTCGAGATAATCGAGGCCGCGGCCCGCGCCCCACGCCCACGCCCGCAGCGCGCCCCACTGTTCCGGCGTGCGCGGCTGGCCGTGATTCACCAGGCCGATGATGCCCCGCGTGATGCCCGCCCCGTCATCGGCCTGCACGCTGGCCGGATCGAGGAGCGCGAATCCCCATCCATCGCCCACCAGCTGCCAGGTGTTGGGAAACCCGCCATCCGCATTCAGCTGCGGAAACTCGAACGGCGTCTTCTTGATCGGTTCCCAGGCGGCATGCGCCTTGAACACCGCGTCGAGCGACGGATCCTTCTCGATGAGCAGTGTCTTCCACGCGGCGTTGATCCGCGCAAACTCCTCTTCGCTGGGCTCATTGGGAGCAGGGAAGCCCGCAGGGCCAAACATGATCAGTACCGGCACCGGCCCCTTTGCTGCAGCCGGCGTCACCAGGGTCATGTGGATCTTCACCGTGATCGCGGGATACTCTGCGTTGTCGACCGTCCCGATCAGGTCCTTCGCAATCACCGGCGTGAAGCCGATCCTTTCGTGATCGACGGCTCGCACCGTCCAGGTGACTTTGGGGACGTCTCTGGGGATGAAGCCGTAGACGTATTTCGATTCCATGTCCACGAGCTGTGGCCGCCGCTGCTTCCACCACATCTCCGGCGTTGTTACCTTCTGGCCGTCGTGCATCGTCAGCGGATCGGGCAGGTTGGGATACGGGTTCGCCTTCGACTCGTCATAGTTGGCATGGTTGGGAGCCTTCTCGTCGCCAGCGGGACCTGGACGGAGCGCCTCGATGCCAAGCTGATCCATCATGTTCTGGTGATCCTGCTCGGCAGTGAAGGTGACGGGCGGCGGAGTCGGGGACGAAGCTGAGGTCTGGGCGACTCCGGCAGCCGAGGCTGCCAGCAACAGGACACAACCACACGAGAGACTCCGAAGGGGCACGCCCGGACCTCCAGGGACACTGATTGATTCGGGACCCATACTAAGGCTTTCCCGGGGCGATGGGGGCATCGGCATGAATTTTTGTGTTTTTAGACCATCGTCAAGTCGTCCTGTTTCAGTGGGTTGGGCTTTCACTGTGGAGCCCCAACATCGCATATACCTGCGGGGCAAGCATTTCATGGAGGCCCTTCGCGGAAATGCCCGTCTGGCGCAGGGCGCGGTGCTGTTCGGCGAGGTGGATGAACTGTTCGTTGA
>CAVPCE010000056.1:0-84674 GCA_963702295.1 uncultured Acidobacteriaceae bacterium | reverse complement strand
TCGGAGATCGAGCCCTTTACTGCGCGGGCGTTCGGCCCGAGGTCGGCCACAGCGGCGTCGAGCTCTGCCTGCCGGCGACCGAAGAGAAGACGCGGCGCCCTCTCGATGAAGCGCTTTGCTGCGGCGCGGCCGATGCCGGTAGCGCCACCGGTGATGACTGCAACCTTTCCTTCAAGCCTGCCCATAATTACTCCCTTCGGAGTTCCGATAGCATTCAGTACACTAGAGTAGATTCTTTGGCGGTGGACGAGAACTGCTCAGGAGTCCACAACTTTTGTCTATTCGTCCAAAAGAGGGAGGCTAAGTTGGACCCGATAACAGACATCTTCAGAACGATGCACGTTACCGCTTTCGGTCTGCACAGGCTCGAAGCCACAGCCCCGTGGGGCGTGAAACAGGAAAATCAGGCCGAAGAAAAAGTCACGCCTTCCGGCAAAAAGATTTCACCCAACAGATTTGGCGCACTTCGCCATGCTCTCGCGCGGCAACTGCTGGCTGAGTGTGGAAGGGATCCCGGAGCCGATTCCCCTCACCGGTGGTGATTGCTTTTTGCTGGCTAGGGGGACTTCGATTGTTTTGCGCGACAGCCCGCGAACACGTCCGAGGTGGACTTTCCGCGAGATCGGGGCCAGGGCCAACGGCAATGTCGCTCTTTGTGGAGGTGGTGGCGCACCGACGACAATCGTCTGTGGGTCCTTGAGTTTCGATCGCGCCAGCCTGAAGCCAATCACTCAGTTATTGCCGAGCTTCATTCTGATGAAGGCCGATCAGGCACGCACGCTTGCTCTTCACAACACAGTGCAGGCCCTGGCGTCAGAAATGGCAGAACAGGCGCCGGGATCTGAAGTAGTCGCGACCCGGCTAGCCGAGGTGCTGTTTATCCAGGTACTTCGGGCGCATATCGCGTCGGGACCGGAACGCAACAAAGGATGGCTTCGTGCGGTTTTTGATCCTCAGATGGGCACTGCCCTGAGTGCCATTCACGACAGAGTGAATACACCCTGGACGGTCGAATCCCTGGCCGAAGCGGCGGGCATGTCTCGCTCCGCATTCGCAGCACGTTTTAAAGAGCTACTCGGACAAACACCGCTGGAATATGTAACTGAGTGGCGGATGCAGAAGGCGATGCAGTTACTCGAACAGCGCGACAAGAAGCTCATCGACGTCGCTCGGTCGGTCGGTTACGAGTCCGACGCTTCGTTCAGCAAGGCGTTCAAGCGAGTTGTCGGGGCCAACCCCGGTGAATACATCAAACGTGGTTTTGAAGGCCGCGGGCAAGTCGGAATAGTGGAAGGTTCAGGGGCATTGTCGGCATGATGGCGGCTGATCAATCCGATGGTGTCGACTGATATTTCCAATGGCGAACTGGCGCTATCTGGCCCAAGCACTCGTTCAGTGAGCAAGGCAGCAGGCTCCGGAACGTTAGTCCTGTGAAATGGGCATGTCGTCACCTGATTCCGGATTCACGGCATATCGCCCAAGCGCTCATCAATTCGATTTCGCCGGTTGACGGGGGAGTTCGCCTGGCTGTGGCTGGCCAGCGCTGGGCCCGCGGAACTTCTTTCCCGTTCCTCCGCTACACTTTTGATCGATGGGAAGACAGAGCCGCGCCGTCCGCAGAGAATCGCGCCTTCGCTCCGGAGTTCGAACCGCCGCCATTGTCCTTTGCATGGTGGTGACCGGGCCGGAGTGGCGCTTTCCGGCTACTCCGGTGTACGCGGGCTCGGAACCATCGGCGCGGGCTCAGAGTAGTGGACGTGCCGGCTACGTAGGGGATGATGCTTGCCGATCGTGCCACGCGGATAAGGTCGATTCTTTTCATCACACTGCACATTACCTGACCTCCCTGTTGCCGGATGAGAAATCCATTCTTGGCAGTTTTGCGCCGGGACAGAACCTGCTGAGAACCGGGAATTCTGAGTTGTTTTTCCGGATGGACGAGCGCCGCGTGGACGGAAAGACTGAATTCCTCCAGACTGCCGTAGCGGGGACGCCTCCGCATACGCGAGAGCGGTCTGAAACGATTGCCTACGTGATTGGGTCGGGCGGTAAAGGACAGACCTATTTGTACTGGGACGACGATCAACTGTTTGAGTTGCCGGTGTCGTACTGGCGAACCCTGGGGTGGGTGAACAGCCCCGGATATCGGGACGGACTCGCGAATTTCGACCGGCCGATTATTCCCCGTTGTCTGGAGTGCCACGCTACCTATATTGAAAGCCTGTCGCCGCCATCGAACCGCTATAGCCATGCGGGTTTTGTTGCGGGCATCGAGTGCGAGAAATGCCATGGGCCGGGTAAAGAACACGTACAACGGGAGACAACCCACCCAGGAGGGTCTTCAGGCAGCGGCATTCTGAATCCTGCGCATTTCTCGCGAGAACGGCAGATGGACCTGTGCGCGTGGTGCCACGCCGGACAAGGCGATGCCCTCGTGCCCGCGTTTTCCTACATCCCTGGCGAGCCGCTGGAGAAGTACATCCGGTTGCCGCAACCCGATCCGGATGCACCGCCGGACGTGCACGACAATCAGGTGGCGATGCTGCGGAGGAGTCGTTGTTTTCAGGCATCGGGCATGACCTGCCTGACCTGTCATGACGTTCATGCTCCGCAGCACGATCTGGCGGAATATTCGCAGCGCTGCCTGACCTGTCATAAGCCGAACTCCGCGACATTCGCGAAGAGTGACCACCCCGTGACCCACAACTGCATTGATTGCCATATGCCGAAACTGGAGACGAACCTGATTGTCTTTAATTCGAAGGACAACAGCATGAGGCCTGAGGTGAGGAGCCACTGGATCAAGGTGTACGCGCCCGCCCCGAACCATTGAGGCTGAATCATCGAAGGCGGCGGGCCGTTGGGGGTCGCCGTACCTGATTGTCTCGTGGAAAGGACTTGCAGTGGTCTTTCGCTCACCTCAATGTTCTTTTGCGTATTAAACGAACATATTCTGGTATCCTTTTGAGGGTTAAATGACAGCCATGACAATGAAAATCCGCGATTTCGTTCTCTTGCCCGCTGGCCGGGGGATCCAGCTGTGAAGATCCTGGCCGTCGATCTCGGCGGAACTCACGCGACCTGTGCGCTGGTGGAGAATCGACAGGTTCTTGAGCGGGAGACGGTCTCATTACCGGCATCGTTGTCGCTGGACGCGGCTCTGGAGGTGATCGCCGCTCCGCTGCGGAAAATGCATGTTGCGCATCGGGCCGAGGCCATCGGGTTCGGGTTCTGTGGGCTCGTCGATTCGAGGCGGACGCGCATCGCGTCCACGAACGGTAAATACGAGGACGGGCCCTCCCTTGACCTGACGGCTCGGGCACGGCAGCAATTTGGTCTGCCGTTGCGGCTGGATAACGATGCGCGTCTGGCTCTGCTGGGCGAGTGCTATGCCGGCGCCGCTCAGGGCGAAGCGGACGTGGTGATGTTCACGCTGGGCACCGGGATTGGCGGGGTGGCGATGATCGAGGGGCGGCTGCTGCGGGGTAAGCACGATCAGGCGGGCGTGCTGGGAGGGCATGTTCCTGTCACGCTTAACGGGCGCCGCTGTACCTGCGGAGGGCTGGGATGTGCGGAGTCGGAGGCTGCCGGATGGAGTTTGCCGCTGGTCGCGGAGGCGTGGCCAGGATTTGCTGCCAGTGCGCTGGCTGCACGCAAGGTTGATTTTGAAAACCTGTTCGCCTGTGCGGACGGCGGCGATTCTGTGTCGCGTGCGATCGTGGATCACTGCCTGCGAGTATGGGGAGCGGCGGCAGTGGCCGCGATTCATGCCTTCGATCCGGAATTGCTTGTTTATGGCGGGGGCGTGATGAAGAGCGCCGAGGCCATCCTTCCCTTTCTCCAGGAGTACGTGCGCACGAATGCATGGACGCCCTGGGGTACGGTGCGGGTTCGGGCGGCCCAGCTGGGCAACGATGCTGCCCTGCTCGGCGTCATTCCTCTCTTTGAACAGGAGCTGCCGCTTGTACGATAGGTTCCCTTTTATTCCTTCCGGCTCGCGCGAAGAATGCCTGGATGGCTGGGGCGCGGTGGCGCGGGCGATCGGCGAGCGGCTGAGCGGCTCGTCGGTGGTGGTGATCGAATGCTATCCGGGCGTGGCACTTGAGGAGGTGCGCTGCGAACTGGCCGCTGCGCTGCCGCGGGCGACCTTTATCATGATGCCGGATTTGTTTCGCACGGCAGCCGAGATCGACGCTATGCTTGAGCCTTTTCTGGGCGACGATCCTGTTTTCGGCGAGATGAATGAGATCGAGATCGAGGCGTTTTTCGATCCTGCGCGTCTGGACGCTGCTCGTGGGCGCTGCCGTGAAAGTGGCAAACCGATTATCGTGCTGGGTCCGGGGGCCTCGTTGGTCTGCCCTGAGCCGGGCTTGATGATTTATGCCGATATGGCACGGTGGGAACTCCAGCAGCGACAGCGGCGGAACGAGATCGCTAACCTCGGATCGGAGAATTTCCAGGAGCGCAGCATCGCTCAAATACAAGCGTGCCTTTTTTGTGGACTGGCGTGCGGCCGACCGTCTGAAGCGGCGGCTGTTCGACAGAGATCGATCTGCTGCTGGACACCAATAAGCCGGGCCAGCCCAAAGCCATTGCGGGCGATGTTTTCCGGCGCAGTTTGGCTGGCGCTGTGCGGCGCCCATTGCGCGTGGTGCCGTTTTTCGATCCCGGCCCCTGGGGCGGCCACTGGATGGAACGCGTCTGCAACCTTCCCGATGACGGTGCGCCGAATCACGCGTGGTGTTTCGACTGCGTTCCTGAAGAGAACAGCCTGCTGCTTGGATTCGGCGATCTGCGAGTTGAGATTCCTTCCATCGATCTTGTATTCGCGCACCCTCACGAACTGCTGGGCCAGGGAACGGTCTACGCCGCTTTGGGGCGGAGTTTCCCATTCGCTTCGACTTTCTGGACACTGTGGGCGGCGGGAATTTATCGCTGCAGGTGCACCCGCTTACGTCGTATATTCGCGCGCACTTTGGGATGGACTACACGCAGGACGAGAGCTACTACATGCTTGATGCTGGCGATGACGCCGGCGTGTATCTGGGCCTGAAGGAAGGGATCGACCGCGAAGCCATGGTGCAGGATCTGGAGCGAGCGCAGGAGGGCGACTTCGACTTTCCCGCGGAAGAGTATGTCAATCGCTTTCCGGCGAGCAAGCACGATCATTTCCTGATTCCGGCGGGCACGATTCACTGTTCAGGACGGAACAGCATGGTGCTGGAGATCAGCGCTACGCCCTACATCTTTACGTTCAAGCTGTGGGACTGGGGGCGCCTTGGGCTCGACGGGCGGCCGCGGCCCATTCACCTGCAGCATGGCATCGCGAACATCCAGTGGGATCGCACGACGGATTGGGTGCGCCGTTCTCTGATCAATCGGGTTGAGCCGGTTGCCGCAGGCGACGGCTGGCGGGAGGAACGCACCGGTCTGCATGCGCTGGAGTTCATCGAAACACGCCGCCACTGGTTCACGGGCACGGTTCCTCACGATACGGCGGGGACGGTGCATGTGCTGAATCTGATCGAAGGCGACGAGGCTGTCGTAGAGAGCCCGCGCGGTGACTTTGAACCGTTCATCGTTCATTACGCGGAGACCTTCATTGTCCCCGCGGCGGTTGGACCCTACACCGTTCGCCCTTGTGGCAAGAAGGCCGATCGGGAACACGGCACAATCCGGGCGCAAGTTCGGGTCTAAGTCCAGTCCTTCGACTCCACTCCCTTCTCACGCAAGCTTCCGCAAAAAAAGAATCAGGGTGATCGATTGGATCGATCACCTGGTTGTGAGGACGTGCTTTGAAGAAGTCTAGAACATCAGCTTCAGAGCAAACTGAACCTGGCGGGCCGTACCCGAGCCCACGAGCGTGTTGTCCTGGCCGGCGATGGTTTGGCCGACCTGGCCGAAGGTCTGGTTCATGGTGCACCCAAAAATGCTGAACGAATTACAGACTCCAACGTTGGGGTTTCCGAAGTTGGGATGGTTCAGGATATTGAACAGGTCGCCGCGGAACTGAAGCTTGGCTTTCTCCGTGAGCGGAAAGTTCTTCATCCCGGAAAAGTCCCACTGGACGAATCCAGGCCCCCGCAGACTGTTGCGAGCTACGTTGCCGAGGGTGGAAGGATCGCCGGGAACGCCGTTGAAGGTGGGCGGGACTGCGTAGGCGTTTACGTTATAGCTGTGGTAAGGCCAGGAGAAGTTCGACAGCTTAATCGGCTGACCGGTGGAGTTCGGACGGGTGGAAAGACCGAAGATGCCACCGCCCGAGTCGGTAACGTCCAGTGGAGCGCCGGAACGTGACTGCACGATGCTGGAGACCTGCCAGCCACCGAGAGCGCCGCGCGCGAGCGCATTGTGCCCCTCCAGATCGGTGAAGTTATAGACGGCGCTGCCGGTAAGGTTGTGCCGGATGTCCCAATCGCCGGATCCGATATCGTAGTTCGGATTGTAGGGATTGGAAAAGCTATTGAAGACGTTGACCATGTCATCGATCTCGTGCGACCAGGTATAGTTCGCTTCGACGTTGAGGCGCCGGGTATTGTGACGAAGCTGTACCTGGAGGGCGTTGTAGCTGGAGTGCAGCGTGTCCGCCTCGAGATACTCATTGGCAAAGCCGGTTAACGTATGGGCCTGGGTGAAGTAATTTGCGGGATTCAGGTTGAGCGCGGCGAAATCGATTCCGGCATCCTGATGATGGTCCTCGTTCCCGGTGTAATTGACGGTGAGAACGGTGTTGGGCAGAATCTCCTGCTGGATGCCAAAGAGCCAGTTCGCCGAATACGGATCGTGCGCGTCCTTCGGAAACGTGTACACGTTCTGCGTGCCAGCGGGCAGAGCCGGGTTAGTCATGGGATAAGCGAGAGGCGCCTGGAAGGCGTTCACCGAGTAGCTCTGATAGGCGGGGTTGTTACTCATCAGGTTCACCCCCCAGTGCATCGGGTTGTAGAAGAGTCCGTAGTAGGCGTGAACCACCGTCTTCCCCCGGCCAAAGGGGTCGTAACTGAGGCCAAGGCGAGGAGCAACGTCGTCCGTCGGCCCGTTGTACAGCGGTTGGGTTGGAGAGGTAATCGTCTGGGTAGCGAAATCGAAGTTCGGCATCAGGTGGTTCCGCTCGCTCCAGGCGGTGTTGATGCCGGCCCGCACCCCGAGATTGAGGGTTAGCTTTGGGGTCACGCGCCAGTCATCCTCGGCATACAGATCCCAGTTGGAATTGCGTACGCCCACGAAAGTTGGGAATCCGATCTTCTGCAGAACGAAGGGCCGGTCGTTCTCCAGGTCGGAGAAGCTGCCGAACGAAAACGTCTGCTGGGGCCGCAGCCACTCATCGATCCGATTGAACTGGATCTGTGTGCCGAAGCGAAGAGTGTGATTCTTCGCCGTCTTGGTGGCGTTATCCAGGATCTCAAAAACCGTCTGTGGGTTGATCTGATTGAAAGTATTCGGGCCAGGCAGCGCGCCGAGATTGGTGAAGAATCCACCAAACCCGACGAGGGGCTGGGGGGTATCGGAGTTCGTGTCCGAATAGAACCTGTGGACCGCAACGCTCAGTTCGTTGATCAGCGTCGGCGTGAAGGTGTGGGTCTCATCGGCCATGAGAGATTGATTGATGTTGAGCAGCGGCGTTGTCTGCCCTTCATTCAGTCCGATTTCCTGATTGGTCAGTCCGTTATCGACGTTGTAACGCACGAACATCCGATCGCGGTTCGCAATGTTGAAGTCGACGCGAATCGCGCCGCTGTCTTCGCGGAGTGTCGTGGGCAAAGCTGCAGGATCGTAGACGAGGTCGGAGCCAAAGGCAGGATTGGCGTCGGTAAATCCCGGAACAGCGCACGATGCCGGAGCGGGAATGGAGTTGCAGTTCGCCGGGAGCGGAGCCATCTGCGCCAGGACCGGCTGCATGGCCGGAACAAATTGCGAACGCACATAAGCGCTGGGAACCGCATAAAGAGAGTCGATTTGGGTGGTGTGCTGGCGGATGCCTTCGTAGCTGGCGAAGAAGAACAGCTTATTTTTCAGGAAAGGACCGCCCAGATTGGCGCCGAACTGGTTCATCCGCAACGGCACCTTGGGGTTCGTCAGAGCGCTGGCAAAATAGTCACTGGAGTCGAGAGCATCGTTGCGGAAGAAATCGAAAACTTCGCCATGAAAATTGTTGGTCCCGCCCTTGGTTACGATGTTCATCTGCGGACCCAGTGAATGCCCTACCTGAGCGCTGTACCCGCTGTTAGCGAAATCAATCTCCTGAACGCTGTCGACGCTGGCCCGGGTGAGCCGCGACTGTTCGTTGCCCTCGGTCTCGTCGAAGCCATTGACATCCGGGCGCGTTGAATTCTGGCCGTCGAGGGTGACATTCAGACCGGTCATGAAGTTTTCCTGGCCGTTCACGCTGCCCTGGAAAAAGCCGGTTGAGTTCACCGACCCCGGCGCAATCTCCAGAAAGTCCATCACATCGCGGCCATTTGTGGGCAGGTTACGAATCTGTTCCTGGTCCAGCGTGGTACCGGCCGTTGCGCTGGTCGTATTTACCGTCGCGTTCGTTCCCGTCACTGTGACATTTTCGGCCGCTGCTGCCACGGACAGCTTGAGGTCGACGCGGACTATTGCGCCCACATTCAGCACGAATGGTTTCGTCGTGGTCGTTTGGAATGAGCTGGCGGTTGCAGTTACGACGTAATTGCCGAACTGGAGCCCCGGCGCGGAGAAAACGCCATCGCCGTTGGTCTCCGTTTTCGTGACGTTGCCGGTTTCGGTATTGCTGACGGTCACCGATGCGTGAGGAATGACGGCGCCGGAGGGGTCCGTGACGGTTCCAGTGATGGTGCCGGTGTCGAAGGTGCTGACGCTTTGCGCCGTCGCGACGGTGGAAAAGAACAGACCGGCAAAGGCCAGCGCCACCGCCGCGCGCAGGACCGTCATCATCGATCGGCGGCTCAGGAACCGCTCAACTGTAGCCATCAATTGCCAAGAACACGACATCATTGGCGCCTCCACCAGGAAAAGGATCTTTCTGTTTTTTGAACCCGCTCAGTCAACGCAGAACGCAAGCAGAGATGTTCTGTTTGCCGCAATAAAGACTATGTGTACTTTCTATTGGCTGTCAATGAGGAATTTTGATCTTTCCTTTTACCAGTCCAAAGTCGCTCATGAGGGAGCCCGACAGGCCTCATCCCGCGGTGCCCGAATCTTAGTAAAAGCCGCAGAAATGAGGGCGCTTATGAGAATCAGCCCAACGACAGACATCTTCGGCGCGAGCCCGATTTCGACGGCGGTGACCTATCCAGGATCCCCGCTTTCGCTTTTAGAGAAAACGATCACCGGGGGGAGCCTATTGCGCGGGGAGGTTCTGGCGCACGACGATCGGGTGATAGAGATTCATATTCTGCAGAATCTCAGTCTCCACCGTGGAATTGCACGCGTAGGTAAAGACGAGCTGATCTGGGGCTTCCAGTTCCACGTGCTCCTTCACCGCGTAGCAGAAGAGATTGGGCGTGTAGTTCGGATTCGAAGGCTGCAGCTCCGGATATGGGAACAGATTCTCTGATGGTCCCCAGCCTCCAGTGAGCGATGTCGACACACTGTAGTGCGCCTGCTTTTGCAGACCCAGGGGATACACCGCAAGCCACTGTTGGGTGGCGCTGTGCCAGCGAACCGTCATCTCTGTGGCTCCCGGGCTGATCACGGGCGCATTGTCACCAGGCAGCGACGTCGCCGTATCCTGCCAGGTCTGCCAAGTCCCGCGGGTACTTCGATATTGCCAGTCCGCATTGCCCGGCCGCGCCAGGTGGTCCAGGTCGGCGAGGGGAATGCGCAGCAGAGCCAGCCAGGGAGGACTCCCGACCGCGGTAAAGAAGTAGGCGTAGTTCGCACCCTGCGGATTGGCCGGATCCGGATTACCTCCCGGGCCCTGCTGCAGCACGATGGAGACTCCGGGCACCGCGCTTCCTCCGGTGTTGAGCGGCTGATACGTAATCGACCATTGCGGCGGGTGGCGGTGCAGTTGCTGATCGTCGCCAGTTGTGCGCCGCTGTAGGCAAATCCGAATGCGCCGCCGCCCGCCGCGTGCATCTGCATCAGCGCGACGTAGAGCTTTCCGTTGTAAGAGTTGCCAGTCCATCGGCCAGAACCAGTCGCTTCCAGGCGCGATGAAGATGGCTTTGGGAGAAGCGGCGCGCATGCCGCTCCAGAAGTACTGGAAGGTGCAGTACTGTGCGGTGCAGGTCGAGATCCCGATGGAATTGTGGATGAAGCTCGTCGGCTGGAGGCGGCTGGTTTGATCTGCCGCGCCGATAAACGTGTCATCGAAGAACCAGAGGCTGCGGCTGTTTCCTAAACGGCACCGAATAAGCGCCGTCCGCGCCGAGCCAGCCCAGTTGATAGGGAAACCCACTCGAGATCGTGGGAGCGGGCGGCGGTGCGACGATTGCGCTCGGCTTGTTGCTGCCGGCGCATGACGAGAGGGCGCCTGTGGCCAGCAATGCAACGGCACGAGCAATCCCAGGTTTCATGCGTCCGTCTATGCTCCCCAGGTGGCGATCCATTCCTTTGCTGCCGGGTCGATCAGCACGGTCTCGCTGCCCTCTCGGCGCATCGATGCCCCACTGATCCGACTCACCTCAAGACCTGGAAGGAGACTTGCTCGCAGTTCCACCGACGCCGGAGCGGCGCCTTCCTTCCGCACAAAGTGCGCTTTCCATCCGCGGCTCCCCACCGGCTCCAGCGCGAGCGAGACGCGGCCGAAGCGTGTCGGGGTCTCCGTCAGCCTGAAGGGCTCCGGTGTGCGCAGATCGGATGGCATCAGTCCATCGAGAAGGCGCAACCTGCGGCCGTCTTCCAGCACCAGCATGTGACGCAGGTAGCGAATGCATTCTGCGCTGGCCCAGTTGTGCGGCATGTCGCCCCACAGCATGCCGAGCAGCGATTTCTGCAGCGGCTGCTCCTCGCGCCAGGCGTGCAGTGGCGACGCATGGTTGAGATAGCCGATGAAGGTGCGGTGCGCCCAGTCGCGCAGACCCGCCCACAGATACACTTCTGAAACAAAGGGTGCGTTGTAGTTCCACACGCCTTCGTGATGCAGCCAACCGGTTTCAGCGGGAATGTCTTCCTGGGTGCAGGCCTGCATGAGCGCGATGTGGCCGCGCACCACCGGATCGTCTTTGCTGAAGACTTCGCCGGGAAAGATGGTGTGCGAGAGAGCCCATTGCGCGCTTTGCGGCCGTGGGCGATCCCAGTCATTTTCGTGCATCGCCGGATCTTCACGCATCAGCATGGGCAGGTAGCGGAAGCCGCGCGGGTCGGAGACCATCTCGTCCCTGGCAGCGCTGCTGAATCCGCTGATGAGCTCCTGGTAGAAACCCTCGACGCGCTGGAGATCCGGCAGCTGCAGGGTGTGGTTGGCGCGCGAGACCGCGCGGAGTCCTGCAAGAGCCCACAGCGTATTCGTGAATTCGAAGTGCACGCCGCCGATGCCGCCGTCGGGAAAGCCGGGCGCCAGGATGCCGTATTTTCCATTGGGCGAATCGCCCTTGCGTGCCTGGTCGCGCAGGCTGATGAGGAAGTCGATCGCGTGGCCCACCTGCGGTGCCAGCTGGCGCAGCAGGCTCCAGTCCTGCTTAAGTTCGCAGGCGCGCACCAGGGTGAACATGGCGATGGCTGTGTCTTTCCAGTGCTCTTTCCCGGCAGAAGCGATGATCTGCCCGGTGGCTACCTGGTGCTTCCACTCCGACAGCAATCCTTTATCTGCGGCCTCGTCATAGCCGAGGTAACGCGCGGACTCGATGAGGAAGTTGCCGTCGACGATCCACATGCCGCGATAGACCGTCGGCCCGACCTCGAAGACGAGCATGCCGTCGCGAATTTCACGCGCCTGCTGGATATTGCGAGCGCAGGCGACGAGGAATTCTCCGTTCACGCCGGGAAGCGACCAGTCCACCGCACCGCCGAAGGCATGCCACTGGCGCCACCATGTGCGCACCTCATCCAGCAGCGTCTCGGGGGCGACAGTGCTGCTCGGCGTCGCTGTTTCTCCTGCGGAAATCGAAATAGATATCGCAGGGGCTCGCTCGCGGTGGCGGTGCCATGCTCGAGGTAGAGTTCGTAGCCGCCTTCATCCAGGCGCCATCCCGTGTCGCCGGTGCTCGGAAATGCATTCTGCGGAATGCACAGCATCCAGGGGTTCGCTTCTCCGCCGCGATGAATATTCACAGCCCTGCCGCCGCTGGCAGGGCCCAGATGATAGGCGTTGCCGGAGCGGATGCGGATCAACGGTGCCGCGATCACTGTGTCGCTCTTCGGACGAATCTCCATCAGCACGTTGTCGACCCGGCCCTCGCCCTCTCGACGCGTCGCAAAGGCGATCAACTCTACACTGGCCGCGGTGCGATCGAAGCGCGTATGGACGATCGGAACGCCGGGACCTTCCATCGTCTGCGTGCGCCAGCTGTCGTCGCCCATCCCCGCGAGGCGGAACTCAACGATTGTTCCGAACTGATCGACGCCGGCAAAGATATCCGTGGAAAAGTCGTAGCGCAGATCGCCGCACTTGCCCAACACTGTCTTGTGCGGATCGTCGGGAAAGCAGATCGTCGACTGAAAATCCGCCGGTGCGAAGCGAAAATCAACCGCGGAGCTTCCCGAGGGAGTGGCTTGAGAAAGGGGCTCGTCGCTCCCGTGCAGCTTAGCTGGAAGCTGCAGGCCGGTCAGAACACCGGCCGCGGCTCCGCTGGAGAGAAAGGTCCGTCGGTTGATGGTCATCATGATCCTCTCACGGCTCCAGCGTTGGCCAGAGTGCAGACATGCGGGGGGCTCCGAGATCCACTGCACTGCTTCCGGGTCGCGCTGATACTGGCGGTAGATGGGGACTGTCGTATCGAGGCCCAGTTCCGGATAGCTTCTCGGGCCGTGCACTGACAGACTCGACTTCCGGTAATGGGGATTGGCCTGCCACTCGATGCGCCCGTTCCGCAACAACGGAAACCACGCCAGGCCGCCATGCGCGCGTACCGCGTCGTACAAGAATCCGTACTGGCGTTCGCAGAGTGCGCCAAATACCATGCGTGTCTTTTCGTCCGCGTTGATCACGCAGTGCGCCCAACCTGGCGGCACGACTACCTGATCGCCGGGCCCCGCCTTGACAGCGACGCATCGGCCGGGATCGTCCTCCGCAAACTCCTGGGCGTAGACAATCGCGCGGCCCTCCCAAATCTCGAATAGTTCCGGGGTCGACCATCCGCTGTGTGGCGCGGGAGCATGAATGTGTCCCTGACTGCGCACCGGCTCCTCGCCGAGGCGGCCGCTCGCGTAGGCCACCACGCCGAACAGCAAGTGCCGCTGGCGGAGATCTTCCGCATCGCTCTGACGGCATACATCCATGGCAATGCCATACACCGGGTCAGGACCGCTGCAGTCAGGATCGCGGAGGCTCGCACGAATATCGTCCAGTCGCCGCATCTCCGGTGCAGGGCCAATCACATCGGAACCATAGTCAAACGCGAGTTCGTCGGGTCGCAGCGCGATCTCCAAACCGGAATCGAACCGCGTCGCTGCACTTTTATTCATAAGGAATCATCACGGCCTGCCCACTGCGTTCGACCACGCGCGCGCCAAAACCCCGCTCGCGAATCGTCTGGTAGTTGTAGCCGGCATCGCTGCCCCAGCAGGCCCAGAAGATCAGCGGCTCCGAACCGATGTTGACCACGCGGTGGGCATGCTGTCCGCTGATTGCGTGCAGGGTTCCTGGACTCATCTCCTCGGCCCACGTTTTGCGGTCGTCATCCATCCGGATCAGTAACCCATTACCCGCCGCTGTTGCGTAATACTCCGCCCGCGTCCGATTGGCGTGGAAGTGTCCGTGCGTCAGGAAGTATTCGTCACCCACGCGGCCCGGGTGAAGCGTCGTCACGCCCCAAAAAAGGCCACCCTCTTCGCCCGCGGGTACAGGCGACCACCACCGCACCTCGTAGACCACCGTTGCCGGATCCATGCGGGCAAACGCCGCTTCGTCCTGAAAGAGACCCTTCAGTCCCCCGAGCTTCTTCGTGCTTTCCTGGATTGGGCCTCCGCGCAGGGTGCCCGTGAGCCACTCCAGGTTGACGGGCGCCTTCGCGGCGGATATCCCGGGCTGAGGGTTTGCCGTCTGTTTCGACGAAGTTTCCATAACAGCACGCGATATTAGCAGACTGATTGTTCGTTTTCAACGATAACGAATATTATCGTGTTCGTTTTATGGCAAAACATAGTTTGTCGCCGCCAGCTTCTGATCACCGGGCAAAGCTCATTCTTTGCCGCCACGAATTCGGATTGCCTATGCCGTGAATTATTCGCCGGGTTTCGCAAACATCGGGCTTTCGTATATAAACAATCCGTTCAAGCTGAGCGGGATTCGATTCTCATGCAGATTTCTGTCGTTGCCGATCTTTCGCAGGGCGGGGCGAAAGCGCGCTCTCCTCTGTACGTTCTCTTTCTCGCGGTCGTCGCTGCGATCTCCGGCTTTCTCTTCGGGTTCGATACGGCTGTCATCAACGGTGTTCTGCTTTTTCTTCGGCACCAGTTTTCGCTTTCCAATCTCGAAACGGAAGTGGCCGCCAGCGCCCTTCTCCTCGGTTGCCTGTTTGGCGCGGCCGGAGCCAGCCTGACTGGCGACCGCCTGGGGCGACGGAAATCTCTGCTCATCGCCGCCATCCTTTTTGCCGCCTCCACGGTGGGCGCAGCGATGGCCAGCTCCATACTCGTCTTCTCGCTCGGACGATTTCTGGGCGGCCTGGCCATCGGACTGGCTTCGGTGCTCACGCCGGTGTACATCGCGGAAGTCGCACCCGCGGGCAGTCGCGGCCGGCTGGTTTCCATGAATCAACTTGCTATCGTGGTCGGAATTCTTGCCGCCTACGTCGTGAGCTGGGGGCTGGCAGGGCTCGGCGACAGCAGTTGGCGCTGGATGCTGGGGGTGGCAGCAATTCCCGCCGTAACCTTCTTCATTGGCCTGCTCTTCATTCCCGAAAGCCCGCGCTGGCTTATCAGTAACCAGCAGCGCGAAAGGGGAAGGCTCATCCTGGCCCGCATCTATGGTCCCGAGCAAGCGGATCTGCAGGTGCGGCTCGTGGAAGAGGCTGCCTCCGGCGAGCAGGGCACCTGGAGCGAAGTCTTTTCGCGACCCATGCGGCGCCCTCTCACCATCGCGCTGGCGCTGGCGATTCTGTGCCAGATCACCGGCATCAATACCGTTCTCTACTACGGATCCATTCTCATCAGCGAGCACTTTCGCGGGGAGAGTGCCGGAGCCGCGCTGATGGCTAATGTGATCATTGGCGGCACCAATCTGGTTTGCACTCTCATCGCGCTGCGCTGCCTTGATCGGTGGGGACGGCGCACGATGCTGCTGACGGGATCGGCAGGAATGACCATCTCTCTCGCTCTCTTTGTCGTACTTTGGCGGATTCCGGGCACTTCGCCACTGCTGATTCTTGCCTGCGTGCTTGGCTACACCGGCTTCTTCGCGTTTGCCATGGGCCCGATTCCGTGGGTGGTTATCTCTGAAATATTCCCCAACAAGATTCGCGGGCGTGCTGCCTCCATCGCCACCTCAACGCTCTGGACCGGCACTCTGATCGTCACGTTTACCTTTCTCTCGCCGATCCATGCTCTCGGCGTCTCCGGAACTTTCGGTATCTATGGGATTCTCTGCGTTGTAACCTTCGTATTTATATGGAGAATGGTTCCAGAAACGCGGGGTAAAACACTGGAACAGATTCAGCGCCAATGGGAGGCCTGAGCGGTGGTAAAGCAAACCAAGCGAAAGAAAGTGGCGAAGCCCGCACAGGCTGCAGCCGAAGTGGCGCAGGGAGGCCAGCAGCAGCGCTTCAACGCCATTCTCACCGGCCTCCAGGAAAATGGCTCCGTCGCCGTCGATGAGCTCAGCGAACACCTGGGAGTCTCTGTTGTTACGATCCGGCGAGACCTCGATCTTCTCGAGCAGCAGGGACTGCTTCGCCGCACGCATGGTGGCGCGGCCTCCATCGAACCCCTCTTCTACGAACCGTTCAAGAAGGACCGCTCGTTCCAGGCCCAGGTGGAACGGCAGGCGAACGAGAAGCGCCGCATTGGCCGTGCTGCGGCCGCCCTCATCAATCCCGGTGAAACTATCGCCATCACGCCCGGCACCACCACAGCCGAGATCATCCGCGGCATCCCGCTGAACAGCAAGATCACCGTCATCACGAACACGGCGAACATCGCCATGGAACTATCGAAGAGGAAAGATGTCAGCGTCTTTGTGACCGGCGGCCACCTGCACGGGGACTGGTTCTCTCTGGTCGGACCTACCGCGATTCGCAGCCTCGACAACATGCTCATCCACACCATGTTTATTGGAGCCGATGGCATCGACGCTCAGTGGGGGCCCAGCTGCTTCCATTCGGATGAAGCGGAACTGAACGGCACCATGGTGCGCCATGCGCGCCGCCACATCGCTGTGGCAGATCACACCAAGTTTGGCGTGGTCGCCAACTGGAGGATTTGCGAAACTCCGACCGTCCAAACGCTCATCACCGACTCCGGAGCCACCGACGAGATGATCGCTCCATTTCAGAAGCTGGGCATCGAAGTCATCCGCGTCTGACGCGTTAGGTTCGGATTGGAATGATCGATAAATGCTAAAACGATCATTGCGAATCGCCTTATTGCGCATAAACAGTCCATGATGCGCTATGATCCTGGTGCGAACCAGCAGCACCATTTCCTCGTCCTCGGAGGTCGCCGATGAATCGTCGCAGCTTCCTGAAAGTTTCTGCCGGGGCCGCCGCCGTAGCCGCTGAGTCCCAGGCTCTCTCTGCCCTGCCTTTGGCCTCGCGCGCACTTCCCGCCATTCCTTCGCTCAACGATCTGGCCAGCGTTCGCATGCCGCACACCTTCATGGAGCTCTTCAATCTGCCCATCGCGATGAACGACTGGGGCTATGCGCAGAGCGTTAAATCGGTTTCTGGCATTACCGCAATCGCGTTTCCGCCCTATGTCTGCTGCGGCGTACCCGACACACCCTGGAGTCCAGGCCTGTTGAATACCTGCGAAATGATCGTGAACGATCGCCTCGCTGCCATCACTGACAATCCAGCGCAGGCCGTCACCTATCAGTGGTTTCCGCATTGCGTCGTCCGCGGGCAGACGGTAGACGGCATTCGTTTTCGCACCACGCTCTTCCTGCCTCCGGAGCAGCGGGCCGTGATGCAGAAGATTGAGATTCGTAACGTCTCCGGCCAGCGCAGCAGCTCTCACCGTCGGCTTCGACATGCGCGCCGCCGTCACGAAGAAGACAAGCGGCTGGCTCGCCAATCTGCCGGGTGAGGCGGACAACCAGCTTTCCTGGGATACCTCGCACGGCAGGCTTACATGGTCGGCGCAGCATTCGCCCGCTGCATGCGCACAGGGTTTTCATCCGCCCGCGGACTCCGTCGCAGGGGGCAACGTTCTGCAATACAGGTTTGATCTGTCTCCCGGAGAGACTCGGGAGCTGCATTTTGTCGCGGCGCTTGCCGCCCAGGCGCCAGAGGCCAACGCTCTCCACGATCGCTTGCAGGCGAACTTCCCCTCGCTCGAAACTCAGAATGAGCGTCGCTTCGAGCAACTGCTGCAGTCCGCATTCACCGCCGGCAACAGCGATTTCTCCGGACATTTGCCGCGTCTTCACACCGAGAGCGAAACCTTGTGGAACCTCTACCAGAACGGCGTTCGCAATCTGATCAGCGCGCGACGACGCTCTCCCGATTCCGCGTACGGCCCGACGTTTCTCACTCTCAGTGGGCATGTATTGCCCACTCTGAGCTTTCCCTGGGATACCGCGCTCAGCAGTCTTAGTCTCTCTCTGCTGGATCCCCTGCCGCTCCGCAACCTGGTCGAGGTCTGGTTTCAGCGGGACATGCACCAACACCTTGCCACGGATTACATCAGCGGCGAGGCGGTCGGGCCCTGGTATGCGGTCAACGACATGGCCATCGTTCGGTGCGCACAGGACTACCTGCGCATCACCGGGGACTTTGCGTGGCTCGATCAACCACTCAGGGGGAAAACCGTTCTCGATTCCCTGGTGGATCACGCGACTTACTGGAAGAAGCTCGTCGGTAAAAATGGTCTCGCCGATTACGGCGGCATCACGAATCTTCTCGAGGTCGTCAGCACCTATGTCCACGAAGTTGCGGGGATGAATGCCGGCAATGTCTCCAGCATGCGCTTCGTCGCCGCGCTGCTGGAGAGACGCGGGCGCATGCAGCAGGCCGCGCAGCTCCGGTCCGAAGCCTCCGCGCTCGCTCAGCGCATCAACGAAATCCTTTACGTGAAGGGAAAAGGCTGGTGGCGCTGCGGACAGCCGGATGGATCTTTCAACGAGGTCCGACACTGTTACGACTTCATCGCCGTCCTCGACAACATGGGCGATGACCTGTCCGAGCAGCAGAAGCATGAGATGGCCCACTTCTTCTGGTCGCAGCTCGCATCAGAAAAATGGATGCGGGCTTTGGCGAGCGGCGATCCCGACGCTACGTGGAACGTGCGCCCCGACCACAGCTGTCTCGGCGCCTATGCCGCGTGGCCGCCTGAATCTGCCAAAGGCCTGTTCAAAGCTGACGATCCCGCGCGCGTCGCCGTCTGGCTCACCGAAGTGGCGAAGGCCGGCAATCAGGGCCCCGATCGGCCAGGCGCACTACGTGGAGCAGGTGGTTCCGCCGCTCAGAGGGGGCGCTTATAAAGCCTCAGAAGACGCGCCCTTCATTGAAGACTGGTCCGCGATCGCCGGCGGCGCCTTTATCGACATGGTCATCGAATCGATTTTTGGGGTGGATCCGTCGCTGTATGGCGGCATCCATGTGGCATCGAAGCTCGCTGCCCTCGATCCGAAGGCCCGCCTCGAAGGCTTCCATTATCAGGGAGCTGAATATTCCATCTCGGCGGAAGGTGTTACGCGCTCAGGTTAGGTGTGCGTGGTGTGCGCCTCAAGTTCAGAAACAAACTGCAGTGTGCGGCGCACATGCGTCTGCCAATACGCCCACGTGTGGCCACCATCGTATTCCTCGTACTCGTGCGGAATCCCTTGTTCCACCAGCATCGCGTGCAACGCGCGATTCGAAGCTAGCAGCGCGTCTTCGAGGCCGCAGTCGAAACGGATCGGCGGCAACTTCGCTTGGTTCGTCCGGGCCCAGTGGGCGATCCTGGTGTTGTCGGGTTCTGAGAAGCGATATGCCTCGATGGGATCGCGCACGTGGGCCTCGAGATCCTCGAGGCGCGTCACCGCGGAATGCGCCGAGATTCCCCGCACTTTTCCGGCATACTTCATCCCCAGCCGCAGCGCGCCATAGCCGCCCATCGACAATCCAGCCATGTAGAACGCATTGGTCACGATCTCCGGGAAGGTTTCGGCCAGGCATCCTGGTACATCCTCCATCACCCATGCCTCGGCGTCGAAATCCCGATGCGGAACGTAGGCGGTCCCATCACCCCACAGGCCATCCGATGGCATTGCAATCGCGAATGGGCGCATTGTGCCCGCTGCGATCATCGCCGTTGCCGTTTCCGGCACCTTACCCAGGGCCCACCAGTTCCAGTGGCTCCCGCAGACGCCGTGCAACAGGATCAGCAATGGTAGAGGCTCGTTCTTTTGCCCCGCTGGCAGCCATAGGCTCATCTCTCCGCGTCTGCGCAGTGCCGGGGAGTCCAGCGTCAGCAGCCGGACACCCGATACTGGCAGAGGTTCCGACAGAACGACGTTGCGAAAACGGGTCATCGACCGCGGTGGCTCCCGTCGTCGTCTGCTGGCAGGGTCGGCATGGGAATCCGCACGGTGCGCGGGAAATAGATGTTCAGGTCCCTGGCGAGTTGCGGCACTGCGAATGTATTACACACATAGGTGAAGAGCAGGTCGCCGTGCTCGAACTCGGGATGCTCTTTGCCCGCATAACAAAAGGTGTTCTTGTCGTAGCCTGGCGTGCCCGGCCGCATCTCCGGCACGCTGTAGATCACCTGTCCAGCGCTCCAGGGGCCCGTCGCCGCCGGCGCGCTCCGGAGCAGAATCTTTGGCGAGAGCGGGCTCGGATCGAACATTACCGCCAACCACCGATGCAGATCGGGATGGTACCGGATGGATAGCTCCGTGCTCCCATGCTCCATGACTGCCTGTGCGTTCGCAGGATCGAATCCCTTTTTCCATTGCCCGTCGCGTGCAAGATATTCCAGGTGCTGTTGCGGTGCGTTCAGTCCGGTCAGAGGAATCCGCGCGGCGATCAGCGGCCGACCGCCCTGCTCATCCAGGGCAAACAGATCGGCGTAACGGCCATCCACCACCGTGGTCGCAGACGGATACGCGTGCGCTCTATCGGACACCAGCGGGAAATATTCGACCTTCCATTGCATTGGATCCGGCCCCAAAGACGAGAGCCGCGCCAGATCTGATCCACATGTTTCAAAACCCATCGCCGACTTCGCGTCGGTCGCCCGTAAACAGAGCAGCGTCACCCACACATCCAACCCGGAGCGGAAACCGTCCAGCGCCCAGTACCAGGTTTTCGGATGCTGCGCATGGAAGAAGTCCACCGGCTTACCCTGGGCGTCGCGACGAATGAAGTATCGGATCTTCCACCGGCCCGCCTCACACGTTGAAACTCCGATACTATTGCGCACCACAATGGGGGTATTCCCCTGAACCACGCGATGCTTGCCCTGGAGCGTGTCGCCGAAGATCCACAAATCGCGTCCGCCCTGCAGCGGAATCGAGTAGGCCGCGTCCGCTCCCAGCCACCCATGCGCCAGGCCTTTCTCCAGAGGGAATTTTGGCGTGCAAGCCGCGTGCGGACCTGCTGCCCAGGCGGTTGAGCAGGCAAGCGTCATTCCCAATAAAACCAGGCAGAGCCGATGAGGCGGCCGAATCCCTATCCCCACTAAATGTCTCCGATGAACACATCAGATTCGAACGATTGTGGCAACGATGCAATCCTTGCTGGATCGTTTATGCCGTTTCCAATCATAGTCTGCTGGATGGGGCGCCGCTATGTATCGGATGACGCTGATTTCGGACCTGCATCGTCCCTGCAGGCATCGCGCGGGGAGGAGAACATAATGATTCAACGCTTCGCGGGAACGGAATCCGTCTGGCTCGCTCGAGCCGGCGGATGCCAGAACATGACGTTCGCGGGGGCACGGCTGTTCTTCAGTTCCTCCGCCATGAACTGCATATAGGGGTCGATGTGATGAAAGAACATTTTGTACCCCGCGCACAGGTAGTTGAGACCGGGTTCCCCGTCCGGCGTCTGGAGAAAACGATGCTTGGGACATTCTCCATTGCAGGCGAAGCGCACGTCACACTCGCGACAGTAGCGCGGAAGCGAGTCGCGCTTAGCCACGCCAAAGCGATGCTGCTCGGCGGACCCGACCAGCGACTCCAGAGGCGATTCCATGATGTTGCCCAGGCGGTTCTCGGGACAGACGAAGTGATCGCAGGAATAGAGGTCGCCGTTGTGCTCCAGAGCGAGGGCCTCGCCGCAGGTCTCGCGAAAAACACACAGGCATTGCGGAACGCCGAACCAGCTTTCCAGTGCGACGTCGAAGACCTGCACGAAGTACCGGCTGACATCGCGGCGGACCCAGTCATCGAAGATGGCACACAGGAAGTTGCCGAACTGGAGCGGCTCGACGGACCACGCCGTGACGTCGCCGGCGCTTCTCGAGGCGGGGCTAATGAGGTGCAGGCCATCGGATGTGGGTGCGGCGGCGGCACGCTCGACAATCGGGATGAACTGCATGTAGCCGCTCCCAGCTTCGCGGAGAAAGCGATACACATCGAGCGGATGATAGGAATTGGTGCGATTCCCTACCGTAAGCGTGTTGAATTCGACACCATGTTTCTTTAAATAGCTGATGCCCGCCATGACGGCATCGAAGGTGGGCCGGCCGCCTTTGTTCACGCGATAGCAATCGTGGAGTTCGCGCGGGCCGTCGATGGAGACACCCACCAGAAACCGGTTCTCGGCCAGGAATTCCGCCCAGCGGTCGTCGAGCAGAACGCCGTTGGTCTGGAAGGCATTGGCTATAGGCCGGCCGTCGGCATAGAGCTTCTCCAGTTCGACGAATTTGCGAAAGAAATCGATGCCCAAGAGCGTGGGCTCGCCACCCTGCCAGGCGAAGGTGATGGTCGGCGTGGCCTGGGACTGAATGTATTGGCGGATGAGGTTTCGAGCACCTCATCGGACATGGCCCAGCTACGCTCGTCCGGGTAAAGAGCCTCCTTCTCCAGGTAGAAGCAGTATTTAAAGTCGAGATTGCAGATTGGCCCGGTGGGCTTGGCCATCACGTGAAATGCGGGAACCTTCATCCAGCCGCCTGAATCGTCCAACGACAGAGTACTCCGGGCGGCTCACTTAGTAGCGCACCCGATAAAGGCTCCCCCGCAGAGTCACGGCAGAGTTTTCCGTTGACCTGATGGTGAGTGTGAGAGGCGCGTGAGGTTGCAGATCCTTTTGAGCGACTTCGCCGACGGCCCAGGAGAGGCCGGACCAGATGACGCGGTCATAGTCCTCGTGTATGGGGAGTGGGTGGCCGCTCTGCTCGGCCTGCAGTTGAAAAACTTTGCCCATCGATGTGTCGCCGGCAAAGGTGCGGAACAAGGCGCCGTCGCTCACATATTGCTGCACGATGATCCGAAGATCACCGTCGGCGGGAGCGGGAATGACGGCCTGAACTATGCCCTTACCGATGGACTTGAAGTCGGCGGGAATCGGTTGGATGGAGCGGGGGATCACAACATCCTGCTGGACGCCCAGATCATAGGCCGGTGTTGCGTACTTGCCATAACCAACCATCGCCATCTGCCCCGGTCCCAATTGCACGGAATTGGCGCCGAGAAGAGGAACGAATCCAGCGTCACGAAACTGGACGCGGCCGCCGGCTAACGGCTTCTGATCCGGAGCGAGCAGCGGCAGCGTGATGGAAGCAGTGTCCTGCTTCGGATTCACCACCACGTAGACACTGCCGTCCGCGTCGAGCGAGCCGAAGCCGTAAGGTTGGTCCTCTCCGGGAATCCCACCGAAGGTGTGCGTGCGTCCGGTAGATTGCAGATGCAGAAAGAGCGATTGGACGCGCGCAAACCAGCCAACATCGGCATCGCTCAGTTGTTCCAGATTGCCGTAGGTGGTATTGAGCCAACCCCCGCGAGCCAGCATCAGCAGCAGCGATCCCTTCCATGCCTGAAAGCCGCGCCGGTAGATGGTTCCCGTAACGCCAGGCATGAAGCTGGTGGTATCGATGCGCTCCAGGGGCACGCCAGCCTGCTGATAGCGGCGATCCTGATGGTCGCTGTAGAGATCGACCGAGCGCCAGAAATTCATCTCCGGAACGTCGGCGGGGCGGGGATCGCCGCAATACACAACATCAAAGACCTTGAGCCATTCCAGATCGATCGGGTCTTTGAAGGGGAACGGGTAGAAAGTCGAGTCCATCACACCGCCAAAACCGTTCAGCGCCTCGAGGATCACATCCGGATTCCTGCGCCGAAACGCTGTCAGGGCGTCACGCAAAGCCGCTGAGTTGCGGCGGACAATCTCTTCCTTCGTCATCGTTGCTTCAGCATGAGGCGTTGCTGCTGTAAGATCGGCGAAATCGAAGAGAAACATGCGCACGCCTTGGTCATACCAGAACTGCAGGGTCTTCATGAAGTCGGGCAGGAACCCGCCTACGAACATCGACATTGCGGTTCCCTGCCGGTTGAGCGAGTCCCTCCACTGCGGCGGCGCATTCAGATGAACGAGCGTGTTGGAGCTGAACCATAGACCGGGGCGGATCCCATTCTGCAGGCATTTTGTGATCCACGGATCCGGGCCATCGGGCCAGTTCGGCTTCTTCCAGGTCCGATACGAGCCGTCGGGGGCAAACCAGAATGCGTCCATCGCGTAATAGTCGAACCGGATGCCGGCCTTCTTTAGTCGGAGCATCTGATCGAGTTCACGCATCGCCAGATCCTGGGTCAGAGGAACGTGATCGGAGAGCTCGTCGTAGGTAGACCAGTTGTCGTAGACGGAGATCGGTGCAGGAAGCGTCGGCGATCCCAGAGCCGTCGCGGAGAATCGCTGCGGGGCCTGCGCCACCAACCCACTGGTGCCGACAAGCAGAAGAGTGAACATGGTGCAGCGGCACAGCAACCGGTAGTTCATTATCTGACTCCCCGCTTCCGGAATGCCTGAGCGTGACTCGCCACGTCAGGAGAAAGAGCCGCGAGCAGACTCTGCGCGTACCAGCGCGACAAATAATCGTTCGGGTGCAGCGGATCATTCAGACAGTCCCGCGGGGCCTTGGCCGCATAGACTGCCCCGCTGATCGCGGTCATGTCCACGAGTTGAACGCCGGGCTCGGTCATCGCACGCAGCCGGGATTCGTATTCCGTCACTCGATCCCAGTACATGGGGTTGGAAGTGTAGGCGGGATCGAAGCGCATCGTGGCGACCAGCAGAAACTCCACCTGCGGGTTATTCTTTCGCACGGTGCGAATCGTCGCGGAGATATTGTCGCCAAACGCCTCGGCCGGGATACGCCAGAAATCATTCTGACCGAAAGCGATGATGACGAGGTCGGGACGCAGCGTTCCGACCATCCGCGCGGCCATGTTCCTGGCCCAGGTGGAATCAGCCCCGCTTTGCGACGCATTGAACAGCGTAACGTCGGGATCGTCCCAGTATTTGCTGAGTTGCTCCGCAAACAAATTGACCCAGGGCGATTGATATGGCCGAATTTTCTGTATATGGCTTGAACCGATGCCAAAGGTGATGCTGTCGCCATAGGCAACGATGCGCAGCGGCTGGCGCGTCTGCAGGATGCGAAGCGATTTGGGCAGATCGTCGCCGATATAAGGCTGGACCGGTCCCGTCCATGCATCGCTGTGTTCGTAGGTAACCAGCACCTGCTTTCCTCCGATTTGGTTCCACGCAAGCTCGCCGTTGAGCATGTCCGCATCGCGGATCTGGTTGATCAGGGAGTGGTTCATAGCGACCAAAGTACGGCCCTCCACCGTGAAGTCAGTGCCCTCTTGATACTGAATGCTGCCGTCGTAGCTGCTGACGGAGATGATCCGGTCCGGCTGGAACATCAGCGTGCCGGTCGCCGGCTGGCTGTTGAGCGAGGTAAGCAGCACCGCTTCTCCCGAGACACGATCTCCCTCCCAGAACGGTTGCGTCAGTTCAGAGATATCCTGGGTGCTCTTCAGCGCCGGGTCATCGTCGTGGTAGATATCAAGCTCGGCGCGGCTCACCGTCACCGTTCCGATAGTTGCCTCCTTGGAAATCACCAGCTCGACGCTCGCCGTCAGCGAATGGGGACGAAAGTAGTCTTCCAAAGAATCCGGCTCTTTCCCAGGCTGGATGTCTTGCGGAGTCTGAATGGTCATTAGAACGCGGCCGTCTTTGTCCAGACAACGGACGGACAACGTGGCAAGGCCCCCTGGCACCGAATGCAAAGTGGCTGCCACCATCATGTGATTGGCAGCGCTGACCGGGACGCGCTGTGCTATAGATCCGGCGCCTGGCCCGAGCACAATCTCATGCTGCGATGGGTTGGCTGGGTTTGTCACCAGGCGAACGTCGCCGGAAGTCCGCCATCCCGCCGACCCCGCTGCAAACGTCGGATTCGCGGAGATGCGCGACGACTCGTCGGCAGCGCCAGCCGGCCGAGCCGCACACAGCGCAACGCCGAAGAGAAGCAAGAGAAGTGTCATGCGCCTGGGGGCAGACGCGCGGACTGCCTTATTGCCGGAATGCGCGAAGCGGTTGACCGAAAGCAGGACGTCGAACTTCGTCAACAAAATGTGCCTCGTTTCCGGATGGATATCATGGCAGACGCGGTCTTCAGGGCCGAGCATCCATCTGCGCGTACACCGGAACTCCGAGCCGCTGGCGCACGGCATAGCCTACCGTAGCGGCGTTGAACTCTTCGGCGGACGCTGACCATTGCGCAACTATGCGATCGGTCGCATCCACGAGCGAAGTGGCGATGGCCCGCTTTCCCGCGTGGGCGCGGGCGAAAAGAATCGAAGGCGTGTCCAGATCGAGCAGAGCATTGCGCAGTGAGGAATCGGTGCGGTCGTCTGGCACAAATACTATGATCTGCAGTTGCCGAGGACTATACTCCCGGGCCAGGGTGCGCAGTACGCTGAGCCGCGTCATAGCTTCGGGAGCGATCAGTCCGTCCGCATCGAGCCGGAGATTGATATTTGCGATCAGCCAGAATTGCGCTGCGCTGAGCGCCGGGAGGTGCCGCCCATCGATTGCAACAGATTTGTCCAGGAGCCGGCGGTCAAACTTCAGGTTGCGCTGATGATCGGCCACCCTATCTTCCGCAGCGTTGAGCGAGTGCAGGGTGCTTGCCTTGTCGGCTCCCGCGGCCTGGAGATCAGCGAGCGAGTGAAAAGTCTTTCCGTTCCAACGCCATGATGGCCTTGCGGCGCCATCGTATTCATAACGGTTCCCGGCAAAGATCAGCTGATTGCCGAAGCTGCGCAGCAGCACCGGACTTGTGGAACGAATTTGATTCTCGCGAACTACGACGAGATTTCCTTCCAGCTCGGTTCCTTCGTCATTCACGATGGGCGCTGACGGCGCTGGGGGATTCCAGTCGATGAGGTTCCTTGCGATGGTCATGCCATCAATCTTCCCGCCATTCCAGGTGTGAATGTAAATGGCTCCCTGGAGCCGCGCCATCCGCGGGCTCAGTCCGTTGTCCACGCAGACGTTGTTACGGACGACAGCGTTATGAGTCACGTAGCCTGCGGCAAACACCGCGACGCAATAGCCCTGCGTATCGTGCGCATAGTTATCGTCGACTTTGTTTCGGGTTGTGGCCCAGTCAATGTCGTAGGCGCCGCCATCCACGCCGGGACTTTCGGTCAGAAAACCCTCGTTGTTGCGCACGGCGCAATCCGTGCACGACCAGGTCCAGATAGCATTTGGCGTGCCCACGCTCTCGGTCGGCTGCTGACCGGTAAGCCACGCTGTACTGGAATCGATCAGACCGTTCAAAACGTGGAACAGGATGATCCCATCTCCATAGACATCGTGGGCAACGCTGTTACGGATCACAACGTCGCGGTTGTAGCCTTCTTCATCGGAGTAGAAGTTGCCCGCACCCATCATGATCCCGGCCCACTGATTGGTGTGGGCGGCGACGACGTTTTCGATCAGAATGTGATCAAAACGCTGTTGCTTCGAGCCGCGCAGCAAAACGACCAGGCCGTTGTCCTTGTTGTGCAGCTCGCCACCATAGAGGTCGTGGACGACAAGATTGCGGAGCGTGATATGGCTCTGCACTTTGTCCTGATCGCCAGTAATCAGAAGGCCATAGGTCGATCCGCCGGCGATATCCAGCGAGTCGATCTGCCAGTCTTCGGCGTTTTTCAGCAGCACGGCCTCGACAGGGGCGCTGCCGGCGATGATCTTTGGACGCTCGCCCTCGCCCCAGGCGGTCAGGCGGATGCGAGCCTGCGAAGTTCCCGAGCCGTGCAGGGCCAACGATCCCTGGCATGCAGTGCCACGGCGCAGAGCGATGACATCTCCTGGCTGAAAGGTCCGGGCGGCCACAGCCTCCAACCGATTCCAGGGAGAATCCTGGCTGCCGTCGCCCATTGCAGAGCGAGAACAGTCCACGAAGTACCGGGCCGCTCTGGCCCGTGGATTCATCCACGGGCTGAGCAGGAGAAACATGGGCAACGCATATCTCAGGGGAAGAAACGGCATGCTGAAGGTCATGATATTTCTGCGGGGACGTGGCCGGCGCCACAATCCCTCAGAAGAATTGAGCCCTACTCCAGGTTGAGCGATCAGAAATCCAGCCGGATTGCGAATTGCCCCTGGCGCGGACCGTCAAGGACGCCCAGGATCTCGCCGAAGTTTGAAGCGCCAACCGAGGAACGAGTTCCGTCGCAACCCTGAATGTAGTAGTAGTGGCGGTTAAAGAGGTTGTAGAAGTCGGTCCGGAAGGAGAGCCGGTAGCTGCCTTCGGGGCCGAAGTGGGCGTTCTTGAGCAAGGTGACGTTCTCGTTGGCCTGACCAGGGCAACGCAGCACCGAGGTTGCTCCCCGCGGCGGCAGCACCCCCGGCGCCGGATTACTGGCGACCGTGCTGGGCATATAGAAGTTCTGCATGGGCGACGTGCCCCCGGAACCGGTCGGCACATAATGCCGAGGGTTTGACGGACCCTTATAGTTATTCGTGTTGAAGATGGGATAAATGTTGCCCCAGAGCGGCCAGTACGGATTCGCCGCGCCCACTGCAAACGGCTGGCCGGTGTAGTAATCCACGGTGCCGGCGAGCGTCCAGCCGCCGACGACTCCATTCACCATCCGGCTCTCACTTCCCAGCCATTGCTGTCCTCGGCCAAAGGGCAGCTCGTAGCTCATAAATCCTTTCACCACGTTGGTGAGATCGTAGCCGGTGATGGTGTGCGCGGCCTGCGCCATCTTGCTGAAGTCCTCGACGCCCGTGTAGAAGCCGTTCCCTTCCTGCTGTGCGGAGAAGCTGTCGCCCTCCTGTTTGGACCACACATAGTTCATATCCATGGTCAGCCCCTTGCCAGCACGCTTGACCACGTCAACGATCATCGAATCGTAGAAGCTCTGACCCAGCGGCAACCCTGCATACTGCAGGTTGGCGTAGTACCAGTAGTTCACTTCCGCCGAGGCCATCTGCGGCAGCGGCGCCAGAGCCGCCAGAGCCGGAGCGCAGAAGCCGGGATACGGATACGGAACACCCAGGGCAGCAGCATCCGCCGGGCTACATACGTAGTAGTTGTATCCATTGAGATCCGGATATTTTTGGACGAGGTTGACGAAGTTGGCCGTGCTGGTCTCATTCCAGGCCAGTGATGAATCGGTTAGACGGTGCCCGCGGTTGCCGACGTAGGAGATCTCCAGCCGCATGTTGGGAGTCAGTTCCTGCTGAATGCCCACATTGAAGGCCTCACTGTAGCCCAGCCGCAGCGCGCGTGGATCAATACTGACGGGGAACGGGGTCATCGTCGAGGGATCGGTCATCGTGGTCGCTTTAGTAAAGACCCCGGGATACTGCCCGCCACCGCCGGGCGCATCCCAGCTGAAGTTGTTCGCGGCACTGGAACCCAGCTGCGGAGCAAATCCGTCCGGAACACCGGAGAAGAACGTCACGCCGACCGGTTTGAAGATCAGCCCATAGGAAGCGTGGAAGACGGTCTTCGGCAGGAACTGGTACGCCAGCCCCAGCGAAGGTCCGAAGTTCAGGTAATACTCATCCTTTTCAAAACTGTCGCTACCGCCTTTGGCAAAGACCAGGGTTCCGGGTACGCCGTAGATCGGACTGATGGCTGTCTGATCAAAGTTTGCCCAGTTTCCATTTTTCTCATGGAAGGGTGTGTTATAGGTCCAGCGCAGACCCATATTCGCCGTTAGCTTCCGCGTCACCTTGTAATTGTCCTGGGCGAACAGGGAGATTTCCTTCTGGCGCCCGTACAGGTTATACGGAACCGTCTCTGAACCCTGATTCACCAGACCGAGCATATAGGTCGCGAATCCGAAACCGTCATAGGGATAGCCCGGTCCAGCCGTATTGAGATAGGAGAAGCCAAAGCTGTACGCACCCGATCCCGAGTGGCTGTTGATCTGGTTCGCCGTGATATCTCCGCCGAAGCTCAGATTGTGGCGTCCTTTCGTCCAGGTCACGGTATCGCCGGTTGTAATGTAGGCGCCCTTCACATTCCCCTGCCATGTGTTCCCCAAAAACGTCTCGTTGTGCCCGTAAGAGCCGTTGTCGGAGAAGGAAATCAGCGGGAAATTGACCGCCCCGGTGTTGCCAAACCCGATCTGCGAGTTCCAGTCACCGGGATCTGCCGGGTCGCTTCCATTGAAGTCGAAATTCCAGGCAAAATTGAGCACGTTCAGCAGCCGCGGGCTAAAGGTGTGCTGCTCGCTGAGCCTCCACTGCTGCTGGCGGTACATCTGAACCCGGGCGTTGGAAAGCGGGCCTCCGCCCTGGGAGCCCTGTTGCCACACACCGCCGCCGTCGTCCAGAGTCCGCGGCTTGTGGTCGTAGATCCAGGATCCAGAAAGATGGTCCTGTTCGCGCAGTACGTGATCCAGCTTCACCACCACCCAGATCGGCGTCTGGCTGGGCGTATTCGATATCAGCGTTCTCGCGTTGTTGTCGATGCCCCCAAGCTGCGGCGGGTAGTTGGCGTAAAGCGCATTCACCTTCTGCGCCACGGGGCTGATCCGGTTCGCCGGAATAATATTGCCGGTAAACTGATTTCCGGTCAACGGGTCATAGATCATGTTCTCTCGCGCCTGTAACTGCTGACCGTTGTTATTCATCACCATGATCGGTGAACCGCCGACCTGGCTGCACGGCCCAACATTGCCGCCGTTATTGCACAGCGTCTCGCCCATCAGAGCGCTGAAATCGCCGCTGAGAAACGCTGGCGTTGGTACTGTCGCCCCGCCTGTCCCGAGACGGAAATCGATCGACTGATAGCGCTCGAACGTCCCATAGAAGAAAGTCTTGTCTTTGCGAATGGGGCCGCCGAGGCTGCCACCCTCATCCCAGGCCCGCTCCTTCGGCTTGCCCAACCCCAGGCTATCGTTGGTCCAGGTATTGGCGTCGAGTAGTTCGTTGTGTCCGTAGAGGAATGCCGATCCGTGAAACTTATTCGTGCCCGACCTCAGATTGAACGTCATCACACCGCCGCCGGTGATGCTGCTCTCGGCGTCCAGCCCGCTGGTCTGCGACTGCAGTTCTTCCACCGCTTCCATGCTGGGACCACCGTCCATCGAATCACCGCGGACGCTGCTGGTCCCCGACGTGCCGTCGATTGTGTAGTCCTTGGTGAAATACTGGCTGCCATTGACCACCGCGCCATAGGGTGAACTGATCGGCGAATAGCCGGGGGTAACGGCGACCGCAAATTCCTCCAGGAATCGACCGCCGCCATAGATGCTCAGCGGCAAATCATTCGCGATGCTGGTCTTCATGTTGGTGCCCACGCCAGCGGTGTCCATATCCAGCACTGGAGCGCCGCCGCTCACCGTGACGGTGGAACTGACGGCGCCCACCCGCAATGACGGGTCGATCCGCACTTCCTCGGTCGCGTTCACTGTGACCGCTGGACGAAGCAGTGTCTGAAATCCGTCTCTCTGAAACTCCACCGTATACACGCCCGGCGGCAGATTCGGCAGCACGTAAATCCCTTCGGCATTGGAAACTGTGGTGGCCGACACATTTGTCCCTGTGTTCGTCGCCTTTACAGTGACACCCGAGACAACGGCGCCCGACGCGTCAAGCACCGTTCCAGTGATCGAGCCTCGGTTGGTTTGCGTCCAGGCACCCGGCACCATCAGCAGGAGCGCCAGTCCAAACAGAACCGCGGAGATTAACCCTCTCTCCAACCCTTGCTTCAAAAGCATTTTCGTCACTCGATTCTTAGCCATAATGCTGCCCCCAGAAGCCTTTTCTTAACTCAAACTTGTTTTTGTTCGAGCCGCCGCCATACCCTGCAGTTGTGGCAGACCCGCAATGTGCCTCTCTGCATCGTTCATTCCCACGCTGTCTGTATCAGGACGCGAGAACTTGCCTGGCTCCACGACCACCGTAACGTCGTCGTCTTGCCCCGGTTCCTTGTGCCCCATCGGGATCTGCCAAAGGCTCGTCTCCTCGCGGCCTGTCCGCAGGCGTACTTCGGCAAATCCAAGGGCGCCTGGCGTGAGGTTGACCCCGTATCCGTCGGCATGCGCGCCCGCGATCTTTTCGTTGGCGGTATAGAACAGCGTAAAAGAGTTGCCGCCTTCCTCCACCATGCCCAGCGGCGTACGGACTTCCGTCGCCCAAACATGGCGGCCGCTCTGCACCACCAAGTGCTGGCCTGCCGACCAATGGATTCCATCCGCGGAAACCGTGTAACCAATCTCATTCGCCACATGGTTGTCATACACCGCTAAATACATCCCGTCGGCCAGTCGCGTGACAATCGGGTTCTCGATAAACCGCGGTTCCACGCGCAGGGGATTGAAATCGGTACAGCGCGTCCAGGGCCCCCGAAGCTCCGGCGCTGAGGCCAGTCCTACCTGCCACAAGGAGATGGGCAGACTTTCGGTATGCGCGCTTCCGTAAAGGGCGTACCAGCGGTCGCCCACCCGGTATGGAAAGAATGAGTCAGTCCCCTGCAGCCCTTCCCACGAATCTGAGTTCGCTCCGCGCTCAAGAACGATCCCGGCGTCTTTCCATGGACCGTCAATCCCCTCGCGCCCGGGCTGCTCTGAAACGGCTCGCCAGATGCGCCCTTCATGATTCGTCAGCCAGGCCTGCGAGGTATCCGGCGACGCTGCATACGCCACATAGAAGAGGTTCCACCGATTGGCTTTTGGGTCGAAGACCGGCATTGGCGACCACAAGGCTGCCCGCGGGTCCTTTCCCGTAAAATCCCCACTCGACTCGAAAAGGGTCGCCATTCGCTGCCAATGCGCCCGGTCCGGACTCGTCCAGTGCGCCAAACGCATCTTGACCCAATGCGGATCCCCGACCATCTCCGACGTGAACAGATGGTAGGTGGATCCCAGCTTCACCACCCGGCCTCCTTCAAACCCATACTTGTTTCCTGCGGCCCCCGGGGTATGGACGGTCAGCACCGGCCGCACGCATTGCCGCACTACTTCCAACTCGACGCCTCGCATGGCAGGCGCCGGTCTATGGGCTGATCCGGCGGCAACGGAAAGCAGAGGCACAAGAGTCAAAGTCAGGAGCGCGCCTGCGCGGTTCATGTCGGACCCCACCTAGACCTATCAGTCATTCAGTACACCGGGGAGTTTCGCCGCTTGTTGTACCCGGCTGACGCCAGGTTCTCCAAGGTAATGAAGGTTAGGCGCTGCGTTAGCTCCTTTCTCGGAGCGGGAATCCCGAAGAAATCAATCCAGCGACGTCGTCCACGACCCCTCCGGCGTCGCAAGCCCGGATTCCTGGCCGACGGATGTTCGGTCGAGGTAGCCAGGTGCACCCCTTCCGCATCGCCAACCCTAACTTATCCCTTTCGAAAGCCGAAACACTCGGACGATGACCTCAAATTCCGCTGAATCGCTAACGACAAATAACCGTCCAGATAACCGTTAATGCCGGCCAAAGCCTCGAGAATCGTGGTTTGACCCCCTAAAAACGCAATGCTAGAATTCGGCCCGAATGCATGTGCCTCCTGCCGACCGCCGGTACCCGCATCTGCGAGGCCGATAGTGACTCCCGTTCATGAACCTCCGGCGCAGCCGATGGCCCTCTCCCTGTTTGAGAAGCGCGAGGAACTCCGCCGCGTTCTCCAGAGCCGACAGTTTGCCGCCGCGCCCAAACGAGCGCGCTTCCTTGAGTTCGTCTGCGAGCAAGCCTTTCTCGGGAATGGGGACAAGCTCAACGAGTTCCTGATCGGCGTCGAGGTCTACGACCGTGGCTCGGAGTTCAACCCACAAAAGGACCCTATCGTCCGAGTTCAGGCCCATGAGATTCGCCGCTCCCTGAAGAAGTATTACGAGGACAGCGGCGCATCGAACACGCTTCGCATCGACCTCCCCGCCGGCCACTACGTTCCTGTCTTCAGCCGCAGCCTTTCCGACGCAGAAGAGCTTCCAGTTCCCGGGCCGCCTCTCGTGGACGCGCACCCTACTCCACCTGGGCGGCTGCATCTCGCGATCACGGTTACGTTCGGTTGTGCCTGCCTTGTGCTGGCCGGTTTCCTCGTACTCTCCCTGCAGAGAAATCGTTCAGTCACTGCGCTTCACTCCGGCATTGCTGCCCTGCCGGAAGCCCTGCAGTGGTTTTGGGCGCCCTTTTTGCCTCCAGCGCGTCCTCCCCTGATCGTTATTCCCAATCATCCGGTGCTCCGCGCCGCTCACAACGGAGACAGCGCGGAAACTGTGGCCCATGGCCACGAGATCCCTAAAGACGATCTACCTGAGTTTCGCGACACCATCCACTTCCGCGAACTCCGCCGCTTCATCTTCGTTCCATCGCTTACCGACTTTACCGCCGTTGGCGAGACTCTCGGGGTCGTCCGCCTCTGTGATATGTTCTTTCGCGCAGGAGACAGCTGCCGCGTCCAGCCCTCTCGCCTGGTCAACTTTGAAGAAATTCGCAATGGCAACACGATCCTGCTGGGCGGCAGCCAGGCGTGGAGCGGGCGTGTCTTCCTCGATGCAGAGGGATTTCATCTCCAGGGCGGCATCATCCTCAACCGCAACCCTCAGCCCGGCGAAAAGCCCGAGTACAAACCGGAATTTGATCCGGTCACGAATCAGCTAACCCGCGACTACGCGCTCGTGCTCATGCTCCCTAATCAGGAGAAGGAAAACCGCGTCCTGCTCATATACGGCATCTACACCCAGGGGTCTCAGGCGGCCATCGAGTATCTGATGGACCCGGAGCGCATGACTGTCCTGCGCAAGGCCCTTATCGCAGCTTCCCCGGATCACCGGACGATCCCGTCTTATTTTCAGGCATTGCTCACCACGACCGTCGAAAACGCAGTTCCCGGAACGACATCTTTGGTGGCTATTCGCAGGATTCCCAACTGAGTTCGTCGCTTCAAGACGGTTGTTCCGCGGAGGGTGTTGTCCCATGTTATCCGCCAAGGCCTGCGAGCGGGCCCGCGCAGCGGAACCTTGAGCGCGGCTGATCGTGGCGGAGAGGCTAATCTCACCCGGCCGTCCTGGCTTTCTCAGCGGGTGTGCCCAAAATCCGCTCGCCCAATCTGAATGATCGAACTGCGCGGTCCGGCTCCTGGCGTCTTCACCGTCCAGATGCCGTAGACGCGCCCGTCGCGTGCGGCTATACCGGTGTAATCGCCCAGAAACGCCCGCTCAGGATTGAACCCCTGTGTCGTCCAGGCATAGTTCCGGAAGCTGCGGCCTTCGTCCGTTGATCGCGCCAGCGTTACCGTCGCGTCGCGATTCCGTGGATCGCCGCGACGGTCGTAGTACAAAACATTCACCGAGCCATCCACTGGATCAACCGCCATCCACTGAAAGAACTGATCGGCGCCGTCGTGCACAGGATCGTCGTTCACGCGGACGGCCGGTCCCCAGGTCTGGCCCAGGTCCTTCGACGACGATAGAAAGACATCGGTGTCGCCGTTCCGGTAATCGCTCCACGAGAGGTACAGCTGAGGCTTGCGTCCTTCTCGCGCATCAATGCCAATCTGGGGAAATCCGTTTGAACGCGCCACATCCTCCACCTGAAACATGATCGGCGCGGTTTTCACGACGTTTCGCGGGGTCGAGAATGTTCTCCCGCCATCGTGCGACACTGCAAACTGGAGCCATCCATCGGCGGCCCAGGTCACATACAGCGTTCCGTCAGGACCCACGGTCCCCGCAAAACCTTCCAGAGCGCCGTTATCGTCGCGCGGCAGCCCCGGATGACGATCGATCTCGATGGGCTTCGACCACGTGAGCCCATCGTCGGCCGAGCGCGTGAACCAGATTTCGGAATCGGTCAGCGTCCAGCGGGTCCAGCCAACGTAGAGATTTCCGGCGTAGCGGCTACGCGAGTCATCGGCGACCAGATAGGGCTTGTCCTCCCATGGAACCGCCGGGCCGTCGGCGTGCTGGATGATCGGAATGTCCTGTGCCTCCCAGGTGCGCCCTCCATCGAGCGAACGCCGCACGAAAAGACCATTCTCTGACGAATTGTGCCCCCAATAGTTGAAAGTACCCAGCTTGTCGAATGCCATGTAGCAAAGGATCGCGTGGCCGTGGGTGTCCCACGCGATGGAAACGTCACCCGAAACGCGGAACCGAGTCGACTCGGTTCCCGTCGCCACTGTCCATGTATTCCCGCCGTCGGCTGAAAATCCCGCGTGCGCATTATCCTGAAACGCCGCGGCGACACGCTGCGGGTTGTTGGGGTCGATGGCGATTGCCGGTTCGGTGAAATACCCGGGCTGAGGCGTCAGGTCGACCACGGTCGCACGAGGCGCCGCGGGCAATACGGAACCGGGCGGAGTCGCCGACTGTCCGCGCATACCGACTGTCAACAGCAGGGCACACCCGATGCATGTCGTCCGCCGAACCATCACCGCATTTGCCCTGGTATCACGGCGCATTGAGCCATCCCTCCGGGAAACAATGTATACAACGCACAATCGACAAACGCCGACTCTTCGCATTTCTTTAGATCGTGGCCGGTGCCGCATGTCTTGCGCGAAGACGCGGATGCGATTATGCCATCACTCAGATTGCATTTTATTTGGTGTACAATTTTTCCGCTTTGCCGATTCCCTAACGGAGCCCTCCTTTCCATGCAGATCAGGTCAATGACCGCCGTCCGGTTCCTTGTGTGCTCGTTGTTGCTTACCGTGCCGTGTGCGTTTCTTTCAGCTCAGCGCATGCGCCGCGGGAGCAGCGATGAAATGGAATTTCGTTTCCTCGGTCCCGCCAACGGCAATCGCGTGGCGGCCGTGGCCGGAGTTCCCGGCGATCCCTCCACCTGGTATGCGGGGGCATCTTCCGGCGGGGTCTGGAAATCCACCGATGGCGGTAATCGCTGGACACCGATTTTCGATCATGAGCCGGTGGCCGCGATCGGAGCACTGGCGGTGGCGCCGACTGACTCCAATGTTGTGTGGGTCGGCACCGGTGAGGCATGGGCGATTCGCGACATCGACGTCACCGGCAATGGAGTCTACAAGTCCACCGACGGCGGCAAGACCTGGCAACACATGGGCCTCGATCCCACCGGACGCATCGGGCGCATCGTCATCGATCCTCAGGATGAGAACCGCGTGTTCGTTTGCGCTCTCGGGCGGCTCAGCGGCCCCCAACAGGAGCGCGGCATCTATCGCACCGAAGACGGAGGGAAGACCTGGCAGCGGGTCCTCTTCGTGGACGAGAACACCGGCTGCTCCGGCATCGGGATGGATCCCAATGATCCCCGCACGCTCTTCGCAGGGATGTGGCAGGTTGCCATGCACACGTGGGGCGATTACAGCGGCGGCCCGGGCTCCGGCGTCTATGTATCGCACGACCGCGGCACCACGTGGACCCACATTGAAGGCCACGGGCTGCCTCACTCGCCGGTCGGCAAGATCGACGTGGCGGTGGCTCCCACGGATTCGAACCGCGTCTACGCTCTGATCGAGACGGATAAGCAGGGATCTCTGTGGCGCTCCGACGACGGCGGCGGCGACTGGCATGTGGTGAGCTGGGACCGCACGCTCATTGGCCGGGCCGGCTATTACATCCGCATCGCAGTCGCTCCCGACGATGAGAACAAGGTCCTCGTCTCCAACAGCAGCTTTCTCGTCTCCCTCGACGGCGGCAGCGTTTTCCAGGACATGCCGTGGGGTGGCGACAACCACGACATCTGGATGGACCCGAAGAACCCGAAGACGTTTGCCATCTCTTTCGATGGCGGCCTCGCCATCACCACCACGGGTGGCCGGGGCTTTCATGACGTGCGCCTGCCGATTGGGCAGATGTATCACGTCGCCGTCGACGATCAGATCCCGTACGACGTTTACGGCAATATGCAGGACGATTCCACCATGCGCGGTCCCAGCGTGCCGCTCTCCTACGAACCCGGCGTGGGCTGGGATCACCACATGGGCGGCTGCGAATCGGGCTTTACCCTTCCTGATCCCACCGATCCCAACATTGTCTGGGCGTCCTGTTATGGCGATGAAGTCACGCGCTGGGATGCGCGCACCCATACCGCGCGTTCCGTCAGCCCCTGGATGCACACCCTCGACGCCGTGCCGAACCAGGTGAAGTACCGTTGCCACTGGACGCCACCGCTCGCCATCGATCCTTTCGACCACAATACCGTCTACTACGGCTGCCAGGTCGTCTTCAAAACCAGCAATGCGGGCCAGAGTTGGTCCGTCATCAGCCCCGACCTCACTACGCAGGACCCGGCTCACAATACGTCTTCAGGCGGCCTGATCGGCGACAATCTCGGCCAGTTTTACGGAGAGGTTGTCTTCGCCCTTGCGCCCTCTACCGTTGAAAAGGGCCTGCTCTGGGCAGGCACCGACGACGGCAAGGTCTGGAACACGCGCGATGGCGGCCAGCACTGGCATGACCTGACGGCCGATATCCCGGATCTGCCGCCGCTTGGCACCATCACCAGCATTCAGCCATCGTTCTTCGATGCCGGGACGGCCTACGTCAGCGTGGACCTTCATCTGGTCGACAATCGCGATCCGTTTGTCTACAAAACTACTGATTACGGCAAGACCTGGACCAGCATTGTTGGCAATCTCCCCAAAGGCCCTCTCGCTTACGTTCGCAATATCTCGGAAGATCCCAACTGCAAAGGGCTGCTGTTCGCAGGAACTGGCAACGCACTTTACTACTCTCTCGACAGCGGCGGGACCTGGAACCATTTCAACAAAGGGCTGCCGCCCTCGCCCGTCACCTGGACTGTCGTCCAGAAGCGTTTCCACGATCTGGTCGTCTCCACCTACGGCCGCGGCTTCTACATCCTCGACGACATCACTCCGCTGGAACAGATGGCCGAGCACGCGACGTCGGAAGACGTGCGCTTCTTCACTCCGCGTCCCACCTATCGGCTCACCCGCGGTGACGGCGTTTTGCTCAATGTCGCCCTGAAGGCGAAACCGACGAAACCTGTCGAGGTGGAAATCCTCGACTCCGGTGGTAAAACGATTCGGCATCTCAGCGCCGAAGGCCATGAGGGCATCACGCGCATCCGTTGGGATATGCACTACGATCTGCCTCACCTGATTGCGCTGCGCACCATCCCGCCCGAGGATCCGCACATCTGGGAAGAGGGCCGCTTCCGCGGGATGGACGTGCGACCCGTCACCCACTGGGGTATGGAGCGGCCGCCAAGTCCGCTGGCTGCGCCCGGCAAGTACGAGGCCCGCCTCACCATCGACGGAAAAACGTACACGCAGCCAGTCGCGATTCTCCCGGATCCCAATGTTTCGAGCAGCCCGGCCGATCTTGAGGCTTCGGTGAAGCTTCAGGTGCTCATCAACGATGACGTCACCAAAGTCGCGGACATGGTGAATCGTATCGAGTGGATGCGCGAACAGCTTGCCGTGGTCGAGAAGATGGCCGGTGCAAACCCTGAGGATAAGGCCCTTCACCAGAGTGTCGAGCAGATGGACCAGAAGATGCAGGACGTCGAGTATGAAATGCTCTCTAAACCGCTGGCCGCGAGCGACGACAAGACCTACATCTCCGCATGGAAGATCTACTACAACCTGCTCTGGCTCAGTGCCGAGATCGGCCCCGGCGCAGGCGACGTCGCCGGAGGCATCGACTCCAAACCGACTGATACCGAGGTCGAGCTGACTCACGATCTCGAGCAGAAACTCACCAAAGCTGAGGCCGACTACAACCAGCTCATGACGAAGGAAATGCCGGCCTTCAATCGGACGCTCACCGAACACAGTGTTGCGCCTGTGGTCTCCACCGGCGCTCCAGCCAGCGGGCCACCGCCGGAGTCGGACGACGAATAGAGAATTACCCGGGGCGGTTTGCCACGCGGCGCCGCCCGGAGAGACCCGACCTGCTCGGGACGTCTGAAACGCGTGGGCGGCCAGGCCTCAGAATTGTCCCGGCCTCTTGTGCCGCTCGCTGCAGCCGGGCAGCCGGTACGCGCCGATGCGAGTGGAGTAGTTTGCCTCGCCCCCTTTTAGATAATCACCCACGTACCAGAAGGTACAGTCGTCGCTGGGATCCAGTGCGAGGGTTGTGTAATCCTCCCAGCGCATTGTGTTCGTCTGCGCCGCCGCCCCTTCTGCCAGTACGGACTCCCTCAGCGTCATCTGTCCTCTGGGGTCCTTCGCCAGCCGCGCCGCGAAGCGCTGCCCCGGATAGCTGTCCTTCGCACCCCAGGAATACCCGACGCCGATATTGCCCTTGCGGTCCATTGCGATGCTCGGCAGCCAGCGATAATCTCCTCCGGGCGCATACGTGCCCTGCTGATACAGCTTCGGTGTCCCGTCCTTCTCCAGCCGGAATTCGTACCAGCGCACACCGCCGCCACCCGCCTTCGTGTCCACGGAATGCGTAGCCACTATGGATTGGTAACGACCCAAGTTGCGGTAGACGAGCCGTTGCATCAGCTTGTCGCCCTGCGCGTCTATCCGGACGTCTGTTCCCTTCTGCGGTACGCAGTGGCTGAGCTGCCCGTTGCACAGGTAGTGGTAGGGCGCCACCGTGATCTTCTCCGGACCGCTCAACTTCGTTTTCGTGGGATCGTTCCAGTCCACGTGAAACCAGTAGACATAGATCCCGTCGTCTTCGTAGTGCTCGTGCAGTTGCGTCCCGCCGGTCGCCATCACCAACTCCGGCATCCCCAGGCGCGGCCGCCGCAGCCCGTCGATATCTGCGGCGTTCAGGAAGTTCACGCCGTCGACCACTTCGCACTGTTCGCTCGCCGGCAATCCCGCCAGCATCTTTTCGCGATCAGCCGCGCACACGTGCTTTTGGATCACCGTGTCACCGGTGCTGGTGGGCAGGTAGTAACCGTCCGTCCAGATGGCCGGTCGGGGATAATCCGGAAAAAGCGGGCGGCTGAATTCGTAACGGTAATAACTACCCGAGGGGTCCGAGCTTGTGCTCACCGCATAGCACATTGCATAAGGAGCCTTCGGATCATCGGCGGGTTTGCGAAATATCGGCAGGACAAACAGCCAGCGGTTAGCGAGCTGGTCGTAGCGCACCACTGCATCCCCGCTGATGAGCTTCTCGCAGGGCCCTCCAAAGCCGGCAAACAGCGCGTTCGTCACCACCGGACCGAGGATCGCCCTGCCCATCTCCGGGTAGCGCACGCTTTCTTTTGTGAAGATCGCCATGTGTGAATTTACAATCTGCACAATTTCATTGGGGCCCACACCCAGGCTGTTGTCCGACGGATTCTGCGCTTCCGCTTTCCCCTGCGGCCCTGTGAAGCCGGCGCCCAACCCGTCGAAGCTCGCCGTCAGCATGGCTGCGGGACGTGAACCCATCTCGGTTTGCTCTACCGCTGCGCCTTCCGCACTAATCGTCACCGGTGGCAGTTCTGCCGGCTTCTCCGGTTCCGCGGTCTTACTGTGCGCATGGGGATGTTCCGGCCGCGGCGGTACCTGAAAGGTTTTCACCATTTCAGGCAGCGGCGCGGACTGATCGTGTCGCACCGCCGGATTCACGATCGTCCGCCCTGCCTGCCATGATTCGGCGTCCGGCACCTGCTGTGGCACAGACTGCGACATAGCGATTCCGGACCATAACGCGGCACCCGCCAGTACAGCTCCCGTGGCGAAGACCCTTGTTTTTCGCATGCGAAGGCTCTCCCACTTCTCGATATTCGCTGTTTGAATTCCGTCCCGTGGTCAGATCAGGCTGGAAAGGGCGTGCTCTGCGCCTTCGGGCGATCCTTCAGAGCCGCGACCACTGCTCGCCGCGTCTCTTCCAGCTCCGCGCCCACCACCTGCATGCGTGGGCCACGCACCCGCGCGTTACCCGTCGCCGTCTCCTGCTGCACCTGCTTGATTAGTTGGATAAACTTTGGCACTGTATCCATCCGCAACAGCGGCAGAAACCACCGGTACAGCGCAAACGCCTCATCCCACCGCGCCGCCCGAGCTGCGTCGAACAGCGCGACTGACTCTGCCGGGAACGCATTCACCAGCCCTGCTACCCAGCCCACCGCGCCGGCCGCGATGCCCTCCACAATCGCATCGTCCACCCCCACGAAAATCCGCAGCCGGTCGCCCGTCAGCGCCCGAATTCCTGTCACGCGCCGAACGTCTGTGCTCGATTCCTTCACGGCCATTAGGTTGCGATGCTCGGTGGCCAGCTCCGCAATCTGTTCGGGTAGAAAATCCGTCCCGTACGAAACCGGATTGTTGTAGAGCATGCATTCCAGCGAAGTAGCGCGAAAGATGGCTGCCACGTGCGCCTTCATCTCGCGCCAGTCCCCACGATACACATATGGCGGTAACACCATTAGCCCTGCGCAGCCCGCTTTTTCAGCCGCCCTTGCTAGCGAAACCGCCTCGTCTGTTGATAACGCCGAGATCGCCCCCACCACTGGCGCTCCCTTCGCTGCAGTCACCACATTGCGCAGCAGGGCTTCTTTCTCGGCAAACGTCAGCGTTGCTGCTTCGCCCAGCGATCCCAGCGCGACAATACCGGTGCATCGGTTGCCGAGCAGCCACTCAATGTGCCGCTTCGTGAAGCCATAATCGATCTGCAGCGACTCATCAAAACAAGTCGTGAGGGCAGGCATAACACCGGTCCAGTTCATACGGTCTCCTTCGCATGTTCAGAGATTGGGGTGATCGCTATGGGCTTCTCGGTCGTGTTCGCGGAAGTCAGGCTGGCCACCAAAGCGGGGAACATTGGCGGGCGCACCGAATTGGCAGGCCAGCCAAACAAAAACTCTGTAGCGGGGCCACAAATGCGCCCCTGGCAGGGTCCCATTCCGCACCGCGTGTGCAACTTTGCGTCGCGCCAGTTTGCGCGCGCGCGCAGAGTTCCCATGCCGACATCCTCACAGCGGCAAACAATCGTCTCTTGTGTCGCCAGGTCACGCAGTGCCGGGTCCAGCCGGCACACTGCGGCCAACCCCCGCACAAACCCGAGCTTCCTCTGGCGATGCATCGCGAGCCTCCGCGTTTCATCGTTGCGCCCGCACGCCGCCAGCGCCGCAATCTGTCCATCCAACTGCGACAATTCCACACCGCCAATCCCTGTCGGTTCGCCCGCGCAATAGACGTTTGCCACCGATGTCTGCAACCGATCGTCGACGGCGACGAATCCATCTTCAAGCTGGCATCCCAGCAGCACAGCAAGCTCGGTATTCGGAACCAGATGGAATCCACAAGCCAGATAATCGCAGGCGACTTCCCAGGATTTCTTTCCCTGCCGCAGGATCACGCTCCGCAGGCGTTGGTCGCCGGTAGCCGCCGTCACCCAACACCCGGTCAAAAACCGCGTCCGCATTGCCATACGGTACTGCGCACCCTGCCACAACTTCTTCGGCTCCTGCAGCACCTGCAGCCCAAAGCGCACCAGGCGTCCCATTGGGGCCTGCTCGCACACTGCTGCGATCTGGGCTCCGTGATCCGCCAGCTGCGCCGCGACTGCCAGCAGCAGTGGGCCGGTTCCAGCCACCACGACGCGCTTCCCCGCCACCGGCAAACCACCGCGCACCAGAGCGTCCAGGCCGCCGGCGCCCATCACGTTGGGCAGCGTCCAGCCGGGAAATGGCAGGAACCGCTCGCGAGCCCCCGTTGCCAGAATCAGCTTCTCCGCCTGCAACTCCGCAATATCGTCCCCCGGCACGACGGCGCCCGCGCCATTCCGTTCTGCCAGCAAGGCCGTCGGCTCGTAAGCATCGAACACGCGCCAGCCCTGCAGTCGCTCCACGGTTGACGCTTCCAGACGCGCCATCCAATCCCGCGCCGCCCGCGATAACCGAGTTCCGCTGCGCCAGATCTGGCCGCCAGCGGCCGGATTGTCATCCACCATTCCCACACGCTGCCCGCACTCCGCCGCTGTCACTGCCGCGGCCAGGCCCGCCGGCCCCGCGCCCACCACCAAAATGTCGAAGCGATGCTTCACGCTTTCTGCGCTCCCGTCGTCATCTCGGCGGTGCCGGTCCGCACATCCATTCCTGGCGCGCAGAGGATCTGACAGCTGCGCTGGTGCGCCACGCCGTCGATCGTGGCTCTGCATTCAAAACAGATTCCCATACCGCACATCGGCGTGCGGGGTTCACCCGTCACGGAGGTCCGGGTCGCAGCCCCCGCCATCAGTACGGCGGCAGCTACCATCGTTCCCGGAACCACCGCCACCGTCGCGCCATTCACGGTGACGGAGATGGACCTGATCTTATGCATTTCAATTTCTCCGGCTCGACTTCTCGCTTAGCCTCCACTGTCCCGGGTGCAAACCGCGCCGGCAGGTAGGGTTCTGGTCGAATCTCAGAAGTCTTGTTCAGCATTCCAGCCACCAGCAGCTCCGCCGTCCCCAGCGACGTCGTGATCCCCAGGCCTTCGTGCCCGGTCGCCAGCCAGAGAGTCTCATCCTCGGGCCATCGGCCGATCAGAGGCAGTTTGTCCGGCGTTGCCGCGCGAAATCCCGTCCACACGCGAATCGCCTGCAGGCCACCAATCCCCGGCAGATAGCACTCGGCCCGCGAAAGCATCGCTGCCAACAGTGCACGATTCACCCCCGTGCTTTCCGCGCCATACTCCCGAGACGAGCCGATCAGCAGTTGCCCGGTCTTCCGCGGCTGTACATTGAACGCCACCGAGTCTGTTGCGACAGAATGCGCACTCTTCAAATAACCGAGCTCGACCAGCTGATGCCTCACGAAACCCGGATAACGATCAGTGATCACCAGATGTCCGCGCCGGGGACGCACCGGTAGCCCCGGCAGCATCCGCGTCGAATCCGCACCCGTCGCCAGTACAATCCTTGCGGCCGCCAGCACTGTCCCATTCTCCAGCCGCACCTGCCCACGCCCAACCGCCAGCACCCGTTGCTCCAGCCGCAGGTCCGCCCCGGCCCGCTGCGCTTCGCGGATCAGGAAGGCTGCCGCGCATGGCGGATACAGCACTGCGTCGCTCGCCACCCGCAGCGCTCCAGCCAGCCCGTGCCGCAACTGCGGCTCCGCTTCCGCCAAGGCCGCTTCATTCAGTATCTCGGTCTCGACTCCGGCCGCAGCATAGACATCCTGCTTCCGTCGGACCTCCGCCATTTCTTCTTCGTCCGCCGCCACCCACAGCGTTCCGAACGCCTCGAACTCGGCCTCCGGTGGTAGTTCCTCTGCCAGTCCGTGCCATAGCCTCTGCGAAAACGATGTCAGCGCCAGTTGCGCCGGCGAGTCGTCCATCGCCACAATGTGCCCCATCCCCGCGCCTGTCGCCCCTCCGCCAATCTCCCCACCATCCACCACCATCGTCCGCAGACCCAGCAGGGCGCATGCGCGAGCGCACGCGGCGCCCACAATCCCGGCACCCACCACCACCACGTCCGCGACATCGCTCATGAAGAAATGCCCATGCGAAAAGGATCTTCCGGGTCGAGCAAAAGCCGGCTCTCCGCCGTGATAAACGCTCTGCCCGTGATCCGCGGAATCACCACATTCGCCGTGCCATTTGCGCGTTGGTAAGAGCCTTCGAAGTAAGTCCCAAGAATCCCCTCCTGCCGCCACAACTCCCCTGGCGCCAGTTTGCCGTCTTCCGCCAGACAAGCAAGCTTCGCGCTGGTCCCAGTTCCGCAAGGCGACCGGTCGTACGCCTTGCCGGGACACAGTACAAAATTACGGTTTCCCGTTCCTGACCGGGACGCCGCGAATACCTCAACGTGATCGATCTCCTGTCCTTCAGCACCCGTGATTCCCTGCGCTCGCAGCGCCTGTCGAATCGCCCATGTGTACTCAGTTAGGCCATCCCGATTCTCTACCGTAAGAGCCATTGGTGCGCCGTCGGTCAGAAAGAACCAGTTCCCACCCCATGCCACGTCGCCCCTCACACATCCGAATCCCGGCACCGCGACCTCGACATCTTTCCTGAGCCGATAGCTCGCCACGTTCTCGACCGTCACGCGCCCCCCGCCATGTAATGTCGCTCGCACCGCTCCCACCGGCGTCTCAATTTTGTGCTCGCCTGGCTGGATACGTCCTAAATGGGCCAACGTCGCTACCACCCCGATTGTGCCGTGCCCGCACATCCCGAGATATCCGACATTATTGAAGAAGATCACTCCCGCCGCGCACGCCCGCTCCTCCGGCTCCACCAAAAGCGCCCCCACGACAACGTCGGATCCCCGGGGCTCATTGACCACCAGCGACCGGAATTCGTCATGCTCAAGGGCCATCTGATCCCGCTGCTTCGTCAGCGACCCCGCCCCCAGTTCCGGTCCCCCGGCCAGAACCACACGCGTGGGTTCCCCCTCGGTGTGAGAATCGATCACTTCTATCGCGTTCATACCTGGATCACTATACGCAATTGTCTACAATCGTGGATACTAGCCTGCAGCCTTACAATGAACTGCGACAGGCGGAGTTACTCTTCTTTATCTATTCTGCGCAATCGCAGGTCGGAGCGACTGGTTTTTATGCCATCCCAGACTGCAACTCCCAAGCCCACTCTCCGCGCCAGAGCGGATCATGATGGCAACAGCCTCCGCAAGGCTTTCTACGAAATTCGGGAGCTAATCGTCCACGGTCGCCTTTCGCCGGGTTCCTGGATTGTCGAAGCCGATCTGGCCCGCTATCTATCCATGAGCCGCACCCCTGTGCGCAGCGCGCTCCATTGGCTGCAGCGCGAAGGCTATGTCATCGAGCACAAGAATGCCCGTAAGTCCCGAATGGTGGTCGCACCCCTCACCAAAGAGGACGCCGACGAGCTCTATTCGATCATTGGGCACGTCGAGGGCCTCGCCGGCAGGCGCACCGCCCAGCTTGCCAAACCGCGCCGCCTCGAAATCAGTACCCGTTTGAAGGGCTTCAACAATCAGCTCCGCGAAATCCTTTCCGCGAAAGACTCCCGGGCCGCCGGTATTTTCGACCTTGACCGGAGTTTCCATCGCACCATCATCGACTCCGGCGCCGGTCCCCGTCTCCTCGCCCTCCACAAGTCCATTGAGCCGCAAGCGGAGCGTTATTGGCGGCTGTATGCCAGTTCCATCATCAACGACCTCCACCTCTCCGTCGCCGAACACGACGAGATCATTGCCGCCATCAATGCCGGCGATGCCGACCGCGTCGAGCGCGCTCTCCAGGCGAATTGGGAAAACGGGTGTCGCCGCCTTGCCCGCGTCATCGATATCTTCGGCGAACGCGGCAGCTGGTAGCGCCTCTTTTCGATCGGCGGCGCTCATATTTCGCTGATCATTCGCCCGCCGAGCCAACCTTGGCGGAGCGGTTCTTGACATTTTAGCATTCTGTATTGTACACAATCGTTCCATCAGTGCTGTGCGCCATTTCGCCGCGCTGAACCCGTTTCGGGGCATTATGGGTTCGTCTCCAGCACGAAAAAAGGTTACCGAACCGTCGGAAGGTTTGCCTTTCGGAGGACAGATGACATACGCAAGGACGATACTTTCTTTGCTTCTGCTAACCCTGCTCTGCGCGGCTTCCCCCACACTCCGCGGTCAGGCCACCACCGCGGGCGAGCTATCCGGCACGGTCACTGATCCGACAGGAGCCGTCATTGCCGGCGCCTCCATCACCATCTCGCGTCCCTCAACTGGATTTAGCCGCTCCGTCTCCGCCACCGCCGACGGGTCCTTTGATATCCCCGACCTGCAGCCTGGGGACTACACGATCAGGTCGGTTGCACAGGGCTTTTCTGACGCCCTGTACAACGGCGTCACCATCTTTACTGGCCGCACCATCAACTTAAAGGTCAAAATGGCGGTCGGCACTTCGACTCAGACCGTCGAGGTCTCCAGCCAGCCTCAGACTCTCGAGACGACGACTAATACCCTGGCCACCACCATCAATCCTGACGCCGTCCAGGATCTGCCACTAAACGGCCGCGATGCCCTCCCGTTCGCCCAGCTCGTCTCCGGCGCGCAGAGTGGCGGCGATCAGCGCTTCACTACCTTCAACGGCATGCCCAACGCCGCCGTGAACATCACGGTCGACGGCATGAACGACAATTTCCAGCGCTATCGCACGTCGACCACCGGCTTTTATGACGCTGCCCCGTTGCGCATCGGGGCCATCGACGAAGTAACGGTCTCCACCAATGACCTGACCGCCGATGCCGGCGCCGAAGGTGGGGCTACTCTGCGCTTCGAGCTCAAGCGCGGTACCAATAAGTTTCACGGCAACGCCTTCTGGCAGACCCAGAACAGCGCCTTCAATGCCAACACATTCCTCAACAATGCTCAGGGAATCAAGAAGGCGCCGTATCACATCAGCGATTTCGGCGGTGCTCTGGGCGGCCCAATCTGGAAGAACAAAATCTTTTTCTTCGGCAATTACGAGCAGGAATACGTCCCCGGACACCAAACCGGTTACGCCAATGTCCTCACTCCCGCCGCGCAATCCGGCGATTTCAGCTACACCGGCACCGATGGCACCCGGCATACCGTCAATGTGCTTAGTATTGCCGCTACCAATGGATTCCCTTCGACGGTAAATCCCCTCATCGCCAGTCAGCTCGCGCAGATTAACCCCTCTGTCGGTAAAGCTCTTCAGAACATTTCCACCACATTGCCTTACCAGAACCAGCTCGTCTGGCAATACCCGTTCAACACTGACAACATCTATCCCACACTTCGTGTCGACTACCAGATCACTCCGGCCATCGAATGGCACGCTGCCTATGATCTCGAGTGGCGGACCATTCCCGATAGCCAAATCTATCCGGGCGATCCGAACGGTAACACCAGCTTTAATTCCAGCTATCAGACCTGGACAACCGGCCTGCAGTGGACGATCGGTCCGACCCTGGTCAATGAGATTAGCGCCGGCCTTCTCAACACCCAGGAGGAATACAACGTCGGGCATTCGTGGGATCCGTTTACCTCGGAGAACAACATCATCATCCAGTCACCGACGTTCGTGAACGGAGGCACCACTGTTTCGCCGTGGATTCCCAATTACGATCTACCCGAGCCGCGCAACAACCCTATTCGCGACGCCAACGACATCCTCACCTGGACTCACAAGACACACACCTTCTCTTTCGGAGGCGACTTTCGTTACTCCACCGACTACGATACGGGGCTCAATGACCCGCCCGGCTACTACCTAGGGATCAACAGCCTTGACCCAGCTGTAAATATGTTCAACCCCACCAACTTTCCAGGGATGAACTTCGACCAAACCAATCAGCAGGACCTGCTCAACGCCGAGAATCTTTATGCCACGCTGGTTGGACGGGTCAATAACGTCTATGGCACCAACTATGTCAACTCCGCCACCCACCAATTCAAGATCCTTGGCGTCATGAAACAGCCTGAGGCCCAAAGCGTTGGCGGATTCTACTTCCAGGATGCATGGCGCGCGACGCCGCACCTCGCCTTTAACTATGGATTCCGGTGGCAGTTCTCCGGCGCCATTCATAACACCAACGACACCTACACCAATCCAACTTACGCCGACCTGGTGGGTCCGTCGACGCAGCTCTTCCAACCCGGCCAGCTCAACGGTGTTCAGAACCCGCAGGTCTACCTGCGGCCCTCGCCCTACTCGGCGGATCTCAAGGAGCCGGCGCCCAACTTTGGCTTCGCCTGGAATCCCGACTTCAGCAATGGTTTTCTGGGCAAGCTCGCTGGTGGGACGAAGCTCGTCATTCGCGGCGGTGCCGCGATTACTCACTACGACGAGGGCTGGATCACCTTCGAACAGGCGACTCTCTACTCCAATCCAGGGGCGACCCAGCTCAACTACCTCAATGCCGGTCCACCTACTAATACGCCACCCGGCGAGTTCGCCGCCGGATCGTTAGCCCTGGGTTCCACGCCGACGCTCAATACCTTCCCGTCAACCTTCAGCTTTCCCGTTCCCGAATCCGACTTCACCTTCGGCGGCCAGCCGTTTGCTACTGTCGATCCTAATCTGCGAACCCCCTATATTGAGAACTGGTACTTTGGCCTGCAACGCCAGATTCCGGGCAACACCGTCGTCGAGGTCAACTACGTCGGCAATCATTCCATTCACATGTGGATGAACTATGACTTGAATGAAGTGAATGTTTTCGAGAACGGATTCGTCAGTGAATTCAAGACGGCACAAGCCAACCTCGCCGCAAATGGAGGGACCTCCTTCGCCGACAACACAGGGGCATCCGGATTAAGCACTCTTCCCATCATGGATCAGGCATTCGGTTCGGGAGGCGCTGCCTTCACGAATCCCAGCTACATCAGCATGCTCCAGACCGGCCAGGCAGGCGCCCTCGCCAATGCTATCGCCACGAGTTCCACTTACTTTTGCAACCTCGTAGGTAACGGGAGCGGCGCGTTCACTCCCTGCGTGGGCCTCGGCTACAACTCACCCACGGCATATCCCATTAACATCTTCCAGGCTAACCCCTATGCAAGCGGCGAACCCATCATGCTTCTCAGCGATCCCGGCAGCGAATCGTATAATGGCCTCCAGGCTCAGGTAAAACATCCCGCTGGGCACGGCCTTATGCTGATGGCGAATTACGCTTACAGCCACTCATTTACAAATCGCTACATCGGCGATTACTACACGTCCGACGCGGCCATCACCAACTTCACCACGCTTCGCGACCGGCGCCTCAGCCGTTCCCCGTCTCCCTATGATCTGCGTCACACCTTCCGCCTCTTCGCCACGTATAACCTGCCGTCTCATTCTGCAAATCACTGGCTCAATGAGGCCACCGGGGGCTGGACATTATCGCCCATCTTCGAATGGCAGCAGGGCCGCAACTTCAAGTTATTGGGCGGGACGAACACATATAACTACTACGATAACTATTCCAACCAGCCCGACGTCAGCGATTCCGGTGTTGTCCTCAATGGGATCACCGTCTCGCAGCTGCAGAAGAAGGTTGGTTACTACCCCGGCCCTAACACCTCGACCCCGCGCCTGCTGATGGACCCGGACGTCTTCACTAGTGGCCAGGTGGTTCCGGAGACCAACCCCGGTCAGCTTGGCCAGTTCGTCTTTCTCCATGGCCCTCAGTTTGTTAATACCGATTTTGCTGTCACGAAGGTGTTCCCACTCTTTGAGCAGCTCAGCCTGAACATTCAGGCAGAATGTTGAACCTCTTCAACCACCCCGCGTGGTCCATCGTGGACGGCTACTCCGGCGGCACTAATAACCCTGCGCAATATGCCAACGTAGCCAGCACACCTGTCGCCGTTGGAGCGCAGACCAATCCAGAAGGCCTCGGCTCCGGTGGTGCCCGCGATATTCAGTTCCGGGTACAGTTACAGTTCTAATGAAGATCTCGCCCCCAAGCCGGGGGATCACTCCCGACAGCATGGACGGCCTTGCCTCCGAGGACCGATCCGCGCTTCCTTTCCAAGGAGAAGCATGATGCAGCGATGGTTCGTTCGCTTTGTCCTCCCGCTGGCCTGTCTCAGCGTTTCCCTCACCGCCGGAGCCCAGCTCACCACTGCCGATTTCGATCGCGCCCTCGACCTTCAGAAGAAATACGACTCCCTCGTAATCGATCTCCCCGATGCCCCCGTCTGGCAGGAGCACTCTGATACCCTCGTCTATCGCAAGACCGTCGAAGGCGGCCACGAGTTCGTCCTCGTGGACGCGGCCGCCCAAACCAAACAGCCCGCATTTGACCACGCCCGGCTCGCGGCGGCGCTGTCCACCGCCTCGAATGCGGATTACAAAGCCGCTACCCTCCCTTTCCAGGAGTTTCGCTTTGTGGGCGATCGCGCCGCGATTGAGTTTCGTGTCGAAAACATTCGCTGGCGCTGCGACCTCCACGCCTGGACCTGCAACCGCACTCCCCGGACGCAACGGCGAAGAAGCTGATGAGCCTGATGACCCGGACAGCTGGGGCTATGACAACACTCCGAAGCCCATCAACAACCCTGAAATCACAGTAGCTTCGCCCGACAGCCAATGGCTCGCCTATGTTTCCAACTACAACGTGAGCATCCGTTCCAGGGATGGCAAGCAGACTTTCGTCCTCAGCCATGACGGCTCCGAAGATAACTACTACGCTGTTCACACCATCGTCTGGTCGCCCGACTCGAAGCATTTCGCCGCCTACCGCATCCGCCCGGGCTACCGGCGCCTCGTTCACTATGTCGAATCTTCGCCCCAGGACCAGCTCCAACCCGAATCGTTTTCCATGGTCTATCCCAAGCCCGGCGATGTCCTCACACTCGACCAGCCCGTCCTTTTCTCCGTCGCCGATCACCACGAATTCCCTGTGGACAACGCCCTCTTTCCCAATCCCTTTGATCTCACCCCTCCCGTCTGGTGGAAGGACAGCCGCGCCTTTACCTTCGAGTACAACCAGCGCGGTCACCAAGCCTATCGCGTCATTGAGGTCGACGCCAATACCGGCTCTGCACGCGCTCTCATTACCGAAACCAGTAACACTTTCATCAACTACGAGCCGCTGGTCATGAATCAGTTCGACACCGGGAAAAAGTACCGCTATGACGTCGGGGATGGCAAAGAGACCATCTGGGCCTCGGAGCGCGATGGGTGGGAGCACCTCTACCTCTTCAACGGTCACACCGGTGCCATAGAGAATCAGATCACCAAAGGAGACTGGGTCGTTCGTGCCGTCAATCGCGTGGACGAAGAGAAACGCCAGATCTATTTCGAAGCCAGCGGCATGAACCCGGCCGAGGATCCCTACTTCGTCCACGCCTACCGAATCAACTTCGACGGCTCCGGGCTCACTCCGCTCACACCCGACCAGGCCAATCACCATATAGAGTTCTCGCCCGACGGCAAGTACTACGTTGATCTTTGGTCCCGCATCGACCTGCCCCCGACGCTGGCCCTCTATAGCACAGAAGACAATAAGCAGCTCATGGTCCTCGAGCACGCCGACATCAGCAAGTTAACCGCCGCCGGGTGGCACCCACCCGAGGTCTTCAAAGCCAAAGGCCGCGATGGCACCACTGATATATGGGGCATCATTGATCGCCCGGCGAACTTCGATCCCCATAAGAAATACCCTGTTGTCGAAGATATCTACGCCGGACCTCAGGGCTCGTTCGTACCCAAATCATTCACTACTCGCGTCGAGCCACTCACTCAGCTCGGTTTTGTCGTTGTCCAGATCGATGGAATGGGCACCAACAATCGCTCCAAAGCCTTCCACGACGTCGCCTGGCACGATCTCAAAGACGCCGGATTCCCCGATCGCATCCTTTGGCACAAGGCCGTTGCCGCAAAATATCCCTGGTACGACACCTCTCGAGTGGGTATCTTCGGCACTTCCGCAGGCGGCCAAAGCGCGATGGGTGCTCTCCTTTTCCATCCGAAGTTCTATAAGGTTGCTGTTTCTGCAGTGGCTGTCACGACAACCGTATGGACAAGATCTGGTGGAACGAGCAGTGGATGGGCTGGCCCATCGGCCCGCAGTACTCCGCCTCTTCCAACGTCGACAATGCCTGGCGTCTCCAGGGCAAGCTCATGTTGGTCGTTGGTGAAATGGACCATAACGTCGATCCCTCTTCCACCTTTCAGGTCGTCGATCGCCTCATCCACGCCAACAAGACCTTCAACCTCCTCGTAGTTCCGGGCGCCGACCATGGAACCCGCGGCCCCTGGGCTCGCTATACGACGCGCAATCTCCTCGACTATTTCGTCCGCAACCTGCTGGACGAAACTCTTCCCGACTGGAACGCGCAGCCGATCGCGGAGCCAGCCGCGATGCAATAGTATCTGCCAGCGACTGCATGTCGCCGATGCCGGGTCCGGCCTGGTCCTGTTGAAGATCCCGGCATAGTGGCTTACTTCCAGCCCGGTTTGCCTTCGGTGATGGAAATGTACCGATCGATCGGCAATTCCGTGAAGCGCTCGGTACCACCTCCGGGGTGCGGCCACTGCACTTCGAGCCAATCGATGTGCGCACGCGAGCCGAGGCCGAGCACCATACGCGGGTCATGCGACGACATGTAACTGCCGCCCCCGACCTTCGTTCGGTGACGCTTCAGGTCGCCGCTCTGCCAGGTTACTTTTGCGCCGATGGCATCGATGTTGGATTGAGTGCCCATGAGTCTACACCGATCCAGTGATTCTGTCCCCCGGTGATGTTGCGGAGCAACATCGGAGCTCCATTGTTGGTTGCAATGAGCACGTCCACCGCGCCGTCGTTGTCGAAGTCGCCGAGCGCCAGCCCGCGGGCGGCAAGCTTCGCGAGAAAGCGGGGCCACCCTTTTCGCTGGCGTCGCGCCATGTGCCTGCGCGGCGCTCGAACAGGAGCAGTGGCTCCAGATAACGAGCTCGGCGTGGTGCTCCTGAATCATCAGGTCAGGATGGCCGTTCGCGATGATCAATTCGAGGTCGCCGTCATTGTCATAATCGAAGAACTTGGCGCCCCAGCCGCTCATCAGGCGCGTGGCCGAGCCGATCAGGATTGCACAGATACGTCCTCAAAGCTGCCGTCGCGGTTGTTGCGATAGAGCGAATACATCTCGTGGTCCACGTTGCCACGAACAGTCGAGCCACCGTCCTGGTCATAATCGGCGGCATCGACGCCCATACCGGAACGCGCTACGCCGAAGGGGTTGTAGGCTATGCCGGCCAGCAATCCGTTGTTGGTGAAGACGGCCGTTGCCCTGGTTCATAAAGAGGGGTTGGCGATGTATCGCTGCGACAAACAGATCCATCCGGCCATCGCTATTCATATCGGCGGCCACCACGCCCCATGCCTTGCCCATCACCCCAGCGATCCCGGACGAGCGGCTGACGTCGGTAAAGGTACCGTCCCCGTTGTTATGGAAAAGGCGGCTGGGCAACGGCGAAAAAGCATTCGGTTTGCAGTAATAGCGCTCTCCCGGTCCGTGGCCACCGCAAAAAATGTTTTTCTCTTTGCTGAAGTCGGCGAAACGACAGACGAAGAGGTCGAGGCGGCCGTCATTGTCGTAGTCAAACCAGACGGCGCTGGTGGACCATCCGGGCGCGCTCACGCCTGCTTTTGCGGTGACATCGGCGAATGTGCCATCGCCGTTGTTGTGGTAGAGAATGCTGTTCGGATATTGCGTCACGTACATATCCGGCAAACCGTCGCCGTCATAATCTCCGACAGCCACGCCCATGCCGTAGGCGTTGCCGCCAACTCCGGCCTTCAGGGTGACATCTGTAAAGGTGCCGTCGCGGTTGTTGCGGTAGAGGGCGTTGCGCAGCGGCTCGGGCAGGCTGATAGAAGTCACAAGGGCCGCTGTTCACGAGATAGAGGTCCATCCAGCCGTCGTTATCGTAATCGAGAAAACCGCAGCCGGGACCGACGGTTTCCGGCAGATACATGTCCGGCGAAAGACCGGCGGTATGCGTCCACAGAATTCCGCTGCGCGAGGCGGGGATTTCTTCAAAGTAGGAGCCAGCGGTGGGAGAGCCAAGGGCGCGCGCATAGGCCAGCGATACGGCCGAGCCAGTGGCTCCGCGAAGAAAGCTACGTCGCGAGCAGATGGGGCCGATCCGTCGGGTCATGGGTGCACGGCGTGTCCCTCGGCGTTATCGGTGACACCTTTCGCACGCGCCGCCTCCGCCTGCAGTGCCATTTCGCGTGCCGCGCCCTTCTGATTGCCGGTATGTGCGTAGGCCATCGCGAGTTGGTAATGGCCGGCGGGATCTTCGGGCTCCATCTTCACGTAGGCTTCGAGGGGATCCACGGCCTCAACGTACTTATTGGCGGCGGTGAGCGTCATCCCGAGGGCAAGGCGCGCCTCCGAAAAGCCCTCATCGAGCTGCGCGGCGCGCGTGAAGTGGCGTATGGCGGGATCCCAGTTGCCGGCGCGGCGGTCAAGTTCGCCCAGCACAAATTCGGCTGAGGCGTTCGTGGGATCAACCTGCGTCTCCGCCTCGAATTCTTTGCGCGCTTCATCAGTCGAGCCGGTGTCACCAGCCAGTGCCAGATCAATCTGGCCGAGTCGGTAATGAATGTCCGGGGTTTTCGGATTCTCCGCGAGAATTCTGTGATAGATGGCGGCTGCTTCGGCGTTCTTCCCCTGCGATTCCAGCGCTTCGGCCTGCATCCGGCGTCCCTGCACAGATCCCGGAGCTTGCGTCTGGAGCCGATCAGCGGACCGCGAACCCAGTTCCGAAAAGATGTGCGCAGTCATGTAGAGCAGCTCGGGATCGTCGGGCACGAGCCGCTGAAGCATAAGCAAAGTATCCACGGCAGTTTGGGTGTCGTCGACCGCCATCGCGCAGCGCACCTCCGCCATGCCCCCTTCGTAGCGCTGTGCTTTGTCGCTGACTGCCGGGAGAGCGCGTTTCAGCAGCGGCAGCGCTTCGTGGCAACGGCCGACTTCCACCAGTTTGATGCCTCGCTGAACGGCCGCCGCGGAATCCGGCTTTGCCTGCGCAACCAGATATGCGATCGGGGTGCTGCATAACAGGAGGGCGCGGAGGGCAGACCGGAGTCGCATTTATTCACCCCTGTCCGGCTGGAACCGCTCGGCGCGCACGTGAATTAGCAGCGGCCTGTCGCGCAGCGGCACGGCATAGCCACCCCGATCCTGGCGAAACGGTTCGACTGGGCGATAAGCGCCAACACCTCCAAGAGTGGCAGTCTGGGCGATGCGCAAGTAGGCCACAGGCGTGTCTCTTGTCGCAGCATCCAGCGTAACCCGCACCTCGCCGGATTTCTCGTCGAAGGACACCTCATGCATCCGCCCTGCGTCCAGGGTGATCCACAGGCCAGCGGGTGCGATGTAGAGCCGGCTGCGTGAGGCATCGAGCGGAATCACGCGGATTGAGTTGCTCCGCTGCTCCAGATTGCCGCCGAAGCAAAGCCATCCCAGTGCACGATCGTGGGTGAGATAGGTAGCGGTGTTGGCTGCAAATCCCCAGAAACCGCTGCCGTAGTCACCGGAATAGGGATCGAAGGCCAGCATGTCAGGGAAGGCGTGGAAGGCCGCCGAAGCGAATCCATCCTGATCGATATTGCTCAGCTCGCCCATGGTGCCCCCGTAACCGACGCGCAGGAGGTAAAGATCGCCGGGATGGTCACGGTATTCGGAGAGCAGCGGGACGGCGTTGATGCCCGAGCCGTAGTGGTGGAGTTGCCGCTCCAGCCGCTGGACTTTACCGCCAAAGATGAAATCCCAGTATCGTCGCGCACTACCGTTATAACCCCAGCTCGGAATTGCCGGATCATAGCCCAGAATAGCGTCGATCGTCACCTCGGCCTTCTCGTCGTCATGGAAGTATTTCGTCCAGGCATAGACCTCCTCCTGGCCGGTCGAGTCCCACGGCATCTCGCTGGCGAAGGGATACTTCTCACCCTGCCAGCGATCGGCCCGTTTGCGCATGGCAGTTTCAAGCTGCTCAGCCTCCGCCGTCATACCTTCGCGTTTCAGATCTTCCAAAATGTAAACATAGACGTCGCCTTCCATTTGGCCGAAGTGCGAGTAGTAGGGAGCGTAACGCGTCATGGCGAGCGCCGTCTCGCACGCCTGGTCCAGATACCACTGCCACGGATGGTTTGCTACAAGTCCAGGATGGTTTCGGGCGAGCCGGTACAGCGCCCAATAAGCCGACGCAACATGCGGGTAATTGAAGGAGCGGTCGACTGCTTCACTGGCTTTGCGGTTCCAGCTGGTCCACGAGGCCCATTTCAGGTCGCTGCGGTAGAAACCCGGCGGGAGCTGATCGGGCTGGTAGTAGAAGAGGCTTTTACGGACACCAAACTTCTCTGGGCCGTCTTTATACTGGATGCCGCCCCACAGAACGCCGTCGACGAACTGCTCGAGTTTCGCGACCTCCGCCGCGTCCGGTACGAGGTATTCCTTCATGGCCAGCGCAAGCCAGGAGTCGGCCCCGGCTTCATCGCTGAGGCCGGCGATCCAGACTCGGCTGTCCTGTGTCACCTGCGCGTTGGCCTGGCGATCGTAAGTGATGGCCGATGGACTGCGGTGGAAGGGATCGGCGCCATCGGTAAACCACTGCCTGGTCGTCAGAAAGTGGCCAAGATCGGCGACAACCCGATCCTCTCGGCTTGATCACCCGATACCCGATGGTCTGCACCAGCCCATCGCGATAGCGGATGATCACCCGCGCGCGTCCCCAGGTAATGCCACGCATGCGATAGTCGCGCCAACCGCCGGGCGTGTGGCCATTCGGGCGGATGGCGATCGCGCCCTGCGGATCAACCCCGATCGAATCCACCGGCTCCCGGTAATTGAGAAAGAGATGCGCATCGAGGCCAGTGGGGAGGATGTACCCCGGCACGCCGACCGCGACTGGACGCTGGTGCGAAGTCAGCGTCTTTTCGATGTCGCGAATGGAATCCGAGGAAAGAAAACGAACGCCGAAACTGCGCGACTCGCCTGGTTGCAGGGTGATGCTGGTCGCCGGATTCCACGGCTGCGCGTTCTTCCACTCGTTCTCCTGCCACGCACGGCTCGCGACCATCCAGTCGTAGAAGCCTTCGAAAGTGATGCCGCGCGGGGTGAGATCGTGAAAGAGTTCTGGCGAGGGCGGGGTGTGTTCTTTCCAGTGGTGAACGTCCAGAATTGGACGCCAGGCTTCGAAGGGCGTCCGTCCGTCGGGAATCACCAGCAGGGCTGGCCCCTGGCCGTTCAGCCGCGTGACCTGGACGTAGCCGGCATCCTCCCCAATGTACGGGTCGTCGAAGCTACACTTTTCATGTGATTCTTCCAGCGTCCGATCGGTCATGTCGTTGTTGAAGATCATCGGGATGCCGAGCCCTCCGATCTCGACAGGTGTTTCACTGGCATTCCTGAAGGTGAAGCGGAGGGTAAGTTCGCCGTCGCTCAGCAGCCAGGAACGTGTCACCTGCAGAGGAATGCCGGCGAGAACGTCGGGCCCAGATCCGCTGCGGCCAGAACATTGCCCGCGGCGGGGAGCGCTTTGACCGGATGGCGTTCCATCGCAGTGGAGTAACCCTGCCAGTCTCGCCCGCGATGCGCAGCCGGATATCAAGGTCGCCGAGATGGTAGTAGCCGTCGCGCGAGCGCTGCGCGAGGCGGTCGCCAGGCGTGAAGTCGAATCCGCCGGCCCCCTTAGGCAACAGCGCAGCGATGGTCTGCGACGACTGGACCAGCTTCACGGTGAATTGCGGCGTATCGAAGGTGACGAATCCCTGGTTGAGCATCGGCCCAGGCACCGGCGGCCTGGGCGGCTCCTGGCTTCGGGCAGCGGCTCCTGGCAGGAGCGATGCAATCAAAGAACGGATACCCCGAAAATCACGGCTCTTCTGAGGCGCACAAATTGAGTGATCTCCCACCTGGGCACAAGCACAGCTGGACATCCGTGGGACTTCAAACTCTCCTCATTCGTTCGCAGCGGTTCATCCTTAGCAGATGCTGTGGACCATGAACGCGTCCGAGAAAAAACTGCCGGACGCGCTTAAGGCGTCCGGCATGGGAGGCTCACAGCGTCAGAAGACAAATTTTCCACGAAGCTCGATAACTCGTCCAAAGCCACCATTTTGACTTGAACTTTCGTTTGTCGGAGCACCCTCACCGAATCCGAAATCCTGAATACCGGAATCGAATGAATTGGCACCTGTGCCGGCCACATAAGGCCCGAAGCCATCCGCATTTCCAAAGACCGGATGATTCCAGACATTGAGGAAGGACGCCTGGAGGCTAAAATTCATCTCCTCATGAATCGGAAACAGCTTGGTCAGCTCCATGTCCTGATAGAACTGGGGCGGCCCGTGGAGGTACATGATCTGACCGAAAGTTCCAGGCGTAACGTTCGGTGTGATGTAAGTCGGGTTAGCGCCGCCACCTGTCGGGCTAACGAGGTATTTTGGGTCGATCAGATTGGCGAAGGGCTGCCCCGGAACCTCGCGAACACCGATGGAACTCTGCAATTGAGACGGAGTTACTCCGTGCAGGCGGATGCCGCCATCCCCGTAGTCATTGAAGGTGTAGTACCCGCCACCGAGTTGCGCCGGCGCGCCACCCTGCCACGTCACAATCGTTCCCACCGTATAACCGCCCAAAACGGCGTCGACTGCGCGATTGTTGGCCAAATGGGCTCGCCCGTGACCAACCGGGATATCGTACGTCCCATTGGCATGGAAGACGTTCCGAATATCGAATGCAGTTGGCCCGTAGCTCTGCCGAAGATTGCGCAGGGTGAAGGCGTTGAAGGAGCCCGTCCACGAATTGGCAGATTCACTCCCAGAGTTTTGCTCCAGGTGTAGTTCGCATCGTATTGCAGACCATGCCATGCTCCCTGGCGAAGATCCACCTGCAGACCGTTGTAATTGGAGTAGCCTTCGGAATAGAGTTCGCCGGTTGAACTGCCCCCGGCGTAGGGATTGGCCTGGAAGAAGTTAATCGGGTAACCCGCGCCCGCGGCTGTATAGCCTGCGTTCGTGGCGCAGGGCGTGAAGCCGGAACCGACCAGATTGCAGAAGTACGGTACCGTCCCGTTGATGCCGGAAAGAACGCTGGCCATCGCTCCCGCCTGGCCCGTGTTCAGATAATTGATGAATTGAGTATTCGTGTAATCGGAAGCATTGGGGCCGCCGAAAGCTGCATCGAGGATGGGCGTTGGGCTACCGTAACTGCTGGAAAAAGAGTTGCCGCCCGACGCAGCCAGATTGGCCTGAGCGTTTTGGAAATCCTTCAGGAATCCGTTTTCGAAGATATTCACTTCGTTAGGATCGATGGCGATCCACTGGTGGAGGGTGTGGTTACCGTTGTATCGGACTTCCAGCGCCATAGAACGACCAAGCCCGCGCTGAATGCCGATATTCCAGGACTCGGCTGTGGGTTCCCTGAGATTGGGCTGGATGCCGTTGACACCCGGTCCACCCGTGTAGGTGAACTCTGCTTCGGGCGCCGTCGCCTGGTACGTCGGGGGCGACAGAATGAATCCAGGCAGGGTGTCTCCGATCGCGAGGCTCCCGGGAGCGAACGTTCCCGGTTGGCCTGTGTTGTTCGCGAGCAGGTTGAACTGCTGGTAGTAGAACTGCCCGTAGTCCGTGGCGTAATCCCAGAAATACTGGTATGGCTCGGTAAAGCGGCGCAGCGCATAGCCGCCGCGGATCACTGTCTTATCCTCGCCCAGCAGGCCTTTCAGGGGGCCGGAGGTGACGTGCGGATTCCATGCAAAGCCAAACGCCGGCTGTGGCGTGACCTTCCATGGCGCGTACGGCTGCGGATGAACCGCGATCGTCGGATTCAGATTGCCCTTCAGTGAGCCGGGATCGAAGAGGTCTCCAACGGCGGTGGGGCCATAGAGGGAAGACTCATCCGCGGAATGGTAGAAACCGGTGAGGTCCTTCTCCGCGCCGAATATATCCCAGCGCAGGCCGTAATTGAGGGTTAGCGTCTGGGTTATCCTCCAGGAATCCTCCGCAAAGAAGCTCCATGCCGAGGACACCTCATCCAGGGGATACTCGCTCATCGTACCGGTCGGTGCATACTGTTTCGTCTTGATGTTATAGGAGTTTTCCCCGGTGACGCCGCTGAGTCTGCCTGCCAGGATCGCGTAAAGCGAATCTGCCTTCGTCAACTCGGCATTAGTCGCATCGGGAAGTGTCGGGGTCGATCCGGAATTCGTGAAGGCGTTGATCGCGGGATCGCCGCTCGCCAGCCCCAAATTGTAGTTATAGAAACCTCCTGGAGCATTCCAGTAGTGATCCTGTTCCTTGTACCAGGAAACGCCGTACTGGAATGCGTGCTTTCCACGCTGCAGCGTCATGGAGTCGGAAAAGTCCCAGATGGGGTAATAAGTGTCAATCGGTAACTGATAGCTCTGCCCCGACATCGACGTATTAACCCCCGGATAGTTCCAGTTTACCGTGGGCTCGGTCGTATAGAGCGGCGCCGCGTTGTACGCGAAGAGAGTGACGTCGTAAAGGTACCCTGCCTTAAACTGATTAATCAGCTGAGGCGAAAAGATGTAATCGAAGCCATAGGAACCCGTAAAGTTTTTCGTCTGGTTCCCGGCTTCCTGATTGGAAAATCCGTTGCCGGGAAAAGTAGGCGCGGTGATGCCAGGCTGGTTGTACTGCGACATCATCCAGGAGAGATACATCCTGGCCTTCTGTGAGGCGTTGTAGTCAATACGGGCGACCGGAAAGTAATCGGTTTCCGGCGAAGGCTGAGTCCAGCCAACCTCGCTGTAATTGGGATCAGACGTCGTGCCCAGGTGTCCGGAGGCGACGGCGGTGTTGATGGCCGAAAACTGCTTCGCAACCTCTGCATTGATTGCAGACGGAAGACCGTGATTTTGCGCGATGGTCAGAAGGTTCGCGGTATGAGTCGCGCCATCCGTTCCCACATACGTGAAAGTCCCGGCCTGTGCCGCGCTGGTGAACGCATAGTTCGTAGCGGTAAAGCTGCCCGGGATCTTGCGCATGGCATACGTCCCGAAAAAGAACAGCTTGTCGTGCAGGACGGGGCCCCCGACGCTGACGCCGAAGTCATTCTCGATTTGCTTGTTCTTGCGGACGCCCAGAGCATCGTTCAGCCACGTGTTGGCGTTCAGACCGCTGTTGCGGAAATCCTCAAAGGCATTTCCGTGGAACTTATTGCTGCCGCGGCGGGAGACGAAATTAACCTGAGTAGTGGCCTGCCCGAAGCCGGAATTCAGGCCCAACTGGTCGGTCTGCACACTCATCTGCTCGATGTCTTCCAGGCGGGGCGAAACGGCCGGCGCGATATTGGCGTCGAACTTCATACGGCTCGCATTGCCGACCATACCATCGAGATTGCTGCCCTCGTCCATGATCGGCAGGCCGTTGAACGTGCCCTGGCCGCCCGCGCCGCTGAATCCAGGGACAACCGTCGCCAGAGAAGTGAGGTCACGGCCATTGAGGGGCAGATCCTGGATCTGTTTCACATCGATCACGGAACCGATTTCGTTGGACGTCGTCTGAAGGACAGGAGAGGTCTGCCCTGCAACCTGCACGGTCTGGGTAGCCGTGCCGACGGAAAGCTGCGCCGTGAGATCTGTGGCCTGCGACGCCTCGACAATGACCGCGGAATAGATCTTGGTGGCATACCCGGAACGGCCTATGGTGAGCTCATAAACGCCGATGGGCAGATTCACAAACGTGTAAGAGCCACTGCCGTTCGTGCTGGCGGTGTAGGTATCGTTGGTTTGATGCTCGACGAGCTTGAGCGATGCGCCCGGGACAACGGCTCCAGAGGTGTCTTCGACGGTGACGACCACCTTGCCTTGCGTGCCGGACTGCGCAAGCGCGGCACGGGGCAGGAGCAAAAGAAGAACCACGAACGGAAGGGCGAGAAGGGTTCTCCGGCTATTTTTTGTGCGCATAGATTCGCCTCCTGAATCAAATAAAACGTTTTCTCGTCAAATATCTTTTTCTTCCGGAAGGAGCAGCCCTGGGGAACTTCCATCCTGGAAGTTGCTTATACGGTGCACAAGAATGCTGCAACCCGGGAAAACACCGTATAGAGCTTCATCTTGTATGTGAAATTGTATCCATTGTCAAGCGCAGTGATTTCAAGCGCGACCGCCCCCCTCCCGGGCTCAGTGCCGCGCTGTTCCAGCCGGCTGCGAAGTCTTCGGGGATTGGCGGAGGAGCAAACGGCCCAGTTCCGACGAGACCCGGGAAGCCTTTTCTCGCTGGCCTAATCGCCGATAGGCCGCGGCGAGGCTGGTGTAGACGGCGGGATTCTCGGGCTCGAGCGCGCGCGCAACTTCAAGGTGGGCCACGGCCTCATGATAGCGAGCCAGCATCAGGTCGATTTTGCCCAGCGCGATCTCGGTCGCGGAGAAATCGGGCCGTTCCCTGGCGGATTCTTCCAGCGCCGACTGCGCTTCTGCGAAGCGCGGATCTCCCGGCGCCACACCCTCCTGCAGCAGCACAGTTCCCAGGAGAGAGAGCATGCGGTAATCGCTTCGACCCGAGTGGATCGCCTGCTCCAGGAGCAGATTGGCTCCCTTGAGATCGTCGTTGTAGAGGTCCTTCTGGACGCGCGCCAGATAGCCGATGTAGCCCTCGGGGTCGAGTCGCGCCGCGCGATCGAATTCGGGACGCGCCTCTTCGATGCTGCCCAATTGAGCCAGAAACAGTGCCTTTTCGTAGTGCAGTCGCGCAGAGGCGGGCAGTTTTGCAAGGCCCAGATTCATCATGCGCAGCCCAAGATCGAACTGGCGGTAATCGGTGCAGGCATCTGCCGCATAGGCAAAAATCGTCTCGTCGTGCGGGGCGGCGTTGGCGGCCTCGCTGAGAAGCCCATACGCGTCGTCTGGGCGGTTTGTGGCGATGTAGGCTTGCACAAGCAGCGTAGCTGTGGCCGGCGTGCGGTATCCGGACGAGCGCAAAGACTCAAGCAGCGGGATAGCCCTGGCGTTTGCGCCGGTGCCCACGTAACAGATGGCCAGGTTCACGCCGGTGGCATATGGATCCTGCCCGGCTGCCTGCGCCGCCAGCAGATGTGGAATCGCCTCTCGAAGGGCGCCAGAGCGCGTGAGCCGAGTGCCGGTTAGAAGTTGATCCCGCGCCGTGCCGGGGAGACCATTATCGGCATTTGTCGGAGGTGCTGCCTGGGGCGGCGAATCCGGGGGGATCCTTTGTGCCCACGCGGAGGTCGCCGCAACGAGCATCAAGGCCGCACTTATTTCCAAAAACCCGGATATTCGCCAGCGCATGCGTGCATTGTAGGCGCGGAAATCAGATAGGCCAACGCTCCTGCGGCCGACAATTCAACGCACATTACGGATACTGAGTTGTATACAACCGCGTTGCTGCGGTATAACTCGGACCATCCCTCCGTCATCCAGACGGCGGAAATCGATTCGGCCAATGGGCCAGGGTGAGAATGCAGAGGAGACGCTTCCTTCAGAGCATGGCAGCCGGTTCGCTCGCGATCCGCAGCCTGGATTTTGCAACCGTCCGACCGGATGAGGATGTTCCTCCTCACCCAGCTCCCGGAGCGATGGCGGCCAGCCAGGTCTCAACGGAAGGACATACTCTGCTTCTGTTCGTTCGTGCGAGGGTCCGAGTCATGGAAGGTTTACGAAGACCTGCGAGCGCGGGATGGATCCATCACCTTCGTGTCGATGGCCGGCAAGGCACGCGTCCTGGCGAAAACAGCCGAGGCGTCTTTGCTGATGAGGGACCGCCGTATCTCGGGCTCGACCTGAAGGCCATCGGCACGACTGGGCGCGATCTGCTCGCCGACAAACTGCTGGCCCAGGGCGACCCCGACGAGCAGGAAGTGAGACGTGCGGCTCCGCCGATGGATTCTGCGGTACGGCGTGAACCCGGATGGCGACTGCCCTGGAACACCTTCGTCGGTACTCGGGAGTGCAGCGATACGATGCCGGTGTATCCCGCCGGAAATACCCGCACTTACCATCCGGGGCAATATTTTCATGAACTCACGCCCGAGAGAGCGCGCCAGCGACATGAAGGTCTGGTCGGCGGGTGGATGCCCGCCGTGCGAAAGGTCCTTCCCGGCGACGACGGATCGTGGTTCGACATACTTGTCTTTGGCGATGTGCTGGCGCACGACCAATTTATCGTGCAGACGTGGCACCGAACCGCGCAGATCCGCGACGGCGCTATCGTGCGTATTGAGTATGGCTACAGTTATCCCGCGTACACGCGCCGGCGCCAGCCGCCTTCTGACGAGCAGTTCTATCGCGGCCTTCTGGAATTTGCCGAATACTGGGAGCGCCTCATGCACGACGTTGCTCCCATCACCCTGCCGGACCCTCGTGGAGCCACATGGTGCGCCACGCGTTTGTGAAGGAGCAGATGGTGCGGCCGGGCGGTGTGTATCCCAAATACGGCGCAGTGGATCGCGACTATTACGGTCCGGAATATGACGGATTTCAGGACATCTTTACGATGTCGCTGTACGCAAATCTGGAATGCGGGCGGTTCACCCAGGCGCAGGAGGTGCTGGACGAGTATTTCACCAGCATGGTGGACGCGCAGGGCCTCGTGAACATGCGAGGGCCAGAAACGGGGCAGTACGGGCTGACGCTCTCCCTGCTGGCGCGCTACTTCGAATAACCGGCGACGCGGCACTCCTGCAAAAGCACGGCGCGAAAGTCGAGGCCATCGCTGTCCTTCTCGAAGAGCTGCACGATGAAGCGTTGCGCCTGCCTTCGACCGACCGGGGTTACGGACTGATTCACGGCTGGTGCGAATCGGATTCGTGCCTGATGCCCGATCCGTCGGTGTGGTGGAAGCCGTACTTCGCCAACAGCGCCTGGGCGGTGGGCGGCTGGCGGGACATCGCCCGACTGGCCTGCGCTCCGTACAGGCAGCGATGCTCCGGCGCGGTGGCGCCGGAGGAGCGATAGGTTGCGCGCTGCGCTGGTGCAGAGCGTCGATGCGAATATCCGGCGCGACCAGACTCCGCCTTACATTGGCCCGCTTCCGGGAACGAAGCTCACAGTCTGGGAGTCACTTCTCCAGGAGCGCCCAAGCGAGCAGCAGTGGGCGCACCGCTGCTATGCGGAACTGCTGCAGTCTGGCGTCATTCCCAACGAACAGGCGAATGTGCTGATCGACTGCATGCGTTCCAACGGGGGCACGACGATCGGGGTAGTCGCGAACATGGAACGGCCGCATCCCGGCGGACGTGACATTCTTGGATTTATCTCCTATGGCTATGCGGAAGCGCTGCTGCGGCTGGATCGCATCGAAGAGTATCTCCTTTTTCTATACGCGCACCGTTATCACGACCACTCCCGCGGCAGCTGGACCGCCGGGGAGGTGGCCGGCATTACTGGTGACAGCGCCCTGTTCTGTATCCCTGCGCAGCAGACGATTCCACTGCTGGTGCGCTGGATGCTGGTATCGGAAGACGATGAGGCGCTCTGCTTCGGCCGAGCGCTGCCGCGGAAATGGATCGCCTCTGGCCAGCCCATCGCGATCGAAGGGGCGCCGACGCGCTGGGGGCGGGTCAATTACCGGCTGAGCCATCGTGGCGAAAATCAACTCGTCGCAGCGGTAACTTTTTTGGAATCGCATCGACAACCGCAGAATGTGCGCGTCACGTTCCGGGTACCCCAAGGGAAATCCCTTGCCAGTCTGGCGATGGCCGGCAGGACCCTTCCGCCCGCCGGCCGTCATAAAGATGTTGCGCTTTTTTCACCTCACGGCGAGCGCAGCTTCGAGGTAGTCGCAACACTGAGCTAAGCTCGAAACGAAAAAGATGGAAGGTAACCCTGCAGCGCAACGGTTGGCTAGATCTCAGACAAAGGTGATATCGATGGATGGCATTCTCAGTCGCAGAAAGTTCCTCGGCGCAGCCGCAGCGGCGGGCGCATCGGCCCTGCTTCCTGCTGCCGCAGCGGTCAGCCAGAAGTCCTCCTACTCGGCGGGCGGAGCGGGAGAAGACACGGCTGTTCGCGCGCTAACCGATTCGAGTGTAGAGAAGGTGGCCTGGAAGGCCCGCCCGTTTTTGATGACGGAAGTGCGCCTGTTGCCCAGCTTTTGGAAAGAAATGTCGGAGTTGAACCGCAGCTGGCTGTATTCGCTGCCAAATGAACGCCTCGCTTATAACTTCCGCGTAACGGCGGGCATTTCGACAGACGCCGATCCGCTGGGCGGGTGGGAGGCCCCCGACTGCGAGCTGCGAGGGCACTATGTCGGTCATTATCTGTCTTCCTGTGCGTTGATGCACGCCAGCACCGGCGACGCCTTCATCAGGACGAAGGCCGATGAGTTGGTAGGCATGCTTGCCGAGTGCCAGGCGAAGGACGGCTATCTGGGTGCCTATCCCACGACTTTTTACGATCGACTGCGACGGCACGAGCGGGTCTGGGCACCCTTTTACACGTACCACAAGATCATGGCCGGGCTGATCGACATGTACCAGTGCGCCGGTAACAAGCAGGCGCTCGATATGGCCCTGCGCATGGCTGCCTGGGCCGATGTGTACTCGCGCAGTTTCGCCCCTGACGACTGGCAGCGCGTTTTGCTGGTAGAGCAGGGCGGTATGAACGAAGCTTCTTTCAATCTGTACGCCATCACCGGGGATACGAAGTGGCGCGATCTGGGCTATCGATTCGAGCACCACAAGATCTTCGATCCGCTGGCGTCCAACCAGGACATTCTCAATCACAATCACGCCAACACCAACATCCCAAAAGTTATCGGCGCTGCTCGCGGATACGAGCTGACCGGCGACACGCGATACCGCGACATCGCGGATAACTTCTACCACATGGTTTCGGACCATCACGCGTACTGCACCGGAGGTACGAGTAATGGCGAAATGTGGCATGCTCCGGATGCCATCGCGACAGAACTCGGACCCGCTGCCGAAGAGTGTTGCTGCTCGTACAACATGATGAAGCTCTCCCGGCACCTCTTCGGCCAGCAGCCAGACGCCCATTATTTCGATTACTACGAGCGTTTGCTCTATAACGTTCGCTACGGCACTCAGGATCGCAACGGGATGCTGATGTATTACGTCCCTCTGCAGCCCGGCATGTACAAGACCTTTGGGACCCCGTTTGACGCCTTCTGGTGCTGCACCGGGACGGGCTCCGAAGAGTACTCAAAGCTGAATGATTCGATCTATTTCCACGACAACGAAGCGGTATTCGTGAACCTGTTCATTCCTTCGACACTCGATTGGAAGGAGCGCGGGCTGAAGCTGCGGCAGACAACGAAGTTCCCCTACGATGAACGCATCACGCTTACGATTGACGGTGCTCCGTCTGCCCCCACCGCGCTGCAGATACGGGTTCCGTATTGGGCTACGAAGGGCTTCGCCATCAGCATCAACGGGCAGCAACAACAGATCGCGGCCACGCCGTCGAGCTACGCACGAGTGGAGCATGACTGGAAATCCGGCGATGTCGTTACCGTGGACATTCCACTGCCGCTGCACGTCGACACGACGCCCGACGACAAGAACGTGCAGGCGGCGATGTACGGCCCGCTGGTGCTGGCGGCTCTGCTGGGTACCGACGGCCTGACCACTTCGATGATTTACGGCGGCTCCGGTCCGCGAGGCTACGATGACGGCTACCCGATGCCCACTATCGACAAGCGGCCGCGGATGCATCGCGATCCCAACGGTACACTCGTGCAGGTTCCATCCATTGACGAGGACGGCATCTGGTTCGAGCGGGCCGAAGAATCGCCGCAATACGGCCTGCGCTTTCACACCAAAGGACGTGGGCCGACCCATACGCTGGTGCCCCTGAACCAGATCCTGGACGAACGGTACTCGGTTTACCTGCGCACGATTGAAAGCTAGCCAGGACACACGGGCGCGGCAGAGACTACCAACTGCCGCGCTCTCCGAAGATGTCGATCACCTGGCCGAGCCGAGCGCGGCCATTCTCCCAGTTCACCTGCAGAGCGCGCTCCATACGATCGGGATCGCCGGCGACCAGGGCCGCGATAATAGTGTCGTGCTCGTCGATGGAGAGTTGCAGGTTGCCAATGATCGAACTGGCATAAAGTCTCCAGTAGCGCTCCACCTGCGGCTCGACCGTGGTATGCAGACTCCTCAGGCGGGGCCCTGCCCCGGATTCAATGATCGTGCGATGGAAACTCCGGTCGATGTCGAATATGGCGCCCTGCTCGGCGGGATGGTTCTTGATATCCGCGAGCTTCTGGTTGAGGCGCTTCAGTTGCTCGGCCATGCTCATGCGATCTGGTTTTGGCAGTTGCGCCGTGAACCGCGCGGCGAGCCCCTCGAGACGGCCGATGATGGCATAGAGCTCGTTGGCGTCTTCTTTGGTCAGAGGGCTGACGATCATGCGCGACTTATTTGCGGTGCGGTGGACCTGGACATAACCTTCCTGCTGCAGCCACTGCAGCGCGGCGCGCGCAGGCGTGCGGCTCAGGTGCAGGCGCTTGACCAACTCCCCTTCCACGATCCACGTACCCGGCGAAAGCTTTCCTTCCACGATCAATTGTCGGACCTGATGCACGGCCGTCGAAACGCTGTCGCCGTGATCGCGCCTCGGCCTCTGATCCCGTATAACCCTGGGTTTTGCCGCTGTCATGATCCCTCGTAACCTTCGAGATGTTCGTTATCGGCTGTGTGTCCTTATGGTAATGCGCAACCATCGGCGTCGCACACCTCACCGCCACGCCGCGCTGACTGCCAACATCATTCCCCTGCAGTGCTCGGCCCGCATCCTACGCACCGGGTAGCGCGGCAGAAAGATGGCTATTTCACTGCGTCGAGTTGGCCCTCAAAAGGCAGTAGTCGTCGATTCGCGGCAGGTCGCACTGGCTATGGGTGCTTTCCCGTTCACACATTTTGTGATGGAGGAACCGATCTCAGTCACCCTGCCAGGTCGGATCACCTCCCCGGAGCCGCCCGACTCATCACCGGATCGACATGGCCCCTAACATCGATACCGCATGTCTGCTTGCTAGGGTCCTGTATACTACGCGCCGAACAGCAGGCATTCCTGCGAGAGGTCGTTACAAGATGATGCGAACGTCGTCGGCGGTTCATGGCGCACTGATATCCCTCTTCACACTGGCAGCTGCCCTGACCCTGGGAGCACAGGTGAAATCCAGTCTTTATGCGGGTCTCAGGTGGCGTGACGTCGGACCTTTCCATGGCGGGCGCATCTCTTCCGTGAGCGGCGTCATTGGCGATGCTGGCACGTTCTATATGGGCACCCCTCAGGGCGGCATCTGGAAGACCACCAGCGCAGGCGTCACCTGGTTTCCGATCTTCGATCAGGAGATGAGTGTGGACAGCGTTGGCGCCATCGAGGTTGCTCCTTCCAATCCTGAGATCGTTTATGCCGGGGCCGGCGACCCCATTGGGGGCAGCCTCGGAAATGGCGTTTGGAAGTCTACGGATGCCGGGAAGAGCTGGCATCACATCGGCCTCGAGGATACGGTCAAAATCGACCGCATCCTGGTCGATCCCGCCGATCCCAACGTCGTGGTGATCTCGGCTTTGGGCGACAGTAAACATCACGGCGGCGGTATCTACCGTTCAACCGATGGCGGCCGGAGCTGGACCAGCGTGCTGAGGCCGGCGGACTACGATGGCACCCGCGACCTGGAATATGCCTTCGACGACCCGAGCGTAATGTTGGCTGCCACGCAGGGTACCGGCGGCTCCGGTTTCGGCGTTACCAATGAGGCGAAAAAGAAACCGCCGCTACTCTTCAAGTCCACCGACGAAGGCAAGACCTGGACCGAAATCAAAATTCCGCCCTTCCCCGGCCGCGTCGCCGTGGCAGTTGCCATGCACACCGAAGGCAAGCGGATGTACATCGTTGGCAACAACATCGAGAAGGGCTCGGGCCTGTACCGTTCAGACGACGGGGGCGCGACGTGGAAGCATATGGCGGAGAAAGATCTCCGCATCAGCAACGGCCAGGGCTCTTATAGCAGCGGCGTCTTCGTGGACTCGCAGAGCCCAGACATCCTCTACACGGTTAGTACTGCCATGTACCGCTCAACCGATGGCGGCGTCACCTTTGAACCCTTCAAGGGTGCTCCCGGCGGCGAGGATTATCACAAGCTGTGGATCGATCCCACCAACGGAAAGCGGATGGTGGTCGGCTCCGACCAGGGCGCCAGCGTCACGCTCGACGATGGCAAAACTTGGAGCCTTTGGTACACCCAGCCCATCGCGCAGGTCTACCACGTCTCCACTGACAACCAGTATCCGTACCGAATCATGGCAGCCCAACAGGACACCGGAGCGGTCATGATCAGCAGCCGAGGCAACTGGGGCCAGGTCAACTTCACCGACTGGAGCCCGCTACCCTCTTCCGAGTTTGGTGTCATCACGCCCGATCCCAGAAATCCAAATATCCTCTTTGGCGTCGGCTATGGCCCGGGCGGAGGCGGCAGCGGCCTGATCAAGATCGATATGTCGACCGGGCAATGGCAGAATGTCGCACCCAACTTCGGCTCGGACGCCAGCAAGTATGCGGCGTTTCGGGACTTTCAGAAGAAATTCGACGTCGCCTTTGAGCCCGACGCTCTTTACGTGGCCTATCAGTGCCTTCTCGTTTCGCGCGATGGTGCTCATTCATGGACAGCCGTCAGTCCCGACCTGACTACAGAGAAGGGTGCGCACGAAGTGGCTTGCGGCAAGGAGCGTCCGCAGCCAAAGGCCGCACCTTCGACAGCGACTGCCCCCAGGCCAGCAACCGCTGCGGAACCCAAACCCGCAAACGCTACTACGGCCCCGCCCTCCGGCCAGGCCCCGCCTCCACCTCCGCCTTCCATCGCGGACTTCTCCATCTCCCATGTGAAGCCGGGCTTGATTTGGACCGTCAGCACGAACGGCCAAATCAATAAGACCGAGGATCATGGCAAGGTCTGGACGAATGTGAGCAATATTGCGGACGTACCGCCGAACACCCATTTCAACACGATCGAAGCCGGCGACAACGTCGATACAGCGTACGTCGTCGGCCGTATCGCCGCCGAGCGCGGTGAGACCCTCCCCCCAGCTGAAGACAGCGATCTACCGCTGATCTGGCGTACCGAAGACGGGGGTAAGACGTGGACGAAGATTGTCAACGGCTTGCCCACGGACGAGCGTACCGGAAGCTGGGTGAACAGCATGCGCGTCGATCCGAAGCAGCCTGGCCTGCTGTTCGCCGGCACCGAGACCACTGTCTACGTCACCTTCGATAACGGCGACCACTGGCAGTCACTCCAGCAGAACCTACCCAGCACGTCCATCCGCGATCTCGACGTTCACACCGATCACCACCAGAACGACCTGGTGATCGGTACGTACGGGCGCGGCTTCTGGGTTCTCGACGACATCACGCCGTTGCGCCAGATTGCCGCCGAGGCCCAGCGCATCAGTTCCTCCCCCGTCTATTTCTTTGAGCCCGAGGATGCCATTCGCGCCCGTATCAACAGCAACTGGGATCAGCCATTCTCGATCGAGATGCCCCACGCACAGAACGTCCAGTACGGCGCGATCCTCGATTATTACCTCAGCCACGAACCCAGCGGGCCGATCCAGCTCCAGGTTTTTGACTCCCACGGTGATCTGGTTCGCACCATGTCGAGCCAACTGCCGCCGCCGATCGAAGGCGCAATGTACCCGCGCTATTGGTTAGCCACCCCGGAATCGCGCGCGCTCAGTGCCCATGTAGGGTTGAATCGCGTGAATTGGAACCTGCAGTATGACGATCCGCCAGCGCTGCGACACGACCTTGAAAACCAGATGAACATGGTGTCGGGCTCGAGCAACCCTGGTCCTCACGGGCCGCAGGTGATTCCGGGCCTTTACACGCTGAAGCTCACCGTGGACGGACAGGTTTATACGCGCCAGGTCACGGTGGTGAACGATCCGCGCGTTGGCCAGAGTGCCAGACTGATGGCCGAGCTCCGGACTCAAAACAAGCTTACGCAACTGTCCGTATACGGGATGAAGCAGAGCTTTGAAGGGCACTCTGAAGTGGAAGAGGTGAGAGACCAGGTTTTGGCGCTGATGCACGGCAACCCGCCGGCAGATGTGGCCTCGCAGGCGAAGACCCTGGACGCCAGCCTGACTAAGATCGGCGGTGTCGTCCCCGCTCCTGGAGAGGGATTTGGCCGGCCGGAGACACCCAAGCCCAACGAATTGCAATCATTCCTGACGCTAAACAACAACTACAACACGATGGTAAGCATGATGCAGATCGGGCTGGATATGCCGCCGACCCCGACCCAAATCGCCACCTGGGAGAGCGACTGCAGGAACTACAACCGCACCGTGGCCGCGTGGAAGAACATGCAGCAACAGATCACCGACTTCAACGCGGTCCTGGTCAGGAACCAACAGCAAAGGCTCACATTCTCACCCACTAAACTCACCGCCGCGACCTCCTGCAGCTTTGCCCCGGAAGTCAGCAGAAAAGTAAGTAAACAGACGACTCCACATTAACTGCAATGGCCGGGAGTTCAATCGCAACCTCGCTGCTGTTCCACAGATCACGTTGAAGCCTTCTGACTGTGCGATTGGGCATGATGATGGCAAATCCGCAGTCTTCCTGGTGAGATACGCGAGTTGAAAATCAGCTGCATCGCCAGCTGCCGACTGAGGTCCCTTCGTGAACAGCGACCGATCCCCGTCAAAGACGAGTGCGGTCTTTATTTCAATGCCCTCAAATTCTTCCGAAGACGATCTGTTTCACCAGCTCCAAACATCGCCTCCAGCTCGCTGTGAGTTCGCTCCCATACCGGCGCAGCCTTCGCCAGTAGGTTCTTACCCTGAGCCGTCAAATACAACATGTGACTTCGCCGGTCCTCAGGATTAACCGACACCTTTATCAAACCGCGCGCTCCAGCGGCTTCAGCGCCGCAGTCAAAGTGGTCCGGTCCATCGCCAGCAGTTCCGCCACCACGGCCATGGCAGGCGCATCCGGCCGGTTCAGCGCCATCAGCAACGAAAACTGTCCGTTCGTGAGACCCACCGGCCGCAGGGCCTCGTCGAACCGTCGCGCGAGTGCCCGCGCCGCCCTTTGCACGTGCAGACACAAGCAGCTGTCCCGCACCCGCAGCGTCGTCGCAAACGATACATTCTGAAACCTTGACACATCTCCCACTATGTTGATATCAACATAGTCTGTCAAGTCCTCCTGATTGGATAGACTTGTACTCTCGCTACTCCCCAGGCTCCGCTATTCGTGAAACTTGCCAAAATGGAGGACAATCATGGCTTTCCTTCGTGATCTCAGAGTTGCCGTCCGCTCCCTTTCCCGCGTTCCCTCTCTCTGGATCACCGTGGCCCTCACCCTTGCCCTCGGCATCGGCGCCAACGCCGCCATCTTCTCCGTTGTACGGGCTGTTCTCCTGCGCCCCCTCGCCAATCGCGACGAAGCCCGCCTCCCTCTATATCCGACAAAGCGCGCCCGGCATCCACGCCGACAACACCACTTTCTCCATTCCTGAAATCAACCACTCGGCAAACACCTCAAATCCATATCGGATCTTGGCACTTTCTCTGAAATTGACTTCACCCTCCACGGCCTGGGCCACTCCCCGCGAAATCCCCCAGGCGTTGTCGACGGGCACTACTTCGAAGTAATGGGTTTGCGTCCCATCCTCGGCCGCCTCCTCGGTCCTGCCGACGACGGACCCAACGCCCAGGGCGCCGTCGTCCTCACCTATAAGTTCTGGACCCAGTCCCTGCATTCCGACCCAACGATTCTGGGCAAGACCATCCGCCTGGATTCCTTCGCCGGCTCCCGGACCGCTACCATCGTCGGCGTCCTCGAGCCTGCGGTCCCTTATCCCGTCGCCACTGAAATCATCGCCAACGTCGTCACCAGCCCACACCATCTCTCCGCCACCATGGTCACCGGCCGTGAGCATCGGATGACCGAACTCTTTGGCCGGCTCGCGCCCGGTGCCACGCTCGAACAGGCCCGTGCCGAACTCCGGACCGACTATGCCGCCATGCTTCAGGCCCATCCCGAGGTCTATAAGCGGGACGACGCCTACACCATCTCTGTGCGACGCATGCACGACCAGATCAATGCCCGCGCCAACACCATTCTCTGGGTGCTCTTCGCCGCGTCCGCGCTGCTCTTCATCATCGCCTCCTCCAACGTGGCCAACCTCGTCCTCGCCCGCACCCTCCGCCGCGAATCTGAGCTTGCCGTCCGCTCCGCACTTGGCGCTAACACCGCAGCCCTCCGCCGCTCGCTCCTCGCCGAGAGCCTCGTGCTCTGCGGCACTCGCGCCGCCGCCGCCCTCCTCATCGCCGCGCCTATGGTTTCGATCCTCGGCAAATACGCCGCGCGCTTCTCTGTCCGTGCCGACGACCTCCGCCTCGACTCCAGCCTCGTCTGGTTCGGTATTGGCCTCGCCCTCGTCGCCTCCGTCTTCCTCGCCTGGATTCCGCGACTGCCCTCTACTAAAGCTTCGCCTGCCTCCGGACTCGCCCTCGGTGGAACCCGAAGCACCACGGGGTCCAATCGCCGTCTCCGCATTTTTGCTGTTACCCAGATCATCGCCTCTTTCCTGCTCCTCGCGGGCGCCGGCCTTCTCCTGCGGACTCTCTACGACCTGGAGTCCACGAGTCCACCTTTTGATGCTTCGCGCGTCCTTGCTATCAATCTGCCTCCCGTCACCTACGGCCGCACCCCACAACAACAGCAGGATTTCAACCACGAAGCCGTTCGCCGCATCTCCATGCTCCCCGGTGTTAAGAGTGTCGCCACTGGCTTCACCGTCCCTGGCGCGACTCCCAGGGCCTCAACATCAGCTTTGCCTTTGCTGTTCAGGGTTCCACCCGCAAGAATGGGGATGAAGACCTGCGCGCCAATTCCGCTCAGTCTCCCCCGGATTCTTCTCCACTCTCGGCGTTCCCTTCCTTGAAGGCCGCGACTTCCGCGACGCCGACAAACAAGGCTCCGACCCCGTCGTCATCATCAGCAAGAGCGTCGCCGACACCCTCTTCCCCGGGCCAGGAAGCCATCGGCCGAACCATGCGCTGGACCGACGGCGTCATGAAGTTCATCGGCATTTGCTATGAAGCTTGGCGCATTTGTCGGTGTCGTCCCCGACCTCGACCACGAGAACATCATCCCCAACCCTTCTATGACCATCTATCAGCCCGTCGATCAGGAAGGCTGGGGCGGACGCCTTTTGTTCGCACTCAGGGCGATCCCTATCCGCTGGTACCCGCGATCGTCAAGACCGTTCAGAGCATCGCCGCCGATCAGCCCGTCGAACGCGCCGCCACTCTCCAGGACGTCCGCGCTGAAGTCCTCACCCCCGACAAACTCAACGCCGTCGTCTTCGGCGGATTTGCCACGGTCGCTCTCCTCATTTCGTCGTTGGCGTCGCCGGCGTCCTCGCCTTCTCCGTCAGCGGACGCACCCGCGAGTTCGGCATCCGCATGGCCCTTGGCGCCGAGCCCCGCCACATCCTTACCGACGTCCTCCGTGAGGGCCTCGTCATCGCCTCCGTCGGTAGTCGCCGGTCTCATTCTCGGCATCGCTGGCGCGCGCGGCCTCGCCGCCTTGATCGGGCAGGTTCACATGCCGGAGCATTCAGCTCCATCGTCTCAGCGGCAGTCATTCTCATCGCCGCCGCAATCGCTTCCGCAGTCCCTGCCGCTGGCGCCGCCCGCGTCAATGCCGTCGGAAGCACTGCGCGCCGATTAACGATAGCGGTCCCGCGCCCTTGTAAACTTATTTAGACTTTCAGTGGTCGAGTGAAGTAATCGATTGGCCAAAAGTAGATTCGGTTCAACCATAGGAATTCCGTGATGGACGCGCCACAGAGTGGATGAAGGCGGCTACCATGTCCAGAACCATTGCGCTATGCAGGACGAAATTCCTGAATTAGAAGTTTTGACGCGTTTATGCCGCCGACGTGTTCAGACCGCCTGGACCTCGATATCGCGGGCACGAAAGGCCTCCAGTGCGTCCGGTGCGATGCCGCTGTCGGTCACGAGAACGCCCATTTCGCTGGGCGAACAATCAGCGCCGGGCTGATCATGCTGATTTTGCTCGAATCGGCAACCACCACCACCTGCTTGGCCTGACGCACCATCGCGGGAACACAGCTGCTTCGTCCGGCTCGATAGTGGTCACCCCGCGCTCCGGGTCACTCCGCACGCTCCGATGAAGACCTTATCCATAAACACTCCGCCAAGCATCTCGATCGTGATCGGTCCAGTGAGCGAGAATGCGCCGGCCCAGCGGATGGTGCCGCCGGTGAGAGTAACGTTGAGCGCCGGCTGATTGCTGAGTTCCATGGCGATGTTCACGGCGTTGGTGATCACGTGAATCGAGCTGCGATGGCGGATGCAGCGCGCTACCTGCGTCGTCGTTGTACCAGCGGTGAATCCGACTGTGTCGTGCTCACGAATGAGTTCGGCCGCGGCGATTTCAATACGTCGTTTCTCCTCATTGAAGCGTGATTCCCGAACCTGAAACGATGAATCGAAGCGGAAAGCCTCATACTGCATTTGGGCGGCCAGGCGCGCGCCGCCGTGGGTGCGATGCGCAAGATTGCGTTGTTCCAGCCGGGCTAAATCGCGACGAATGCTGGGGGCCGATGCACCCGTCATGTTCACGAGGTCCTCGACCGAGGCATTGCCGTGGCGCAGCAGCACCTGCAGGATTTTCTTTCCGCGCTGCTCAGTTTTTACTGACATAGAAATGGGGAACCATTATGGCGGAGAGGCTGGGATTCTCCCAGTCGTTTTTCCCGTCCAACGCGGTTCGGCTTTTCTGAAATCATGGGCCCATCTCCCGGCCGACCGGGCACAGAAGCCCTCCTCGTCGAGTCTCTGCAGCGCCGCACCCAGAGTGTGGACCTCTTCTTCGCGCACACCGTACCACCGAGGACGCCGAGAGTCACGCTATTTGCGCCCAGATCGCGGGTGTGTGCAATGCCGTTTTCAATCAATTCCAGTTCACCTTCGGAATAGCATAAGTTGCCGCCGCGTGGGCGAATGAGGACGAATAGCTCGATGGCAACGCGTCGCCGAACGTTCAGGTTTGGCCCGTGCGGAGGCGTGATGCCGCCTTCCATGAGATCGCCGCATAGTTCGCCATACTGAGCGGCGCCGCGCTTGGCTGCCATCGCCAATTTCACTGAACTGACGCAGATTTCGAGTTTCATGGCGCCAGCAATCCCATAACTTTCAGCAGCCTTCCACTCGCACATCCGACTCCTCTAAAGGGAGCGAAGGCACAGGGGCTGCTCTTTTCCAGCCCCTCCCCGCTTCAAAAATCGTAGTGTGCGGAGAACTGCAGATGGCGCTCCTGAGACCTAACTGGAGTACCCTGATTGGAAATATTCCCGAACGTGGCATCGCTGATGCCGGTGTCCGGGTTTCCATAGCTTGCAATGTTGAGTGCGTTAAAGGCGTCAAAGCGAAAGCCGATCGATTGCTCATGATAAGTGAAAAAGTCCTTTGCCATGGAGAGATCGGTATTCAGGAAGCCCGGTCCGCGCTCACTCCCGTTGCTCGCCGTTCCAAACGTGTTCGGAGCGGGCGCACCATACGCGCAGACCCCGTTGTCGACTCCAGGAGTCGTGCAGGGAATCGCTGAAGGGTCTGTGCCGAACCAGTTGTCAATCGTTCGATCGACAATCTTGAGCTTGCGATAGTAATTGGGTCGCGAATTGCCATAGCTGTTTGAGTTATTGCCCGGACCGGTGAGCGATTGCGGGAACCCGGTGTAAGCAACTCCGACAGCGGAGAACCTCCAGCCGCCGATCGCCTCATTCACCACGTGATTGGCTCCGGAGAGGAATTGCTGTCCGCTCCCGAAGGGCAGTGCGTAGACCATGGTCCAGCTGAGGTTATGCCGCACATCGTAGCCTGCGGGACCCCAGTCAGCCGCACTGTTGTAGTAATTCTGGAAAGCCCCACTAAAGCCATTGACCTGCAGACCGTAATTGCCGAGGCTGTTGGTAAGCGCCTTGCCATAGGTGTAGTTCACGGTGAATTCCAGACCGTGATACAGCCGTTCCCGCAGCACCGTTTGGAGCGCCTGATAGTTCATGGCCGCGCGTGATTCTGTGATGAGCAGAGGGTTGGAGCCAATGCTGGTGGCTGGATTGGCATTCACGCCCAGATACTGGTTGTTGTAAAACGGCGCCGATGTAGGATCGCCGTTCACCCGCCACTGGTTTACGTTGCCATAATCCTCGATATGCTGGCCCTGCTCACCCAGGTAGCCCACTTGCACCGACATGGTCGAGCTAAGAGCATACTCCGCGGTCAGATTCCACTCCTGCACATAGGCCGGTTTGGTGTCCTTCGGATACACATTGAACGTACCGCCGTAGCTCACAGACCCTCCGGTAAAGCCATCTTCCGCCATCCTCGGGACGTTATACGGTGCTGCGTTGTCGGCGAGTACGTCGGGGTTTGAATCGCCTGAATGAAGGGAGTAATCGAAGTCAGACGCTGGTTGGAGGAGTTGCCCTCGAAGAAGCTCGTGGCTCCGTATCCGCCCCGAATCACCAGTCGGTTCTGCGCCTGATAGGCGAATCCCAGCCGCGGCATTAAATCGTTCTGGCTGTCATAACAGCCTGGATTGCCGCACAGACCCGATCCCGGAGGCGCGCCCGCGGGAATGGCATGCGCATACAACACCTGGCCACTGGCAAGATCGATGTTTCCGGTCTTATTGTTCTCCTCGACCCACGGCTCATCAAACTCATATCGCAGGCCGAAGTTCAGCGTAAGACGGGGCATGGCTTTGTAGCTGTCATCCGCGTAGAAGGCGGCGCGCCACTGCCGCTGTCCAACATTCACACTGGAAAGTGTCGCAGCGGCGCCGCTGACGTAATCGAGCAGGAAATCTGCGCCGCCGTAACCGCCTGCATTCGCGAGCGATGGGTTGCTGGTGAACGCACCGGAATAGTCCAGACTTTCCCATATACCCGTAATTGTTGGCGGTCGGATAGTTGTTCTGGTAGCGCAGCGACTGGGTGCCAAAGTGAATGCGTGCTTGCCATGCTGCCAGCTCACGTCGTCCATGTAGCTATAGGTGTTGTCGATCAAGCCGCCGCCGTAGACCGGGCTGCCCCCTGCGGTAATACCGCCCGTGATGCTTTGGTAGGTATAACCGTCAAACGCCTGATTGGGGAACGGGATGCCGATCTTCGCATCGCCCGAAGTGCCGAACACCCCTGTTGGATCTGTAGAAAAGTTTTGCGCCCAGACGGTGCGTGTGAATCTATGCATCCAGAGAATTAACAAGTGTGGGCGAAAAAATGTGCACCCAGTTCGCGCCGGCCAGCTTCGTGGGATAAAGGTTCGGACCGGGGAATGAAATCGCAAGCACCGGCGTCGACCCATCGTAGGCGGTAGACATGGAGTAGAACCCGGTGATCTTGTCCGAACCTCGCGTCGTACTCAATCTTGATGTCGCCCTGGTTATTGGCCTTATAGCTGCGTGTGGGTCCCTGATAATCGTTAGCGGCAATGCCGTCTGACGGCGCCGCATTCGGAAGAGGATAAACGCTCGTATTAGCGAAAAGATACCTGGTATGGGATTCACAACCGGAATCCCTTTATCACCTGCAAAAGGCGCGTAGTTGTTTTTGTGAGTCGTACAGCTGAATGGGGTTGCTTTGCGCAAGCAGAGCGGAAAAGTCGCCGTTGCGCATGGCTTGTGTGAATACGCTGGCCGAAACCGGTGCCAGCCTTTGTGATAACGCGACCCGAGATAATCCACAAAGAAAAACAGTTTGTTGTGGATGATGGGCCCACCGAGGGTACCGCCAAACTGCGCCTGCGAATACGGGTTGACCGGGATGATTGGGCATCTGGTGATCGTTGGACCATGAGTCAGCGTTCATACGGTAATCCTGGACATACCCGTAAGCAGAGCCATGGAACTGGTTCGTCCCACTCTTCAATATCGAAGCCACGCCACCGCCATTAACGTTGCCAAAACCGACCGGAGAATTGGCAGTTACCACTTTCACTTCCTGCAAGGCCTGCGGAGCGGGACTGTAGGAAATCAGATTATTGAAGGTTTCGTTCATGTCGATGCCGTCAAGCGTGAAGTTGTTCGCCTGTGCGCGGTTGCCATCGATGTTCACGGTGTCAGTAAAGTACGTACTGCGCTCGATGCTGGTGGTTCCCGAGGTGCCGGCGGTGCTCACCGAGCCGGGAATATAGAGCGTTAAAGCAGAGAAATCCAGGCCATTTAGCGGAAAATTCCGTATGGTGTTGGCGGTGATGGTGCCGCCCAGCGTGGCATCGGTCGTGTCCAGGATTGGAGCGGCGGCCGAAACCTTCACCGTAGTCGAACATTGCCCGGCGACAAAGTCACATTGAAGTTGACAGTCTGAAGCGCTTCAAGATGAAAGACCGGTATCGCCTTTTCGCCAAAGCCTGAAGCATTGATCGTGACCTTGTAATTGCCGATCGGGAGATATGAGATCCGATAAACGCCCGCCGAATCCGACGTCGCGGTCGAGTTCACGCCTGTGTCGAGGTTATTGGCGGCAACATGTGCCCCCGCCACGACGGCTCCACTCGGATCCGTCACTTCACCGGTAATGGCACCGGTCACCGTTTGCGCCATACATGCAGGAACAAGCAGGAACAGAGTCGCTGCGCATCCCCAGGCAAACTGCCTCAAATTCGCCATCATTGGATTTTCCCCTGTACTCTCCGTCTCGTTTCCGAGGGGAGGTTTCACGTCGAACGCACCGCCGGCCCGTGGCGATGGTGTCTGGATATATAGGAGTGCGACCATAATTAAACCATTATTTTGGTCATGTGTTCAATAAAAATGATCGAACGACGCTGCGCGGATGGGACCTCGACTATTGGCGGATCGGCGTTTCTTTGTGGTAAACGTGTCGGATGCGCGCTGTTGCGGACAAGCTGCGTCTGAGCGAAATCTCTCCCGGCATGGTGCAGTCGGAGATTCGCGCCATGACTCTGGAATGCGAACGCTTGAACGGCATCAACCTCGCCCAGGGGGTGTGCGACACTGAGGTGCCCCAGCCCGTGGCGACGCGGGCGGTCGAGGCCATCGCCCAGGGCCTCAACATCTATACCCGCCTCGACGGCATTACGCCCCTGCGCCAGGCGATTGCGAGTAAGCTCGTTCGCCACAACGGGCTCACTGTCGATCCTGATGGCGAAGTCCTGGTCACCTCAGGCGCCACGGGCGGCTTCTATGCGGCATGCATGGCGCTCTTCGATCCCGGCGACGAAGTCATCCTCTTCGAGCCTTTCTATGGCTACCACCTGAACACGCTGCGCGCGCAACGCGTGAAGGCCGCTATCGTGCCGCTGCCGGCACCCGACTGGACCCTCGATTTCAGCGCCCTGCGTGCTGCGATCACGACTCGCACCCGTGGGATCGTCATCAACTCGCCGTCGAATCCCTGCGGCAAGGTCTTTACCCGCGAGGAACTCGAATCCATCGCCGCCCTCGCCCAGGAACACGATCTCTTTGTCCTGACCGATGAGATTTACGAATACTTTGTCTTTGGCAAAACCCGGCACATCAGCTTCGCCGCGCTGCCCGGCATGGCGGAGCGCACCATCACCATCTCCGGCCTCTCCAAGACCTTCAGCATTACCGGCTGGCGGGTCGGTTACCTGGTGGCGGACAAACGCTGGATGGGCGCCATCGCCTACTTCCACGACCTCACTTATGTCTGCAGCCCCTCGCCTTTTCAGCATGGAGCCGCCGCCGGCCTGGTCGAGCTGCCCGACAGCTTTTATGCAGGGCTCGCCACGGAATACCAGGCCAAACGCGACCTGCTGTGCTCCGCTCTGTCCGACGCCGGACTCACGCCATCAATTCCGCAGGGTGCTTATTACGTGCTCGCGGATGTGACGAGAATCCCGGGCGCCACTGCCCGTGAGAAAGCTCGTCATCTCCTGCGCCAGAACGGTGTGGCTGCCGTTGCGGGCACCGCCTTCTTCGCCGATGGACGTGGGGAGAACCTGCTGCGCTTCTGTTTTGCCAAGCGCGATGAAGATCTGGCTCGCGCCTGCGATCGTCTCCGCAGCCTCTGATCGTTACGCTGCCGGCGCGCTCTGCGCCGTGATATCCACCAGCGGATAGCCCAGCCGCTTCCACTCGTCGTAGCCGCCGCGCAACGGCCGCACCCGGTGAATGCCCATCCTGCGCAGTTGCAGGGCCATCTTCGCCGCCGTGGCCTCGCTGGGGCAGGTGCAGAAGAGCACAACCTCCTGATCGCGCGGTATCTTCTCGCTCTCCGCAACCAGTTTGTCCGGTGTCAGGCTCAGCGCGCCCGGCAGAGTTCTGGGATCGGGCAGGTAATCCAGAGGATGCCGCAGATCAACGATGAAGACCGGCTGCCCGGCATCCAGCATCCCCTTCAGATCGCGCGGCTCCAGGCGCGCCATCCGGACTGAACGCAGAAACGCGCGGCGCTGCAACATCCGCCAGACCAGGAAGCCGAGGAACAGCAGCGCAAACAAGAGCCCGAAGAAATGAAGCGTCCACGAGAGCGCGCCTGGATGCAGCTTGAGAATATCCCCGAAGAAGTAGCCGCCCAGCGTGACGGACACCGCCCAAAGCAGCACGCCGCCGGCGTCGAAGAGGAGAAACTTGCCAAAGCCCATCCCGATCTGCCCGGCGATGGAGCCGCCACCGAGCCCAGGCCCGGAATGAACTTCGCCACCAAAAGAACCGTCGCGCCACGCCGGGTAAAGTACCCTTCCGTCTTGCGCACACAGGCCGAACTCTCGAAGCTCAGGCGGCACATGAGGCGCACCACCGCCGACCCATAGCGCTGCCCGAAGATGTACCAGACGGTATCCGCGACCAGGCTGCCCACCAGCGCCGCCGCCCATACCAGTGGCAGATTCAGCTGAGTGCGTCGCCGTCAGCGTGCCCGCCGTGAGCAGCAGCGGCGTGCTGGGAATGGGGAATCCCAGCTGCTCCGTCAGCACCCACAGAAGCACAACGGCGTAACCGTATTTAACGAAGAAATCGAGGGCGATGGGCATGGTGGGGCCGCCGGAGAACGATCACCCCTCCAGCATCAGCCACCCAGTATAGATGTCGCACCGGTGCTCAGGGAGCGGGAAGATCGGCGCAGCGGACGTCGCGCCGGCCCACGCGGTCGTTACGTGCGGTCGTGATAGCCGATACATCCCTTCCGGGGCTGTTCGCGATACCCTGTCAGCATGACTCCGGCCGGCATTGCTTTGGCGAATCAGACGGTAAACGGCATCCGCGCGACAACCCGGCGGTCCCGTAACGCGGCCATTGTGCAGCGTGCCTTCCCCGGCGCCGCCTGGGGAGTACTTCAAAACGGCGCCGTCGTGGCTCTGGAAGCGGCCACGGTCCGTTTCACCCCACGAAGCTGCCGCACCCCCCGTCACCCCGGCGACCGGTCCTCCATTTACTCGGCCAGCGTCACAAAAGTGGTGGCCACCACAGCGGCGGCCATGCTGCTGGTCGATCGCGGTGTGCTCGATCTGCCTGCTCGAGGACGTGCGCCGCGACCGCGTCGGGCACGGTCAGCGGCTGCCCGTTTTTGCGCGCAGCGGCCCACGCCCGTGCACGAGCAGCAGCCGCATCGACAGGATGCCCAGGGCGACGGCGGCCTGCAGCTCGTTCTCGCCGATCCTGACGATGCCGTCCGTGCCCCGGCCGTCCCAGGCCTCAAGCGCGACCTGGGCCGCGTCGGCGACCCGCTCCTCCAGCGTCGGCGCCGTGGCCGGG
>CAVPCE010000055.1:0-7799 GCA_963702295.1 uncultured Acidobacteriaceae bacterium | reverse complement strand
GCATCGAAGCGCTTATGTTCGAACTGGCTAAGTAAGTCATTGACGGATATTTTCGGCGGGGGCTATTCTGCACGCCACATGGAGATCACGGGCAATGTCGGATTGCTGATGCGGAACAAGGGGGGACGCGTGTGGTCGCTGGCGCCGTCAGCGTCGGTATATGAGGCCATCGCGATGATGGCGGAGAAACAGGTGGGAGCGCTGCTGGTGATGGAGAACGGCAAGCTGGCCGGCATTGTTTCGGAGCGGGACTACGCGCGCAAGGTGATCCTGCAGGGGCGATCGTCAAAGGAGACGGCGGTGGCGGAGATCATGTCGAGCCCGGTGATCACAGTAACTCCCGTGCACTCGATTGGCGAATGCATGCAGTTGGTGACGGAGAAGCGGATTCGCCACCTGCCGGTTATGGAGAGGGAGCAGGTGACCGGGATCGTGTCCATCGGCGACCTGGTGAACTGGGTGGTGTCGGAACAGCAGGCGACGATACGGCACCTGGAAGCGTTTATCGCCGGGGTGGCGAGCTAGATCAGCTCGCAGCCAGCAAAGAAATAGCCAATTTCGAACTTCGCGGTGTCTTCGGCGTCGGAGCCGTGGATGGCGTTCTCTTCGATGGAGCCAGCGTACTTTTTGCGGATGGTGCCCTCTTCGGCGTTGGCCGGGTTGGTGGCGCCCATGAGCTTGCGCAGGTCTGCGATGGCGTTGTCCTTCTCAAGGACGAGAGCGATGATGGACCCCGAGGACATGAAGGTGGTGAGCGAGCCGAAGAAGGGGCGCTCTTTATGGACGTAGTAGAAGCCTTCTGCCTGGGACTTGGAGATGAAGAGCTTTTTGATGGCGATGATTTTGAAGCCGGCTTTCTCGATGTCGGCGAGGATGGCGCCGGCGTAGCCTTTGCGCATGGCGTCGGGCTTGATGATGCTGAAGGTGCGCTGAGTCAACGGTTTGGGTCTCCTGAAAGTAATGTAACGTTACCAGTGTAGTGCAGGTGGTGGGCGAAATTCGGCTATCATCTGCTTAGGTCATGACCGCTTCTGCCAAAACGATTGTCGATTCATTGCGCGAGATCGCCCAGGACATCCTGGTTCCTGAGGTGAAGTCGCTGCGCGTTTCGGTGGAGGGTCTTCGTACGGAAATGCAGTTAGGAGACCGAAATCTTCAGAATTCGGTTGACGCTCTTCGGGAAGAGATGAAGGTTCGCGATGAACGCCTTCATTCCGAGATGCGACTCCGTGACGAGCAAATGAAGGAAGCGATCCACACGCTCTCGCAGAAGCTGGATTTCGCCATCGACATCCGCGAACGACTCGCGGCGCTCGAGGCCAGGCAGCCACGGCAGTAGATTAAGGGATCCGGGCCGCCCCTGGTTCCTTCCGGCGGACTCCATTTACGCTCAAGTCGCTTAACGCATCGGCAATTGCGTCGTTTTCTTCTTCCCAGACGTACGCATCGTTCAAGAGCAGCATCGTTGCCCAGCGCACGACGCTCTTCTCATCGATAGTGCCAGCGCGACAGGCAGAGACAGTCCGATCAATATCCGCAGCCTCGACTACGATGGGCGGCTCCACCAGGAAAAAATGGGAAGTAAATCGTCTTTCGGTCGGCAGGAACTGAATCTCAACCATGCCGCGAAGTTCGGCCAGCAATTCTTCAAGCGAGAGCTGAAGCTTGAGGAATCTGAGGAGAGCGTCACGCTCTTCCGCAGTGATTTCTCTGCGCTCCATACAGGGGTTTCTCTTTAACCCTTGCCGATGACGCGGGCAACGGTCTCGCCGATCGCGGCGGGGGTTTCGACGACGTGAATGCCGGCAGCGGTGAGCGCCTTCATCTTTTCGGCGGCGGTGCCCTGTCCGCCGGAGATGATGGCGCCGGCGTGGCCCATGCGGCGTCCCGGAGGCGCGGTCTGTCCGGCGATGAAGCCGACGACCGGCTTCTTCACGTGCTCCTTGACGAACTCCGCCGCAGTCTCTTCGGCGGTGCCGCCGATTTCGCCGATCATGATGATCGCTTCGGTTTCGGGATCGTCGTTGAGCAGGCGCAGCGCGTCGATGTGGGTGGTACCGATGATGGGATCGCCGCCGATGCCGATCGCGGTCGACTGGCCGATGCCGCGCTGGGTCAGTTGGTAGACGGCCTCATAGGTCAGCGTGCCCGAGCGCGAGACGATGCCGACGTTGCCTTCCTTGTGAATGCGTCCGGGCATGATGCCGATCTTGCGCCTTGCCGGGCGAAATGACGCCGGGGCAGTTCGGACCGATGAGGCGCGAGCTTGGAGTCTTGAGGACGCTCCACACCTTGACCATGTCGATGCTCGGAATGCCTTCGGTGATGCAGACGATGAGGGGCAGCCCGGCATCGTTCGGCTCGAGGATGGCGTCGGCGGCAAACGGCGGCGGAACGAAGATCACGGTGGCGTTGGCGCCGGTCTTCTCGACGGCTTCGCCGACGGTATCGAAGACGGGCCAGCCCTCGTGCGTGGTGCCGCCTTTGCCGGGAGTTACTCCGCCAACGACTTTGGTGCCGTATTCGGCGCAGCCCTTGGCGTGGAACGTGCCTTCACGGCCGGTAATGCCCTGCACGATCAGGCGCGTGTTTTTATCAACGAGAACTGCCATCTTTACGCTGCTCCTTTTGCCGCTGCGACGACTTTCTGGGCGGCGTCCTGCATGGTATCGCCGACGATGAACTTGAGGCCGGATTCCTTCAGAATTTTGCGGCCCTCTTCGACGTTGGTGCCTTCGAGGCGGAGCACGACGGGCACCTTGACCTTCAGGTCTTTCGCCGCCTCGACGACGCCCTGCGCGAGGGTGTCCACGCGCAGAATGCCGCCAAAGATATTGATGAAGACGGCCTGGACGTTTTTGTCGGAGAGCAGGATTTCGAAGGCGTGCTCGATCTGCTGCTGGTTGGCGCCGCCGCCCACGTCGAGGAAGTTGGCGGGCATGCCGCCGGCGTACTGGATGATGTCCATGGTGGCCATGGCGAGGCCTGCGCCGTTGACCATGCAGGCGATGTTGCCGTCGAGCTTGATGTAGTTCAGCGCGTACTTGGAGGCTTCGACTTCGAGCGGATCCTCTTCGGCGACGTCGCGCAGCTCCTTCAGATCTTTATGGCGGAACATGGCGTTGTCGTCGAAGTTGATCTTGCAGTCGAGCGCGAAGAGCTTGATCGTCCTTCGTGGTGATGAAGGGATTGATCTCGAGCAGCGAGGCGTCGGTTTCGATGTAGGCGCTTGTAGAGGCCCATCATGAACTTCACGGCGTCGTTGATTTGCGTGGGCTTGAGGCCGAGGGCGAAGGCGAGTTTGCGCGCCTGATAGGGCTGGAAGCCGACGCCGGGATCGATGTACGCCTTGTGATCGCTTTGGGGTCTTTGGCGGCGACTTCTTCGATCTCCATGCCGCCGGCCTTCGAGGCCATGAAGACCAGCTTGGCCGCGGCGCGGTCGAGCACGATGCCGAGATAAAGCTCGCGGTCGATGGCGGCTGTCTCCTCGATCAGCAGGCGCTGGACCTTCTGGCCCTGGGGACCGGTCTGGTGGGTGACGAGCTGCATGCCGAGAATCTGCTTGGCATACTGCTCGGCCTCGTCGATGGTTTTCGCGACTTTGACGCCGCCGCCCTTGCCGCGGCCTCCGGCGTGGATCTGCGCCTTGACGACCACGCCCTTCGCGCCGCCGGCGAAGAGCCGCTTGGCCACTTCCAGCGCTTCATCGAGCGTGTTGGCCACCTCGCCGCGCGGAATGGCGACGCCATACTTCGCCAGAATGTCTTTTGCCTGATATTCGTGAATTTTCATAATTTGGATGGCCAGAAGTGCGATTTACAGCGGTGCAGAAATGTCGGACTGAAGATTGCGCGTTTCCTGCGGGTTCCGCCTGACGGCGCGAGAAACCCAGCCAGGGCCGAATGTTCAGTGTAGCGAAGGCTTTGGGCTCGGGGCAAACGCGCGATATCCATCATCGAACTTCTTCTCCCTTCCAGGCGCTCTCTGCGATACACTGGCGGCTCTCCCCCGGGGACACACAAACTGCCTCCCTCCGTCCCCGCCTCTCTCACGGGCCCGATTCACAATCAGACACGATCACAGAAACAAATCTCCACTGCACGTCAGGAGGAACGCATGAATCTGAGCAAGAAACTCTTCGCTGAGTTCTTCGGCACCGCATGGCTGGTTTTCGGGGGATGCGGCGCCGCGATCTTCGCCGCTGCCTATCCCGGGCTGGGCATTGGTTTCCTGGGTGTCGCTCTCGCCTTTGGCCTCACCCTTCTGACGATGGCGTTCGCGATCGGCCACATATCGGGGTGCCACATTAATCCCGCGGTCTCGATTGGACTGGCCATCGGGCGGCGGTTCCCGATGGCGCATGTGCTGCCTTACATCGCGGCCCAGGTGAGCGGAGCGTTTGTGGCTGCTTCTGCTCTGTATGTGATCGCCCGCGGCAAGCCCGGCTTCGTGCTCGGGAACTTCGCTGCGAACGGTTATGGGGCACATTCACCCGGCGACTACACAATGCAGTCATGCTTTGTGGCGGAGATGATTCTGACGTTTTTCTTTCTTTTCATCATCTTTGGGGCTACCGACGTTCGCGCTCCGAAGGGCTTTGGTCCCATTGCGATCGGCCTGGGACTGACCCTCATCCACCTTGTGGGAATTCCCATTACTAATACGTCGGTAAACCCGGCACGCAGCACATCTCAGGCAATCTTCGTGCATGGATGGGCGCTGTCGCAACTGTGGCTCTTCTGGCTGGCGCCAATACTGGGGGCAGTGCTGGCAGGACTCGTGTACAGGGTCTTCTTTGCTGAGAAGGCCGAGCCCGCGTCCCGTGCGGTTCCGGCCAGGCCGGAGTACGAGGCGCTGCCAGGAACTGCCGCCGGGGAGTGATACGGTAGACGGGGCGGCGGCCGTTTTTCCTGGCGCCGCTCCGGCTGCCCTCGGGTAGCATGGGGATCAAACCCATGCCCGCGCTGGAAGGCTTGCTAAAACAGATCGCTCAGGAGCATCGCACGCTGACGCGCGACGAGGCTCGGATTGCGCTCCAGGCGATTCTCACGAGCGAGCCCGGACCCTCTGTGGATCAGGAGATCGCGGCGCTGCTGTCGGCGATGGCTACGCGCGGAGAGACGGTCGATGAGCTGACTGGATTCGCGCAGGCGATGCGGTTGCTGGCGACGCCGGTTCCACTGAGCGATGAAGAGCGGGCTTCGCTGGTGGATACGTGCGGCACGGGGGGCGACGGGCAGAATACCTTCAACATTTCGACGGGCGCGGCGCTGCTGGCGGCGGCGGCCGGGGCGAAGGTGGCCAAGCACGGGAACCGGGGCGTGACGTCGAAGTGTGGGTCGGCGGACGTGCTGGAGGCGATGCGAGTGCCGGTGGTGTTGACGCCAGCGCAGTCGGCGGAGTGTCTGCGCGCAACGGGATTTACTTTCCTGTATGCACCGAACCTGCATCCTGCGATGAAGCGGGTCCAGCCGGTGCGTCGCGCACTGGGCATGCGGACGATCTTCAATCTGGCCGGGCCGCTGACGAACCCCGCCGGGGCGTCGGCGCAGGTGATGGGAGTGTTCGCTCCAGCCAAGCTGGACTTGGTGGCGGGAGCGATGGTGCAGCTGGGGGTGCGGTTTGGGCGGGTGGTCCACGCGCACAACGGCATCGACGAGATTGCGCTTTCACCGACCGACACTGTGGTCATCCGCGCGCTCTCTGATCACGAGGTGCCGTACGCGTTCCATATGATGGTGCGCCCGGAGGATGGGGGATTGTCTCCGGCGGACCTGAGTCATCTGCAGGGTGGCGATACCCCGCAAACAAATGCGGCGATTCTGGAAGCAGTGCTGGAAGGCCGAGACCAGGGGCCGCGGCGGGATGTCGTGCTGCTGAACGCGGCGGCGGCCCTGGAGGCGGCAGGAATTGCCGGGAGTTTGAAGGACGGGGTGGCGCGAGCGCTGGAGGCGATTGAGACCGGGGCGGCGCAGAAGACACTCGACGCTCTGCGAGAGTTCGGGCGCAGCCTGGGCACCGAGCGAGCGCGGCTCTGAACCGCAACAAATACGAAAGCTTCACGTAGACGTTCTTGCCGTCGTTCATGAGCGAGGAGCCGGTGGGCGGGAGGATGGGCTCGTTTGGGCTGCAGACGCTGTCTGGCTCTCGGGTGCAAAGCGCACGGTTAATGTTTGCGAAATTGCCGATGTAGCCGACATAAAGCGCCGTGCCAGGATGTGGCATGTACGTGAAGAGGGCGTCGGCGAAGAGGGTCTTGGAATTCTCGGCGTCGGTGTACTCGGGATTGGGAAGGGTGGAGATGTACTGGCCGATGAGATTGAAGGAAGCGGCTTTCGTGAGCTGATAGTTCCAGCGCGAGATCAGCTCGTGGTTGTCATAAACGACATCGCTGGCCGGGTTGGTGAAGTGAGTAAAGACGTAGCTGTTCTGGAGGTCGAGGAAGCTGAGGGGCTTCACTTCGACATTGAGGTTGGGTGACGCGACGTCGACCGGACCGGGCCCCTGATTACCAGGGGCGAATAGTTGATGGCGGTGCCCTGGTAGTAGCCGCCGCTCGATGGCGAGGTAAGGCACGGGCGAGGTATAGACGCTGATGCCCGCCTGATTACTGTGATATTCGACGTCACCCGGCAGCGCGGAATAGTCGATGGGGCGGAGGCGGTCCCGGCCAAGCTGGATCCAACCGGAGACGGTGGTGCGCCCTTTGAAGGTGACGCTCCAGGACGGATTCAGATAGTAGTCGAGCGGCAGACCGGTGTGGTCCCAGATGCGCTCAGTGTAGAGGGTAGGTCCCTGGGAAAGAATGGGCCCATGGGAGGGACGGAAGGTGTAGTTGATGCGGACGTTGGGCTCGCGGATATCGGGACGCTGAAAGAATCCTGTATCGGTGACGAAACCAGCGGAGTTGTCGTTGTATGCGGCCCACCAGCTCCAGTGCAAATCGGAGTAGCTGATCTGCTGAAAGTACGCCTGGCCGCTGCAGGAAAGGGCGTAGTTCTCGCAATACTGTTCGCCCGGCGTGTCATTGGCTGAGGTTCTTCGTTTGCGAGGTTACAGCCTGACCGGTGACGGTCCAGCCATTGCCCATACGGGCCCGATAATCGAAGCCGCCGGCGCGGTTGAAGGAGTCGAGATATTCACGGTCGGCGTAAATGAGGCCCACGTCGGATAGTTTGCCAATATCTCGGTTAACGCGCCCGGCATAGAACTCGGCACGCTTGTTGGCGTTGGGGTCGGTGGCGGGGACGAGCTGGCCAGGGCTGCGATCGTCGACGCTGAGGACGCCCATGGCCCAGGGGCCGAGCTTCCTGTGAGGCGAGCACCGTACTGGGGCGTAACGATGTTATCGGTGTAATAGAGGCTGATGGGGGTCTGGAAATAGCTGCTGTTCTCGATGAAGAACGGCCGGACTTCCCGTAGTAGGGGGAAAGCGCTGATTGGGGGTGGCGGGATTGTCGATGCCGACCTGGCTGAAGTCAGGATTGACGGTTGTATCGAGGACGAGGCTGTTGTGGAGGATGAACTTGGCATCAAGGCCGGTGTAGGCCTGGAGGGGATGGTCTTCAAAGAAAGGGTTCGAGGGATCGACGAAGTTGAGCTGGCGCATGTTGCGCGCCAGGGTGTAGGGCTCGAACTGCAGGTTTTGGCCTTTCTCGATATCGCGGAAGCCTTCGACAGCCATGTCCTGAGTGAGCCGCCCGGCGATGTTGTGGTCACTGCGCGGCCAATAATCGGACTCATTCAGGTGGGAGACGTTGCGACCGAGAATAATGCCCCAGGTGCGCATCTCACCTG
>CAVPCE010000054.1:0-18435 GCA_963702295.1 uncultured Acidobacteriaceae bacterium | reverse complement strand
CCTTATCGAACCAAAAACGGTTGTAAGCCATCGTTCCCAGAAAACTCTGTTTCTGGTAATACACCGCAGGCGTTGTCGAGGTGGCTGGCGCAAAGATCTTGCGATTGGCCGATCCGGTGCAGGCCACGCCTGTACCGCTTTCACAGCCGGCATCTGCCGTGACTGAGAATGCCATCCGATCGAGCCTGCTGTCCGGCCGATCGTAGTACTTCAGCTCAAAGCTGTTATCGGTATGGAAACGCGTTCGCCCATGGATGCCGTAGTCATCTTCGCCATAACCATAATTGTTGGAAATGACATTGATGGAGTTAGTCGGGGTCCACTTCACCTGCCCGCCCATGCCGGGCTTGGTCCCAAAGCGCGCATAGGACTGCCATCCATTGATAAACCAGGGCTCGATCTTCAGGTGCTGTGTGGGGAACACCTGGATGCGCGCGCCGTTGAAGAACCATGGCGTGTTGGAAGAAACAAACGAGGGCTGATAGGCCCAGTTATCGAAGTTATAAAAACTGAACAGTCCGATGTAGGAGAGGAATATTCCGCCATCCAGATTCACACCGTGCATCACATCCCAGTGATAACCACCGTACGCTTCAGAGAGATAGCGATAGGCCTGGTCCAGATTCCACTGGCCCCGCGACACGCTCGCATCGTTGCGGGGCGTCGTGGCGGAATATTCGCCAAACTGCGTCATGAGCCGGGCGTGAACATGATCGATCAGAAGATCGCCGCCTACGCCCATCTGCTCCAGCTGCACTTCCTGCGCGCGAAAGACCTCGCTGGATCCGCCAATCGTGTCGTCGGCCGGGTGATTGAAGTCCAGGTTGTAGTTCGTATCCACGCGGATTTCCGGCGTGAAGTACTTCGTGCATAACGGGCAATCGATCGTCCGCGGATTCCCGTTTAGCCATCCCCACCATGCGTCCGCAAACGGCGTGACCTTATCAACAGGGGGAGTGCTGGCAGCCTGCTGTGTGCTCGCCGCGGCGACAGCGGCGGCCGGAACGACTGAAGACGTCTCCGGGGTGGAAGCCGTTGCACTGTGCTGCAGATCCTCTTTGGCCGTCGTCAGCTTCGCCGCGGTTTCGGCTGCTGTGGCGTCCGCAGGCGCGGCGCCGCGTGCTTTCAACTGCGCCTCCAACTCCGCAATCCTGGCCTTCATGGCCGCCAGTTCCCGCAGAACCTCATCGTCACTTGCGGCTTTCGATGTTCCTCCAACGGTGGAGTCGGCGACCGCCGCCGATGAGTTCTTCTGAGCCCTGATTTCCGGAGCACTGACCATCAATCCGGACAGCATAATCACAATCATGAGCACACTCCCAAAGGAGCGTGCGAAAGACAACCGGACCAGCAACATGGGTAATCCTCGTGGCCTTGCCGGTCTTTCATGGCCGGCCAGCTTCGAGGCTATCGGTCAGAACCGAAGAGAGAAGAAAGGAAGTCGTAAGGGATTCGTAAGGTCGACGCCGTCCCGATGCGCCCTACTCCGTCGAACCTTCCGGCAGAAAGCGATAGCCGACCCACGGCTCCGTCTGGATGTACTCCTTTAACGTCTCGCCCTGGAGCTTCTTCCGCAGTTGTCCCACAAACACCCGCAGATACTCCGGCTGCTGGGCTGACTGTGCCCCCCAGACCGTCGTCAGCAGCACCCGATGGGTCAGTACCTTCCCGGCATTGCGCGCGAACAGCAGCAGCAGATCGAATTCCTTGGGCGTCAGATGCACGGCTTTCCCGCGCACCGTCACGCTATGCGCCGCCGCATCGATCGCGAAATCGCCCATCTCCACCGGGCCCTCACCCGGCCGCTCGGGGGCGCGGCGCAGATGCGCGCGGATCCGCGCCAGCAGTTCCTGGGTGCTGAACGGTTTCGTCACATAGTCATCGGCGCCTGCATCCAGCGCCTCGATCTTGGCGTGTTCCTGCTCCCGTACCGACAGCACCAGGATCGGCGTCCGGCTGGTGCGGCGGACGCTGCGGCACAGCTCCACGCCGCTCATCCCCGGCATCACCAGATCCGTCACAATCAGGTCCGGCTGCCACTCCTCAATCAGCCGCAGAGCCTCTTCAGGATCGTTCGCGGTTCGCACGTCGTACCGCTGCGCCGACAGCGCGGCGCGCAGCACACGCGTAATCTGGACCTCGTCGTCCACCACCAGGATTCGTTCTGCCACCGCCTCGCTCCGAGGTATCATCGCCAGTCATGGAAAAGCATACAGCGCGTATGGCCCAGGCGGCGCTTCGCTATGCCATTCTCACCGCTGCCGCCGTTCTGGTGGTTGTGCTCTTCCGCCTCGTCCGCGTCAACGAAACAACCGTCGCCCTCGCCTTCCTCATGCTTGTCCTCTGGACCGCCTCGCGCTGGCGCCTCATGTATTCCGTCTACCTTTCGCTGCTGTGCACCGCGCTGTATAACTTCTTCTTTCTACCACCGGTTGGCCGCCTCACCATCGAAGATCCCCGCAACTGGGTCGCTCTGGCTTCTTTCCTCTGCTGCAGCGTTCTCGTCAGCCACCTCTCCAACCAGGAGCACCGCCACGCCGAGGCTCTGGAACAGCGGCGCCACGAAGTGGAACGCCTCTACGAATTTTCACAGCAGCTGCTCCTGCAGGAGGACCTGACCGCGCTGGCGCGCGCGACGCCCTCCATCATCGCCTCCGTCTTTAGCCTCCCTGCCGTAGCTCTCCGTCTGCGCGAACCAAATGTGTCCTACGCCTCCGATCCTGAGAATCGTCTGCCCTCCAGCCTCGATCTCAGTTTCACCGCCACTCAGCCCGACACGATCCCGGGAGCGCCGGACGGCGTGCGCATCGTTCCCCTCTCGCTTGGCATGCGCTCGCTGGGCACGCTGGCTATGACCCAGGCCGGATACGCCCCCGGCATCTACGAGGCGATCGGCAACCTGCTGGCCATCGCTCTCGAACGGGCCGCCGCTCTCGAGCGCACCAGCCGTCTGGAGGCTTCACGCCAGAGCGAGCGCCTGCGTTCCGCTCTTCTTGACTCCATCACTCACGATCTGCGCACGCCGCTCACTGCCATCCGCGCCGCCGCCACTACCCTCGTCAGCGATCCAGGCCTGCCCGATGCGGAGCGTGGCGAGCTGACTACCGTCGTCGCGGAAGAGAGCGCCCGCCTCGACCGGCTCATCGGCCAGGCCGTTGAGATGGCACAACTGGATGCCGCCGCCGTTCAGCTTCGCGCCGAGCCGCAGGATGTGGGAGAGCTCCTCGAAACCGTCATCGACGACATGCGCTTCCAGTTGCGCGGCCGTCCAGTCGACATTCAGGTGGCCGGCACTTTGCCGCCCGCTCTTATGGATCGGGAACTCATCTCCCGCGTGCTCCGTCACCTTGTCGAAAATGCGCTTGCCTATTCGCCCCCTGCCTCACCCATCACCCTCACCGCCAACCGCGAGGAGCAGCGCCTCATCGTCACCGTCGCCGATCAGGGTCCGGGCATCGAACCCGCCGAACAGCCCTTCATCTTCGACAAGTTCTTTCGCGGACAGCAGCACCGATCGTCGGCGCGAGGCACCGGCATGGGTCTGGCTATCTCCAAAGCCATTCTGGAAGCGCACCACGGTGGCATCACAGCCGCCAATCAATCCAAAGGAGGAGCGGCGATTTCCTTCTGGCTTCCCCTTGGCGGCTAGCGCCCAATGAAAAAGCCGGCGCGCGCACCGCGGCCGACTTCCTGTCCTCTCAAAACCTTCTACCCGACGAAGTCCACCTGCACCGGATGCGGGATGATCCCACGCTCGTGTCCCAGTTCCAGCAGCGTCCGGATCGCCTCGCGTCCGTCGTCGCCGTAATTCAGCGTTCGATCGTTCACATACATCCCCACGAACTTGTCCGCAAGGTTTGTATCCAGATCGCGCGCGAACTGCATAGCGTACGCCAGCGCCTGTTCCCGGTGATCCAGCCCGTGCTGAATGCTGTCCCGCAGAGCCTGGGTCACCGTCAGCATCGCGTGGTCGCCCAGCGAGCGCTTGATCGCGTTCCCGCCCAGCGGCAGTGGCAGCTTCGTCTGCTCGCGCCACCACACGCCCAGGTCCAGCACCTTGTACAGCCCGCTGTGCGAATAGGTGAGCTGTCCCTCGTGAATGATCAGCCCCGCCTGGAAGTTCCCCGCCAGCACCTGCGGGATGATCTGGTCGAACGGCACCACTGCCGTCTCAATCTCCGGCGCGAACAGCTTCAGCGCCAGATAGGCCGTGGTCAGCGTCCCGGGGACCGCAATCTTCACCTTGCGGATTTCGCTCAGATCAAACGGCCGCGGCGCCACGATCATCGGCCCGTAGCCCTCGCCCACCGATCCGCCGCACGCCATCAGCGCGTAATTCTCCTGATGTAGGGATAAACGTGGAACGAGATCGCCGTCACGTCGTAAAACGCCTCGCGGTCGCCCGCTGGTTCAGCGTCTCGATATCGCAAAGCACGTGGTTGAACTTATAACCCGCCACTCGAACTTTGTTCGTGGCCAGCCCATAAAACATAAACGCATCGTCCGAGTCCGGACTGTGGGCAACTTTGATTTCACGTGTGGCTGGCAAAACTGTGGCATCCGCGGCAGTCGAAGTGGTGCTCAAGTTCCTGGTCCTTTCCCAATTCCATCCTGGACGCGTCCCGTTCGATCGACTCTTTCCGCGCGTCCTTCCTCATTCTCCTATAAACCTCTGCGGATCGGGAAAGAATCCCTCCACCGTCGCACGCCACGCCGCGCCTTTTGCGACAGGCTGGGTCGATCTGAACCCCCTCCCCTACAATAAGAAGCAGAAAGTTTCCGCATGCGCCCGCGTTCCCATTGGATCCTGCTCCTCGCGCTCTTCATCGCTTCTCTGACCGCACGCGCGGCCGCGACACCGGCCCCGACGGTCACTGCGCCTCACCTCACCGTCACCCTCCTCGTTCCACCCGCCCAGATCTACCCGGGTGAGTCTTTCACCGCCGGCCTCGATTTCAAGATGGAGCCCGGCTGGCACGTGTATTGGATCAACGCCGGCGACTCCGGCGAGCCGCCGAAGGCGCAGTGGCATCTCCCCGCAGGCGTTACTGCCGATCCGCTCCAGTTCCCTCCCCCTCGGCGCCTGCCCCTCGGCCCCCTCATGGACTTCGGCTACGAGAACGAAGTCGTCTTCCCCGTCCCCATGCATGTCACTGCGGATTTCCGCCCCGCCGCGCAGCAGGTCCCGATCGCCGCCCACGTCTCCTGGCTGGTTTGCCGCGAAGTCTGCATCCCCGGAAAGGGCGACCTCGCCGTCACCCGCACCGCGCTCTCCAAATCGCCCGCCGTGCCCTCTACCGACCCAACGGCGCAATCGATCGTCAATCACTTTCGCGACCAGCTTCCGCAACCGCTGCCTGCTTCTGATGCCGCCCACTTCGGCTCCACGCCCGAAGGTTTCGTCCTCGAGATCGCTACCGGCACTCGCAGTCAGCTCGGCGCAGTTCTTCCCCCTCGACCAGAACATCCTCGCCAACGCCGCGCCCCAGCCCGCAAAATCTCTTGCCAACGGCGTGCAGCTCACCCTGACGAAAGACGACAATCTCAGGCAGCCGCCTCCGCAGCTCAATGGCCTTGTCGAGCTCCCCGGCGGCGTAGCTTTCATCGTCCACGCCACCCCCGGCGCCGTTGCCACTACCACCGCCGCCTCCACCTCCGCCGCGGATCTCGCCGGCATCGCAGGCCTCGCCTTCATTGGGGGCATCCTCCTTAACCTCATGCCCTGCGTCTTCCCCGTCCTCTTCATTAAAGGATTGGCTTTGGTCCAGTCCGGCCAGCACGAGCGCCATCGCCTCCGCGCTCATGGATGGGTCTACACGCTCGGCATTCTCGTCTCGTTCTGGATCGTCGTCGCCGTCCTCCTCATCCTCCGCGCCGCCGGCCGCCAGCTTGGCTGGGGATTTCAGTTCCAGTCCCCCATCTTCGTCGCCCTCATGGCGATGCTCCTCTTCTTCCTCGGCCTCGCCCTCGCTGGACAATTTGAGATCGGCCTCTCGCTCACCAGCGCCGGCGGATCGCTCGCGCAAAAGCAGGGCTATGCGGGCAGCTTCTTCACCGGCGTCCTTGCCATGGTCGTCGCCACCCCCTGCACCGCGCCCTTCATGGGAGCCGCCATCGGCTACGCCCTCTCCCATTCGGCTCTGGTCAGCTTCACCGTCTTCACCGCCCTCGCCCTGGGACTCGCCGTCCCCTACCTCGCCCTCGCGTACTTTCCCGGATGGGCGCGCCTTCTTCCCAAACCCGGCGCGTGGATGGAAGTCCTCAAGCAGGCCGTCTCCGTGCCCATCTTTGCGACGGTCATCTGGCTCGTCTGGGTCTACCTTCGCGTTGCCGGAACCGGCCTCTCGCTCATGGCCCTCCTCGCCGCCTTCCTCCTCCTCGCCATCGCAGGATGGTTCCTCGGCCGCTGGCCCGGCCGCACAGGCCCTGCTGTCATCGCCGGGTTCGTCATTGCCGCTGCCATCGCCATGCCCGTCGCGATCCTCCGTGCGATGCCGCCGCCCAGCGTTGCCACGACCGCGATGTTCAGCAATGGCAGCCAGGGCACTCCTGTCTCCCAGCTTCCGGCGCCTGGCTCCGACTGGCAGCCCTTCACCCCCGCTCGCCTCTCTGAACTCCGCGCCCAGCATCGCCCCGTCTTCATCGACTTCACCGCCAGCTGGTGCCTCTCCTGCCAGGTGAACGAGCGCCTCATCCTCGACCGCTCCGACGTGAAGCAGCGCCTCCGCGACTCCGGCGCTGCCCTCCTCCGTGCCGACTGGACCAATCAGGACCCCGCCATCACCGAGGAGCTCGCCTCGCTCGGACGCAGCGGCGTCCCCACCTACGTGCTCTATCCCCCCGACCCAAATGCGGCGCCCCACGTACTACCCGAAGTCCTAACCCCCGGCATCGTCCTCGATGCCCTGAACGCCCTGCCCAAGTCGCCGCAGCAAACCGCGTCGAACCAACCCAGTCCGTGACGCGGCGCTCTCCACTCACAATCAATCTGTCATCCTGAGCGACGCGCCGGGAAGAATCCTTCCAGCGGTGAACAAGGCCTCCCGGCGCGCAGCCGAAGGCCCTCCGTAGCGAAGCGAGACGCCGGCACCATCACAACTCTCCGCGCGGAGGGAATCGGTCGCGCAGCGGCCAGAAAAGATCGCAACCGGTGCTCAAGGCAGACTCTGCAGACTCCAGTCTCCTTCGACTTCAGCTTTTGTTCAGGGCTCGATTTCATAGCCTGCCCTGAGCGCAGCCGAAGGCGCCTTCAGCCCGTGGAAGAGACCCGCCGCCAAAGCCGGGCTTTAGCCCGGGTGCCTCTTGCCGGCATCCCCGCAACTCTCGCAGTAAAAGGAAAACAAATGTCATCCTGAGCGAGCTTGCCGAATTCGTTGCGCGCGCTTCGCGCAACAATCAATTCAGGCGCGAGTCGAATGGACCTGCATTTCCCCGATGCAGACGAGCCGAACGGGGATCTGCATTTCCCCATTGGACCGGTCCCAGGCTTCGGCCCCCGGCGGGCGCAGCGATGCCGCGCCGCGGCATGACGGAGAAAGCCACAGCCTGCCCTGAGCGCAGCCGAAGGCGCCCGTGGAAGAAACCCGCCGCCAAAGTCGGGCTTTAGCCCGGAAGGTTCGTATCAGGGCATGATCCGGAAAACCAATTCGGCCGAGCGGCGGAAGCCTGGTCTAACCAGGCTTCCGCCGTCAGCGCGCAACCGCACGACGATCGTCCAAACACCCGCTTCCTACTTCGCCTGCGCCAGCCCCGCAACAACGGCGGCAACTTTATCGAGTATCTCGTTCCCAGCCTTCCAGTTGCCCGCTGTTCTTGGCGCTCTCCATGGGTTCATTTCCAATGTGGGTGAGTCTCGTCTGACCGTTCCCGAGATCCTCAAAGAGAGTTACGTCGTACGCACCGTCGATGGCCTCATGTTCAATTCCGAATTCCGCAGGGTCAATCTTGTTTCCCTCCGAATCGGAAAAGTACATGGAGGAGACGATCTTCTCGTACGGAACAATCTCATGGTATTCAACCGCGTTCCAGCCCTCCTGCCCATCCGGCGCCCGCATGCAGCAGAGGAGTTTTCCTCCCACGCGAAAATCCATCCTGCACACAGGCGCCGTAAAGCCCTTCGGTCCCCACCACTGCATGATGTACTTCGGATCGGTCCACGCCTTCCAAACCAGCTCGCGTGGGGCATCGAAAACTCTTGTGATCACCATCCGCTCAATGTCGCTAACCGTCTTTTCTGCCATCTCTGACCTCCTCTTTCTTCATTCGATTCACAACCACCTCCAGCTTGTCGAAGCTCTCTTCCCAGAATCGGCGATACCGGATCGCCCAGTCGCTCACTGTCTTAATCGCCTCTGGCCTGAGCGTGCACACGCTTCTCTCGCCCACGCTTTGTCTTGACCACAATCCGCGCCCGCACCAGGCAGGCAATATGTTTTGAAATCATCTGCTGCGACAGTGCGAACGGTTCCGTCAATCCATGCACCGAGGCAGGCCCACGCGAGAGCCGTTCGATCATCGCCCTGCGGGTGGGATCAGACAAAGCCGCAAATGTTGTTCCCAGTCTATCCACAACCATATGGTAGTGGATTGTTCGTCGCTGTCAAGTGCGAACTTTTGCGATCCGCCGATGGCTGCTCCCCGATTTCTGAACCTTCACACGTGTGCGGATTGACAATCGGCCCAAGCAGGGCGAGCCGGCAACGGTTCGGGCCCCTGCCCCGCCCCAGTACCTTCGTACCCCGCTACCCCCACTTTTCCCTTGCCCTGACTTCCGCGCCTTGACATCCTGATCATGGTTAGAAATGTTTCGACAGAAGCCTCGCCAAAAGCGGGGCTTCTTCCGTTATGGAGACCCCGTGAGCACCTGCCACTTCCTCCTCGACAACGGCGCCCGCTGCCGCTGCTTCGCCAACCGTAATTCCGATTACTGCCGCCACCACCAGGCCGACCGCCACCGCTCCCAACGCGGCAGACGATCCGCCGATGCGGCCGACTCTGAACCCCGCCCCATGACCCGCCAGGAAATGTCCACCGGCTGGCGCGGCTACCACGCCTGGATTCGCGCAACCGACGACCCCGAAGGACTCCAGGAAGCCATCGACTTCATCCTCACCGCCCTCGGCGACCGCAATATCTCCCCCCGCTCCGCCGGTCGCATCCTCCAGGACGTAGAAGACCGCCGACGCTACCTCGACCGGGCCAACAATCTCCCTCCGGCCCTCCGAAAACAGGCTGAATCCCTCATGGCTCAGCTCCAGGCCGCGCCAATGCAAGGAGCCCCCTGCTAAGTGATCCCGAATGAATCAACTTCGACCCAGAGGCCCCCTGCCGCCCGTGCAACACACAGAAAGAACAGCACTTACAAAAACCGTTGACATTGAAAAAGAAAAAAACGATCAGCCCCCACCCCGCCCGGGGCAGAACGGAAGGGTCTGTCAGAACAGAAGGAGCAAGCGGATCCGACGTCGCGCCATCGGCCGGGAGCGAGAATGCCCTATCCTTGCCCGGTGCATCCATCTACCCTCGTGTGGCTCCTCGACGGTGATCCGGCCATCCGCTGGCAAGCCCTGCGAGACCTCACCGACGCGTCCCCCGAGACCATCGCCGTTGAACGAGCGCGGCTTCCGCGGGAGGGCATGGCCGCAGCCATCCTGGCTGCCCAACATCCCGATGGAGCCTGGCGCCGCTCCGGCTCGCCCACCTGGCTCACCACCCTCTTCACCCTGCAGCTTCTCCGCGCCACCGGCATCGATCCCGCCGATCCTGCGGTGTCCTCCGCCATCACCCTCCTCGAAACCAACCAGCAGTGGAACAGCCCGGAAGGCCGCTGGGACCTGCGCTCGCCGGTCCACGGCGGCAACCGCTTCTTCGACGGCGAAGAAGAGCCCTGCATCAACGGAGGCGTCCTCGCCCTGGGCGGATATTTCGGTCGCCCCTCCGAGAACCTCACCCGCCGCCTTCTCTCCGAACAGCTTCCCGACGGTGGATGGAACTGCGAAGCCCCCAAAAGCCAGCGCTCCTCGTACCACACGACGATCTGCGTTCTCGAAGGCCTGCTCGAGACGGAGCGCGCTCTCGGCCTCGCGCATCCACTCGTTCCCCCCATCGCCGCCGCTCGCCATCGCGCAGAGGAGTATCTCCTCGAGCGCCATCTCTTCCGCCGCCTCTCCACCGGCGAAATCGCCGATCCGTCGTTCCTCCGCTTCGCCTTCCCGCCGCGCTATACCTACAACGTCCTCCGCGCCCTCGACTATTTTCGCGACGCCGGCCACCCGTCCGATCCGCGCATGAGCGAAGCTTTGCAGGTCATTCACAGCCGCCAGCAACAAAGCGGCTTGTGGATGCTCGACGCCACCCACAACGAATCCCTCGCCTTTCCGTTTCCTGAATCTCCCGGCGAGCCCAGCCGCTGGATCACCCTCCGCGCCCTGCGCGTCCTCCACTGCTATGAACAGCGCGCTACCGATGCGAACGATGCACTCCGTTAGCCCATTTTTCGCATACTTGCTGCGACCCTCCCCAGCCAATCCGCGTCCAATTCTCCAGACAATTCCGCGAGCTAAGGATTCCCCATGCGCCGCCATTCATTTCCCACGCTGCTCTCCCTCGTCCTCGCCTGCACTCTCACCGCGTCCGCAGCCGCCCGCGTCGGCGATCCCGCCCCCGACTTCACCGGCACCGACTCCCACGGGCAGACCCATCACCTCTCCGATTACCGCGGCAAATTTGTCGTCCTGGAATGGACCAATAACGGATGTCCCTTCACCCGCAAACACTACGACAGCGGCAACATGCAGAAGCTCCAGAAGGAGTGGACCGCACGCGGCATCGTCTGGCTCACCGTCCTGTCCTCAGCGCGCGGCCAGCAGGGCTACATGACCGCCGCTCAGGAGAACGCCTACATCGATAAGGTCCACGCCGATCCCACCGCCGCGATCCTCGACCCCAGCGGCGCCATCGGCCGCCTCTACGACGCGAAGACGACTCCCGACATGTACGTCATCGATCCCTCCGGCAAGCTTCTCTATTCGGGAGCCATCGACGACCACCCGACCACCGACGTCTCCGACATACCGGCCTCGAAGAACTATGTCTCCGCCGCGCTCACCGACGCGCTCGCCCACAAGCCCATCTCCCCCGATTACACCCGTCCCTACGGCTGCAGTGTGAAATACCAGGGCGCCGAATAGACGAAAGTCATCCTGAGCGAAGCGGGCTGAAGAACGATCCAGCGGTACACGATGACGGCGCGGAGCGATCGATCGCGCCGCGACCACAAGAGAACTCCCGCGCGGATTAGCGGAGCGTTCCATCGCCGTGAGTTGACTCAGCCTGTCGGACGCGAGCTTTTTGCTTTCCTTCTTGCCATCCGCTGCCTTTGCACCTCATCCCCCTCCCCGGCGACAATGATCCCTGTTCCACTTTCTGCCTTATGCCCGATACCCAAACGCCCGCCGCGACCGCCTCCGACATCCTGCTCCTCGACCCCGATACCCGCTCTGCGCTCTGGCAGGCTCTTACTGACGTCATCGAGGCCTACCTCACTCGTGTTGAAGACCTGCCCGTGTCGCCCCAGCTCGACGCCGCGCGCATCCGCGCCGTCGCCGAGTCCTTCGACTTCGACCATCCCACCCCTCCCGACCAAACCCTCCGCCAGTTTGCGGCGGTTCTCTCTCGCGACCAGGTCCACACACCTCACCCCCGCTACTACGGTCTCTTCAATCCCGCCTCCACCACCATGAGCATTGCCGCCGACGCCCTGGTCGCCGCCTTCAATCCGCAGCTCGCCGCGTGGAGCCACAGCCCCCTCGCCTCAGAGATGGAGCTTCACCTCGTCCGCTCTCTGGCAGAAAAATTCGGCTGGACTCGCAATTCTGCCGACGGCGTCTTCACCTCCGGCGGTGCGGAAGCCAATCAGACCGCCGTCCTCACCGCTCTCGCCGACCGCTGGCCTCAGCTCGCCGACTCCGGCCTCCGCTCGCTGGACGCCGACCCTGTCTTCTACGCCTCCGACGAGAGCCACCACTCCTTCCTCAAAGCCGCGCGCGCCTGCGGGCTCGGCTCCGCCGCTCTCCGCACCATCGAAGTGGACGGTTCCCTGCGCATGAAGCCCAGTGTCCTGCGCGCCGCCATTGCTGAGGATCTCTCTGCCGGCAAAGCGCCCTTCCTGGTGTCGCAACCGCGGGAACCACCGGAGCCGGCGCCCTCGATCCCCCTGCCCCGAACTCGCCGCCATCGCCCGCGAGCATAATCTCTGGTTCCATGTCGACGCCGCGTGGGGCGGCGCCGCCGCTCTCGTCCCCGAACTGCGTCCGCATCTCGCAGCCATCGATCAGGCCGACTCCATCACCTTCGACGCTCACAAATTTCTCTCCGTCTCCATGGGCGCCGGTCTCTTCCTCACCCGGCACATCGATGTCCTCACGCGCGCCTTCGCCACCCACACCGCCTACATGCCCAAAGAAGCCGCGCAACTCTCGGTCACCGATCCCTTCTCGCACTCGCTGCAATGGTCCCGCCGCTTCACCGGCGCCAAGCTCTTCCTCAGCCTCGCCGTCGCCGGCTGGGAGGGCTACGCCTCGGCGATCCGCCACCAAACCGCCATGGGCGATCTCCTCCGGCAGAAGCTGGTCGCCGATGGCTGGTCTATGGTCAACGACACGCCGCTGCCCCTCGTCTGCTTTACGAACGCCAGCTCCGGCTGGACCCTTGAACAGACCCAGGCCGTCGTAAACGCCGTGGTTAGCTCCGGCCAGGCCTGGATCTCCACCATTCAGCTCGGAGCCGCAAAGCGCCCCGCCCTCCGCGCCTGCATCACCAACTACCGCACCGAGCCGCGCCACCTCGACGACCTGGTCGCTATCCTCCACCAGGTCCGCTCATCTCAGGCGCCAGCCTCCCGCCGAGCCTAAATCCGCCCGATGCACTGACCCTCTGCCAGGACACTACTGTCTCCGCCTGGACACAGCACCTTAGTAACCCGAACGCCCCGTTTGGGGAATGTACGCATGCCTCCCACGCGCCGATAGTTAAGAGTCGAAAGGATTCATTCGACGACGTTGCCGGGACTGCAGCCACTTCGTTTTTCCCTCCTGCGCTGTACACTGCTCAGCGTTCTGGCGATCCCTGTCTGCCTGCCGGCTCAGACCATCGCCCACCCGCTTACGACCATCAGGGCTGTGCGCGACCTGCCATATGCCGCCGCGGCCAAAGGCCTTCCTGTCCGGGTGATCGGGGTCATCACCTACAACGGCATTCCCGATGCGGACATGTTCATCCAGGATCGCGACAGCTGGATCTACATCCTGCCCAATAAGCTCTACAACCTGCCGCCCGGCTCTCTCGTTGAAGTCACCGGAAAAAGCTCCGCCGGTTACACCACTCAGATCGAGGCCTCTTCGATCCGGCTGCTCGCTCCTGGCCGACTGCCTCAGCCCGTTCTACTGGATTACGCGCGCGCCCTTCTTCACCAGAACGACTGCCGCTACATTTCCGTCGAGGGCATCATTCGAGCCGCATCTTTCCAGAGCTCGGTGGGGTTGGCATCTATCTGCTGCAACTCGAAGTCGACGGCAGAATGATCGAAATCGCCATCAGCGATTTCCCGAACTTTGATCCGGCCGGTCTCCTCGATGCCCGCGTTCGCGTCGCCGGCGTCGTGGGCGGCACCTTCGACTCTACGGAAGAACGCATTGTGGGCCTTCGGCTCAACGTGAACAAGTCGTCGGCCATCACCTTTCTCTCACCTCCTGGGTCCGCCTCTTCTCGGTCCACCACCATGTCCCTGGCCGACGTGCTCGCCTCCAACGAGAGCCTCCGCCCGTGGCATCGCATCGTCACCACCGGCACCGTCACCCTTTACGATCCCGGTGAACTGCTCGTCATCCAGGATGGCTCCAGCGGCCTCCTCATTCACACCCGCCAGGTGGACAAGCTCGCCATCGGACAGCGCGTCAGCGTCACCGGATTCGTGGCCGCTACTGAAGGCGCCACCTCCATGGAGCTCGGCCAGTTCACTCCGCTGCCTGCGCGCGGCACGGTCGCTTCCCGGCCCATTACCTTCGCCGACGCCATGACCGGCTTCTATACCAACCGGCTGCTGTCCCTCGAGGGCACCGTTGTCTCGCAGACTCGCGAGAACCACGCCCACATTCTTTTCCTCCGCTCCGGCAATCAGACTGTCCAGGCCGTCTTCCGCAAGCGCACCAGCGATCCCGATCCATCCCCGACTACCCACCCGGAACTCATCTGCGCGTCGCTGGTGTTTGCACTGTGCACTTCCGCGGTTTCTGGGGCGAGGTTGAGAGCTTTCAGCTCCGCCTTCGCTCCTCGGGTGATATCGCCGTTCTTCAACCGGCGTCCTGGTGGACCATCGGCCACCTTTTTATCCTTACCTCCGCCGTCCTTGGCCTGGCACTCATCGCACTCGCGTGGGGTCTGCTCCTGCGGCGCCGCCTCCTCGCGCACGAAACCCTCCTTCGCCAGAAGAGCGAATTCGAGGCCATCCGCTTAAGCACCGACGCCCGCCTCGAACGCGAGCGCAGCCACATCCTCGAGCTCATCAACAGCTACCAGCCGCTGCCGGAAGTCCTCTCCGCCATCCGGCCTGTGCCCAGGACATGTGGCCCGGCAGCATCGGCTACACCCACGTCCTGGCCGACCGGATGCTCCTGCTCACCGTCGGCCCCGGCCTGTCTGCGGCCGACCACATCCGCCTCCACTGCATCGACCCCTCTCTCAGTCCCGAGATCTGTGCCCTGGCCGTCCGCTCTCGCGGTCTCACCGGCCATCCTGAAGGCAATCACATCTGGTCGCGCCCCATCCTCTCCAGCCGCGGAGAAATCCTCGGCACCATGTCTTTCTGCAGCCGCAACGGAGCCCCTCTCGCCCTGCATACCGAGGCCCTCGAATTCGGCTGCAACCTCGCCGCCATCGCCATCGACAACCGACGGCTTTACGAGGACATGCTTCACCGCTCACGCCACGACCAGCTCACCGGTCTACCCAATCGCTCGGTTGTCGAAGAATGCCTCGAGAATGCCGTCCGCAACGCTGCCGAAAAACATTCCTTTGCGGCTCTCCTCTACCTCGATCTTGACGACTTCAAGTCGGTCAACGACTCGTTCACCCATCGCGTCGGCGACTCTTACCTCATCGAGGTCTCTCATCGCTTCCGCGCCTGCCTGCGCAGCGGCGACGTCATTGGCCGCATCGGTGGCGACGAGTTTGTCGCCGTCCTCACTGAGCTTGAGGACCCCGGTCTCGCTCGCGTCATCGCCGACCGTCTGGTGCATGCCATGGAAGCGCCCTTCCTTATCGAACATCATCTGATTCGCGGCTCGGTCAGCATTGGCCTGGCCATCTATCCTTCCTCCGGCCAGAGCGCGATGAGCATCACCCACCTCGCCGATCAGGCGATGTACGCCGCCAAACGCGCTGGCGGCAACCGCATCTGCTCCTCCGATCTGCAGACCGTCTACCACGCCTGATGACACCGGGTGCCCGACAACTGGGTGCCCTTTTCTTGGTTGCATTCTTTTGCGATGGAGCGGCAGAGTCGACCCCTGACCTTCGTACCGTGCGCCACTCCGTTTTCCCTTGCACTCTCCTCCCGACTCTCCCAGACTGAAAGATAGTGGGGATGTTCCGCCCAGGCGGATCATCCCCACAGTCGTTTCCCGACGGTGTGTTTCGGCTCTTTGAAAACTCGGCGGCGGTCGGCTCCGTGTTCTGCACCTGGACCCCGCACACGCGGCTCACGGGTTCCGGCAGGAGAAGGTAATACCCAAAAGGTATTACCCTGCAAGCCCTTGGTTTTCAGGCCGATGACATAACCAACGGGTAGGGGGTACCTCCTATGCCGGCAAAAGAGCGGCTTTCGTTGCGGACTTTCTGGCATGTGACCTGTCCCCTGTGGCTGGTGACCTGTCATCGACTACACTAGTTCCTCCATCCATGAACCCACTCTCCATGCTTCCCGACGACCTCGCCTCTCTCAAGGACGATATGGTCGCCTTCATCGCTGGTCACGGCATTCGCCGCGTTCCCGCGCACGCCGGTGACGACGTCCCTTCCCTCCTCTGGGACGACGATGCCAATCCCGACAGCTGGAAGGATTTCGTCGAGACCGCCAAGGCGGCAGGCGCCACCTTCATCACCATGAGCGAAGACGTTCTCGAAAAAGAGGATGTCGAGCTCATCATCGAGGAAGTCCAGGACCAGGATTTCGACATCGAGATGGTGACCGGCTCTTCCGAGCTCGACGACGCCCAGTCGCTCGTCCGCCACGTTGGGAAAGTCGGGCGCCTCCAGCTCGGCTTTCCGCATCAGGGCATGATGTTTGTCTACGAGACCTCGACGTCGTGGTACGACCGCTATCAGAGCCTCCTCGACTCGGTCGAAGGTCTGGGCGATATCGTTTTTGAAGACGACGACGAAGACGACGAGCCGTGAGCAGCCCCGAACCAGCCGCTGTCGAGCCAGTCGCCGCGCCCTCGCGATCGCGTCCGCCGCAGCGCTGGATTCTGCGCGCGCCGAGCGTCGATCAGGCAAAGACGCTCGCCAGTGAAGCGAACATTCCACCGCTCCTGGCCGAGTTGTTGCTCGCGCGCGGCATTCACACCGCTGCCGAAGCGGAGCAATTTCTCAATCCGCGCATCGAAGACCTGCTCGATCCTTACTCGATGCTCGGCATGGATCGTGCCGTCGCCCGCATTCAGCAGGCTGTCGCCCCCAGGAACCGATCCTCATCTATGGTGACTACGACGTCGACGGAACGACAGCGACGGTGCTGCTCAAGACGGCCATCGAGCGTCTCGGCGGAGTCACCCGCTTCCATATTCCGCATCGCCTCCGCGAAGGCTACGGAATGCAGCGCGAAATTCTCGAAACCGCCGCGAGCGAAGGCGTTCGCCTCGTGATCAGCGTCGACACCGGCATTCGCGCCTTCGCCGCCGCTGAAGCCGCCGCCGAACTCGGCCTTGATCTCATCGTTACGGATCACCATTTGCCCGAGACTGAGCTCGGCGTTCCGCGAGCTCTCGCCGTGCTGAATCCTAATCAGCCCGGCTGCAGTTATGGTTGTCGTCATCTTTGCGGCGCGGGAGTGGCATTCAAGCTCTCGCAGGCTCTGCTGGAAGCATGGGATCGCGAGCGTACGCGAGCGAAGATTCTGCCCTCCTTCCTCAAGATGCTGGCCATCGCGACGATCGCGGACGCGGTTCCGCTGCTTGGCGAAAACCGCCTCTTCGTCGCTTTGGGCCTCGCTGAGCTGCGTCGTCCTGTTGGCCTGGGATTGCGCGCCCTGATGCGCGAAGCCCAGATCGATACAGCGCGACGTCCGCTGAATACTGTTGACGTCGCTTTCCGCCTCGCGCCTCGGATCAACGCCGCTGGACGCATGGACGTTGCGACAGAGGTCATCGAGTTGTTCACGACGCGCGACGGTAACCGTGCGAGCGATCTTGCCGCCAAACTGGAACGGCTCAACCAGGAGCGTCGCGCCGCCGAAGCCGCGATGCTGGCGGAAGTCACCGCACGTCTTGACGACACCTGTTTCCGCGACAGCCGCTGCATCGTCATGGACGGCGACAACTGGCATCGCGGCGTAATCGGCATTCTGGCCTCGCGCATCGTCGATCAGACTGGCAAACCGGCGATCGTGGTCACCCGCGAGAACGGCGAAGCCTACGGTTCAGGCCGCTCCATCGCCAGCTTCCATCTGCTGGAGGCCATCGAGAGCTGCCATGAACTTTTCACCCGCTTCGGTGGACATGCGCACGCCGTCGGCTTTTCTCTGCCGTCCGATCGCGTTGAGGAGCTGCGCAACCGTCTTTGCGCCTACGCTCTCGATCATCTGCGCGAGGAGGATCTGGGCAATCCTCTCGAATGCCATGCGGAGCTGCCGCTCGACGGCATCACGCCGACGCTTTATACATGGCTGCGCCGCCTCGAGCCCTTCGGCATGGAGAACGAGGAGCCGATTTTCATCGCTCGCAATGTGCGGATCGCTGCTCCGCCGCTGTTCATGAAAGAGAAACATGTGCGGCTGCGCGTCGTGCTGGGCGTGACTTTCTCCGCTGTCGGATGGAATCTGGCCAACCGCGTGCGCGATCTCGGGCTGGGTCCGGAATCGGTCATTCATCTCGCTTACAGGCTGCGGGAAAACGATCATCCCGAATTCGGCGGCCTCGAACTGGAGATCGCTGGTCTTGAGCCTGCATAACGCTCATCGCAAATTCACAAACCGCATCTCGACACTGCAACCGGCGCATCTTACTGTGTAACCAGAACCCTTCCGTCGTACGGAGAATCGAGGTTCCAATGACCGCGTCCGTGGCCACTTTTCCGGAAACCCTGAGCGCCGAGGAACTTCACCAGATCGACGCGTACTGGCGAGCCTGCAATTACCTCTGCGCAGGCATGATCTACCTCTAC
>CAVPCE010000053.1:0-4887 GCA_963702295.1 uncultured Acidobacteriaceae bacterium | reverse complement strand
AGCACGAAAAACGCAACAAGCGCTTCTACTGCCTCTCCGCCGACGGCCGCCGCATCCTGCTCCAGCTCATGGCAGAGTGGCAGCACCTCGACACCTCCGTTCGCGCTATCTTCCAGGAGAATCACCATGGATCTCGTTAACCGTTATCTGCAGGCGGTCAGGTTCTGGCTGCCGCGGCGGCAGCAGGACGACATGATCGCCGAGCTGTCCGACGACATTCGCTCCCAGATGGAGGAGCGCTCGGGAGTGCTGGGCCGCCCTCTCACGGACGGCGAGGTGGAGGAACTGCTGCGGCAACGAGGGTCGCCGATTCTGGTCGCCAACAGGTATTTGCCGCAGCATTCGCTGATCGGGCCGCTGCTGTTTCCCATTTACCGTTTTGTGGCAATCGTGGTGACAATCGTTCTTCTGGTTCCGATTGCGCTCGGGTCACTGGTGAAGGTGCTCAGTCCGGGCTTTGGGGTGGCGCGGTCGCATCACTGGCTTTCACTGGCAGGGCTTACCTGGTCGCACCTGTGGAGCGGATGGTTTGCAGACATGGGTATCGTCACCCTGGTTTTTGCGATCCTGGAGCGGACGCACGCGCAGCAGCACATTCTCGAATCGTGGAATCCGCGCAAGCTCCCGCCTGTCCGACACCCGAGTCTTATCCCGCGTTCAATGTCGGCCATTGAGCTGGCGATCAATCTTGCAGTGCTGTTCTGGTGGATCGCCTACATGGCGCCGCCGCTGCATTTCCACTTCGGCAACCTCTTCTTCGCGTTCACGGCGCAATGGGGGATCTTCTTCTGGGCGATTCTCGTCCTGACTGCGGCCAATGCGGTGCTCGCCAGCGTTAACGTGGTCCGGCCTTTCTGGACGGCGCCGCGGATCACTACTCGCCTGCTCGTCGATCTGATCGGCGCGGCGTTTTTCTGCTGGCTGCTGCGGGCGAACATTGTTGCGGCGGTGGTTTCACCCACGTTCACACCGGAGAAGGCGCTGGCGGTGACACAGTCGATGAACCAGTGGCTGGCGCGGATGTTTCCGTGGGCCGTTGCCGTTTGCGTCGTGGTGGCTGCCGCCAACCTGTGGCGCTACGTCCATTTGAATAAAAAACCGCGCGCTCAGCCTCGTCAGACCGCCGCCGTGTAGCGGCTCCGCCCGGCTGTCTCTCATTCGGGGCGGCTGTGTCCAGGTAGGATAGCTACGGGGCCGCTCTCTCGCCATGAACGCAGCGCCTAATCCGGACTTTATGCGCCGCGCCATCGCGCTCGCGTCGGACAATGTCCGACAAGGCCGCGGCGGCCCGTTTGGCGCGGTCATTGTGCGCGACGGCGCCGTCGTGGGCGAGGGGGCGAACTCCGTCACCCTTACCAACGACGCCACCGCTCACGGCGAGATCGTTGCCATTCGTGACGCTTGCCGGCGGCTGAACACCTTCAGCCTGGAAGGCGCGGAGATTTATACCAGCTGCGAACCGTGCCCCATGTGCCTGGCTGCGATTTACTGGGCTCATATCGAGGGCATTTGGTACGGCAACACGAGCGCCGATGCCGCGAAGATTGATTTCGACGACGCGGTTCTTTACCGGGAAATGACGCTGCCGCCGTTGGAACGGCGCATTCCCAGTGCGCCGCTGCTGCATGAGCAGGCGTGGGAGTCGTTTCAACTCTGGATGGAATCGCCGAAGAAGATTCCGTACTAGATGGTCCTCGAACTGAAGGCGGTTTTAGGATCCCGCCCGCTCGTGTGTTTCCCGACTCGACGCTGGCTTGCACCAATCCGCCGCTCCCGCGCATCCTTGTGCGTATGGACTATCGCTTTCTTGGACGCTCCGGACTCAAAGTCTCTGCTCTCAGCTTTGGCGCCGCCACCTTCGGCGGCGGTAACGAATTCTTCGCCGCATGGGGCAATACGGGCGTCGAAGAAGCGCGCCGCCTTGTGGATCTTTGCATCGACGCGGGCGTAAACCTGTTCGACGTGGCCAATGGATACTCGACTGGTCTTGCTGAGGAAATCCTGGGCAAGGCGCTGGGCAAGAAGCGCAACCAGGTTCTGATCTCGACCAAAGTATTCTTCCCGATGGCCGAAGGCCCGAACGAGCTGGGCACATCGCGCTTCCACATTCTTGAGCAGTGCGACGCCAGCCTGCGGCGACTGGGGACGGACCACATCGACATCTACCACATGCATGCGTTTGACGCGTTCACGCCGGTGGAAGAGACGCTCGACACGCTGCAGACCCTGGTTCGCGCCGGCAAAGTGCGCTACATCGCCTGCTCGAATTTCTCAGGATGGGCGCTGATGAAGTCGCTGGGCGTTGCGACCGTTACGGCTGGCCGCGCTATGTCGCACAGCAGGTGTACTACTCGCTGGTCGGGCGCGAGTACGAGTGGGAACTGATGCCGCTGGGGATCGACCAGGGTGTCGGCGCGCTGGTCTGGAGTCCGCTTGGGTGGGGACGACTCACGGGCAAGATCCGCCGAGGCAAGCCGATGCCGGAAACCAGCCGCCTGCACAAGACCGCGGAAGCCGGTCCGCCGGTCGACAACGAATATCTTTACAACGTTGTCGATGCGCTCGATGCGGTGGCGAAGGAGACTGGGAAGACGATCCCGCAGGTCGCGCTGAACTGGCTGCTACAGCGGCCTACGGTTTCCAGCGTGATCGTCGGCGCGCGGAACGCAGAGCAGCTACAGCAGAATCTGCAGGCGGCGGGGTGGAACCTGACGCCGCAGCAGGTGGAGAAGCTGGACCGCGCCAGTGAGCAGACGCCCATCTACCCCTACTGGCATCAGCGCGGGACGCAGTTCCGCAATCCGCCCGCAGTGACCGAGTATGGCAAACAGGGCTGACTCAACAGCAGGCTATCGCGAAAAGGACCGGCTTCGGCCGGTCCTTTGTTGTGTCGGACGTTGTCCGACAGAGCTAGGCGTTGCCGAAGGGATCTTCCAGCGAGGGACTGGCAGGCGTGAGCAACTCGGCGCCGTTCTCGCCTACGTGCATATCATCTTCGAGGCGTACTCCGAATTCGCCTGGAATGTAAATGCCCGGCTCATCGCTGAAGACCATGTTGGCCTGCATGTGCGGGTGCAATTCCCAGCCGAACATGTCGTTCTTCACCAGGTACTGCCACTCGTGTCCGTCCATGCCGAGGCCGTGTCCGACGCGGTGGGAGAAGTATTTGAAGCCAGGCCCGTAGCCTGCATCGACGATCACCTGGCGGGCCGCCGCATCCACGCTGGCCAGCTCCACGCCGGGACGCGCGGCCCTGAGCGCTGCCTGCTGCGCCTGGTGCACAATGTCGAAGACCTTTTTCATTTTGTCGGACGGCTTGCCGAGCACGAACGTCCGCGTGATGTCCGACGAGTAACCTTCTACTCTGCAGCCATCGTCGATCATGAGGATGGTCCCCTCGCGAATGGTCTGCACGGAGCGGGAGCCGTGCGGATTGGCGGTATAGGTGCCGATGTTGAGCGTGGCGTCGCCTGGGAGGCCGACCTGCTTATAGCCCTCATCCACCAGCCGCTCGACGTCGAGGTTGGTCATGCCCTCGCGCAGCGACTGGTAGACAGCCTTGTAGACCGCCAATGTGGCCGCACACGCCGTGCGGATGCACTCAATTCATGGGCATCCTTAATCATGCGGCAGCCGCCGGTCACCGGTGTGGCGACGACAAAGGTCAGGGAGGGTCCGGCCTGGGCGAGGCTATTGGCGAAGACGAACTTCATTTCTTCGTCCAGGCCAACGCGCCCGGTCGCGATGCCGCGATCTCTGAGGCCCTTGACCGTCAGCGCAAACGGGCTCTCGTCTTCCTGCCAGGTGAGCACATCGGCATCGGTGCCGAATGGGCCGGCCTCCAGCAATTCATGCCGCGCGCATTTTCAAACGCCGGGCACACGACAAACGGCTTTCCCCTGGCCGGGATCGCCAGCGCCCACAATCTCTCGCCGCCGTTCAGGCTGATGTTGGCGAAGTAGAGTGAGCTGGTGGCGTTGTTGGCCAGAATGATAGCGTCCATTTTGTGTTCGGCCATCAGCTGCTTGGCGCGCTCGATGCGCCCCAGCCGCTCGTCGTTGCTGATCGGCTTCACCCGTCCGACGAAGGAGGGCAGCGCCGCAATGGGGGCTGGGATTTGCGCCGATGCATCCGCCGGCGTTTCGCCAAAAGAGGGAAGGGGAGCGGCTGCCGCCGCAGAGGCGGCTGACACGCGCAAAAACGAACGCCGTGAAATCATGCTGGCTCCTGTTACAAATGCGTTCAGTCCTGGCCTTCAAAGCCAGGCTGTAAATCGGGCCTGAAAAACCAGGAGAAGACTACCTGATCGGCGGCGATTCGTGGGATACGGGCTGGCCGCGCCGGCTTCTATCGGTCTGCACGCAGCCTCCGCGCAATCCACACAAACACCGGGATTTCCACCAAAATATTCCCCTTGTGCCGACGAGGAATTGTGAGAGTATCACTTCAACGGAAGAGCAATCTTCCCGCGAAGAAAGCAGAAAGCGGCCTTCGCGAGTGCTGGCAACAGCGCTCACAACCCGGCGGGAAACCGACGAGCAATGTAGGCAGCCACGAAGCTTTTGTTGCGAGTGTGAGCACGGATGGATGCAGGGTAACGCGGGCTTCCTGCAGCTCCCGGTCCACCTCGGGTTCACCCACCGCGGCGATCCGGTCCCGAACCCGGATCTTCGAAATCGGAAAAGTGGGGGGCAAGTTCCCGCAAGGGAGTGCGCCTCTTTCGCTTTTTTGTGCGTTCAGCGTTCGCGAATGAAAATGACGCGAACGAAGGGCGGGAACCGTATACTTCCCCCGAAATGAAAATCCGCCGCTCCGCGCTGTTCTTTCTCCTTGTCGCCGCGCTGGTTGCGCCAGCCTTCGCCCGCGTCACCGGCATCGAAATCCTAG
>CAVPCE010000052.1:0-15042 GCA_963702295.1 uncultured Acidobacteriaceae bacterium | reverse complement strand
GTTTATGCTGATGCTTTAACCATTACGTATTGCTCATTCTGCCGAAGCCGTTCTGTCGAAGCCCTTCGGCCATCCATACTGTACTGACACCCAGAAAGGCACCCGTTTCGACGATAAGACCTGCGCTTGACGGTGGTGGCAAGGGTGCGAAGGAATTCCAGGACTTCCACCTCTGCGGTCATGGAGTCGAACATGCTCCAGCGCTTCGGGTGAGGAACTCGGGAGTCGGGGCGATGATACTCAGGCAGAAGCTGGCCACGGGCGCGTTCGGCCTGCCGTAAGATCTTGTGCTCCTGCTTCAGCTTTCTGCGAAAGAGCGACATTGTTGGAATTCGGACCTCGGCAATCGAGCAACCGGTCATTTTATCTCGCCGGATGATCGGGTCGACATCTGCCCCGGGACCGATCGACGTTGATGCCTAACGACTCGCCATCAGCCTCGCGCCCCAGGCGAGCACGGCGACGCCGATGATCAGCCGGTAGACCGCGAAGAGCACGAACCCATGGTTCGAACCCACTTGCAGAAACCACTGACTACGCCGAGGGCGACGAAGAAGGACACGATAAAGCCGACGGCGAGGACCAGCCAGCCATGGAGCGTCATGGTCACCGGTGCAATGGCTCGGATCCGGTCTCGACGGAACCAAGGTTCGCGACGTGGTGATGGCCGCCGAACAGGTGGAAGCCCGGCCAGAGAGCTTTGGCCAGATCGTCGAGCGTGGCCGCAATCATGGTTGGAATCGAGAGCAGGAAGCTGAACTCCAGGGCTGCGGGCCGCGTCATGCTCGCCAGCTGGCCGGCAGCAATCGTGGACATGGAACGGGACGTTCCGGGAAATACTGCCGAAGTGATCTGGCCGGCTCCGATCCAGAGCGCCTGCGGAAGCGACATCTGCTCGACCTCGTGCACGCGCGCGTCCTGACGAACGCTCCAGGCGTCGACGACCCACATGATGATGCCGCCGATGATCAGAGCCAGCGCCATGAAGTGCAGGTTCTCGAGGTGCTCGCCGATCACCTTTGTCAGAAGCGCCGCAGGAATCGCGGTGACGACAAATGCGGCCAGCGTCAGCGTGAGCGGATGGTTCCAGACGGTGTGGCGTCTGTTCACCTTCCGGGAACGTGCGGACGAACTCAATGATGCGGCCGAGAAACAGCAGGGTCAGCGCAAGAATGGCGCCGAGCTGGATGACGACGGAGTACATCTTCCAGTAGGCATCGCCGAGCGGAATGTTGAGAAGGGCTTCGGCGATCCGAAGATGGGCAGTGGAACTGACCGGAAGAAACTCGGTAAAGCCTTCGACGATCCCCAGCAAAACGAGACCCAGTAGTCGGTCAAGATGCCTCCGCGAGGCAGGTCCCGATCCCGTTGTGCGTCGCATTTTCCGGCTGAAGACCAGCTCTACTCGCGGCTGCTGCCGTACACGGGAATGCCCTGATCCACCTTGTATAACAGACTGGCCGCGCGGGCGGTGAACGAAGAATCGGGATATTTTTGCAGCTGGCGATCGAAGATGGCGTGAGCGTGGCCACGGTCCTCATCGGCGCGCTTGCCGTTGCCGTCAGCCTGCCACATATCGCCGGCGGCGGCCTCGCGGTAGATCGCGTCATAAAGAGCTTCGGCGGCTTTGGGCGAGTTGGGGTGCTGATCCGCATACTGCAGGTAGTAATTGGTCTCCTGCTCGGGGCACTTTTCCGACCCCTGCCAGTCGCCGCAGAGCTTGTTGTCGATGAGATCGAAGGCGGCCAGATCGCCCCAGCGCGTGTTGGGGAAGTACTTCTCGATCTTCTTCATCTCGTCTTCGTCCATCTGCTCGCGAAGATAGTTCTGCTTTTCGTGGGCCGAAGGCAGAGAGGCGGCGTCGGCTTTCTGGAGCTGCCAGCGAATATCCGCAGCGCGATACAGGGCCTCCGGAACCCATGGCGATTGTGGGTACATGGTGGCGACGCGTTTGTAGAGGAGGCGCGCTTCCTCGGCGACGTGCGGCGGCGGATCGGGAACGGCGGCCTGCTGCTCGGCCTGGTCGGCGGCTCCGAAAAGGATCACGTCTCCGTGCGGCGTGTTGGTGTCCACGACGCCCTTGTCGAGCATCCAGCCGGAGATGGGTTGCGCGGCGTTGCTGTCGCTGATTTCAGGGCGGTCGGACTCGCGGGTATCGGGCTCATCGGTGTTGGCAAAGACGCGGAGCCATTTGCCGTTGCGCTCCGCGACAACCAGTTCACGGCCAGGCTGAACGGTGGCAATCGGGCCTCCGCTGTCGTCAGCATTGGGGTAAAGATTCGCCTCGCGGACGGGCGTGGCCAGCGTACCGTTGCGCGGCGTCGGGTACTTCGGCAGGGGCCTTTGGGCGATCGCCATATCGGCGCAGAACAGGAGAATTGCGGGTGCTATGAGGGAGCGCATGACGGAGATAGGACGAAAGAAACGGGCAGTTCGTCTCACAGGGCCGATCATTGGACGTTTTCTTCGGACAGTACGGAGGTCAGGACCTGGGGTTCGACATTCCCTCCGCTCATGACCACGACGGCTTTGCGGAAGGGCAGAAGCTGTTCTCTGTGGAAGAGAATCCCGGCTGCGGAAGCGGCGCCGCTGGGCTCCGGCGTGAGACGGGCGGAATAGAGCAGGGTGCGCATCGCCGAGCGGATTTCGGACTCGGAAACCGTGATGATGTCGTCGACGTAGGTGCGAATGTGGTCAAAGTTTCGCTCGCCCAGGGACTGCGTGCGGAGGCCGTCGCAGAGAGTTCGGGTGGTCATGTCCGCGGGCCAGGTCACGCGAGTGCCGGAGCGGAAGCTCTCCTGAGCGTCGGCGGCCAGTTCAGGCTCGACGCCGATGACGCGAACGGCTGGATTGGATTGCTTGACGGCAGTGGCGACTCCGCTAAGGAGGCCGCCTCCGGAGACAGGCGCGAGGACGAGGTCAACGTCGGGCAGGTCTTCGACGATTTCCAGCCCGCAGGTGCCCTGACCGGCAATGATCTGCTCGTCGTCGTAGGGCGGAATCATGATGTAGCCGTGCTGTGCCTGGAGCTCCTCGGCTTTGCGCTGGCGGTCGGCGCTGGCTGGGCCGACTTCCACGATTTCGGCGCCGAGCGCGGCCGTAGCGCGCTTTTTCACCTCAGGCGCATTCGACGGCATCACAATGACCGCTTTGGCGCCAACGACGCGCGCAGCGTAGGCGACTCCCTGAGCGTGATTGCCGCTGGAGTACGTGATGACTCCTCGGGAGCGCTCGGCCGGCGTGAGCTGGGCGATTTTGTTGTAGGCGCCGCGAAGTTTGAAGCTTCCGATGGGCTGCAACCCTTCAGCCTTGACCCAAACCTCAGTGGAGGCAAACTCGGGCTGAGCCAGGCGAACCAGCGGCGTTCGAGCGGCGACGCCGCGAATGCGGATTTGGGCGTCGCGAAAGGCGTCAAGAGTCAGCAGGCGAGATGAAGTGGCTGTAGCCATGAAATCCATTGTGGACCATCGTGCGGAGTTCTTCCCAATCCACCCAGTGGGAGGGATTGTGTATGTGGCAACCTGCAGAATACAAAAGGGTTCTGCGAGGTTCGTTATGGGTTGTGGCATCCTACTGCAATCAAAAGACTTAGCGCGACAATCCGGGCTGAATGGACAGAGTATCCGGCAACGGAAAAAGCCGCCCATCGGCGGCCTTTCCAAAAAAACTCTCCCTATTTTCAGAATACCAAACGGGGCAGGATTTACTGCCAATTTTGAACGGCTATTTTGGCGGGTAACTCACGATATTTCAACGGTTGTGACCTTCGTTTTTTCCACCACCTCTTGACACATTTCCGCGGCGGCCGAGTGAGGCGCGTCCGGGGCGGGGGATGTGGCCATGGTGGCCGAACGATGCGGGGCTCTTGTAGTGCGTCGCCGCGAGAGGCTGAACAGGACTGCGAAGGTCAAAGCAAAAACAGCGGCGCCGATGACCATGCGGCCGAGGCCCGGATAGATGCCGATAATGCCCCACCGGGCCCAGGTAAACCAGGCGAAGAGGGCGACGGTGACGACCAGCACGCTGGCCGTGAGAAGGATGACCCGGTCTTTCATGGGTTCCACCTCGGACGTAATGAATCGGGACTTCAACAGGAGAGTATGGCAAAAGCTGTTTACGGGTGGGTTACAGGGAAGAAACTTTAGTGTCGGAAGGGCAGGGTTTAATCGCCTCCTCGGCCTCCGGGCAGTGGCCGTCCGGTGAGGCTGTCGGAAGCGAGCGAGGCTGCTGAATTTGTCTTGCGGAGCGGAAGCAGAGTTGCCATAATAGCGCTCCCGAGTTCCCCCCAAAAATAACCGGAGCCGCGATTCGTTTGTCGATGGTGAACCTTCGGCAGGCTTTGCAAGCGGTGTCTTTACTGCCCCAGGGTGGCTCGTTCCAGCCGGTCAGGGCTTGTGGTGTCGGAAACGGCGGTGGGAGAAGCATGGGGTGGATACGGAGCGGGCAGCTGATCGCAGGTGAACTGGTGCTGGCGACGCTGCTGTGCCCGGCGCAGCAGACGAGCCCGTGGTCAGGGGCAACGAAGAGACAGTCGCGAAAGCTCCACTTGCCACCGCTGCCGCGGAGGAGAAGGCTGGGACGGTGATCGGCACCGTCGAGGACGCGAACGGGAACACGGTTGAAGGCGCCTCGGTGATCCTGAGGGTCGCGAATTCGGGGGCGGGCTCCGGGGAGACGCACACCGCGACCGCCAACACGAACGGCTTTTTCCAGATGAGCGTCGAGCCGGGGCTCTATGTCGCGACCGTTTCGTTCCCGGGACTAGCCCCATGGACGAGCGGCGACGTGGCGGTGGCGGGAGGAGAATTTCGCGAGATCCCCGATATCGTCCTGAAGGTGCGGGCGGCCTTTTCGGAGATCCGTGTGGCGCCGTCCCGGGAGGAGATCGCCGAAGAGCAGATTCATGCGCAGGAGCACCAGCGGATCGGCGGGATTCTTCCAAACTTCTACGTCAGTTACGCGACCGATGCCGCGCCGCTGACCACCCGGCAGAAATTCGAACTGGCATGGAAGAACTCAACCGATCCCGGGAGCATTGCCGCCGACGTCATCACAGCGGGAGTCGAGCAGGCGCAGAACAGCTACCCTGCTTACCATCAGGGTCTGAAGGGATACGGCAAACGCTTTGGCGCGGCCTACGGCAACGATGCGGGGAGCACGTTCATTGGGGCAGCGATTCTGCCGATGATGTTCCGGCAGGACCCACGCTATTTCTGGCGGGGGACGGGCAGCGTGTGGTCGCGCGCGCTGTACAGCGTTTCCACTATCGCGATATGCAGGAGCGATAACGGACGCTGGCAGCCGAACTACTCGTTTGTGCTGGGGAACCTGGCCTCGGGCGCGTTGTCGAATGTGTACTACCCGGCGGGCAACCGGGGATGGGCAACAACGGTGAAGGGTGGGGCGATCTCGTCGCTAATGGGAGTCAGCGGCCGGCTGATGCAGGAGTTCGTGATGCGGCGGGTCTCGCGCGGGGTGCCGGGCGAGTAGGAGCGCGAGTCACCGCCTTCGCTCGTAAAGCTCGTCACAGGTCCAGCGAGAAGCGTTGGAGACGCGCTGGCGGCGCAGGTGCGGAAGCAAGATCCTGCGTTCATTCGCCATGGATTTCGCCGGCTGATCCGCGAGCCACGAGAGGGCGCGACAGGTATTCTTCGCGGAATCTTCTTTATCCACGCCGCCTCCTTTGTTGTGGCGTGATTTTCGCTGGTGAGACAAGCAGATCCCTCAGGGGCTAAAAGCCCATCTCTTCTGAGAACTTTCGGCACGAGTCAACTCGTGCCCTGATAGAAGCGCTCTGCGGGATTCGAGGTCGAATCTACTGTTTTCAGATGCGAGTGGGAAAGAGCGCTCGGATTCCCCGGCCGGAATGCTGAACCACGGGAAACATGGCCGGCCCCCAACCATAGAACTTCTTCCGAGAGATTTTCTCGGTCACGCAATCACCGATCTTTCAGCACCGGCTTGCCCTTGTCATTCAGTTTGAGCCGGGCGAAGGGCGTGTGGTGGTCATGGGTGAAGAGGACCAGCCACTCCTCGGGGATGGCGCGCTCGTAGAAGCGCTTGCGTTCCGCGATGCAGCGAATGGGATCGAGGTCGTAGCCCATGACCCAGGTGATGTCGAGGTGGGCGGAGGTGGGGATGCAGGTCGCAGATGTAGCAGGCGCGCTGGCCCGCCGGATTCGATGTGGACGGCGAGCATTGCGCGGTATGTCCCGGGAAACACTCGACCGGTGATGCCAGGGGCGATGCCGGCCACTTCGCCGGGCCGGCATCTCGAGCAGGGTCATCTGGCCGGAGTCGACCAGGGGGTCGTAGTTGGTCGAGATGTAGCTGACTCCGTCGCGCTCCAGTTGCAGATGGCCGTGCTCCACTTCGCCGCGATGCGCATAGTAACGGGCGTTGGGGAAAGTGGGCATGATGTAGCCCTTCGGAGTGCGGGTCGTGTTCCACCCGCAGTGGTCGAAGTGCAGATGCGTGTTGATGACGATGTCCACGTCTTCCGGGCGTATTCCGGCGGCGGCCAGCGAGGCCCGGCGGAGCTGCTGTTTGGTTCTGATAGATCGCGTTGCAGTTTGTCGCCGAGCTTGTTGCCGATGCCGGTTTCGATGGCGACGGTGTGGCTTCCGGTAAGAACCACGACCGTATTCAGGCCAATGCAGGACGCGGTTCTTGGCATCGGCGCGAGTGCGCTTTTGCCAGAGCGTTTGGGGACGACGCCGAACATCGCGCCGCCGTCGAGCAAGTAGGGCCGTCGCTGAGACGGTCAGCTCGAAGTCGCCCACGGAGGCGCGGCCGCGGATGAGTTCGGCGGTGCCGGGGCCTGCGGCGGGGTGGGTCATATCAGGGTGCGCGGTACAGGGTGCTGGGTACAGGGTACAGGTTACGGAGCAAGGGGCCGAGTGCTTGCAGCTTGCAGAACGCCGTCAGTGTTGTTCGTCGGGATTGGGGGGGGTGGCTCCCGAAGATAGCGCTCGAAGTGATCGAGGAGCTTGTTGTACAGCTCGGTTTGATCGTCGGCACCGGAAACGGAATGGGTCTTGCGGGGGAAGAAGTTGTAGTCGTACGGAATGCCGGCTTCGATGAGCTTCTGGATGTACTGGACGTCGCCCTCGGTGTGGACATTGTCGTCGCCGGTGCCGTGGAGGATGAGGATGTGTCCATGGAGATCGGCGGCGGTGTTGACGTCTGAATCGTCGTGGTAGTTCTGAGCGTCGTCAGAGGGCAGGCCCATATAGCGTTCGGTGTAGATGGAATCGTAATCGCGCCAGTCGGTGACGGGGGCGCCCGAAACGCCGGCAAGGAAGCTGTCGCTGTGGGAGAGAGCGAAGAGGGTAAAGCGCCGCCCCAGCTCCAGCCCCACCACCCGAGGCGGTGAGGATCGAGCTGGGGATAATCGCGGAGGACCTGATCGATGGAGGCCATCTGATCGGCAAACTGGGGCGGGCCGAAATTGTGCCAGCAGACCTGCTCGAAGTCGCGGCCGCGTCCGGCCATGCCGCGGTTATCGACGTGGAGGACCGCGAATCCATGCTCGGCGAGGAGCTCGTCAAAGAAGAGATGTTTACCGCCCCAGCGATCGCGCGCCGAGCCCACCCCCGGGCCGCCATAGGGGTTCACGATGAGGGGAACGCTGTCGGGCGAGGAATTGCCCGGAGGCAGCAGCAGGGTTCCATAGAGTTTGGTGGTTTTGTCGGCGGCGGTGAGTTCGAGAGATTGGGGAGCGATGAGGCGATGGCCTTCGAGGGGATGGGAATACCAGATGGCGGTACACACCACGCCCGGTGAGCCGGAGGCGGGGACGCCGGCGCTGCAAACGGAGACGGTGGGCGGGACCAGCAATGAGGAGTAGGTGTCGATGAACGCGCCGCCCTGGCTGGGAAAAGAGCTTTCGTGGACGCCGACCCCCTGGGAGATCTGACGCTTGCCGGTGCCGTCGAACTGAACGGCCAGACCTGCTCCTGGCGGGGATCGCCCTGATCGGAGAGATACCACAGGGTCTGCGTGCCGTCGTCGATGGCCTGAATGGAGGAGACTTCGTAATCGCCGCTCTCGACCTGGTTCTGCAGCTGTGCGAGCTGACCGAGGGGATTATTGCTGTCGAATCCGTAGCGGTAGATATGGGTGTGACCGTCGCGCCAGCTGAGAAGAAAGAACTCGTGGTCGTCGACGAATTTGACGTCATAGGTGAGGTTGAAATATTTGGGCTCGGATTGCTGGAGAATCCGCCGGGCATCGCCGGTTTTGGTGTCGGCGAACCAGATGTCGAGGTGCTGCTGATCGCGGGAGAGGACTTCGACCCAAACGACATGGGGATTGACCCAGCCGAAGCGCGGGATGTAATCGTTGCCGTAGTCGAGAGGGATACGGAGCCATCGGGTGGCGCCGCCGTTGACGCCGACCACGCCGACGCGCACACCAGGGTTAGGGTCGCCGGGTTGCGGATAGCGCTGCTTCTGAACGGTGGCGTGGACCGGGATCCAGTCGACCAGCGGGTATTCGGGCACCTTCGACTCATTCATCTGCAGATAAGCAACCTGGCGTGAATCGGGCGACCAGAAGTAGTTGCTGCGGACATCGAGTTCTTCGAGGTAGACCCAGTCGACTTCGCCGTTGAGGAGCGTGTCGTCGTGGTCGCTGGTGAGCGCGAGGGGCGGGACGGAGCCGTCGGGGCGCTGAACGTAGAGGTTGTGGTCGTGCAGGTAGGAGACGTACTGACCGTTGGGCGAGAATTTAGGATCGTCGCCGGACTGCACGCCGGAGTTGCCGATCTGAATGCCGGTGCCGTTTTTTGGATCGAAGAGCCAAAGCTGGCCGTTGGTGTCGAAGAGGATGTGTTGGGAATCGGGCGCCCACGTATAGGCGGGCTCACCATAGCGCCCGCGGTGGTCGCGATCGCGCTCGGGGAGATTGGCATTCAGGAGCGAAGAAATCTTGTCGTAAGGGAGCAGGGTTTTCGGATGGGTGTTAGGAGGCTGCAGCTCCACGAGGTCGCCGTTTTCTGCAATCCAGGTGACGCTTTTGCCGTCGGGGGACCAGGCCATTTCCTGAGGTGGGCTGCCGGTGTCATTGCCGGAACGGCCGAAGATCTCCTGGATGGTCCAGGGATGGCTCTCCTGGGCGGAGGCCGGCGGGATGGGAAGACAAAGGCTGGCAGGGAACAGGAGGAAAGCGCAACGACCAAGGCGAAGCAGCAGATTGGAACGCAAGAATAGCTCCCGAACGGCCCGGTTCAGCAGGAGAACGACCGGGACCTTGTGTGTGTGAGGGCCATTCTAACGCGTTGCCCATGCGGGTGGCCGAATCAGTGGGCGGCGGCGGGGCCTTTGTGCTTCTTCATCAGGAAGATGAGGGGGATCATGCAGGCGGAGCCGACGGCCAGGACGGCGATCACGTCCAGGTAAGCCAGCTGGGTGCTCTGGCGTATGAGCTGCTGGTAAAGGGATCCCTCAGCCAGCGCACGCGCCTGGGCGGCGGAGGCGGTGAGTCCGCCGGCGTGCTGGAAATAGAGCGCAGTACGGTTAATGGCCTGCAGATAGGGGGCGCTGGAGGCGTTGAAATGCATGGCCAGGCGGTCCTGATGGGCCTGGCTGCGGCGAGCGAGCAGGGTGACGAAGAAGGAGTTCCGCGCTGCCGCCGATATTGCGGGCGAGGTTGGTGAGGCCGGAGACGTCGTTGTTCTTCTCGCGGGGGACGTCGGTGTAGGACATCGTGTTGATGGGGACGAAGAGGAAGGCGAGACCGGAAGCCTGGAAGATGCGCATCCAGGCGACGTAGGGAAGCTGGACTGGAGATCGATGGTGTGGATGAGCAAAGAGCGCGGCGGAGAGAATGGCGAAACCTAGGCGATGAGGTAGCGGGGGTCGACGCGGCCCACGAGGATACCGACCAGCGGCATGAGCACGATGCAGACGCCGCCTGGGGAGATGACGAGGCCGGCCTGTTCGGCGGTATAGCCCATCATCTCCTGGACGAACAGCGGGATGAGCACGGTGGTGCCGAAGAGGGTGAAGCCGAGCACGAACATCAGGAGGAAGCGGGATGGCGAAGGTTCGGTGCTTGAACATGGTGAGATCGAGGATGGGGCGATTCCTCGCGGATCTGCGCATCTCCCAGAGGATGAGGGTGACGAGCGCGACGGCGGAAAGGATGATGAAGAAGGCGATGAGGTGCGAGCCGAACCAGTCGTCTTCCTGGCCCTTGTCGAGGACGAACTCCAGGGAGCCGAAGCCGACCGCGAGCAGGCCGAATCCCATGTAGTCGAGCTTGAGGCCGCTTCGCGGTCTGCTTCCACCTCTCTCTGGATATGAGGCGGGTCTTCCACCAGGCGGTAGGTGAGGAAGAGCGACAGGATGGCGATGGGGACATTGATGAAGAAGATCCAGCGCCAGGTGTAATTATCGGTGATCCAGCCGCCGAGGGTGGGGCCGATGGCGGGGGCGAGGACGACGGCCATGCCGTACACGGCGAAGGCCTGTCCGCGCTTGCGGGGCGGGAATGTATCGGCGAGGATGGCCTGCTCGCTGGGCTGGAGGCCGCCGCCGCCGGCTCCCTGGAGGACGCGAAAAAAGATGAGCAGCGGGAGCGAGGGCGCGAGGCCGCACAACATGGAGCTGATGCCGAACATGGCGACGCAGATCATGTAGAAGCGCTTGCGCCCGATGAACGAAACCAGGTACGCACTGGCCGGCAGGATGACGGCGTTGGAGACGAGGTAGCTGGTGAGAACCCAGGTGGCTTCGTCCTGGGAGGCGCCGAGTCCGCCGGCGATGTGGGGAATGGCGACGTTGGCGATGGAGGTATCGAGGACCTCCATGAAGGTAGCCAGAGTAACGGTAAGCGCGACGGCCCAGGGATTATGCTTCGGCTTCCAGTTGGCGTCGGCGTCGGGCATGGATAGGGATTGGAGAGACAAGGGTATCAGGAGGATGCAGCAAATGTGGGGAATGGACGGATGGAAAAACCCGCTTTTGCGGGGCAGGAGCGACCCCGGTAAACAGAAGCCAGCGCGTTGCCGATAAGTACAGCAGGAGCGCCGGCACCCGCAGGCAGGTTGCGGCTCTCCGGAGGTGCGGGGTTGGGCGCAAAATCGGCTTCCGCGGCTGGCATTGAGGACCAGGGCGCAGCGTTGGTGCGCAATGGTGACGGGACGCATCCTGAGAAGAACTACAGCTATGAGAAAGATCTGCACAGGCTCCAGATCGAACTGGTGAAGCTGCAGGAGTGGATTCGCGATCAGGGGCTGCGGGTGGTGGTGCTTTTTGAGGGTCGCGATGCGGCAGGAAAGGGAGGAGCGATCAAGCGCATTACAGAGACTCTAAATCCGCGCAGTTGCAGGGTGGTGGCGCTGGGGACGCCGACCGAGAGGGAGAAGACGCAGTGGTACTTCCAGCGTTACGTGGCCCATCTGCCGGCAGCCGGAGAGATGGTCCTCTTCGACCGCAGCTGGTACAACCGCGCCGGTGTGGAGCACGTGATGAGGTTCTGTTCCGAGGCGGAATACGTCGAATTCATGCACAGTTGTCCGGAGTTCGAGCGGATGCTGATTCGTTCGGGGATCGTCCTCATCAAATATTGGTTTTCAGTCAGCGATGAGGAGCAGGAGCGGCGCTTCCGGGAACGGATGTCGGACCCGGCGAAGCGGTGGAAGCTGAGCCCCATGGACCTGGAATCGCGCAGGCACTGGGCCGATTATTCGCGGGCCAAGGACGAAATGTTCGCACAGACCGACACCCGCCAGTCGCCCTGGTACGTGGTGAACGCGGAAAACAAGAAGCGCGCACGGCTGAACGTGATCCGGCATCTGCTGTCGCAGATCGAGTACCGCGACCTGACTCCCGAGGCGATGGAGCTTCCTCCTCTGGACAGGAAAAAGTACAAGCGGCCGCCCTTCCACGAGCAGAACTTCATCCCGGAACACTATCACTGAACTGGGAACGGCTTCTGGCGGCCTCACTCCGACGATGGCGGGCTACGGCGATTGTGACATAATTATGTCATGGCGGTGCGAACCACGGTCGACATACCCGAGCCGCTGCACGAACAGCTGCGGCATCGGGCGGCCAGTTCCGGGGTCTCGATCCGTTCCCTGATCGTGCGGGCTCTGCAGCAGACCTACTCGGAGCCGCGGAAGGGGAAAAAGGTCACCGGGCCCATGGTGCGCGGCAAAGGCAAGCTGGGGCCGCGCTTCCCTGTGGACGAGAACCCGCATGACCTCATATTTTCCTGACCTGAACGTCTGGCTGGCGCTGTCGGTGGAGGGGCATACCCACAACATTCCAGCATGGCGCTGGCTGCGGTCGCTGCCGGAGGATTCGCGGCTGATTTTCTCCCGTTATTCGCAGATCGGGCTGCTGCGATTGCTGACGAATTCCGCCATGATGAGCGACCGGGTCCTTACCGTACACGAAGCATGGAAGGTCTATGACGGATGGCTGAAGGATCCGCGAGTAGAGTTCCATTCGGAACCGCGCAATATCGACGCAGAATTTCGCGAAGCTCTGGAACCGCTTGCAGGAAAGTCTGCGTCGAAGTGGGTGGGCGACTGCTGGTTGCTGGCGTTCGCCGCTGGATCGGGCGCGACACTGGTGACCTTCGACAAGGCATTGTTCGATTTTGCGCGTAAATGGAGACAGTCCGCGGTGATACCGCGATGAATCGCAGATCGGGCGAACGGCTTCCGCGGTGTTATCCTTCAGATGCCGATGCATGCTGCCCTTGAAGCGCTGATCCGCGTACAAACCCTCGATCAGGAGACCGCGCAATTGCGCGGGGAGATTGCGGCGCTGCCTAAACGGCTGGCGGCGCTCGAGTCGCGTCTGGCGGCGGAAAAAACTGCAGTGGAGCAGGTGCAGAAGGCGCTCAAGGATGAAGAGGCCTCTCGCCGGCGGATGGAAAGCGATCTGAAGGACCTGCAGCAGAAGATCGCGAAGCTCCGCGCTCAGATGTCAGCCGTGAAAACCAACGAGGAGTACCGTGCCTTCCAGCACGAGATCGAGTTTGCCGAAGCGGAGATCAAGAAGGTCGAGGACCGCGAGCTGGAGAGCATGGAGCGCACCGAGCAGCTGGAGCAGAAGCGCAAGGCCGCCGAGAGCGATCTGAAAGACAACATGAAGGTGGTGGAGATCGAGCAGGAGCAGGCGCGGGCGGTTTCCGCCGAGCAGCAGACCCACCTCGCGAGCCTGTTGAAGCGGCGCGAGGCGGAGCGGGTGCATGTTCCCGAGGAGCTGTTGCGGACCTACGATCGGGTTTCGTCGTCGTCACGCGCAACCGGCGTGGCGTATGCGCGGGGACAGCGATGCATGGAATGCCAGATGGGCATCCGGCCGCAGATGTGGAACCAGATTCGCGCCGGAGAGATCATGACCTGCGAGTCGTGTGGGCGGCTGCTGTATTACGACGCTTCAAAGGAGCCCAAACCGGAGCCCGAGCCGGAGAAGCCGAAGCGAGGCCGCAAGGCTCCCGAGGCGGGCGTGGAGTAGAAGATCAGGGGCCACGGTACAGCGTCCAGCATTCAGACGGACCCGGAAAACGCGCAGCGAACGGCAGTGCTGACTCAGCGAGCCATTCCCTGTAAATTGCTATGAAACGCATCGCCATCGACATGGATGAGGTGCTGGCCGATACGCTGGCGGAGCACCTGGCGCGCTACAACCGCGATCACGGCGAAGCGATCACCAAAGCGGACCTCGAAGGCAAGTGGCTGTGGGATATCGTGTCGATCGACCGACACAAGCGGCTCGAGGGCTACCTGCGCTCGGAGGACTTCTTCGAAGACCTGCCGGTGATTCCGGACAGCCAGCGGGTTCTGCAGGTGATGGCGCAGACCTGGGACATCTTCATTGCCACGTCGGCGATGGAGTTTCCAAACTCGTTCGGCCCTAAGTATCGCTGGCTCGGCGCCACTTCCCTTTTCTCGACCCGCGCGACTTTGTCTTCTGCGGCGACAAGAGCATTCTCAAAGCCGACTACCTGATCGACGATCAGCCGCGGAATCTCAGGCGTTTGCGGGACCAGGATTTTGTTCACCGCTCCGCATAACCTGAACGTGAGCGGGTATCCGCGCGTGGACAACTGGCAGCAGGTGGAGCGGATATTTTTGGTCCAGGGCGGCCCGGAGTAGGGTGCAGCGCAGCGGACACGGTGCAGCGTACAGAGCGACTCGGTCCGGTAGGATCCCCTCAACTTGCCGGGGCCTCCGAACCGGACGCCCCGTTTTCCCGACCCTGCCTACATCAGCTCGTCAATAAACACCTTCGCCGCCGCGGGATCAATGTGCGGCGCGCGTCCGACCATGGTGATTGCGTGACCGGTTCCGCTTCGTGGAGTGCGGGCAGATCGGTCCGCTCAAAGAATTTGCCGATGGGGATTCCGTCGCCCCAGACCGTGGACTTCTCCATGGCGCCCAGCCAGTCCGTCGCGTCGTAATTCGCGTCGTCTTCGAGCCGCTTCACGCGCGGACGGAACCACTGGAAGGTGTTGTCCTTGTTGTAGGTGACACAGGGGACTGAAGATGTCGAGGAAGGAAAAGCCCTTGTGCTGGATTCCCTGCTTGAGGAGTTCAGTAGGGTGCTTTTGGTCGCCGCTGAAGCCGCGGGCGACGAAGGTGGCTCCAGCCGCGAGCGCCATGGAAATGGGATTGATGGGCGCTTCGATGTTGCCGTAGGGTGAGCTCTTCGTCTTCATGCCGAGACGACTGGTGGGTGACGTTTGCCCGGTCGTAAGGCCGTAGATCTGGTTGTCCATGACGATGTAGGTCAAGTCCACGTTTTTGCGAATGGTGTGGGTGAAGTGATTGCCGCCAATGCCGAAGCTGTCGCCATCGCCGCCGGTGACGAGCACGGTGAGCTCGTGATTGGCCATCTTCATCCCGGTGGCCACGGGCAGGGAGCGGCCGTGCAGCGTATGCATGCCATAGGTCTCGATGAAGCCGGGGAAGTTGGACGAGCAGCCAATGCCGCTGATGGTGACGATCTGGTGATTGGGAATCTGCAATTCGACGAGAGCCTTCTGTACCGCGGCCAGCACGCCGAAGTCGCCGCAGCC
>CAVPCE010000051.1:0-50446 GCA_963702295.1 uncultured Acidobacteriaceae bacterium | reverse complement strand
CGTGGGCGATGAACCGAGGAAGAGCGTTTCAGGTTGCGGGCGCGTGAGTTCGAGCGACGATGCGGCCGGCATGGGTTTGTGTACTAGAGCCGCGATCTGCTCTTGAGGTTACAATGCACAACGCTTACGTCGCAGGGAATCGCCCGTAAGCTGCGGTACCTGCCCTGTCCCGCTGGCCGGCTCTGAGAAGCTCGTAGGCCTGCTCTTTTCATGTCCGCCATGTCTCGAAATAAGGGAATGGGCGCTGACATTAAGAGGGAATGGCCTTACCCGGAGGAATGACGTGCGCCAGAGTCATGGTTTTTGCCGCAGCGTGTGCCTGTGCGATAGCTGCGGAATAAGGCAGTCCGAGGTCGGCTGAGGTCGGTCGCGACCAGAACTGTCCGGAACGGAAAACAGACGCTGGCTGGGGCACGACATGTTCGAGGATTTTCATGGCGAAAAACCTCCTGACGGAGAGTCTGCTGCCGGTCCTTCGTACCGCTGTGACTATAGGCACAAGCGGCTGTGATGGTGGTCACGAGCGATTCTGGCGCCGCAGGTGCTTAATGTCGAAAGTCGGGCAGGAGAGGAAGAACACTCCGTGATGGCAGTCACATACAGGCGTTTTTGAGCAAAGGTACGGTCTGTCTGCGAATCCCCAGGAAGGTGCGAAGCAGGCAGGAGGGCCGGATGGCCACGGACGAATCGATTCTGGAGCGATGCAGACAACGGGGAATCTCCCGCAGGCGATTTATGCGGTTTTGGGGACGATGGCGGCGACGCTGGCGCTGCCCGAAGCCTACACACAGACGATTGCGACAGCGCTGGGGCAGAAGCGGAAACCAGTACTCGTGTGGCTGGAATTTCAGGATTGCGCGGGGAACACGGAATCGATGCTGCGTACGATGCACCCGACGGTCGAGGATGTGGTGTTGGAGACGCTCTCCTGGGAATACCACGAGACGATTATGGCCGGGTACGGCAAGCATGCCGAAGCGGCTCTGAAGCGGGTAGTCGATCAGGAGAAGGGAAAGTATCTGGTGGTCGTCGAGGGGCGATTCCGACGGCCGATGACGGCGTCTATTGCACGATCGGCGGACGGACGGCACTGGACATCGCTCGCGAGGTTTGTCGAGGGCGGCGGCGGTGATCGCCGTGGGTGCCTGCGCCTGGGACGGTGGCCTGGTCCGTCGAATCCGAACCCAACCGGCGCGGTTGGACTGCATGAGGCTGTGCCTGGAATCAACATCGTCAATCTGCCGGGCTGTCCGCACAATTCCGTGAACACGGCGGCGGTTCTGGTGCATTACCTCACGTTCGGCGAGCTGCCGGCTCTGGATCCTGAAGGCCGGCCGCTTTTCGCGTACGGGCAGCTGATCCATGACCAGTGCGAACGGCGCGTGCACTACGATGCCGGGCGCTACGTGCAGGCGTGGGGAGACGAGGGGCATCGCAAGGGATGGTGCCTGTTCAAGATGGGCTGCAAAGGGCCCGAGGCAAACTACAACTGCCCGACGGTTCGCTGGAATGGTGCGACGAGCTGGCCGGTGAAGTCCGGGCATGGCTGCATCGCGTGCGCATCATCGCGCTTCTGGGATACGAAGTCGCCGTTCTACGAGCGGCTGCCGCATCCGGCCGGGTTCGGCGTGGATGTGACGGCCGGGCAGATTGGCTGGACGGTAGTGGCCGGCGTCGCTGCCGCCACGGCCGCTCATGCGGTGGGGCACGTGGTCCGGGATCATTTCCATCCGGACGATGAAGACAGCGAAGCCGCGGCAGACGAGAAGACGGAAAAGACGACGACGGGGGTGCACTGAGATGGCACGCGTGGTGATTGATCCGGTAACGCGCATCGAAGGTCATCTTCGCATTGAGACGGAGGTGAACGGAGGCCGGGTGACGGACGCCTGGAGCTCCGGCACGATGTTTCGCGGGATTGAGCTGATTCTGCGCGGGCGCGATCCGCGCGAGGCATGGATTTGGGCGCAGCGGATATGCGGCGTCTGCACCACGGTCCACGCGCTGGCGTCAGTGCGCGCGGTGGAGAATGCTCTGGGTGTTGAAGTCCCTGACAATGCACGGCTGGTGCGCAACATTATTGCGGGCGCACAGAATGTTCAGGATCATGTTGTTCACTTTTATCATCTGCATGCACTCGACTGGGTAGATGTCACCCTTGCCCTGAAGGCGGATCCGGCAAAGACTTCGCAGCTGGCGCAGTCGATATCGGAATGGCCCAAGTCGAGCACGACCTACTTTAAGGGTGTCCAGGACCGTGTCAAGGCCCTAGTGGCCAGTCGGCAGTTGAGCCTCTTTAGCAGCGGTGACTGGGGACACCCTGCTTACCAACTGCCGCCGGAAGCGAACCTGCTTGCTGTCGCGCATTACATCGAGGCGCTTGATATGCAACGGGACTTTATTCGCATCCACGCGGTCCTGGGCGGTAAAAATCCACATCTGCAGACGTTTCTGGTGGGTGGGATGGCTACCGCAATCGATGGCAACGAGCCGGAAGCGGTCATTAATCCGGAACGTATTACGCTCTTCAATGAGCTTGCGGCTCGTGCCACAACCTTCGTACAGCAGGTTTACATTCCCGATGTCCTGGCGATCGCAGGATTCTACAAGGAGTGGTTCGGCTACGGCGAAGGTCTCGGCAACTTCATGGCGTATGGAGATCTGCCGTCGGGTAGTATCAACGACCCAGCCGGGGACTTCTTTCCCCGCGGTGTGATTCTGAACCGGGATCTGGCAACGGTGCACCCGCTGGATCCTGAAAAAGTGACCGAATATGTCACACATTCCTGGTACGAGTACTCGGTTGGTGACAACGCGGGCCGAAAGCCGGCCGAGGGGAGACGAATCCGAAGTATTCGGGCCCGAAGCCGCCGTTCGATCAGCTGGACACCGACGCTAAGTATTCATGGCTGAAGTCGCCACGGTATGACGACAAGCCGATGGAAGTGGGACCGCTGGCGCGGACGCTGATCGCCTATGCATCCGGGAACGAGCAGGTGAAGAAGACAGTGGATGGCGTGCTGTCGAAGTTCAACGCGCCGCCGGCCGCGTTGTTCTCGACTCTGGGGCGGATTGCGGCGCGGGCGATTGAGGCGGATCTGGTGGTCCAGAAGCTGCCGGAGTGGATTGGGCAGCTCGACGACAACATGAGCCACGGGGACATCAGGATCCACAACGGTGACAAGTGGGATCCCGAAGAGCTGGCCGAAGTCGTGTGCCGGATTTGGGCTGGAGGAGGCGCCACGTGGTGCGCTGGGCCACTGGGTGGAGATCGAGAACAAGAGGATCGTGAACTACCAGGCGATCGTGCCGTCCACATGGAACGCGGGACCGCGCGATGCGCATGGCCAGAGGGGAGCGTATGAGGCTGCGCTGCTGAACACGCCGATTGCCGATCCGGAACGGCCGCTGGAAGTGCTGCGCACGGTTCATTCCTTCGATCCCTGCCTGGCCTGCGCGGTGCACGTGGTTGACGGCAAGGGCCGCACCTATGGCCGAAACGGCATCGCAGGGTCGGAGCCGGAGGAATCCATGCCGCTTCCTTCGGATGCTGCCTGCCTTGTCGGAGGCATGTGATGGCCACGATCGTTCGCCCGATACCCGCGAAGACCCACGTCGCGGCTGCTGAGGAGCATCTGGTTCCTGTTTACGTATGGGAGCTGCCGGTGCGGCTGAGCCACTGGGGCATCGTGGCTGCGGTGACGGTGCTGACCTGGACCGGCCTCTACATGAATCATCCATTCCTGATCTTCCCGCACAAGACCGCGTGGACGATGGGGACGGTGCGGTTTATCCACGAGCTGGCGGGTTTCGAGCTGATCGGAGCGCTGATCGTTCGAATCTATTGGTTTTTCGCGGGCAATCACTGGGCGCGGTGGCGGCAGTTTCTGCCCCTGACCCGGCGCCAGTGGAAGAGCCTGAAGGCGATGGTTCGGTACTACACATTCCAGCAGCGGAAGCCGTTCGAGCAAATCGGGCATAACACGCTGGCCGGGCTCACGTACATCGTTGTGTATTTCATGATCGCGTGCGAGTGTGTCTCGGGCCTGGTGTTGTTTGCGACGGTGGAGGGATCGCCGACGCTGCGATTTTTCGTGGGCTGGATTCCACGGGTGATCGACATTCAATGGATTCGCCTGGTGCATTTTCTGTTCATGTTCTTCCTGATGGCCTTCTTCATTCACCATGTCTACAGCGCGGTGCTCGTAGCCATGACGGAGCGGAACGCGGAGATGGAGAGTGTTTTCAGCGGGTATAAGTTCGTGCCGGATGAAGTGATCGATGAAGAACTGGAGATCGCGCATCTGGAACCGCGGCATCTGTTTGGGAAGCGCAAGATCCATCGCACCCGGGACTGGGACCGATGAGTGATCTGCGCATCGTCGTGCTCGGTCTCGGCAACCTGATGCGGACTGACGATGCGGTGGGCATGATGGCGGTGGAGCGGTTGCGGGCCGATGAGCGCGTACCGAGCTCGGCATCGCTGGTGGACGGTGGGACGCTGGGGCTGGATCTGCTGCATCCGCTGGAGGGAGCGACGCACGTCCTGGCCCTCGACGCCATCGAATCGGGCGCAACTCCGGGCACATTGCTTTGCTTTGCCGGACAGGATATTGAGAATTTACCGGTTTCAAAAAGCGTGCACCTGCTGGGCTTTTCGGATCTGATCGGGGCGATGCGGTTGACCGGGAATGCGCCCGTCGAGATTGTTGTGCTGGGCGTGCAGCCGGAAGCCACCGGATGGGGGACGCAACTCACGCCGGTGGTTCAAAGGGCTCTGCCCAGGCTGGTGGAAGCCGCCCTGGACCAGATGGCTCGATGGCAGGCTGCGATGCCGGGGGCGCCTCCAGATCGCTACACTGAGCAGATACAGGCCTCCGCAGTGGCGGGGTGAGAGTTTACCGGCGCACCCTGCCAATCCCATCCCAGAGGGATCCATGTTGAGGAATTACCCATTCCATTGGCCGCGTTCGGGTTTTATGCCGGGGCGGTGCTGATGCACGAAGTTGGGATTGCCAGCTCGATTCTGGAAGCAAGCGTTGCTGAAACGGCGCGCCGTCCAGGGGCGCGTCTGGTCGCCATCGGGGTGCGTGTTGGAGTTCTCTCCGGCGTGGACGTGGACGCGCTGCGGTTCGCCTTCGAGTGTCTCGTCGCAGATACCGAGGAGCGAAGCGTCGTTTTCACCATAGAGGCTTGCCCCCGGGTGAACCGCTGTGACGCATGTGGACACGAGTTTCCCTCTGCGTCGGAGTCGCCGTTTACGGATGCGCCGTGCCCGCTCTGCGAGAGCCGGCGGACCCGCTTTGTCAGCGGAGATCAGCTCGATCTAAAGTTCATTGAGGTGGAGGAGCCATGACCGTTGTCCGGATGGAAGAGAAGGTTCTGAACGAGAACCAGCGCATCGCGCTCAATCTGCGCCGTCGCTTTCAGGAGAATCATGTGCTGTGCCTCAACCTCGTCAGCGCGCCCGGGTCGGGCAAGACCACGCTGCTGGAGAGCACGCTGGCTTCGTTTCGTCCCGAGGAACGCGTGGCTGTGCTGACCGGCGATCTGCAGACGGAAAACGATGCGCGGCGGCTGATGCGCTATGGCTTCCCGGTACAGCAGATTGTGACCGGGGGTGTCTGCCACCTGGACGGAAGATGATCGAGCGCGCGCTCGAGAAGTGGTCCCTCGAAGACCTGGACGTTTTGCTGATCGAGAATGTCGGGAATCTGGTTTGTCCCTCCAGCTACGATCTGGGCGAGGAGTCGAAGATCGTGCTGCTGAGCGTGACCGAGGGCGAGGATAAACCGCTGAAATATCCTTCGATCTTCCACAAGGCAGCGCTGCTGGTGCTGACCAAGGTGGACCTGCTGCCCTATGTGCCTTTCGACATCGAAGCGGCAAAGGTTAATGCTCGCTCTGTTCATCCCGAGATGGAGATTCTGGAGGTCTCCTGCTCCACCGGGAAGGGCATGGATGGTTGGCTCGCGTGGCTCAGGCAACGGGCAGCGGCGGCCGTCCAGACAGCCGCGCGCTGAGTTTCCCGGTGATGCGGACCTGTGCCGCGACGGCCAGTAGTCCGCCCGGAGCCCTGCGTCAAGCCAGGCACACGCAATGAGCGAAACGAAAGTAACGCCTTGATTCGCCGTCCGGCGAGGAGGTGTTTTCCGACCGTTAGAGGTTTCTCCATCGGAATTTGCCGATTTACGGGGGTTAGCCGCCTTCGCGGGGCTACGTGTTGACTTCGACACCCGGGCGGCCGCCCTGGGGCTAAGTGATTGCGATCACAGCACCAACGGTAATGTCTCGATGTGATTTGCATCACTGTGGCCCTTCCAAACGCCCCGTTATGCTCCACGAGTACGTAAAGCAGTTATTTCAGCAGGGCAGGGTAAGAGAACGCTGATTGCCCCCTTGCTGTGCGAGGTGAATACGCATGCGTCGTTTCTTTACCAGCATGGCGTGTCTTCTGCTGCTGACCGGGTTCGCAGGAACCGGGCTGGCGCGGGCTGCGGGGAATGGCCAGCAGCAAGCGGCAACTTCCGAACCAAAGGCGGCAGCGGTTTCGACACAGTACGTCGGGCAGGAGACCTGCGCCACATGTCATGAGGAGGTCGTGAAGAAGTTCGGCACGAATCCTCATTCTCGTCTTGCTCTCGAACATGCCGGTAAGGGAGTGACCTGCGAAAGCTGTCACGGACCTGGGCAGGCGCACGTAGAAGGCGGCGGCGACGTGACGAAGATCCGCCGGTTCAACAAGCTCAGCCCCAAGGAAATCGATGAGACGTGTCTGGGCTGCCATGCCGGGACACATCCGAATTTCGAGCGCTCGCCGCATGCAAAGTCGGGCGTGAGCTGCCTGGGCTGCCACAGCGTGCATGCGCCGGAGACGCCGGAAAAGCTGCTGAAGGCGGAGCAACCCAAGCTGTGCTTCCAGTGCCACTCCGACCAGAAAGCGGCATTCAACATGCCGTTCCACCACCCGGTAAACGAGGGTGCGGTGAACTGCAGCGACTGCCATGACGTGCATGGCTCATTCCAGAACAGCAACCTGCGGTCAACGGCCGATCAGAACATGGTCTGCACGAAGTGCCACGCGGAGACACGCGGGCCGTTCGTGTATGAGCATGCTCCGGTCAAGGCGGAAGGATGCGTGGGCTGCCATTCGCCGCACGGCTCGCAGAATGCCCGGATGCTGAACATGCCGTCGATCAACACACTGTGCAATCAATGCCACAGTCGTGTTGCCAATCACACGGTTGCCGGGATGGGAGCGGGATCGGACGAGCTGCAGCCCTGCACTGGCTGCCACACGTACATTCACGGTTCCAACATCAACCAGGCGTTCCTGCGGTAAGTCATGGAATAGGACCGGGCCTTCCCGCCACATCGGGAGGGCGCGGTCCGGAGCCAGGATTCGATGTGGGCGATGTTTTCCAAGTGAGGCTTGCTATGAATAAGATTTGCTGGTTATCACGGCTCTTCAATCGACAATTCTCCCGCGGGGTGGGCGGGTGCATCGTCGGGAGCATTGGAGTTGCCGCTTTGCTGATGACAACGAGCATCGGCCTTGCCCAGGATCCGACGCCACAGGCGTCATCCGTCACTGCCCCGAAGGGCTACTCGGTCCATGAGGCGATCGATCTGGGCGGCGTATCTCCGACCAGACCGGCAGCGGCGCGATGTACGACACGCTGGTCAACGAACAGTCCGGACCGCGCGGTTCAGGGCGAGCTGTTCGAGATGCGGGCGCTCACGGGCGCAAAGAACACTCTTTTTGACACGCTGACGGCTGCGGGACGGGGACTCGGCGGTGATCCCTACAGCTTTGGGAAGCTGGATTTCTACAAGGGGAACGTCTACGAGTTCTCCGGCATGTTTCGCCGCGACCGGCAGTACTTCGACTACGATTTGCTGGGAAACCCGAACATCCCCTCAGGGCAGTCGATCCCGCTCTCGCCAGGCGGCGCGTATGGCTGGTCCCAGGTGAATCAATCGCCGTTCCTTTTCAATACCGTTCGGCGGATGACGGACACGCACCTGACACTGTATCCGTTGTCGAAGGTCACGTTTCGGGTCGACTATTCGCATAACACGTTCGAAGGCCCGAGCCTGACGCCCAGCGGCTATCAGTTCGCCGGCTCTTACGACGTGCTGTTGCAGGAATTTCAGCGCAACGGCACGGACGACTTCGTGGGAGGAATCGACTGGAAGCCTGTGAAAGACACGAAGCTGACCTACGAAGAAGTCGTGGACCACTACAAGGCGGATTCGTTCTTCACGATGAACCCTTCGAATTACATCTTTCAGGAGGCTGATGGAACCCGGGTTGCCCCGCTGATCAGCTACGACGCGCTGACGCCGTATAACCCAACCACAGCCTGCAATGCCAACAGCGTTGGCACGACAGGGCGGCTGTCGGCACCTAATGCGCCAGGTGGTCTGCCTGTAATCAATCCTGCCTGCGCCGTGGTCATGAGCTATTACCGCTCGCAACCCACGCGTTTCCTCTATCCCACGGAGGTTTTCCGTCTCCAGAGCTCCAGCATCCGCAATGTGTCGATGAATGGGGACATCCGGTATACGAGCGCGAAGATGAATCTGCCCGCCTACAATGAGAACTTCCAGGGGCTGACGAAGACAACGCGTTCGCTAACCTACACCGGCAGGGGCAACGCTCAACGCAAAGTCATGGCAGCCGATTATGGGATCGCGTGGCAGGCGACGCAGAAATTCAGCGTGTCCGACCAGGCGACGTTCTCGAATGTGCAGCAACCGGGAGCGACCACCATGACGGGTCTGACGACCCTCTCCACTCCTGCCACCGCGGGGAACGAGACAATCAACTACGCAGGCGGGCTGACAACCACGAAGGCTGCAGCCGGAGCGTCGACCTTTGAAGGCAGCGGTTCGGTCGGTGTGCCCCTGCTGGACTTCTTCGGTCAGAGGTGGATCACCAACGATGTGACCGGCACGTGGGACGGATGGTCGCGTGCGACCATTTCCCTGACCTATCGCCACCGGAATCATCTGATCGCCGAAGGCATTCCTCACAATACGCCGCTGGCCTCTGGCGCCACGACGAACGGAACCGTGACCATCAACGAGGATGGCGGCATCCTCAACCTTGCACTTCGTCCCTCCAGCAACTGGGACGTGAACGGCAGCGCGGAATTCATCTACGCGGACAATGTATTCACGCCGGTCGCGCCACGGGAGCTGCAGCACTACCGCGTGCATACGCTCTATCGGATGAAGTCCTTTGCGACTCTGTCTGGCGCGTACAACGATCTGGAGCGGCACAATAACACCAACAACACCGGGACAGCCCCGTTCGATGGCCCGCTCGAGCATGTCGACCACAGCCGCGTGGCCAGTCTGGGAGCGCAGATTTTCCCCAACGAACACTATGGTCTGGATCTTAACTACTCCTACAGCGATGTCTATACAGCGACCAATATCTGCTATCTCGCCACCGCCAGCGCGGCAGATCCGGGAGCTGCGACGCCGAGCGGGACGGCCTGCCCGGGCTCTCGACCCGGTCGGGTGCGTACGACTTCGGACCGGTGAAGGACTTCATGGATGCGCCGACGCAGTCGGGCTCAGTGGCCGTCCATGTAGCGCCGAATGTGAAATTCGCTTCCAACATCGGCTATCGCATCAACTCGGTCGACGGCAGCCGGTTCTATAACGATTCCCGGGATGTTGCCGGATCACTGGTCTCTTCGTATCAGACGCCGTTCGTGAATTTGGCGTACACGATCCATCCGGGATTCGTCTGGAAGGCAGAATACGACCTTTACCGTTACGCGGAAGGCGGGCCTTCAGGGGCGGCCTACTGTTCGACCACTAACCCAACGCCCACCGCTCCGGCACCCGTCGTATCGTGCGCCTCGCTGGCGCAACAGACCGGTATGAATCTCTCGAACGCAGGTGAAACCGCACCGCGGGAGTTCCGTGCCAACAACGTGACGCTCGGGTTCCACTACGAGTTCTGAGCGGTAAAAGCAGGAAAGTGATGGCCGGGGTTCGCCCCGGCCGTTCGCTTGAGGAGCACGACGTGAAACAGCAATTTCGAATCACGGGAATGATTCTCATAGGGGCCTCGTTCGCGATGTCGGCTCTGGCCCAGCACCCCGGAGAAGCCACCTACAAAGCAAAATGCGCCATGTGCCATGGAGCCGATGGCACGGCCAGTACCCCGGTGGGTAAGAGCATGAAGCTGCGCTCGCTGAAGTCTCCCGAGGATATGAAGGCCACCGACGACGAGTTGTTCAAACAGACCAAAGAGGGCGTCGGCAGGATGCTGGGTTATGCGGGAAAGATGACCGACGCGCAGATTGAGGACGTCGTCGCCTACATCCGCACCCTGCAGAAGTAGTTCGAGGAGCGGCAGCAGGGCAGGGCCGCCTTTCGGCGGCCTCCTGGAACACGGTTGCGCCCAATGGCTGCCCAACTCCGGATTCGGCAGCGATTCTGACTGTGAATCCGGACTTCCGAGCCCGGCTGGTTGTGAGCTGGACGCGGAAGATTGTGAGAGTACGTTATGGGGACCCGCGCGGATTTGCCTGCGCATCGTTGGTTTGGCTGCAGTTTCGGTTTGGGCGACTTTGAAGCCCATCGCCTCCACGCATTCGTTTTCTCCGCTCTTCTACTGCTATTTCTGCCGGGTTCTTCATCGCCGGCCCAGTCGGCTTCGGATTGCCTGATCTGCCATGGCGCGTCGACTGCACTGAAAAACTCGCAGGGCCACAGCATCACGGTTAATCCAGCGACCCACATGAAGGGTCCGCACTCGGACCTGAGGTGCGTGGATTGCCATGCCGGGGCCAGTGTCCCCACGCACAACACTAAAACGGCCTCCGCTTCCTGTGCTACATGCCATGCGGATTCCGCCAAAGATCTCGCTTCCGGTGCGCATGCGGCTCTGGGGAATCCGAGCGATTCGCAGACCTGCATTGCATGTCACGGCACCAACAACGTGCAAAAAGCCGTCACCGGCCCGCAATTCTGCGCGACCTGCCACGCGACGGAAGTTGGGCAATACCGCAACAGCGTTCACGGGCGCGCTCGCGACCATGGAAACGCCGACGTGCCTACCTGCCAGAGCTGCCACGGGTCCGCGCACGTCGCGCTCCCGGCCACCGATCCGCGCTCACCGGTCAGCAAAGAGCATCTTCCGGATACCTGCGGCTCGTGTCACTCCGATCCGAAGCTGGCAGCAAAATACATGTTTACTGAGGTACGGCCGGTTCAGGCTTACCGGCAGAGCGTTCACGGACGCGCCGTCGCGCAGGGAAACCAGAATGCGGCCACCTGCAACGATTGCCACGGCACGCACGACATCTTGCCTGTGTCCGATCCTCATTCGAAGATCTGGAGGCAGAATGTGGCCTCAACCTGCGGCAAATGCCACAGAGATGTCTTCAACACCTATGCGCAGAGCATTCACGGCCAGGCCGTTGCCAAGGGAGTTCTGCAGGCGGCCACCTGTACCGACTGCCACAGCGAGCATCGCATTCTGGCGCCCGGCGACGCGAACTCGCCCGTCTATATGGCGAATGTCTCGCAGGAAGCGTGCTCGCGCTGTCATGCGGACACACAGCTGATGGCCGGGTTCAATTTGCCGCAGGATCGCGTTCCCACGTACGAGGACAGCTATCACGGGCTGGCTGCCCACGAGGGACGGCAATCCGTCGCCAACTGCGCCAGTTGTCACGGCGTTCACAACATCTATCCATCGAGCGATCCGCGATCCACGGTGAACCACGCCAACCTGGGCAAGACCTGCGGTCAGTGCCACGCGGATGCGGGCCGCCGCTTCGCGATCGGACCGGTGCATGCGTTCTCGTCCGCGACAACCGGAGGCCGCCTGCTGGACTACGTGAAGATCTTCTACTTCATCGTGATTCCGGCGACGCTGGGCCTCATGCTGCTGCACAACCTGATCGACTGGCGCCGCAAGACTCGCGCCGTTCTTGCCCTGTACCGGCAGCATCCGGGACAAATGCGTTTGGCTCTTAACGAGCGGGCGCAACACGGGGTTCTCGTGGTGAGCTTCATCGTCCTCGTCATCACTGGCTTCGCGCTTAAATTCCCCCACGCGTTCTGGGTCGCCCCCATGGTTCGCTGGGAGCATCACCACGCTATTCGCGGCTGGATCCATCGGATCGCCGGCGTGGTGCTGATTGGAGCCTCGGTTTATCACATCGTGTATCTGGCATTGAAGAAGAGCGGCCGACGGTGGCTGAAGGACATGGTTCCGGACCTGCGCGACGCGAAAGAAGCCGTCCAGACTGTCGAATACAATCTCGGCCGGCGGAATCAGCTGCCGCGCTACCGGCGCTTCAACTATGCGGAGAAGGCGGAGTACTGGGCGCTGGTGTGGGGCACGGCTGTTATGGCGATCACCGGCGTTCTGCTGTGGGGCAATGACTGGATCCTGGCACATCTGCCTCATCCGGCGTCGATTCTGGCGATCAGCACGGCCATTCATTTCTACGAAGCGATTCTCGCTACAGCGGCGATCGTGATCTGGCATTTCTATGCGGTGATCTTTGATCCTGATATCTACCCGTTGAAGTGGACGTTCCTGACCGGACGCGCTCCGGAACATGAAGTTCGGGAACAGGTCGACAGCGATGCTGCGTCGGGAACTCAGCCACGCGAAACCATACCTGCAAAGCCAGATGAATCTGGCGGCATTTCACCTCCGGCGAAATGAAGCGCCGGGCGTCCGGGTTACCGGGGCAGGTGTCCGAACGGCGTCAAAACGGCAATTTGTATCCAGCGTCACAGTCAGACGCCGACCCAAGGCTTTATCAGAGACAAGGGACCTCCGAAAATCGCAGGTTCCTGGAGGAGCAACCCTCATGAACCATCGCATCAGAACCGCGGCAATGATCCTGCTCGCCGCCTCCATTGCGGCGCCTGCGTTTGCGCAGAGTGCCGGTGCCGACACCTACAAAGCAAAATGCGCCATGTGCCACGGTCCCGACGGAACCGCCGCGACCCCGATGGGAAAGATGATGAAGATCCCGTCTTTCAAGGCTCCCGATCAGGTCAAGGCGACGGAAGCGTCGTACATCGCGACGACCAAAGACGGCAAAGGAAAGATGCCGGCTTATAACGGCAAGCTGACCGATGCCCAGATCAAGGAAGTTGTTTCCTTTATCCGCACACTCCAGAAATAGGGTACGAAGCCGTCGTGGGGCGGCGGAACGGAGGCCACGGGCAGACGGCCCATCCGGCTTCCGCCGCCATGAACGGCAAGCAGCACCGGAGTTCCCATGAAGACCTTTGTTTCCCCTGGCTTGACGATTGTCGCATCGCTGCTGTTGTCCATCGGATCCGCGCAGCGGCTTCAGGCGCAGACGGATTGTCTTGCCTGTCACGGCGATCCGACCATGCAGGATGGGTCAGGGAAGAGCATCGGGATCACGGCGGACAAATTCCATGCGAGCATCCACGGCTCGCTGAAGTGCCAGGATTGCCATACCAACGTTAAAGATTATCCGCACGCAGCCAATGCCGCGGTTGTGAACTGCAGCACCTGCCACACCGACGAAGCCGCTGGACTGGCGGGAAGCGTCCATGCGAAGGCGAGTGAGCATCCGTGCCTCAGTTGCCACGGCGATCCACACTCGATTGTCCCGAAGACCGACCCGCAATCGCCGGTCTATCCGTTAAATATCCCGAAGACCTGCGGATCGTGCCATGGCAATGAAGCCATGGCGAAGAAGTATGGCCTGCCCAATGTCTACGCCCTGTACATCGACTCCATTCATGGATTCGCGCTGGGCAAAGAGGGTCTGCTGGTGGCGGCCAACTGCACCAGTTGTCACGGGTCGCATGAAATTTTGAGCCACAAGGATCCGCAAAGCCCGACTTATCGCACGAACGTTGCCGCCACCTGCGGTAGCTGTCACGTCGGCATCAATGCCCAGTACCAGAAGGGCATTCATGGCAAGGCGGTCGCGGCCGGCGACAAGAATGCTCCGGTGTGCACAGACTGTCATACGGCGCATGCCATCATCGAGCCCACTTCTGCGGATTTTCGCATGCAGTCCACGCCGATTTGTGGTTCCTGCCACCGCGACAAGTTCAGCACGTATCGCGACACGTTCCACTCGCAACTCGGCCTGCTGGGCGGCTATGTTGAGACGGCCCGCTGCTGGGACTGCCATGGCGCGCATGAGATTCTGCCCGCCTCCGATCCGCAATCACCGATCGCCAAACAGAACCTGGTGAAGACGTGCGGACGATGTCACGCCGGAGCCAACGCCAGCTTTGTCGAATACCAGCCGCATGCCAACGCTCGGAATCGCCGGTTGAACCCCGCGCTCTTCTACATCCGCCTGTTCATGAACCTGCTGTTGGCCAGCGTTTTGACTTTCTTCCTGATCCACACGTTGCTGTGGCTCTTCCGGTCGCAGGTCGCAAGGTTCAGAGGAGGAGCGGGACATGGAGGAAAAGATGCCTGATTCACCTGAAACCATTGTCGCGCCCGCCACTGCGGAGCAACCCGCGCAAGAGCGCTGGTTCCTTCGCTTTACGCTGGCACAGCGCTACCTCCACGCGGTCCTGTTCACCACTTTTCTGGTGCTGGCGGCGACAGGACTGATGATGCGCTTCAGCGGGTCGATCTGGGCCATTCGTTTTGCCCATGCGGTGGGTGGATTCGGCGCCATTCTCTTCTTCCACAAGTTCTGTGCCCTGGTCCTCACCCTGGCTTTCCTGATCCACGTCCGCGACATCTTTGCGCGCGGCCTTTTCAATCGCGAAAAGGGCATTTTCTGGGGCCCGGCCTCCATGGTCGCCAACTGGAAAGACGTGAAGGACCTCTTCGGCCACATGCGCTGGTTTCTGGGCCTGGGTCCGAAGCCGCGGTTTGAGCGCTACGCGTATTGGGAGAAATTCGACTATTGGGCGGTGTTCTGGGGAATGGTCGTCATCGGCTTCTCCGGGTATGCCATGTGGTTTGCGCCCTTTTTCGCGCACTTTCTTCCAGGATGGGCGCTGAACGCCGCCCTGGTGATCCACAGTGAAGAAGGCTTGCTGGCGATTCTCTTCATTTTCTCGATCCACTTCGTCAACACGCATCTGCGGCCGGACAGTTTTCCCATGGACATGGTGATCTTCACCGGGCGCGAGAGCGAGGAGGAGTACAAGAATCGCCGGCCGGACGAATATCAGCGGATGATTGCGGAGGGAAGAGGTGCGACAAGGATCACAGACGCACCCCCTAAGTGGTTGATAAATTTCAGTCGAGTCGTGGGGTTTACGGCTATGCTCATAGGTCTGACGCTCCTCGTGCTGACTTTGACTGCCTATTTTGGTGAATAAGAGGTCCCCATGCCGCTGTTCCGCAGACTGAAAGAGAACTGGCTCGAGCCATTCCTCTTTTACGGCAATAACCTGTTGAGTTTAATCGGTGGCGCCCTCACCACTGCCTCGGCGTTTGTCCTGGTTGGCTTCTGGTTGATCTCGTTCTTTGGCCATGGAGGCCCGACTAATCCTTATATCGGGATCGTTCTCGATCTGGCGTTGCCGGGGCTGTTCATTCTCGGGCTGGTCCTGATCCCGATTGGCATCTCGCTGCGGCGGCGGCAGCTTCTCGCTGCCGGTCAGGTGCCGTCTGTCTATCCGCAGATCGATCTGCGCAACCCGGTTTTTCGGCGCGGGATCGAGATCGTGGTTCTGGCGACCTTCATCAACTTCGTGATCGTGGGGACAGCAACTTATCGGGGCGTCTCCTACATGGATTCGCCGAATTTCTGCGGACAATCGTGCCATGTGATGGCGCCGCAGTGGACGGCGTATCAGGAATCGCCGCACTCCCATGTGGACTGCGTCCAGTGCCATGTTGGCTCAGGAATGAAATCGTATGTGCATGCGAAGGTGAACGGCACAAAGCAGCTCGTGGAGGTTACCTTCCATACCTGGCCGACTCCGATTCGCGCCAATCTGAACGCGCTGCGGCCGGCGCGAGAAACCTGCGAGGCGTGCCATTCGCCCACCCGCTTTATCGGCGAAAAGCTGCTGGTCAAGACCACGTTTGGCGATGACGAAAAGAGTTCCATGACGCGCACGGTCCTGGTCCTGCATCTCGGCGGTGTTGACTCGGTCTCGCATCGCACCGGCATTCACGGACACCACCTCAACAACTTCGAATACGTCGCCACCGACAATGAGGCGCAGACCATCATCTCCGTAACGGCTACCAACCCGGACGGATCCAAGACCGAGTACGTCAGCTCCGACTGGAAGGGCCCCGTGAAAGGAGTGCGCCGGACGATGGATTGTATGGATTGTCACAACCAGGCCACGCACGTTTTCCAGACACCGCAGGAAGCCATCGATGAGGCCATGCTGGACGGGACGCCGAATTCCAATCTGCCTTTCGTCCACAAGGAGGGGCTGCAGCTGATTCAGGCGACATACTCGTCACAGGCCGACGCGGGAGAGAAGATCGTTGCCGGTCTCAACGACTTCTATCGCACGCAGTATCCGCAGGTCTGGAGCACGGAGCGGGGCAAGATCGACGCTGCAGCCCAACGGCTGGTGGCCGTCTATGACCGCAATGTCTACCCAAATATGAAGGTGACCTGGGGTACTTATCCCAACAACATCGGCCACATGGCGTATCCGGGCTGCTTCCGCTGCCATGACGGCAATCACGTCAGCAAAGACGGGAAGACGCTCAGCAATGACTGCAGCCTTTGCCACAACATCCTGGCAACCGATGAGACGCACCCCACCGTCCTCAACGACCTGCAGCTCCAGAACGAGCTGCACCTGCAGTAGGCCTGGACTTTTCGGGGTGGTTGTCGTCGTCGGCTGCCCCGTGGCTTGATCCTGGATGCATCTGGAACCTGGGATTGTGACGTTCGTCACAGAGCCGGCACCCTCACCCCGGGTACCGTGGGATTGGCATGAATACCCTTCTGCTGGACCGCATCCACTTTGCTTTCACAGTCACCTACCATTATTTGTTTCCGCAGCTCACCATGGGGCTGGCGTTGTTGATGGTAGTGATGAAGCTGATCGCCCTGCGCACGGGCGAGGAACGCTGGAATCAGGCGGCTCGCTTCTGGGCGAAGATCTTTGCCATCAACTTCCTGCTGGGCGTGGTGACCGGAATCCCGATGGAATTCCAGTTCGGTACCAACTGGTCGGAGTTTGCGCGGCGTACCGGAGGGGTAATCGGTCAACCACTGGCCATGGAGGGCGTCTTCGCCTTCTTCCTGGAATCCAGCTTCCTCGGCATGTTCCTTTTCGGTGAGAAGAGGCGCTCAAAGCTCGCTCACTTTGGAGCGGCCTTCATGGTTTGGTTCGGATCCTGGGTCTCGGGCTTCTTCATTATCGTGACCGACGCCTGGATGCAGCATCCGGTTGCGTATCACTTGCTGCAGAACGGCACCTATGAGGTTTCGAGCTTCTGGGGATTGCTGCTGAATCCCTGGGCCTGGCTTCAGTACGCGCACAACATGTGCGGGGCGGTGGTGACGGCGTCCTTTGTTGTAGCCGCTACTGGCGCGTTTTATCTGCTGGAGAAGAGCCATGAGGAGTTTGGACGGCTCTTCCTGAAGGTCGGCGTTATTGCCGGCGTCATTTCCTGCATCGTCCAGATCTTTCCCACGGGCGACCTGCACGGCCGCTACGTTGCGAAGTACCAGCCCGCCGCCATCGCCGGGATGGAGGGGCTCTTCCATACGCAAAAAGGCGCGCCTGTGGTGTTGATCGGTCAGCCGGATATGGATGCGCAAAAGATCGACAATCCGCTGGCCGTCAACGACGTGCTCAGCTTCCTGATTTACGGCACGACGTCGGCAGAGGTGAAGGGGCTGAGCGATTTCCCGCGCGACCAGTGGCCGTCCGCGCTGCCGTTGCTTTATTACAGCTACCACATCATGGCTGGTCTCGGGACCTGGTTCCTGCTGCTGATGGCGGGGGCCGCGTTCCTGCTCTGGCGGGAAAAGCTCTACACCGCCCGCTGGATATTGTGGCCTATCCTGCTGAGCTTTCCGCTGCCCTACGTAGCCAACACAGCCGGCTGGATGACCGCTGAGATCGGGCGCCAGCCCTGGCTGGTTTACGGGCTTATCCGCACCAGTGCGGGCCTTTCGCCCCACGTGTCAGCGGGAAACATGCTGTTTACGCTGCTCGGTTTCCTGGGGATGTACTCGGTGCTTTCGATTCTTTGGATTGTCCTCGTCTACCGCTTCATCCGGACCGGACCGGGGGTTGCTGCAGTCTCCGCCCTTGCGCCGGAACAACCCACCCTGACAGCGGTGTAAAAGAGGAGATCACCATGGGATTCGTCTGGTTCTGGATTGTCGCTGTCATGATCGCCGCCTACGTCGTTCTCGACGGATTCGACCTCGGCGTCGGAATCCTCAGCATTTTTCTCGCACAGACCAAAGATGACCGGCGGACGTTGATTCGTTCCATCGGCCCGGTGTGGGACGGCAATGAAGTCTGGCTGCTGGCCGGCGGCGGCACGCTGTATTTCGCGTTTCCACTGCTCTACGCCTCGTCGTTCAGCGGATTCTATCTGCCGTTGATGATCGTGCTGTGGCTGCTCATCATGCGCGGAGCCAGCATTGAGCTGCGCATGCACATCGACCATAATGTCTGGCGCAGCTTCTTCGACGGACTGTTCTTTGTGGCCAGTGCGTTGCTCGCCATCTTCTTCGGTGCGGCACTCGCAAACGTCATTCGCGGGGTTCCGCTCGGCGCCGACAACTACTTCTTTTTGCCGCTGTGGACGAATTGGCGCGTTGGCCCGACCCCTGGGATTCTGGACTGGTATACCGTTATCGGCGGGGTTGTGGCATTGGTCGCACTCGCTACGCACGGCGCGCTATGGCTGGTTCTGAAGGCGCCGGGCGCTCTGGAAGATCGCGCCCGCCGTGCGGCGACCGGACTGTGGGTTGCGCTGCTGGTAGTGACTTTGATCAGCCTGCCGGCTACCATCGCTGTCCGGCCTTCTGCACTGGACAATTACAAGGCGCACCCAGTGCTCTTTCTGGTCCCGGTGCTGGTTTTCGCGACTCTGGTCGGCATGCTGAGCTTTACGCGGCAGCGGAAGGCGCTCGCCGCTTTTCTCTCGTCCTGTCTGTATCTGGTGTTCATGCTGGTCGGTGCAGCCGCCGGGCTGTATCCGACCTTGTTGCCGTCGTCGACCGATCCAGCCCGCAACATCACCATTACCAAAGCGCTCGCCGGTTCGCACTCGCTGCATGTGGGCCTTGTGTGGTGGTCGTTCGGACTCGCTCTTGCCCTCGTATATTTCATCGTGTCGTACCGTATGTTCCGCGGCAAAGTCACTGCGGAAGCCGGCTATGGCCACTGACCTGGATTCGAAGGAGAACTCCCTCATGGCTACCTCTGCTGTCGCAGCTCCGGACCGTCCGGTCATCATTGATCCCGCCCATGATCTGGTGGGACTTCGGCGCAGTTCGCTCGAAACCCTCTTCACGCCGAAATCGGTAGCAGTGGTCGGGGCATCCGAGCGCCCAGGCAGCGTGGGCTGCACGGTACTCACGAACCTGACCAGCAGTCCTTTTGGCGGACCTGTGTGGCCGGTGAATCCAAAACGCCCGACTGTCCTCGGTCTGCCTGCTTATAAAAGCATCGCGGAGCTGCCCGGCATTCCTGACCTGATCGTCGTCACCACGCCGGCGGCCACGGTACCGGCCATCATCCAGGAAGCCGTCGCTGTCGGCGTTCCGTCAGCCATCGTGATTTCCGCCGGCTTTAAGGAAGTGGGTGAATCGGGCAAGGCGCTGGAGCGCCAGATTGCCGCGACGATTCAAGGCAAGATGCGGCTGATTGGGCCCAACTGCCTTGGGATCATGAATTCGGTCGGGGGACTCAACGCCAATTTTGCGACGGCCATGGTGCCTGCCGGGCGTCTGGCCTTCATCAGCCAGAGCGGTGCGCTGGGCACGGCGGTTCTCGACTGGTGCATCCGCGAGCGGGTTGGTCTGAGTGGGTTCGTTTCCGCGGGATCGATGCTCGATGTCACGTTCGGCGAACTGATTGACCATTATGGGCAGGACCCCAACACCGACTCGATTGTCATCTACTCGGAGTCGATCGGCGATGCGCGCAGTTTCCTCTCCGCCGCGCGGGAGGTGGCGCTGAACAAGCCGATCCTCATCATTAAAGCTGGACGGACCGCGGCTGCGGCCAAAGCTGCCGCCTCCCACACCGGCTCCCTGACAGGCAGCGACGACGTGCTGGATGCTGCGTTCGAGCGAGCCGGGGTTCTGCGGGTCAACTCCATCAGCGAACTCTTCTACGTTGCAGAGGTGCTGGCCAAGCAGCCGCGGCCGAAAGGACCGAGGCTTACGATTTTGACCAACGCCGGGGGCCCTGGCGTGCTCGCAACCGACGCGCTGATCTCCGCGGGCGGGGACCTGACCGAGATCTCGTCGGAGACGGTCGCGACCTACAACGCGTTCCTGCCCGATGCGTGGAGTCACAACAACCCGGTGGACATTCTCGGCGACGCTGAGGCGGATCGCTACGCGCAGGCTCTCGAAATCGCGTCGAAAGACGCGAATACTGACGGCATGCTGGTGATCCTGACGCCGCAGGGCATGACCAACCCGACCGAGATCGCCCAGAAGCTAACGCCCTACGCCAATGCAACCGGCAAGCCGGTGATTGCGAGCTGGATGGGCGGAGATTTCGTGGCCGAAGGGGAAACGATCCTGAAGCAGGCCGGCATCCCGGTCTTTCCCTATCCGGACGCGGCGGCCCAGGCCTTTGTTGCGACGTGGAAGCACACCAGCCATCTGCGCGACCTGTATGAAACGCCGACGGCTCGCTCCGGCTCGGTCCTGGATACGAATCGCCTGCTCGCCACCAGCATTGTCGAGCGAGTGCGCGCAGGACGCCGCACGATCCTGACGGAATTCGAATCGAAGCAGCTGCTCGCTGCGTATGGAATTCCCACGGTGCGGACCGACCTGGCGCGGACCGCGGACGAAGCTGCGCGAAGAGCGGACGACATCGGCTACCCGGTGGTGCTGAAGCTGCATTCGGAGACGATCACGCACAAGACCGATGTTGGCGGGGTGAAGCTGAACCTGCGCAACGCCGGAGACGTTGCGGTGGCTTTCGCAGAAATCCAAACCTCCGTTACAGCCCAATGCGGCGCAGAGCACTTCCTGGGCGTCACCGTGCAGCCTTTCGCAAAACTCGACGGCTACGAGCTGATCATCGGGAGCAGCATCGACCCGCAACTCGGCCCCGTTCTCCTCTTCGGGACGGGCGGTCAGCTGGTCGAAGTGTATAAAGACCGTGCTCTGGCACTGCCGCCGCTGACGGCTACGCTCGCACGCCATCAGATGGAGAAGACAAAAATCTATACGGCTCTGAAGGGCGTCCGCGGGCGCAAGCCAGTGGACCTGAACGCTCTCGAGGCTCTCGTGGTGCGCTTCAGCGAACTGGCTGTCGAGCAGCGGTGGATTAAAGAAATTGATATCAACCCACTCCTCGCTTCGCCCGACGGCTTGATCGCTCTCGACGCGCGCGTCGTTCTTCATGAGCCGGGAACGACGGAAGAGGAGCTCCCGCGTCCGGCGATCCGCCCCTACCCGGTGCAGTACATTGCTTCGTGGAAAACGAAAGCCGGGATGCCCGTTCTGATCCGTCCCATTCGCGCCGAAGACGAGCCCCAGATCGTCGCCTTTCACGATCGGCTTTCCGAACGCACGGTTGTTGAGCGGTATTTCACTTCGCTCGATCTGAACGCTCGCACCGCGCATGAGCGGCTGACCCGGATCTGCTTTATCGATTACGACCGGGAACTGGCACTGGTTGCGGAGACAGGTGGTTCGGACAGGCTCGCTATCGGCGGCGTCAGCCGGATGATCCGCGGCGACCATGGGAATACTGCAACGCTCGCCGTCGTAGTTGCGGACGACTGCCAGGGGCAGGGGTTGGGCGAGGAATTGATGCGCCGGGCACTGGATGCGGCCCGCGCCGAAGGCATCCGCCACGTGGTGATTCACTTCCTGCCGGAAAACCATCGGATGCACAAGCTTTCCCGGAAGCTGGGCTTCACGCTAACGGAGGAGAAGAGCCTCGTTCGCGGCGCGATTGCGTTTTGAGCACTGCCAACACGGGGGACGGGTCTAAGTCCTGTTCCCCGCATTTTTCTCCGGTTATCCCTGATTGAGAGTCACCGATTCGCTGAGTTGCGGCGACTCGGGCGAAGCTTCATTCTGCTGCGAACGCGGCAGGCGTACCAGCACGCAGGTGCCTTCGCCAAGACGGCTGGTCACACCGATCTCGCCACCGCAAGCATCCACAATGGCTTTGCAAATTGACAACCCAAGCCCAACACCTCCGGTGCTGCGGGCGCGCGAGCTGTCGCCGCGCCAGAAGCGCTCGAACAGATGGGGGAGATCTTCCGGGGCAATTCCGCGGCCGGTATCGGTCACTTCCACGAGGACGGTGTTGGCCGCCGCGACGCGCGTCATTACTGACCCGCCAGCGGGCGTGTATTGAACGGCATTCAACATCAGATTGGCGAGCAGGGAAGAACAGGCATCCTCGCTCAACAAACCCGTCACGGAGAACGGCGCCTCAACCGCGAGGTTCACCTGGCGAATCTCTGCAATTCTTTCCATCTGAGCAGCCACGTCGCGAGCCACTTCGGCGACATTGCAGCCGGCATTCTGGGCATGCGGCTCGCGCTCGAAGCGGGCCAGTTGCAGCATGCGCTGAACGAGCTCTTCCATGCGGGCACAGTCGTCCTGGCAGGTCTCCAGGCCGCGGGCGTATTCCCGCACCGTTCTGGGACGCGAAGCCAGCAGCTGCAGAGACGACTTCACAATGGTCACCGCTGTTTTCAATTCATGCGCCGCGTCATGCACAAAGACCTGCTGCCTTACGAAGGCGTCCTCGAGTCTTTGGGTAGCTTGTTCCAGCGCCCTGGCCAGGACCGACAACTCCGCGGTCGCGTGAGCACTCTCGGCTGCATGAAACAGGGGATGGCGCGGGGTAATCTCGGCGGCAGAGGCGCTGAGAGTTTCCAGGGGCGCCAGGCCGTGCCGCAGCAGCCACGTGAGCACGATCGCGGTCAGCATCAACAGCAAAGAGCTGGCCACGGTCAGGAATCGCGCAGCGCGTTCTACAGAGGTGTATACCGGCGCCAGGGATGAGGCATAAACAATCACCACCGGACGCGCAATGCCGGGACTGGTGTCGTCGGCGTCGATTTGGCGTACTCCGCGGAGAGAGACTCCGCGAAACGCCCGTCCGCCGATCCTGACGTCACGGGGTCTGCTGGTTGCGGACAAGATTTTCTCCGCTCCCGCGCTCCAGTTGGCCGACTGCGCCAGCACGCGCCCACCGGCGTCCCGAGCCATCCAGGCATCGCCGGCGGGTAAGTCCAGTGCCGCCGGCGTAACGGTCACGTCATCGGCAGCGTTCTCCGCGTCGTGTACCGCCCCCAGCAGAGAATCGGCTCGTCCGCGGACCATCTGGTCAAAGCTGTACACATGGTCGCGCCAGATGTAGAAAAGGATCGTCCCGCTGATACTCACGGTTAAAGCGCACTCCACCGCGAGAACCATCGCAATCAGTCGCCGACGCAGGGAATATCGCCTCATGCCGCACCCCTCGTGGCGTTTTCGGCCAGTAGACGATAGCCGCGCCCGCGTAACGTCTCGATCCACTGCGTCTCACCACCTCGGTTCAGTTTGCGCCGCAGGTTGGAGATATGTGCCTCGATGACGTTGGAGTGGTGTTCCCAGTTGTAGTCGTACAGATGTTCCAGCAGCACCTGCTTGGAAATCACGGAGCGGGGACGATGGCTCAGATATTCGAGGGCGCGATACTCCGTCGGCGAAAGCTCGATCAGCTTACCGGCAATCGTCACGCTTTTCTCTAGGGTATCGATGACCAGGTCGGCGATTTTGATTCTGGGATGGCTGACGCCCTTGCCGCGGCGAATCAGAGCCTTGACGCGAGCCAACAATTCGCCGAGGTCGAAGGGTTTGGCGAGATAGTCGTCTGCGCCGGCATTGAGCAGGCTGACGACGGAGGCCTTATCCGCGACGGCGGTTAATACGAGGACCGGCGCCGTCTGTCCTTTGGCGCGGATTGCGCGGAGCACCTCGCGTCCGCTCACCCCCGGCAGCATCAGATCGAGGATGACGAGGTCGTAATTGGTCTGCTGACCCAGCTCGATGCCGTCGCGGCCATTGCGAGCGACATCCACTGCCTGCCCCGCACTCTCGCGCAGAGCTTCGGCGATGTTGTCAGCGACCCGGGCTTCGTCTTCGACGACCAGCACGCGCATGGGTTCAGAATCACTCCCCATCCTTAATTTTGCCTGAATTCGGCCGTGGTTGGCATCCGTCTTTTCTGATCGGCGGCAAACTCGCCTCCTGCCGCTACAATGGCTGCATGCGCCGCGTGTATATGGATGCTAACGCCACCACGCCGCTTCTGCCTGGGGTGCTGGAAGCGATGCAGCCGTTCTTTATCGATTCGTTCGGGAACGCCTCGTCCATCCATTACTTCGGCCAGCGCGCCCGTGCGGCCGTCGAAACGGCTCGCGACCAGGTAGCCGCACTCCTGCACTGCCGGCCGGCCGAAATTGTGTTCACCTCCGGGGGAACAGAAGGCGACAACACGGCTGTCTTCGGAGTGCTCCGGCCCGGTGACCATCTCATTACCTCCTCAATCGAGCACCACGCGGTGCTGCATGCGGGGGAAAAAGCGCTGCAGCGCGGCATCGATGTCACCTTTTTGCCAGTTGACTCGTCCGGGGTGCTCGATCCGGACGATGTTCGGCGGGCGCTGAAACCCAGTACCAAACTGATCAGCGTGATGATGGCCAACAATGAAACGGGCGTAATCCAGCCCGTCGAGGCGATCGGCAAGATTGCTGCTGAGGCTGGAATTACTTTTCATACCGACGCGGTGCAGGCCGCCGGCAAGATCCCGATCGACGTCAATGAAATTGGCTGTCATCTTCTTAGCATCTCCGGCCACAAATTCCACGCACCCCAGGGAACCGGCGCCCTGTACGTACGGCGGGGAACCCGATTTGAGCCGCTGCTCTTTGGCGGGTCGCACGAGCGCCAGCGCCGCGCCGGCACTGAAAACGTAGCGGGAATCGTGGGCCTGGGCAAGGCCGCGGAGTTTGCCCTGTCCGCCCTGACCGACGGTACCGAAGAGCGGATTGCCGACCTGCGCAACCGGTTGGAGCAGGGTCTGATCGGGCGCGTTGAGGATTGCGGGGTGAACGGAGCCGGGCAGTCGCGTGTTCCTAACACCACGAATCTCTTCCTCGACCATCTCGAAGGCGAGGCGCTGGTGATTGCTCTCGACCTGAAAGGCATCGCTGTTTCGGGGGGTTCCGCCTGTTCCTCGGGATCGATGGAGCCGTCGCACGTCCTGACTGCCATGGGCCTGCCGGCATCGACCTCGCGCGCCAGCCTGCGGTTCAGCTTGTCGCGCCTAAGTACCGGTGCGGACGTTGACTATGCGCTGGAAACGGTGCCTCCCGCTGTGGCCCGGCTTCGCGAACTCTCGCCGCTGTACAAGAAGCCGGTTGCCGAAGCTGCGAACTGAGTCCGCTGGGGCGGAAAGATCCTCGTGGAGGTAGTTCCGGGCGGGCGCGGCAAATCCGGGACCTTCGCTACGGGCGTTCGCTATACTCAAGTTGGATGTCGCCCCAGAAGACGTTCTATCTCGAAACATTTGGCTGCCAGATGAACGTGCATGACTCGGAAAAGGTCATTGGCACGCTGGAGCAGCAGGGATATGCCCAGGTCGAGACGGAAGAGGCGGCGGACCTGATCCTGTACAACACATGCTCAATCCGCGACAAGGCGGAGCAGAAGGTCTTTCACCGGCTGAACGACTATAAGGCACTGTATCGGCAGGGTAAACGGTTTGGCGTGTTGGGGTGCGTAGCGCAGCAGGAAGGCGAGCGTATCTTCGAGCGTGCGCCCTATGTGTCGTTGGTGGCTGGCTCGGCGTCGTACCGGAAGCTGCCGGAGATGCTGGTGCAGATCGAACAAGGCGCGACCCGGGTGACGGGCTGGACGACCGGCAGACAGATGAGACATTCGAGACGGAGTTCACGGCGCGCTCAAATCCGCATCGCGGATACATCACGATCATTGAGGGCTGCGACAAGTTCTGTGCTTACTGCGTTGTTCCGTACACGCGGGGCAAGGAACGGAGCCGAAAGTCCGATTCGGTGATGGCCGAGGCGCGGCGGATGGCGGATGCGGGTTTCACGGAGATTCAGCTGCTGGGCCAGAATGTGAATTCGTATCGGGATCCGGAGGGCAAGCGCAGCTTTGCGGAGCTGCTGGCGGCGGTTGGCGAGGTGTCGGGAATCCGGCGAGTGCGGTTCACGACGTCGCATCCCCGGGATTTCACGCGCGACATTGTGGAAGCGATCGACGCCGTGCCGTCGCTTTGCGACCATGTGCATCTCCCGGTGCAGAGCGGATCATCGAAAGTGTTGGGCCTGATGGCGCGGGAGTATTCACGGGAACAGTACCTGGAACGGATCGCCTGGATACAGGGGGCGCGGCGGATGATCAGCATGACGACCGACATCATCACGGGCTTTCCGGGCGAGACAGTCGAGGATTTTGAGCAGACATTGAGCCTGCTGAGTGAGGTGCAGTACGACGGCGTCTTTGCCTTCAAGTACTCGCCGCGGCCGAACACGCCATCGCTCTCTATGCCGGATTCGATTCCCGAGGAAGAGAAATCGAAGCGGCTGCAGGTGCTGCTGGACCGGCAGAGGGAGATCCAGCGGACGAACTACGAGAAGCACGTTGGCCAGGTGCTTGAGGTCATGGTGGAAGGTCTGAATCCAGGACGTGGGCAGGTGGTGGGGCGCACGTCGCAAAACAAGACGCTGAACTTCACTACGAGCCAGCCGATCGCCCCGGCGCCCGGTGTATATCTGCCGGTGCGTGTGACAAAAACCTTCCCCAACAGTCTTGTTGGAGAAGCAGTCGTGCAGTGAGGCCGCGATGGAAGTCGAGATGAAAATCCGGGGCTTGATGGTGGATCCTTCGACGAATATGCCGGTCGTGATTCTGAAGGATCCGAAGAGCGAGGCGGTGCTGCCGATCTGGGTGGGGCTGTATGAGGCAAATGCGATCGCGCTGGAGGTGGAGAAGTCGACGACGGCGCGGCCGCTGACCCATGATCTGCTGAAAAACGTAGTGATGGGGCTCAATGCGCAGGTGCAGCGGGTGGTGGTTTCGGAGCTGCGCGGCGACACGTTCTACGCGGTGATCTGGATGGAGCAGAACGGGGAAATTGTGGCGATCGATGCGCGGCCGTCGGATGCGCTGGCGCTGGCACTGCGCTCGGACTGCCCCATTTTTGTAGCCGAAGAGGTGCTGCAGGCCGCGAAAGTCGTCCCCAGCGCCGCCGACGCGCAGCCCAGCGCGCAGGAGCTGCGGCGCTGGCTCGAAAATCTGGGGGATGAGGATTTCGGCAAGTACAAGATGTAATGAATCCGGTTTCTATCCCCACCCCCGGGGATGCCAGCAGTTCATCTGTATGATAACAATGGACTTCTATGGTAATACCTTTTGGGTATTACCCTCGCTGTGGTTTTAAGCACCATTTGTGGGGCAGCCACTTTTGGTCTGAAGTGTGGCGTGATCAGCGGGCCGGCTTTGCTCCGAACACCCGGGCGGTCACCTTCCGCCTGAACATAATGCGGATATGGGCAACGGTCCATTTGGCCGTCCAGAGTGTCGCCTCCCAAAAATTGAACCAGCGGCTGCGCCAGAGGTAGTAAATCCAACGGCCCAGGAAGCGACTTTGGAAGCCCGGAGTCCACGGTTTGATTCCACCGGCAAAGTGGCAGATGCCCGGTGAGCGCTGCAGCCTGCGAATCTCCGGCGCGATGGCCCGCTTCAGGTCGTCGTCCGGCCAAGTTGAGTAGTAGCGCAGGTTATTGACCATGGCGTTCCAGGTCATGGGCAGTACACCGATCCTTCCGGCGAGAACGGCATTGATGGCATCCTGGTCCAGGAAATGGGTCTGGTGTTCGTGAAGATAGTCCAGACATTCTCTCCCGATGTGCTCTTCACGCCACATTTGAGATTTATGAGCAGGACGCCGGATTGAAATAAGGGCTATCGGGCGGAAGGCCAAGTTCTTTGTAATTGTCGAGTCCCCATTCGCTGGAGACGACCCGCACGCTTGGATCGAAGGCTGCCCGCACTGGCAACCGGGTTTCGTCCACCTGCCAGAGAGGCTTAACGTCCTTTAATACGAGCAGGTCGCAATCCAGATACAGGGCTTTTTCTATCTCGGGCGGGAGCAAATCGGGAGCGAAAAGGCGCAACAAAGCATCTACGGTCAGGTGCTTGATTGGCGAATAGGAGCTCAGAACATCCGCGTTGGCTCTTGTGAAAAGAAGATCGATGCTTCGGCCTTTTTTGAGAACGGCGCGAGTGAGACGGTGCTTTGCCTCAGCACTCAAATCCGTGTTGAGAATGAAAATCTTCACGGCGAAAGGCGATTTCAGGTTGATTAAGAGCGACGACAGGGTGACTGCCAGCGGCATCGCGTAGTGCTCGTTTGTGCCAGCTATGAGAACGATCGAGTCATGATTGGCTGCAGGCAAAGTGGTCACCTGGTGGTCTGGGCGCGCAGTCAGTTGCATTGGCCGATTGCCTTCTTGTGTGCGGGCTATTGTAGATCAGGTTGACGAGCTTTCAGATCCGATTGCATCACGTCCTTTATCCCTTTGCGCCGACCCCAGGAGGCTAACGCAGGCTTCCAGCACATCCTCTGCCGTCAGTTTTTCCATACACTGGATGTTGTGCGGGCAGCCATCGCGCCAATGCACACGCGGCAGGCGGTGATGGCATCCGAGACAAGGCGCATCCACGACCCACTCCGATGGAAGGTGTCTCCGGGGGAAGGCGCAACCTGGGATCAACGGCGCCGAACAGACCCACTGTCGGCGTTCCGACTGCGCCGGCAGCATGCAAGAGGCCTGAGTCAACCCCGACAAGAAGGTCAATGTGTTGAAGAGCCGCAACCGTCTCTTCAAGACTCAGTTTGCCAACCCAGTCTTCTGTCGCAGGGATTCGCGGTGCCGGAATCAATCCCTTCACCGTGTGCATATCCGAACCCAATTGAATCACGGCACAATCACAACGATCGCGCAGCAGGGCAACCAACTCCGTCCATCCTTCCTGGGTCCATTCGCGCACAGCCCACGAAGGGCCGACATGAATACCGAGCACATGCGTTGCCTTCTCCGAGAGGGGCGTGAGCCGCCTCTTCAGCGACTGGGACAAAGGTTCAGGCACGTACAGCCGCGGCTGGCGCGAACTGAGTTCAACGTCGAGAGACTACGGGCAAAGTCATCGACCAAATGAACAAATCCCCGGCCGGACGGCCGTTCGTCATCGAGGCGCAGGGCATAAAAGCTGTCGACAAGCCTGCGCATCCACGACTGATCCCAAGCCACGACCCGGTCTGCCACCCGCCCCATTTCCACGATGCCCTTAAAGGCCGGCCATGTATTATAGACGAAAATGGCATCAGGATGTCGTTTCCTTAATTCCCGAACCGAGGGAAACGTACAGATAATGTCGCCGATGCCGGCGTGCCGATCTAGGAGAACCACAGGTCTGCCGGAAATCTCGCGGGTTGCGAGGAGGGACGCCCCATAAGTAATCGTCCGGTAAGCCATTTGCGATACCCGAACCGGATGCCGTGCAAGCTTTATAAGAGCTGTCCTGTTCAAAAGAGTGGCACTGCCTTATTAGGAATCACGATGCAGAGTCAACGATTTTTTTGAACCACAAATTGAATTAGCATTCTGGTCCCGCTTTTCATAGTTTGATCAACGAGTTCCACATTTTTCAGGGCACGATTCAGTCTGTAATCATACCCATCATCCAAGAGTTTCAATTCCTTGACTGTAATCCTGTCGCCAAATTGGCCAAGAAGTTCCCGTACATTAATAGTGCCAGAAATGAACTTGTGGTCCCGCAGCGTAAAGCTGACTTTATGGTCCTGGTTGAATCGGGACGGCCACAGTCCTTGCTCGTACAAAAGTTCGTCCGGAGCCGTGCAGATAATATGACCACCGGACTTGAGAACGCGAACCAGTTCTCCAGCGCCTGCTTCGGATCTGAGAGATGTTCAAGGCAGTGAGAGCTGTGGACGAAATCGAAACTTTCGTCCGGAACTTAGGCAGGGTCATAGCGTCCTTGTTGCCCAAGACACGGTCATATGGTTCGATGCGAGTTGCATTGGGATACTGCCTGGAAGTTATGGGGTCGCTACCGCTCCCGATATCAATACCAACTCCTTTGAACCACTCCCGATATCGCCTATCCTTGCGACGGCGCTTTGCCGCCTTGGTCGCCTCATCCATCTTTCCTCCACCAGGAACCGCAATAATTGCAATGATAAATGACCATGACCTCGGGCTTAAGTTGCGGCTCACAGCTCTATCATCCGAAATTAGCTGCGCCACATCGTTTCTCTTATAAAGTTAAAGAGGGCGCTAGCAGGCATTTCATGAATAGATGCCCGATGTATTTTCGACAAGTTCCACGTGTGTGAGTACATCAAGACAAATCGTTCTGATGGACGGTTCCAGATACAAGCACCCACCAATGTCGTAAGGCCAACGCGAACCATCAAAACCCGGCAAGGTGCCAATTACTTCAAAACGAACATAAGGCTCAGCGATTAAATGTACTGGACCGTGGTGAACCATGAACAAAACAGAGAGAAGATAGCTGCCGGGAGACAGATTAAGTGCCGACATATCGAACCGAGTTTCGTAACTGCCGGCCGGACGCACATTGCCACCGCGCACGCATTCGTGCACGTCAGTCACGACGGTGCCCTGAATCGTGGAAATTCGCAGGGAGACACCGGTCTGCAGGTCCCGGGTTAACCGGTAACGTACGCGAACCGACCAGGGATCACCGGCAATCGGCGCTCCGCTGACGTTGTCGCCGTCACCAGCGATGGTCGCGGACTCGAGAATGATACCGTTCTTCTCAATCACCTCGGCGACGCCGAGGGAAAGGGTTTGAGAGGTAGTCGCTGATCATAGCTTCAGGTGGACCCGACTGCCTGATGCTTCCGCGCTGTATCCAGATGACGGTGTTGCACATCGTTCGCACGGACGCCAATTGGTGCGACACAAAGAGCACTGTGCGTCCACCGTGCGCGACCTGTCCCATTTTATCCAGGCATTTCTTCTGGAACTCGGCGTCCCCGACAGCCAGAACCTCGTCCACCACGAGGATCTCCGGTTCTATGTGAGCGGCAACGGCGAAGGCGAGGCGGACATACATGCCACTGCTGTAGCGTTTGACAGGCGTGTCGAGAAACTTTTCTACGCCGGCGAAGTCGACAATCTCATCGAATTTGCGCTTCATCTCGGTACGCGTCATACCGAGGATGGAGCCGTTTAGGAAAATATTTTCGCGGCCGGTTAGTTCAGGGTGGAATCCCGTACCGACCTCAAGAAGGCTGGCGACGCGGCCTCGGAGGATCACGCGGCCTTCGGAGGGCTCGGTAATGCGGCTGAGAATCTTCAGCAGGGTGCTTTTGCCGGCTCCGTTGCGGCCGATGATGCCGAGGACTTTGCCTCTCTCAAGGTCGAAGAAACATCGCGGAGGGCCCAGAATTCCTCCTGCTCCGCTGCCTTTGCCGCTTCACGGCTGTCCCGGCTCCATCGCGTGACGAGGCGAGTGGCGCCCTGCGTCAGCGCTTCGCGAAAGGTCTTGTAATGCGACCGTTGTTGTCCCTGATGGCGGATGGCGTATCTCTTGCCGAGTCCTTCGACGGAAATAATGGCGTCAGACATAGGTGAACCGGCGAAAATCGCCCCTCAGGCCACGCGATCGCGGCGTCCGGATGACCGCTTTAGATAACGTCGGCAAAGCTTCGCTCCATCCTGCGAAAATACCAGACGCCGCTGAGATACAGAACCGCGGTGACCCAGATCGAGTTGATCAGGTCAGGCCACCAGGCGAGCGGCTGGCCGCGCAGGAGCGACCAGCGGAAGCCGTCGATAATGCCAACCGCCGGGTTGAGCGAGAACGGCAGCTGATATTTGGCGGGCACAACGCTGCTGCTGAATCCAACGGGGGAGCATACATGCCGATCTGGACGATAAAGGGCACGATATAACGAAAATCCCGATACTCCACATTGAGGGCGCAGAGCCAGAGACCGACGCCGACGGCAGCGAAAAAGGACAGCACGATGAAGGCGGGAAGCGCGATGATGTGCCAGTCCGGAACAGCGCGATACCAGAGCATCATGAGAGCCAGCAAGCCCATGGTGATGAGGAAATCGACAAAGCTGGTGATCACCGAACTGGCGGGAACGATGAGCCGGGGAAAATAGACCTTCGAGACAAGGTTCGAATTGTCGATGAGGCTTGTGCTTGAAGCGGCAAAGGCGGTGGAGACGAACTGCCAGGGCAGCATGCCCGCCATTACCATCAGGGCATACGGAGCGGCGCCGGGCGCATGCAGCTTAGCCACGCGGCTGAAGATGACGGTGAAGATCATCATCGTCAGGAGCGGACGTATGACGCTCCACGCCACGCCCATGACGGTCTGCTTATAGCGAACCAGGATGTCGCGCCAGGCGAGGAAGTAAAACAGCTCGCGGTAGCGCCAGAGGTCGCGCCAGTAGTTTCTCTCGGCCCGTCCGGCCTCGATGATTAATTCAGCCATGTTGGGCAGTCGGGAGGTAAAAAATCATTTGAAATCATGCGTTTACGAAAATCGGTCATCATTCAAAACGACGACCTCTGGATTCCGGCTCCGGCTTCCCAAGCGCGGCCAAACGAGAGGTCGCCAGCGGAGAACTGTGGCTCGGGTAGAACCAGCATCCAGCTGCTTCAAGTGCTGTCAGTTTAGGTTGGGCTCTCTATGGTGTCAATCCGTCGCCGGCTTGTCGAATCGCCGTCAAGATCAGGGCAAACGGGAGCCCACGGGCCGGGCGAGGTTACGAAAGGCCACCCTACCTCCGTTATCTTGCGAGGTTACGTCGCGAGCTTCTACAACTGAGGATAATAACAACGCAGATCTGGGGAACGGGGCTGATGGCTGGCAGGCGACTGCATCCGACAGCCCCATTTTTTTGTTGGCGATGGCTTCGCTTTCGCCTGGGGCTCCTCAACCTTCCTGCCGTGGAACGCATCGTAATGAAGGAGACGGGTGCGCGGCGGCTCCGGAACGAATGCGCCGAAGACCCGCGCGTGAGGCTCCTGCCACAGCATTCCGATTGATCCCTCGGGTACCTGTCCTTCATGCCGAGGGAGACTCTCCGCTTCGCACGGGGTTGATGGACTTGCAGTAGACTGGCATGGGTCGGAAAAGATCATCTTTTTGATGGGAGAAACGAAAGAAATGAAAAGGCTTGTGATCGTTATTTGCGCAGTCGCCATGGCCGTGCCTGCATTTGCCCAGAGTAAGCAGAAGATCGACGACCGGATAGATTCCGCCCAGGAAGTGCTCAACCAGGTATGTCCACCCCCGATAAACAAATCCCGGACTCGATTCTGAAATCGGCCACCTGTGTTGCCGTAGTCCCAGGTATGGTCAAAGGCGCCTTCATTTTTGGTGCCGAGTACGGGCAGGGAATCGCGACCTGCCGCACGGGTCATGGCTGGAGCGGGCCGGTGTTCATTCGGATGGCGGGCGGCTCGTGGGGATTCCAGATCGGTGGAAAGGGAACGGATCTGGTCCTGGTGGCAGTGAATCAGAAGGGCATGCAGGACCTCCTGAATAGCCAGTTCAAAATTGGAGCAGGTGCCTCAGCTGCGGCCGGACCCGTGGGACGTGATGCCGGAGCATCGACCAACTGGAAGATGCAGTCCGAACTGCTGACCTGGTCGCGGAGTAAGGGTCTGTTCGCGGGCGTGGACCTCAGTGGCGTTTCGGTCACACAGAACACCGGGGATACGGACACTTCTACGGTGCACCGCACTCGTTCAGGCAGATTCTGGACGGCAACGTTCCGGTGCCGGAAGGGGCGCGGCCTTTTGTCCGGACGGTAGCTAAGTACTTCCACGAAGCACACGAGTAACTGGCGCGAGTGCGCCGCGAGGACGGAGCGAATCAAGCTCCGTCCTTTTTTGTTCTCCTCATTGCAGTCACGGTTCGGGCCCCAGTATGCATGTTTTCTCGTTGAGCCAGTTCATCCCGTGATCCCTTCAATACAGCCTGGTGAATCCGTCGCGGACCGGCAGGGGCTGCGACCGCTCGAGTGGCTGAATTTCTTTGTCGCCGACGTGCAGACGGGGCTGGGACCCTTTCTTGCGGCATGGCTGGCCACAGCGGGCTGGAATCCAGAACGGGTCGGTCTGGCGATGACCCTGGGCGGCATCGTTACGGTGGCGATTCAGACGCCGGCCGGGGCGGTCGTCGATCGTTCGCGGAACAAGAGAGCAATCGTCGCGCTGGGCGTGGGGGCGCTGGTTGCGGGAGCTGCGCTACTGCTGGCCAGTACACGCGCTGCCTCGGTGTATGCGGCGCAGGTGCTGATCGGAGGAGCAGGTCCATTCCTGGCTCCAACGATAGCGGCGATCACGCTGGGCATGGTGGGGGCACGCAGCTTTGGTCGCCAGTTTGGCCGGAACCAGTCGTTCAATGCAGCCGGGAATGTTCTGGCGGCGCTGCTGGTGGCAGGGGTGAGCCGGGTGTATGGCACGCGCGCCATCTTCGTGGTGCCGCTATTGCTGGCGATCCCGACCTGGGGTGCGCTGGCGGCGATTCCTGCCCGGCGAATTCGCTACGCACAGGCCCGAGGAGCCGAGCCAGATCCCCGAGTAGGAGCTGATGCCAGGCCCGCTCAAATTTCTGCACTGTCGGCAGTGCTCGCCGACAGGGTACTGTTGGCCTTTCTTCTCTGTGCGGGCCTGTTTCATCTGGCCAATGCGGCGATGCTGCCTCAACTGGGCGAAATGCTGGCGAGGCACCGGACCCGCAGCGCGGCGGCCTTCATGTCGGCCTGCATTATTGTCACCCAGGTCGTCATTACGCTGACCGCGCCCTGGATTGCAAAGCAGGCGGAACGGCTGGGTCGCCGCCCCCTGTTGCTGGTCGGCTTTGGTGTTCTGCCAATCCGCGGAGTGCTCTATACGGTGGTTGGGGGCACGCTGCCGCTGGTCGCGGTGCAATTGCTTGACGGCGTTGCGAATGCCATCTTTGGCGTGGTGTCGATTATGGTTGTCGCCGATCGCACGCAGGGTACAGGGCGGTTCAATCTGATCCAGGGAGCTCTGGCGACGGTGGTAGGCATCGGCGCGGCTCTCAGCACGACTCTGGGCGGTGCGCTGATCCAACACTTCAGCTACAAGACTTCATTCCTGGGCCTGGCAGGGGTGGCAATGCTCGCGGTCGCTCTACTCTGGTTTGCGGTGCCGGAGACCCTTCAACGAACGCCGCCCGGAGCGGCGTCGGCTGCCGGGCAGCCGGCTGCGTGAGTACCGGTTACACTGAGCCTTCGCCGGACCCGATGCGAAAAGCTCTCGAATTTGCGTTTGCCTGGGCACTCCTGAACGGGATTGGCTCACTGCCTCGTCCCGTGGCTCGGCGCGTGGGAGCGGGTATTGGCGCGATGGCCTGGTGGATTTTGCCGCGCCTGCGGAGGACCGGACTGCGGAACCTGGAACTGGCCTTTCCCTCGACGGCTCCCGCGGAACGGGCTCGCATATTGCGCCGGCTTTATCGGCATCTCGGATGGCAACTGGCGGAATTCTGCCAAATGGCCGGCTTCACGCAGGAGAACACGCGAGACTTGATTCGCTATGAAGGGCTCGAGAACTATCTCGCTGCCCGGGACCGCGGCAAGGGCGTGCTGATTGTGACCGGCCATCTCGGCGCCTGGGAGCTGTCGAGTTTCTGGCATTCGCTGATGGGTTATCCCATGGCGATGGTGATCCGAAGGCTGGACAATCCGCGAGTGGACCGGCTGGTGAATCGTATTCGTTGCCTGCACGGCAATCGTGTGTTGCATAAGGACGATTTCGCTCGAGGGCTGCTGTCGGCAATGCGTCATGGTGAGACGGTTGGGATCCTGATGGACACGAACATGACACCGCCGCAGGGTGTCTTCGTGCCGTTCTTTGGAACCGAGGCATGCACGGCTTCAGGGCTGGCGCGCGTGGCTCTGCGCATGGGCGCAGCTGTCCTGCCTGGGTTTCTGGTATGGGAGGCGGCGGAAGGGAAATATGTGCTTCATTTCGGAGAAGAGATCGGGTTGGTAAGGACAGGGGACGATGAGCGGGATACCCTGGAAAATACGGCGCGATTCACCGCGGTGACTGAAGCTTTCGTGCGGCGGTATCCCGACCAGTGGCTGTGGGTGCATCGGCGCTGGAAAACGCGGCCTGCGGGTGAGCCGCCGGTGTACTGATCATCTCGTTGTCGGGATGCCGTCGGTCGCTCTTCTCAGTCCGCTGCTGCGGGTTTTGACTGATCCGAAATTGACTGATGTTGAGAGCGCGAGGCTGGGTTCGTGGTATCGAGCAGCTCGGGCTCTTCGTCGCCGCCCTGCGGTGTTGTCCAGCCCGGGAGTGACTGGCTGCCGTAAATGAGGCGAACGCCTCGTGTGAAGGTGAAGTAGCTCCAGATCCACTGCGACAGAACGGCGATGCGGTTGCGAAAGCCGATCAGAAAATAAATATGCACGACCAGCCAGGTGACCCAGGCGGGGAAGCCGCTGAGATGGGCCTTGAAGGGCCACTCAACCTTGGCGACGGCGGCCAAACGGCCGATGGTGGCCATGTCTCCTTTGTCGAAATAGCGGAAGGGCCTGCGCGGTTGATGGTTGAGATCGGAGGCGATCATCCGGGCGACGTGGTCGCCCATCTGCATGGCGGGCTGCGCCACGCCGGGAACCTGGCGGCCGTCCTGCTCGAAGTGGGAGAGATCGCCGCAGACGAAGATCTCGGGATGGCCTTCGGGGTTGAGAGTGCCGTTCACCAGGACAGAGCCGCGCTTGTCAGTGGGGAAGCCGAGAAGCTTACCGAGCGGAGAGGCGGCAACGCCGGCGGCCCAAAGGGTGACGACGGCTTCGATGCGCTCATTGTTGGCAATGACATACCCTGGCTGCACGTCCGTGACCCGAACGCCGTCGCGGACCTCGACGCCGAGTTCCCGGAGCTGCTCTTCGGCTTTGCGAGAGAGGTCCGGGGGATAGGGAGCGAGAACACGCTTTTCGCCTTCGATGAGGATCACGCGAGCCCTGGTGGGGTCGATGTGGCGAAAATCGCGGCGCATGTAGCGGCGGGTAATGTCGGCAATGGCGCCCGCGAGTTCGACACCGGTGGGGCCTCCGCCGATGACCACGAAATTCAGGGGAGGGTGCGAACCCGTCTCCACCATGCGGCGCTCGGCGAGCTCAAAAGCAAGCAGGACACGGCGGCGAATCTCGATGGCGTCTTCGATGGTTTTGAGGCCTGGCGCGAGTTGAGCCCACTCATCGTGGCCGAAGTAGGAGTGGGTGGCACCGGTGGCCACCATCAGGTAGTCGTAGCGCAACTCTGCGCCGCTGCGAAAACGTACCGCGCGGTTCTCGATGTCGAAGCCGACAGCCTCGTCCATCAGGACTTCGGTGTTGCTGCTGTGGCGGAGCATGGTGCGGAGGGACGAGGCGATGTCGGCGGGGAGAGGACGGCCAGCCCAACCTGATAGAGCAGGGGCTGGAATGTGAAATGGTTGCGCCGGTCTACCAGCGTGATATCAACGGGCAGCTTCGCCAGCGCCTTTGCCGCATGGGTTCCGGCAAAGCCGCCGCCGATGATCAGGACGCGGGGCCGCCTATGGGTTCCGTCATTCGCCATGCCGTTCCTCCGTCTACTAGGAAGATGCGCAAAGGGGGCAAAGGAATGCAGTTTCTACAAGTTCGCTGGGAAACTGGCGGTCAGCCGAAGCGGGCACGGCGCACGGTGCGGCGGAAGTCTTCGCCGCGCATTTCCACCAAAACGCACATCTCTGCCAGGCGGGAACGCATTGTTTGCCGATGCGGTCGCCCAGAGTTTCTTCGCTGCTGCCTGCACCCTTAATTCGAGGAACGCCCCCCGGGGGCAAATCAGCGTAATTGGTGGTAATGATCGTGGTGCGCTTGTCGTTGTAGCGGGTGTTGAGCACCAGCGCGACGGTGTCCCAGACCCAGTCAGTGGGCTTGGCGGCGCCCAGTTCGTCGAGAACAAGAACCTCGGCGTCGAAGACGGGCTGCAGGATCTCCATTTCAGTGGCGGCAACCTGAGGATCGTAGGAATTCTGGATCCCTTGAGGAGCTCCCGATAGTCCCTAAAGAGACCGCGGACGCCTTTCTCGACAATGAGCGCCTGGAGAATACCGACGGCGAGATGAGTCTTGCCGACGCCAATGGAACCGGTAAGGAGCAGGCCGCTACCGCTGGTCGTGGCGGGGTAGCCATCGACGAAGCGGCGAGCCATCAGATGGGCGGCAGTGAGGGAACGGTCGGCTCCAGGGAAACTGGCCTCGTAGCTGTCGAGGGAGCAATGCTCGTAGCGGGTGGGGATGCCGGCGCGTTTCATGAGCCGAGCCAAGCGCTGCTCGACCTGGCACTCGCAGGTTTCGAGGGTGTTGCCTCCGCCGGAATTCGGGAGAATCCGCACGCCGGCGCCGCCGCATCTGGGACAAACGGAGATCATGGGAACGATTCAGTATCGCAGGTCAGGCGAGGTGGAAAAGGAGGCGGCAGTGTGGGTTCCAGGGAGAGACGATCCGACGCCAGCCTTGAGCGTGTCTTCGCCCTCGGAGCAGATAATCGGGCTCTATCAGCGGCACGCGGCGGTGTGGGATCGGCTGCGAAGTCCGGGCAGCCTGTTCGAAAGCCGTGGATCGACCGGTTTCTCGCGCTCCTGAATCCAGAGGCGCGATTTCCTGGACCTGGGCTGCGGAGCGGCGGAGCCGATTGCGGGATATCTGATCCGGTCGGGACATCGGGTAACCGGGGTGGATGCATCGTCGCCGCTGCTGGAGAGGGCGCGCGGGCGGTTCCCCGCGGAGGAGTGGATTCAGGCAGACATGCGCGGTCTGGCACTGGGGCGGCGCTTTGACGGAGTCATGGCGTGGGATAGTTTCTTCCACCTGACTCCCGAGGATCAACAGGAAATGTTCCCTGTCTTTCGAGAGCATGTGCGGCCGGGCGGCGCATTGCTCTTTACCAGCGGGGCGGTGCACGGGGACGTGCTGGGTGATTTTGAGGGGGAACCGCTCTACCACGGGAGTCTGGCTCCGGCGGAATATCGTTTGCTGCTCGGGGAAAGTGGGTTTGCGGTGGTGGCGTACGTGGAGAGTGATCCGGCCTGCGGGGGGCACACGATCTGGCTGGCGAAGGCTGCCCCGGAAAAAGCTGCAAGAGGGCCACAAGAGTACTCTTCCGGCGGGTAACGGCCCGATATATCATCAGGAATCGGATAGACTGATTTCCGCGTCGCGGCCACCCACGGTTTCTCTGCATCATGCTCCTGTAATGTCGTGGCAGCCACAGCGAGCGTGTGTGCGGTCGTACCGGAATCAAAAAAAGGAAAGGGAAAGCAGGCAATCCGGGTGACCCAGGCGAAATCGGCGGTGGTGGTGGGCGCCCAGTGGGGCGATGAAGGCAAAGGGAAGATCGTCGATGTGCTGTCGGAGCGCTTCTCGGTGGTGGCCCGATACGCCGGCGGCCACAATGCCGGACACACGGTCATCATTAACGGCCAGAAATTCGTTCTGCAGTTGGTGCCATGCGGGGTTCTGCGTCCGGACTGCCGGGGTGTGATCGGGAACGGCGTAGTGCTCGATCCGATGGCGTTTCTGAAGGAAACAGGTCGGCTGCGGGAACTGGGGATCGATGTCGCCGGCCAGCTGTTCGATTTCCAACCGGGCTCAGGTGATCCTGCCGTATCACCGGATGATCGAACTGGCGGCGGAGAGCGCGCCGGGTCGGCAGAAAATCGGCACGACCAGCCGCGGAATTGGTCCGGCCTATGAAGACAAGATGGCGCGCAACGGGCTGCGCGTCGTGGACCTGTTGAACAGGGATCTGCTGAAAACGCACATCGAGAATGCCTGTGGGGAAAAGAACGCGATTGCGCACGCGCTGTTCGGGACCGAACCGCTGGATCCGGCGCAGATGTACGAGGAATATGCAGAGGCGGCTGAGAAGATCCGGCCCTTTGTGACGGATACGGCGCTGCTGCTCAACCAGGCACTCGGCGAGGGGCACAGCGTCATGTTCGAAGGGGCGCAGGGAACGATGCTGGATATTGATCACGGGACCTATCCCTTTGTAACCTCGTCGTCCGCGGCGGCGGGTGGAGCATCAATCGGAACGGGCGTGGGGCCGACGCGGATAGGGACGGTGATCGGAGTGACGAAAGCTTATGTGACTCGAGTGGGCGAAGGACCGTTCCCGACCGAAATCCACGATGCTTCGGGCGAGGCGCTGCGGGCGAGGGGACAGGAGTTTGGAGCCGTCACGGGTCGGCCGCGGCGCTGCGGCTGGCTGGACCTTCCGCTGTTGCGGTACTCCAACCAGATCAACGGGACGGACTGGCTGGTGGTGACCAAGATGGACGTGCTGGATGAGATGGAAGAGATTCCGGTGTGCACCGGATATGAAATCGCGGGAAAAAGGTGCGACACCATGCCGGCGGATGTGCGGGGGATAGAGGCAATCCGCCCCGTGTACACTCGGCTGCAGGGCTGGAGAACGTCGACGGAGGGGATCCGGAACTTCGACGAACTCCCGACGCAGGCGCAGGAGTATCTCCGCTTTATGGAAAGGGAGACGGGGGCGCAGGTCGCGATTGTCTCCACGGGGCCGGACAGGGATCAGACGCTGGAGTTGCCGGAGTTCCGCGAGACGATGCGGCGGATCGCCGGGAAGTGAGATCGACGCATCAGAGAACAGAGCCTGACGAGAACGCATGATCAGCTTTACCGTTCGCATGACATTTCGCTCCGATGATCGCCCGCGCATCGCTGAGCTGCTGACCACTTTGGCCGAGGCTTCGCGGAAGGAACCAGGGTGCGTTACCTACGTTCCGCATACCGTCGAGGGCGAGCCCGATACGGTCGTGGTTTACGAACAGTACAAGGATCAGAAGGCGGTCGAAGCGCACCGGGCCAGCAAGCACTTCCGGGAATGTGTGGTTGGAGGGCTGTATCAGCTGATGCTGGAGCGGCAGGTGGAGAACCTGACGGCGCTGGGCTGATTCCGCTCGGATGTCGGAAACCCGATGCAGTCATTGCCGCGTTCGGCGCGTCTGAAAGGGTACGGGCAGGAAGAGGGTCAGCCTGCTCACAGCGCTTGATGACGGTCCGGGAGCGAATGCGAACAGTTGGGCGGTTCTTCTTTGACGTTCCGCGGGAAAGCGGGCTACCATCCGGTACGACGATGCGCCGCCACCAGGGCTCCGCAAGCTATCGACCCGCAGCTCGCCTGAAGAGGGCTCTGCCGGCTTTGACCTTCCTGTTGCTGCTGCCTGCGTGCAACTCGGCATGGGCGTTTCCGCACCACGAGCGGACGAATATCCGTAAGGAAATCGAGTCGCTCGAGCAGCAATGGCGACAGGCCATTTTGACAAATAACGTCGGCGAAATGGATCACCTGCTGGCGGATGATTACATTGGCATTACGTCAAATGGCACCGTCGAAAGCCGCGCGCAGGACCTGGCGCAGCGAAGGGCAGGGACGGTCCGGATCACGGAACTGGATCTGAGCGACATGCATATTCGTGTCTATGGGGACACGGCTGTGGTGACGTCGCAGGCCCAGCTTCAGGGTACGAACGGCGCCAGCGACATTAGTGGCGAGTACCGTTATACCCGGGTTTACAACCGGCGGCTGGGGCAGTGGAAGATCGTAAGCTTCGAAGCCAGCCGGATGAATGATTTCGACGCGAGGGCCAAGAAGCACTAAAGGAACCGGGTCCCGGTCAGGCCCCCACCCGCTATCCGACGGCAAACGCACCCGCTAAATCCGTACCGCATCTAACCATGAAGGCGAGTTGATATACTAAATTGCCGCGTGGCGCGTCCACGCTGAGGAGAAAAACCCATCGATAAGCGTTCCGCGAAGCAGTTTGTCCGTATTAACGATCGGATCCGCGCACGGGAAGTGCGTGTGATCGATGAAAAGGGAGAGCAACTCGGGATTCTCGCCCCGTTTGAGGCGCTCAAAATCGCCCGTGAACGCGGGCTGGACCTTGTAGAGGTTTCGCCGACGGCGGTGCCGCCGGTCTGCCGCATTCAGGACTACGGCAAGTTTCTCTACGAGAAGGAAAAGAGCGACCGCGCAGCCAAGAAGCGTCAAAAGGTGATCATCGTAAAGGAAGTGAAGTTCTCGGTCACCATCGACGATCATGACTACGAAACGCGGCGCAATCAGGCCATTCGCTTTCTAAAGGATGGCGACAAGGTGAAGGCGTCGCTGCGCTTCAAAGGTCGCCAGATGGCTCACCGGGAGCTGGGCTACGCGATCATCAACCGGCTGATTCAGGACATCGGCGAGAACGGCATTGTGGAGTTCATGCCGCGCATGGAAGGCAACACGCTGCATGCAATCCTGGCTCCGGGCAAAAAAGAGGCGCCGAAAAAGCCGGCACCGCCGCGGCCGGTGGCTCCGGCGACCGCACCCCAGCCACAGTCCGCCCAGTAAGTCACTCTCAGAATGGCTCGGCTCCGGAGCTCTTGGCGGGGAGCCGGCTATTCAGCGCGCAATGCTTCCACGGGATTGACGCTGGCCGTCCGTCGCGACGGTACATAGCTGGCGAGTGCCGCGGCTCCGCAGAGCGCCACGCAGGCAGAAGCGTAAGTCAACGGATCCAGTGGGCTGGTCTGGAAGAGCAGCGAGGCGAGCAAACGCGTGACGCCAAAGGCGACCGCCACGCCGCAGACGATACCGCAACCGGCGAGCAGCAGCCCCTCACGAACAAAGAGGCCGGTGATGTCATTGCGCTGGGCACCCATGGCAATGCGGATGCCGATTTCCCGGCGGCGCTGGGTGGCTGAGTAGGCGACCACGCCGTAAAGCCCAACCAGACCGAGCAGGAGGGCGATTCCAGCTGCCAGGGCAAGCATGACGAGCGTAAACGACGTGCGCCCCATGGAGCGGTTGTACAGGAAAGCCTCTGTGCGTACATCGGCGATTGGCAAGTTCGCATCGACGGACCAGATGGCGCGGCGAACATCGCTGACAAGGCTCTCGGAGCCAGCCCGGGGGGTGCGGATCGCAAAGACAACCCAGCGGCGGATGTTGGTCTTCTGGCTCTCGAAATTATTCATCAGGATCGGCCACCAGGCGATGTCAGAGGCATCCTTGTTCATGCCCTGATCGTGGATATCGCCGACGACGCCGACGACCCGGCGCCAGTCATCTTTCGAACTGACGCGAATCTCCTTCCCGAGCGCCTGCTGTGGTGTTCCCCAGAGCTGGCGGGCCAGCTTTATCCGAGACGATGGCGACGGGCAGATGCTGGTAGTCGTCTTCCCACGTGAAATCGCGCCCGGCGAGGAGGGGAATGCCCATCGTGGCGAAGTAGCCGGGAGAGGCGAATTTGAAATGGCGCAGAGGGGGCATGGAGCCGTCGGCGTAGTTGTGATCCCGGGCGAAGACGGGATCGTTCCAGTCGTTGTTATCCATGGGAACTGAGTTCGCATAGGCGGCGCTGGAAACGCTCGGGATGGCAGCGATCTTCTCGATCATGGCCTGCTGCATGCGGACCACTTTGTCAGCGTCCGCGACCTCGGCATCGGGGATGGAAAGGGACAGGGTCTGCATCGTCGCTGGATCCGAGAAGCCGGGGCTCACGTGGGTGAGAGCGCGGAAGGTGCGGATCATGAGGCCGGAGCAAACAAGAAGCACAAAGGCAAGGCTGACCTGAACGATGACCAGGATGTTGCGGGTGCGATGGCGTTCGCGTCCCTGGCTGACGGTGCGGCCTCCCTCGCGGAGTCCGGTGCCGACGTGCGCGCCAGCGTAACGGAGGGCCGGTATGGAGCCGAAGAGGAGGCTGCAGCCAAGGGCGACGAGGAGAGTAAAGCCCAGCACCGGAAGATCGATGCCGATGTCATGCAGGCGCGGCAGACCCTGAGGCGCAACGGCTACGAGGAGACGGAGCGCGCCCCAGGCGAGCCCAAGCCCCAGCACACTGCCGGCTATGCCGAGCATGACACTCTCGAGGAGAAACTCACGGGCGATCCGCCATCGGCTGGCTCCAAGGGCGGCGCAGACGGCCAATTCCTGGTGACGCCCCTCCGCGCGGACCAGCAGCAGGTTGGCTACGTTCGCGCAGGCGATCAGCAGCACCACGCCGATGCTGCCCATCAGGACCCAGAGAAGCTCACTGACATCGCCGACAACATCCTGGCGAAGGGGACGGATCTTCGGTCCCAGACGCGCCTTGTGAAACAGGTCGAGACTGAAGCCTGGCGGGGGCGGAAAGCTGCTCCATACGGCGGGAATCATCCGTGCAATGTCGGCATTGGCGGCTTCGAGGGTGACGCCGGGCTTCAGCCTCGCGATGCCCTCGTAGCTGAACTGGCCCAGCGTGGTCTTGTTGCGGTCGAACTGCAGCGGCAGAAAGAGCGCCGGCTCGTCCCAGTCGAGAAAGTGAAAGTTGCGGGGCATGACGCCGATGATTTGTCGTGGTTTGCCATCCACAGTGATGGATTGACCCAGGACGCTGCGATTGCCGCCGAAATGCCGCCGCCAGAATCCGTAGTCGAGGATGATGGTGTCGGGTCCGTTGGGCGTGGTATCGGCGCGATTGAAGCCGCGGCCAAGCATCGGTGCGATGCCGAGGACCGGCAAAAGGCCTTCGGTGACATCGAGAGCGGGAACATGTTCCGGGGAGCCGTGGTCGGTGATGCTGACCGAATCGCCCTGATAGAGGCCAATGTCCTGGAAGACGCGATTCTGCTCACGGTAGATGAAGTAATTGGACGGCGCCATGTTGACGAGGTCCATGTTGAGCCCGGCAGCCGTGTGCCAGACGCCGACGAGCTCATCCGGATGGGGATAGGGGAGCGGCTTGAGCAGCACGCCTTCGACGACGCTGAAGACAGCAATATTGGCGCCTACACCCGCAGCCAGCGTGATAAGGGTGACGAGGGTAAACATGGGAGAGCGCAGCAGCCTGCGCACTACCTGCCGAGTCTGGGTTGTCCATTCCATGGCAAATCACTCCCCTGCGTCACTGCGCCGCGTCTGAGGTGGTTACGCAGGAATGAGAACGGCGGTTCCCACGGAAAAAAGAGGCCTCCCGTGCGGGAGGCCCCAGGCCAACTGAGATGTCAGCACTCAGAACTGGTAGGAGATGCGTGCCGTAGACCTGACGCGGCGCACCGGGTAGGCGTTGATGTAACCGCTGGGAGGTGTCTGCCCTGCGGGGAACAGGCCGAAAATATCCGCCGCTGGAGATGTACTCCCACTCGTTGTACTGCGAGTTGCCGAGGTTCATCATATCCAGCCTGAGATTGAAGGATTGCTTTTCTCAAGAGTGGACGGGAGCTTGAACGACAGATTCGCAGTGGTGTAGGACGGCATGGTCTGCGCCGTCGGTGCGCCGGTATTGTTCGACCATAGGTGCTGCGAGCCAGTCGTCTCCACCCAGAAGCGCGGCTCGAGCAATTCGCGGCCATGGCGCTGGATACCGTAGTAGAGTCCGGTATTCAGCGTTACATTCGGGACATACGAAACGGGAAGGTTGTTGTAAAACGTACATCCGGCAGCGGGATTCGAAGGCGTGCCGCAGGAAGCTTGCGGTGCCACCGGTAACGTAGGTGGTGAAGTTCGACGCTTCCCCGGCGAAATTCAGGAAGAAGTGGATGTTGCTGCGCGGATCGTGCGTCGAAGAACAGCGTCCACGCCGTGATAGGTGGAGTTGCCGCCGCTGGTTTCCTCGACGCCGGCAGCCGTTTCAACGTCAATCTCCTGGTTGGTGTAATCGAGTGGAAGTAATTCACTCCGGCAATGAAATTCCTCAGCCCGGGCGCGTTGGTGAAGTGAACCTTGACGCCGACCTTGAGCGTAAGCACCTTTGGCCAGCATGTAGTAGGCCGGGTTGACTGCCTGGAACATGCCGCCGCCGCCGCCCAGCGCGGGCGAGCGGTAGGTGGTGTCATAGCCGCCGTAGAGGGTGAGCCAGTCCTGGGGCATGACAGAAGCGTCGATGCGAGGGCTCGACCGCCGAGCGGCTCTCATGCGCGCCGCACAGCGATCCTGGTCTTTTGCTACTGATTGCCGTCGGGAGTAGTGACCGGAGTTCCCCAGAGGTTGTAATAGGGATCCGGTCGCACTGCTGCCCGTCTGCGGGTCAAAGCACGCAATGAGTCTGGTAGACAGGGAACTCGACTGGTAGCGTACACCGTGCCGTTAGCGTTGTCGCACGAAGTAAGTGCTCGGGCGCAAAGGTGAAGTCGCGCGCCGCCTGATCGCTATAGCTGGTGGAGAATCCATCTACGCGCACGCTGGGGATGATGTGGATTTGAGGAATGGGGTGGAAGTCGTCCTGGGCAAAGAACGTCACGTTGTCCTGCTGGAAGTAGCCGGAGCGGAACTTCGATCCTGCGCCGACGATCTGCTGAGCGCCGCTTGCCTCCATCGGCCGGGATTGTAGAACAGGTTGTGCGCGTTATAGACCTCGTGAAGCAGGTAGCCGCCGAATGACCGTGTTGTACGGGCAGAACCTGGGTAAATCCCGATCTGGTCGCCGAAGATGTTGCTGTGCGGGTTATTCCACTCGTCCACCTGGGCGCCCTGGCTGAGAGCATCATCGTTGCGGCGGTGGAAGCGGCGAATGTGCGTGTACCATGTCGAATTCTCCAGCGTTGTCTTGGCTCAGGAAGAGACGTCTGGCGCGCATAGCGCCATGAACATCTTCGTTGGTGTCGTACTTGTTGTAGTCGGCGAAAGGCAGCGAGCTGTAGAAGCCCGCTGGTTGCCTGGCTGTAGTGGAAGCCGGTGGGTTCGACGAGGCCCACGTCGGTGGTGGGAATGACCTGGGCGCGATAACCGCCGCCCTTGGCGTAGAGAACGCCGAAAGCCAGGCTGCCTGCGGCGAATGTCTTCAGCGTCTTGCCGAAGACCGAACCGTTCTTGGCGGGTTGGCGAAGCCGTCCGGCGCCGGGCGGAAATCGTCGCCGCGTCCCAGGCCACCGCCCACCACCGTCGACCAGCCTTTGAAGTTTCCGGTGTTGCCGACGAAAGCGAAGTTCTGCTGCCCGTAGGACCTCGGTCCGCCAGCGCTCAGGTGGGATTCTTCGTCGGCTGAATCGGAGTGTACTCCACGCGTCCGCCCACGTCGGTGTACCAGCGGTCATCCGGCTGGCCCGGTCCGTACGTTACCTGCATGTCCTGCATGATGAGGTTCTGCGGCATGGTTGCCGACTGCCACAAGCCGGTGGCCGGATCGGCGACGGGAATGCCGTCATAGCGTGATGCCCAGCGAACCCGGCGCGGTGAAGCTGGTCGCCTCGCCCGCCCAGCCCTGCTGAATGCCGTTCAGCATGATGGTGTATTTGGTCGCGCCTGTTTCTCCATAGCCCACGACGTTGGCGCCCGGCGTGAACTGCAGCATCTGCGCGCCGCCCGCCACCGGTCCGGCAGCTTCGATCTGCTTGCGATCCAGCACGCGCAGCGTCCCGGGCGTCACCATCACATCTTCACGGCTGGGCACGGGTTTGGCCTCCGGGTCAACAGTGCCGCGGACCACCACGCTTTGGGCCAGGGCTGCCACTTTCAGCGTGGCGTCGATCGTGGTCACGCCCTGCGTGGGGGTGCGCCAACCGCTGCGTGAAGGACTCAAAGCCTGACTTCTGTACGGCCAGCAATTGCGGGTCGTGCGACACATGGGTGAAAAGGAACTGCCCGTCGGCGCCAGTTGTCGTGTTCCTGACGGTATTGGTGGCCAAATCGGTGAGAGGAAACGGCGGCGTTGGGAATCGTGGCGCCGGCGACGTCGGCAACTTTGCCCTGAATCCTGGTCGCGTCCTGGGCTCGGAGTGCGGTCGCGGCGAGCAGACAGCAGCAGAGCAATGTAATTGCGAAAATAATCTTGCGCACGTTTCCTGGTCTCCTTCAATGCGGTGATGGCGTAACGACAAGGGCGGCCTGTGAGGCCACTGCCTCAGACCCGCTCTTCGTCTGTTCCGAATACACAGTCGGCGCGATGCTGAACGCAGCGAATCATCCCGCTCTTCGGGAAGCGGACGACGCCGGGGTGTGTAACGAAAGGGAGAGCGGCTTAGAGAGCCATCGTGGGCGGAGGCCGGGAGGAGAAGTGAATCAGAAAGCGCGATCTGTCTGCGGCAGACCTGCCGGGGTCCGGCAGGGGAATCCGATTAAGCCCCAACCGCGTTCTGCCGAATAGCCCGGGGAGGAGCATCGCCGGCGCGACGAACGCAGTGTGCGGCAAAGAGGCGCGCGCTGAAGCTACGGCACATCCAGCCGGCCGCTCCCGCTCCGACAGAAGCTTGGCCATTGCGACTCGCGGATGCCTGTCCGGGGGCTTGTGATACAGCGAGCATTTGTACTCGGTCCCCACAGGAACACGGCGGACGCCAGGCATGCGACCGCAAGAGCCATGAGCGCGAGCGCGAGCCGCTTTGTAAGAATCCTGTTCATTCAATATTTTCGGGGAATAACTGAGGGCCGCAACCGGAAAGGAGCAGAAGGAGCCAATCACTCGCGAATTATGCCGCGACCCCTTGTTACTAATTAGTAAAAATGCGGTTAACCATGTGCACGTTTGGTGAGTTTGGAAGCCTGGGAGGAGTTCCTTTTTCTTCTTCGTCATCTGGTCTTGCCACACTCTTCGCCGTGGGGGCGCAGTCGGCTCTCTCTGCTATGAAGCAGAGGACGGGAGGCTCATGGCTGAATGGAGATCGACTGAAAAAAAGCGACTGCGCGTGGGGAATGCGGGAATGATGCGCGGAGTTTCAGCGCCGAATCGGGCTGCGGCGCGGACTCTGGCTTTGGCGGCTTCTTCCTCGCGGCTCTTCGGCGGAGCACTGGTGGCAAGGGACTCGATCAGGCGAGCGGAGCTGGCTGCGATTTCGTCGATAGCCTGCAGAAAGGCGGCCTCATTCGTCTGGGAGGGCTTCGTGAAGCCGCTGATCTTGCGGACGTACTGCAGGGAAGCGGCGCGGATCTCGTCGTCCGTGACGGGCGGCTCGAAGTTAAAAAGCGGTTTGATATTGCGACCACTAATGGCTATTGTTCCTGCCTGGTTCTCGTACTGAGGGTTAATGGGCGACGCCGGCCGGTTCGCGCAGCCAGCTGTAGAGCGGGAACTGTTCGGCCAGGCTCAAGCACCTGACCGCGAATCCTGGCCAGCGCCGCGGAGTCGGAGCGGTGTTCGAGGGCTAACGGCAATCCATTCCACCGATGAGGCGCATCTCCGGCTCCCTCATGCCGCGGGTGGTGGATGCAGGCGTGCCCAGACGGATGCCGCTGGCTTGACGACGGAGGCGAGTCGAAGGGGATGGCGTTCTTGTTGACGGTGATGCCGGCTGGTCCAGCGCGTGCCTCGGCGTCCTTGCCGGTGACGCCAACGGCGGAGACGTCGACCAGCAACAGGTGATTGTCGGTGCCGCCGCACACCAGCTTAGCCGCTGCCAGCAGGCCTCGCCCAGGACTCGGGCGTTCTCGACAATCTGCGCGGCGTAGTCCTTGAAGGACGGCTGCATGGCTTCGAGCAGGCAACGGCCTTGCCGGCGATCACGTGCTCCAACGGGCCGCCCTGAGAGTTGGGGAATACGGCTCGGTCGATTTTCTTGCGCCAAGCTCCTCGTCGCACAGGATCAGGCCGCACGCGGGCCGCGGAGGGTTTTGTGCGTGGTGGTGGTGACGATCTGCGCGTGCGGAACAGGCGAGGATGCACGCCACCGGCGACCAGGCCGGCGAAGTGGGCCATGTCGACCATGAGGATGGCACCCACGCTGTCGGCGATCTGGCGGATGCGGGCGAAAGTCCCAGAGCGCGGGTAGGCGCTGCCGCCGCCGACGATGACCTTGGGCTTCTCGTGCAGGGCGATCTGTGCATGCTCGTCGTAGTCGATGGTTCGGTGTCCTTGCGGACGCCGATAGGAGACGACGTGATAGAGCTTGCCGGAGAAGTTGACCTTGTGTCCGTGGGTGAGGTGGCCGCCCTGGCGAGGCCGAGGCCCAGGAGCGTGTCGCCGGGCTGCAGATATCGCCGTGTAGGCGCGCGCGTTGGCCTGAGAGCCGCTGTGGGGCTGCACGTTGGCGTGCTGCGCGCCGAACATCTGTTTGGCGCGGTCGAGGGCGAGCTTCTCGACGTGATCGACGAATTCGCAGCCGCCGTAGTAACGGTGGCCCGGGTAGCCCTCGGCATATTTGTCCGTGAAAACGGACGCGGCGGCTTCGAGCACGGCGCGGCTGACGAAATTCTCCGAAGC
>CAVPCE010000050.1:0-64866 GCA_963702295.1 uncultured Acidobacteriaceae bacterium | reverse complement strand
ACGGTTGGAATGTGACTGTCAGCGGCCAGACCATCACGGCCACCCGCAGCGACGCCCTGGGCAACGGGGGCAACTACCCCGCCTGACTCTGACGGTCGGCGTGGCCAACAATGCGCCGTTGAGCGTGACCAACAGCGCCACCGTCGCCGGCGGCAGCGAGACGAACATCACCAATGACACGCGCTAGCGATCATCGACCCCCATCGCTCAGGTGCCGGACCTGGCGATCGCGAAGTGTCACAGCGGTAACTTCACGCAAGGGCGACCGGCCCACGCCTACACCCATACCGTCACCAACGCGGGCCGCGGGCCACCGTGGCACCCGGTAACGGTGACCGACGTCCTGCCAACCGGGCCTGAGCCCGACGGCGACCGACACCGGCACCATCAATGGCTGGACCGTATCCTTCATCGGCCAAACCATCACGGCCATGTGCAACGACGTGTTGCCCGCGGCGCCAGTGCCCCGACCTGACGCTGACGGTCTGCCGTGGCCAGCAATGCGCCGGCGAGCGTCACCAATACCGCCACGGTGACCGGCGGCGGCGAGACGAACACCAGCCAACGACACGCCAGCGATCCGACCCCATCGCTCAGGTGGCCGACCTGACCATCGCCAAGAGTCACAGCGGCAACTTCACCCAGGGCGACAACGCCGACCCTACACCTCACCGTTAGCAACGCGGGTGTGCAGCCACCGGCGGTATGGTGACGGTGACCGACACCTTGCCAACCGGGTTGACCGGTGACGATGACAGTTGCTACGGTCGCTATCGAGCCCAGGACGACCTGCGAGAACTGGCCGTGGAGTTTTGAAGCAAGGGGTCCGGCCAAAATGAGCAGTAATGGGCAAACGAGAAAGAACAGTACGACTCGAAAGACTGTAGACCATCTGTTGCGAACGCTGGAACCGTCAGGCATCCCGAACTCCCTCGCTATCAAAAAGCGATATTAACGACACGATGCCTTCTCTCAAAGCACCTGGGATCTCGGACCGGCCTGACGATCTGGCAGGTTAAGGGGTTCGGGGGTTCTCCAGCCGGACGCGAGGCCGCGCAATGCGAATGAGTTCGGCGAGCTCCTGGTCAACAACCCTGGCTACGTCGGACTCGGTAGTCGTGGGGCCGAGGGGGACGGTCATGGTAATGGTGCTGCCGCCGAGGGGCCGGGGGGTGACGCGGATATATGCACCGCCCCGCTTGTTATCCGACATTTCTCGAATGTAGTCCACGGCGCCGGCAGAGGGATGGGTCGAGACTTCCATGCTGAAGGAGTCTCCGCCTTTCGTGACGCGATAGTGGCTGTCGTCGACGGGCTCGATGGCATCTGCGAAGACGGGCGCCCACACTGGAATGTTGCTGACCTCGACGAGAACGTCGTAGATCTCGGCTGGCCCGAAATCGGCCTCGGCGGCACGGGTTACGGTTTGGTTTTGCATACGCTTTGGACGCGAGCGCGAGGTCGAACGTCGCAGAGATGAGGTGGCCGAAGCCCACCCGTTCGGGATCTGAATCGATCGCTTACGCGGGCCTCGAAAGCAGGGAAGTCAGGCGGCGGGGGCTTTGACGCGCTGGGTGCCGGAGGCAGACTGGCGCTGGTCGCGTTTGTATTTCCAGATCCCGAACAGGACGCCGGCAACAACCAGGGCCAGGAAAGTATAGAGGATGACGTTGGACCATCCGGCGAGATACTTGTCCGCCCAGCGCAGGATGCGGCGGCCGTAGATGAGGGCGAGGGCGGCTTCGGCTCCATAACGGATACTGCGCGCAGTACCCAGGGCAATGAAGAGCTGGCGGCGGGTGACACCCAGGGCTCCGGCGGCGAGCAGGAACGGGAGCAACGGGATAGGGGGAGGCAGGAGCGCGGCGAGGGCGACGGTGCGGATGCCGTGTCCTTTAACCCAGCGCTTGATGTAGCCCTGGTAGCGCTTGCTCACATAACGCTCGAGCATAGCCTCGCCGCCGGTTTTGCCGGTCTTCCAGGTGAGATAACCGCCGATCAGGCTGCCGGCGACACCGGCGAGGGCGAGGAGCCAGGGGAACTCGCCGTGAGAACCCAGGATGAGGATGAGAACGTCTGTGCTGCCGGGGACGGGCAGGGGAATGGGCGACGAGTCGATGAGGGCTACGCCAAAGACTCCGAAGACGCCAAAGTGGAGGAGCCATGCGGGAATGAGGTGGTGGGGCTTCTTGCTGGCCGCGAAGATCACGGTGATTGGACGCTTAAACCAGGGCTTACGGTCTACGGTTTAGGGGTTAGTTAGCTTGAGGTCTCGAGGAAGCTAAGGGTGGGTGCCGCAGGAAGGGCGCCGCATTCGGCACCGTAGCGGTAGAAGAGGTCGAGTCCGGCGAGGGCGGGCTCGTCAAGGTGGTACCCGATGTTCTGCGACAGATAGGTGCGGATGGTGGCTCGAGGAACGGCGATGCGCTGGGCCCATTCGTCGGCCAGGGCGTCGATGTGGGCCAGACCCTGGTCGCGGGAGTGCTGCAAATCGTGAACGAGCTGAGCCGCCGGGACAGTTGCGGGGCTCAGGGCTTGGGGACGGACAGCCCAGAAGGCGGAGACCCAGACGGTTCCGGTGAAGGTGTGCCACTCGTGGGCGAGGTCGAGGTAGAGAAGGCGCTCGCCGGTACGCTGCTCGCGGGCTTCGCGATCTTCGAGGGCGAAGAGGGCGGGGTCGCCGATGAGGAGCGCGGCGTCAGCGACCTGGAGCATGGCCTCGAGATCGGGTGGATGATCGATGAAGGCCGGCTGAAGCTGCCAGAAGCGCGAGAAGAGGATGCGGGTGTAGGCGGAGGAGGTGCGCGAGGCGGTATCGAGCGCGACGCGGCGGACTCCGCTGAAGCCGTCGGGATGGCGAACGACGAGGAGGATGGAGCGGACGCGGTCGCGGGAGGCAATGGCGCAGCCGGGGACGATGGCGAGCGAGGGCGTATAGGCGGCGACGGGGACGAGGCCCAGGTCAGCTTCCCCCGACGCTAGTTTGGCGGCGCATTCGGCTGGGGTGTCGGAGGAGAGGGTGTAGCGAGTGGAGAATTCGGAGCGGTCGGGTTCGTGGTCGAACGACCACATGAGCGGGGCGGGATTGAGGAAATGAATGGCGGAGACGCGGAGCGGGGTCACTGGCCAGTATACGTTCCCAACTTCCGTAACCCTGCGTGCCCTTGTTTTGCTTGACCCGCGGGTAGAGGGCCGGTGAGATGAGAAGCGGGTGCCTGGGTTCGTCCGGTCCACCGGGGTGTGCGGGGGGCGCGAGGCTCGGGATGACAAGCAAGAAGCAGGTCCCTCCACTTCGCTGCGCTTCGGTCGGGGTGACAACGTTGAATTTGGAAGAACAACACGCATGGGTGGCGCTGGCGATGACTCCGGGGCTGGGGCCGCGGAGGATTTTGCGCGCGGTGGAGCGGTATCGGAGCGCGGCGCGGGTGCTGGCGCTGCCGTTGACGGAGCTGGAGGGTCTGGAGTTTCCGGCGCAGGCGGCGCAATTTATCGACACGGGCGAGGCAAAGAAGGCGGCCGACGAGGAGCTGGCGAAGGCGGCGGCGACGGGCGCGTCGCTGGTGACTTATCACGATGAGACATATCCCGAGCGACTGCGGGAAATTTATGATCCGCCGCCGCTGCTGTGGGTGCGCGGGGATGCATCGCTGCTGGCGCGGCCGTCGCTGGCGGTGGTGGGGACGCGGCACCCGACTCCGTATGGGACGGGCGTGGCGGAGAAGCTGTCGCGGGAGCTGGCGGAGCGGGGACTGATCATTTTGAGCGGGATGGCGCGGGGAGTGGACACGGCGGCGCACAAGGGCGCGCTGGACGCGAAGAGGCCGACGATTGCGGTGTGGGGCACGGGCATCGACGTGATTTATCCCAAGGAGAACAAGGGGCTGGCCGAGCAGATTGTGGCGGGCGGTGGAGCGATTCTGTCAGGAGTATCCGCTGGGGACGTTTCCGGCGCCGCAGAATTTTCCAATTCGGAACCGAATTCTGAGCGGGATGAGCGTGGGCGTGCTGGTGATCGAAGCGGGGGAGTACAGCGGCACGCGCATTACGGCGCGTTGCGCGCTGGAACAGAATCGCGAGGTATTTGCGGTTCCGGGGAATGTGACGACCAAGAACGCGTGGGGGCCTAACCTGCTGATAAAGCAGGGCGCGAAGCTGACTTCGTGACCTGGGAAGATGTGTGGGAGGAGCTGCCGACGGCGATCAGCGGCTGGAGTCTGGAGCAGAGCGAGGGAGTTGCATCCGAGGGGACATCTGAGCGCATCGTTATTCGAGCAAGCCGGTGCCGCCCGCGAGAAGGAGCGTGTGTTGAAGCGTGCTTCGCCCGGATGAAGCACTCCAGATGGATGAGATGGTGGAGAGGCTGGAAGAGGAGTTGAGTTCTTCGGAGATTTTACCGCGCTGTTCGAACTGGAGCTGGCGGGACGGGTCCGAGCAGATGCCGGGAAAGAATTATGTGCGGTTCTAGAGAGCCATGTGATCCGAGCCGCTCAGAGCCGCGAGTCTGCGTATTTGAAGAGGTCGCAGTCAGACGATCTCTGCGATGGTCAAATGACGGGACGGTCTGTGGTAGCTTTGGACCGGCAGACGAAACGATGGTAGTTTCGCACTTGTTACCAGTGGCGATGGCGCGTCAGTTGAGACATTGCCGTCGCAACGAGTTGGTAAAGAAGAAAGCGTAATGATGGCAAAATCACTGGTCATCGTCGAATCGCCTGCGAAGGCGAAGACGATCAACAAATATCTCGGCAAGGATTACATGGTGGAGGCCTCGATCGGCCACATCATGGACCTGCCGAAAAGCGATATTGGCGTGGAGCTGGCGAAGCGGACGTTTGAGCCGACGCTGATCGTGATCGCCGGGCAAGGAGAAAGTGGTCGACCAGCTGAAGAAGCTGGCGGCGAAGGCGGACGCTGTGTATCTGGCGCCCGACCCGGACCGCGAAGGCGAGGCCATTGCGGCGCATCTGGCGATGCAGCTGATGCCGCTAGTGAAGGACAAGAGCGAAGATTCGGCGGGTGACGTTCAACGAGATCACGCAGAAGGCGGTGAAGGCGGCGTTTCGAGCATGCCGCGCGATGTGGACGAGAACCTGGTGGACGCGCAGCAGACGCGGCGCGTGCTGGACCGGATGGTGGGCTATCAGATTTCGCCGCTGTTGTGGGATAAGGTGCGGCGCGGATTGTCCGCGGGGCGCGTGCAGACCGTGGCGCTGCGGCTGATCGTGGAGCGCGAACGAGAGATCAAGGCGTTCAAGCCGGTCGAGTACTGGACGATCGATGCGGAGCTGACGCCGGCAGCGACGGAGCGGACAGGAATTTACGGCGCGATGTTGGTGCGGCGATCGATGGCGCGAAACGCGCGACGAGGACGGAAGGAGCAGTTCCTCGCGAGCGCGCTGCCGGATCAGGCGGCGACGGACGCAGTTGTTGGCGCGCTGGAGAAGGCGGACTGGCGCGTGCGGTCGGTCGAGAAGAAGGAGCGCCGGCGGAATCCGACCGCCCGTTTACGACCAGCAAGCTGCAGCAGGATGCGTCGCGCGAGCTGGGCTTCAATGTGCGGCGGACGATGGGCGTGGCGCAGCGATTGTATGAAGGCGTGGAGATCGGCAGGAAGGAACGGTCGGTCTGATCACCTATATGCGTACCGATTCGACGCGCGTGTCGCCGGATGCGATTGTGGAGGTGCGGGAGTACATCGGCAGAACTGGGCGCGCAGTATCTGCCGGAGAAGCCGAACGCGTATCAGGGCAAGAAAGGACGCGCAGGATGCGCACGAAGCGATTCGGCCGACGAATGTCGAGCTTCACGCCGGATGCGATCCGGCGCTATCTGAGCGATGAGCAGTATCGGCTGTACCAGCTGATCTGGCAGCGGTTTGTGGCGTCGCAGATGATGCCGGCGGTGTTCGACCAGACGACGGTGGACATCGAGGCGCAAGGCGGACCGGACTTACGATTTCCGCGTGACGGGCGGTGCTGAAGTTCGATGGCTTCCTGAAGGTCTACGAGGAAGCGCGAAGACGCGAAGGACGACGACGACGAGGGAGCTGAAGCAATCGCGCTGCCGGAGCTGAACGATGGCCAGGCGCTGAAGCTGAATCGGACTGATGCCGGAGCAGAATTTCACCGCAGCCGCCGCCGCGCTACAACGAAGCCAGCGCTGGTGAAGGTGCTGGAAGAGCGCGGCATCGGGCGGCCTTCGACCTATGCGTCGATCATCAACACGATTCAGGATCGCGACTACGTGAAGAAGATCCGCCGAGGGGTCGGGCAAGTTCTTTCCGACAGAGATTGGCGATGGTGGTGAACGATCTGCTGGTCAAGAATTTCCCGTACATCTTCGACACGGCGTACACGGCGAAGCTGGAAGAGGAGCTGGATGCGGTGGAAGACGGCACGGAGAAGTGGACCGATCTGCTGAACGGCTTCTACGGCCACTTCGAGGAGGAACTGAAGCAGTCGCCGGCAAGCACATGGAAGACATCAAGCGGATGGAGGAGCCGACGGACTGAGAATCTGCGACAAGTGCGGAGCGCCGCTGGTGCTGAAGTGGGGCAAGTTCGGCGCTTCTACTCCTGCTCGAACTTGACAAGAAGAAGCCGATGACGGTGGCAGCTCGGCGTGGAAGAAGGATGCGAAGAAGGTGTCGAAGAAGATCGAAGGCAAGCTCAGTTTCCGATGACGGTGAAGACGATCGAGGCGGACGAGTTGCGCCGCGGCGTGACTGCAAGGACAGGAAAGAGCTGGAAGCCGCGGTCGAGGAAGCTGCGGCGACGGAGCGCAAGATGATCGTGGAGCAGGTGAGCTGCGACTTCACGAAGGAGAACTTTGCGGCGAAGCCGGACCTGAACGCGCCGGGCGCGGGAGCGGAAGCCGAGGAGGAGTTCTGCGAGAACTGCGGCAAGGTGATGGTGCTGCGGAACGGACCGTTCGGGCCGTTCATGGCGTGCCCGGGCTACAACGACGATCCGCCGTGCAAGACGATCCGCAAGCTGACGCCAGAAGCTGCAGCAGAAGCCTCCGGTACCGCTGGACGAAACTTGCCCGAAGTGCGGCATGCAGCTGCTGCAGCGCAACGGGCAGTATGGCGAGTTCATCGCGTGCTGCGGCTATCCGAAGTGCAAGTACGTGAAGCAGAACCTGATTGAGGGATGAAGTGTCCGAAGTGCGGCGACGGGAGATATCGCCGAGCGCAAGGCGCGGCGGGGCAATATCTTCTATGGGTGCACGAGGTATCCCAAGTGCGACTTCACCTCGAATCAGAAGCCAGTGGCGCGCAAGTGTCCGCAGTGTGGATCGCCCTACGTGGTGGAGCGCGCCGTGGATGGCGGGTTATATCTGGTGTGCCCGAACAATAAGGAGATGATGCCAAAGCGACGCCCGCGGAAGGGGCAGAAGGTCGAGGCCGAGAATGCGATCGAGTGCAACTTCGCGGAACGGATTGGTGATGCTCCAGTGGCGCCCGTGCCGACTGCAGCGACGCATGGGCCGGTGGCAGAGGAGCGGCAGGGCGTGGGCGGCAGGGCGTAGCGCCGATCGTCGGATCTTATCGAACAGCCTCTTCACTGACAGAGACTCACCCAGTCGGCAATCCGCGAAGGGAGAGTCTCTGTCATTCTGAAGCAGGGTTGATTCCGCTCCTGTCCAGATTCTCCTGAGATCATGCTCCAGGGCTGCAAATTAGTGCGTAGCGGCGAGGGCGCTGGCCTGGGTCGGGTCGGTGCCGGTTTTCGATGTGGCGAGACTGTCGAGCGCGCCGGCTGTGGTCGCATCAAACTTGAAAACTTGCAGGTCGGGGCTGCCGCCGGCGCAGATGACGGCGATGTAGGCGTCGGTCTTGTCTTCGACCATGAGCTCGGGAAGGCTGCCGGTGGCAAAGGGCGAGCCGGTAACGGGCGTGAGCGCTCCAGTGTTCGAGAGCAGGAAGGCACTGATGGTGCCTGCGGTGCGGTTCGTCACGTAAGCATAGCTGCCGGTGGAATCGACGAGGACGCCGAAAGGACCTGTACCGGTTTTGACCGGTGAGCCGGTGGCTTCGCTGAGAGAGCCGCCGGAGCCGATGGTGAAAACGCGGACAGAACTGATGCCGGTCTCGGCGGCGAGCAGGAAGCTGCCGGAGGGCGTAACGGCCATCCCGTAGATGGCGTCGCTGCTCTGTTTGGGGCTGAGCACACCGTGGACCTGGGCGAGCGCGCCGGTGCCGGTGTCGAAAGTCATGGTGTAGATGCCGGCCGTTCCGCAGGAGACGAAGACGAAGCCGCCGCCTGGAGTGATTTCAAGATCGTTGGCCGGAAGGGAGGCGTTGAGCGTGACCAGGGAAGAACTAATCGCGGTGAGCGCTCCGCCGCTGCCGATCTGGAAGACATAGACGTTGCCGACCAGGGCGTCGGCTCCGATGAGGAATTTGCCGGTGGGATCGACGCGCAGGACGGAGGGCGCGACGCCGGTCGCCACGGGCGATCCGTTGTTGGCAATGGAGGGCGCGCCATTGGTGCCGATGGTGTAGACGTAGATGCCCCCGGCGGCGCTGCCCACATAGAGGTAGCTGTCGTTGGGAGTGACCGCGAGGGCGGTCGGCTCCAGTTCCACAGACCAGGGCGAGCCGGAGATACCGCTGAGAGCGGCGCTGGCGATGGAAAAGCCGGCAACGCTGAGCGGGTTGGTGCCCAGGTTAGCTACATAAAGGTAGTCGCCGGATGAAGTGGTGCCGCCTCCGCCTCCGCCACTGCTGCTGAGCGGAGGAAAGAACTGGCCGCAGCCTGTAAGGGCCAGCAAAGCGGCGCAGCTGATGGAGAACCACCGCCCCTGAGACAACGTACGGAAAGCCATCGAGGACCTCAAAATTATGGTAACGGTTCGCGCGCAGGGCGGCACTGTGACAGACGCAGAAACAGGGGCGGACGCTCCGGTCGGAGGGCTAATTTAGTGGATTTGCGATCGCCGATGCTCCCATTTTTAGGGAGTTTGTCCGGGAGCCAGCGTTCCAGAAAGGGGGTTCTCTGCATCTCAAACGGCGGGACCTGGCGCAGGCGCAGGTCCGCTGGGCGACTCAGTTATTGGAAAGAGGAACGATGAAAGCAGCGACGATAGTGGGGATTCTCTTGATCGTAGCGGGGATTATTGGATTTGCGATGGGCGGGATCAGCTTTACCCACGAGAAGAAAGACGTGGATCTGGGTCCGCTGCAGATCCAGCATCAGCAGACGAAGACCGTGCCGATTTCTCCGATTCTGAGCACGATTGCTCTGGTGGGCGGAATTGGGCTGGTGGTGGTGGGAGCGCGGTCGAGGGGATAGGGGAACGCAGCCGATAGCCGGCAGCTAAAATGCGGCTAGCGAAAAAGCGGTCAGCGAAGAAGCTGCTGGCCGCCGATCTTAAATCTCCCAACGGAACAACGCGGAACCGACGGTAAAGCCGGCACCGACGCTGGCGATGAGGACCAGGTCGCCCTTCTTCAGCTTGCCGTCCTCGACGGCCGTATTGAGAGCGAGCGGGATGGTTCCGCACGTGGTGTTGCCGAAGCGGTCAATGTTGATGATGACCTTGTCTTCGGGGAGACCGAGGCGCTCGGCGGTCGAGGCGATGATGCGCCGGTTGGCCTGGTGCGCGACGAAGCATCCGAGATCGGCGCCGGTGATGCCGTTTCTCTCGAGGATGGTGGTGGTGGCTTCGACCATCTTGCGCACTGCAAATTTGTAGACCGCCTGGCCGTCCTGGTGGACGTAGTGCATTTTCTTGTCGATGGTTTCGTGCGTTGACGGATGCAGGCTGCCGCCTCCTGGCATGAAGAGCGCGCAGGCGCCAGAGCCATCGATCTCATGATGGAAGTCGATCATGCCGGTTTCGCCGTCCTGAGCGGGCTCCACCAGGACCGCGCCGGCGCCGTCGCCGAAGAGGACGCAGGTTGCACGGTCGGTGTAATCAATGATGGAAGACATGGTATCGGCGCCGATGACGAGAACCTTCTTCTGCGCGCCGCTCTCCACCAGTTTGCAGCCCATCTGCAGGGAGTAGACGAAGCCGGAGCAGGCGGCGGAGAGATCGAATCCCCAGGCGCCTTTGGCACCGAGGCGATCCTGCACGAGGCAGGCTGTGGCGGGGAAGAGCATATCGGGAGTGACGGTACCGACGATGATGACTTCAACTTCTGTTGGATCGATACCGCGAGCGGCGAGGCAGATCTTTGCGGCTTCGACGGCCATGTGGCTGGTGGCCATGCCGGGCTCGACGATGTGGCGAGTTTTGATGCCGACGCGGGAGGTGATCCATTCGTCGGAGGTCTCGACCATTCTTTCCAGATCGGCATTGGTGAGGAGGCGGGGCGGGGTCCAGGTTCCAAGGGCGCTGATTTTGGCTCGGGCGGGCACACGCGGGCGAACAGAGAGGGTCAATCCAATGTCTCCTGGGTAAAGAATTATTGTCGCAGAAAAGCCGCGCTCAGCGGTCGGCGCTGCGGGGAAAGGGAAGTTCCCTGGTACACCCATTGCGCTGTAGCTCTCGTGCGCCGAAATCGCGACACTTCGCCTCCGCTGAAATAACGGTGTGCGGAGAAACTCACGCTGAGCAAGGGGGATATTTGAGTGCGATCTCCGCGAAGGGTTTCATGCGGAGGATTCAGTGCACCGGGTGACCTGCTGCGCACGCACTGGCCCGTTACCGTTGCTTCCTTCCGGACCTGGCGGGGTTGGCGGGATTGCGTCGCGCAGGACCCGGCACACAGCTGATTTTAGCATCGCGAGCGAGCCTGAGAGGCAGGGTCTGGAGGGAAGAGATGGGCTTGATGAAAAAAGAAAAGGGCCGCCGAAGCGGCCCTGTCTGAGAGAACCAAGGAGCGCTTCGCTTAAAAGTAGATCTTGCCGGCGAGCTGGATGGCGCGTCCGGGCTGAGGATCGCCGTTACCGCCGTCCTGCACGGGCTCGACGACGGAGGTGATCTGACCGAAGGTGCCACCCTGGCTGGGCAGTCCATCGCTCAGGTTGCCATCGGGTCCGGCAAAGTTGGGATGGTTGAAGAGGTTGTAGCTTTCCAGCCGCAACTGAATGTAGCGGGGGGTGTCGGCATGGCCCAGCGGGAAATTCTTAAACACGGTCATATCGGTGTAGTTGAAGCCGGGGCCGCTGAAGAAGTTCCGCTTGACGTTGCCAAAGGTTCCGATCGGTTCGGGCGAGAAGACTGTGGGGTTAAACCACAGATTGCCCGAGCCGCGGGGATTCATGTGCGAAATGTGGAAGGTGGAAGTGTTCGGGGTGTCGGGGCACTCGTAGAAGGAGTAGGGCTCGGCGCCATTGCACCAGAGCGAGCGGTTGTAGCCGCTCTCGCCGATCGAGACCGGATTGCCGGACTGGAGCGTGGTGATGCCGGTGATATTCCAGCCGCCCAGCGCTTCGTTCACCAGGGAATGCTGTTTCCAGCTGGAGAAGATGGGCACGACGAACCCATAGCCGGCGCGGAAGGTGTGGCGCGCGTCGAATTCCGAGTTTCCGTAGCTGAGCTGCTGGAAGCCCGGGACCCAGTTCGTGCCGGAAACATCGTTGCCGTTGCCGAAGCCTGAACTCTCGAAGCTGGAGCCGTTATCGAGAGAGTGGGCCCAGGTGTAGGAAATGATGTAGTAGAGCCCGTGAGTCATCTGCTTGTTGAGCTGGACCTGGAGCGAGTTGTAGCTGGAGACGCCATCGGTATTGACGTGGCCAACGGAAAGGAAATTGCCGGAGGTATCGGTGAAGTCCTGCGGCTGATAGTAGGCGAGGAGCTGCGCCAGGCTGAGGCATGCCGACTCATCACCACCGTTCGCTGCGATGAGCGAGTTGCAGGAGGCCACGGCGTTGGCGTGACCGGCCATGGTTTCCCTGTCCGCCTCATAGGCACGGGTGAGATGACGGCCAAGCGATCCGACATAACCGACGGTAAGCACCTGGTTGCCGGGCAGCTGGCGTTCAACATTCAGGTTGAAGTTATAGACGTACGGGACGTCGTATTTGGGTGAAATGCCGCTGAGATCGTAGGGCGGGAAGGACGAGAAGTCAATCGCCTGACCCCGGGTCGGAAACGCGTAGGGAAACTTGTTGGGTTCGGACAGAGCCGCGTTACCGCTGATATCCATATAGGGATTGGCGAAGGAGGGGCTGCCGCCGATATCCGCGGCGCCATGGCTGCTGGTTCCGAAGGGTGGATCCTCGATGTTCTGGAGCTGCTCTTCTTCGGAGTCGCGGTTGAAGTAGAGGCCAGCGCCGAGGCGGACCGCGAGCTTATGCTCGCCCTGCGGGCCGGTGAGCCAGCTGAGGGTGCTCGCCGATTCCGGAGACCAGTCGAACCCAAGCCGCGGAGCAAGATGATCGTATTTGGTGGTAGCCCCGCCCTGATTGTTGCAACCGGTATCGCCGGGATAGAGGAGACCCGGCTGCGCTTCGGGGAAGACCTTCGACTGCGCTCCGGGGGAGAAGCAGATTACCGCCTCGCCGCCGTACTGCAGATTGGCAAACGGTGTCTGAATGTCATAACCGATGCCGTAGTTGAAGGTGAAGGACGGACTGACCTTCCAGTTGTCCTGCGCATAGCCGTAGATCTCTTCTGCGCGGGCATCGATTTCCGCACCGGAACCCTGCGAGAACGAGCCGGGGATGCCGACGAGGAAATCGAGGAGCGGGTCGCCGGAGCTGTAGGATCCCGAGCCGCTGAAACTATAGCTGCCGTTATTGGCCGAGTAGAACGGATTATGCACGTAATAGCGTTCGAAGTGCGCGCCAAACATCAGATTGTGATTGCCGACGATCTTCGTGAAATTGTCGGAGAACTCCTCGTTCTCATCGAGGCGGGGTTGCGGTCCGTTGTTGCTGAAACCGAGGGTGAAATAGCCAGTGACGCCGATGATGGGCACGGAGGCGGCAGCGGGATTCTGGGGACTGATGGCAAAGCCGAGCGACGAGGGCTGGATGACCTGCGCGGGCTCAACGGCGGCGTAGTTGAAGCGATAGTAGCCGGCGCGCAGCTCATTCAGAGTGGTTGGGCTGAAGGTGTGCGTCCAGGAGGCATTAAAGATTTTGATGTGGCGGGCGTTGTTTTCAGGCAGCCCCGGGAGGTTTGTCCCTGTAAAGGGAAGCTCCGCATTGTTCGGTTCGGACTGAAAGACGCTCGAAGCCCAGATCAGATCCTTGCGCGTGGCCTGAACGTCGGCACGCAGGAGGCCCTGATCTTCCGCTTCGGAGCTGCCGGCGTTGAAGTTGTATTTGTTGCCGTCGTTGGGCGAGGGGACGTAGGTCGAAAGCAGTTTGGAGGAGATGGTGTTGAAGTCTGAGGTGGGCAGGTTGACGGTGCCACCGGTGAAGCATGCATTCCAGGCTTCTCCCGCTGGGCAGGTGCCGTTAGGCCCCTGGATCGCGAACGGCAGGGGGTTGGAGCTGAGACCGGAGGCGTTGGTGCCATTGACCTCGTTCGTATCGTTGGTCAGGCTGGCGTAACCGGAGCCGTTGCGCCCGAGCTGAGCGTCAGTGGGCACCGTGGTGACCTGGGTTGCAGCGGTGGCGTTCCGGAAACCCTGGTAAGCGCCAAAGAAGAAGAGACGGTTCTTGATAACCGGACCGCCAAGGGTGCCACCGTAGAGATTCTGGTGAAAGACCGGACGCTGACCCGGCAGGGAGAAGTAGTCCCCGTTATTCATGAATGTATCGCGATAAAACTCAAAGCCGTCGCCGTGGAACGCATTGGTTCCGCTCTTAATTGTCTCGTTAACGATGGCTCCAGAGTTACGGCTATATTCCGGGTTTTGCGAGCTGGTCAGGAAGGTCACTTCGCTGAGGGCGTCGGGGTTCACGAGAATGCCCTGCTGCTGCAGCGGGCCGTCGTTAATGTCGGCTCCATCCAGGAGGAAGCTGTTCATCTGGGTCTGGTTGCCGTTGGACGAGTAGTTGCCAAAGCGGTCAGAAGACTCCACGGTGCCGGGAGACAGCTTCTGGAGGATGCTGGCATCACGGCCCAGAAGCGGCAGCTGTTCAATCTGCTGTGCGGTGACCGTGCTCTTCAGCTGGGTATCGGAGGTGTCGACCTGAACAGCATTCGCATTGACCTGAATGGTTTGAGAGACGGAGCCGGTGGCGAGTTTCGAATCCACGTCACGGTTCTCGTTGACGTTGAGCGTGACTCCGGCGGTCTGAGAGATCTGGAACCCGTCTTTCTCGATCTTCACCGTATAGGGGCCGCCGATGGCCAGCTGCGGGAAGATGTAATAGCCTTTGCCATCCGTCGTCTGGGTAGACGAGATCCCGGTGCTGGTATTGGTAACCGTGACCGTGGCGCCAGGAAGAACGGCTCCGCTGGTGTCAGTGACTGTGCCATGAATGCTGGCATAGGTGCTTTGCGCGTGAGCACGCGGAGTTCCGGAGAAAGGCAGGAGCACGAGGAGCAGGACAAAGAGCCAACTGCGCCTGAAGGACATAGAACCTCCAAAAAGATGAAATGGGTCCTCAGTGGGTGACAGCAAGAGGCGAGACGAGTCAGTCCCGTGCATCTCCAGTGCGGAAGCGCGCGGGGACGCATCGGCGGCGCCCAAAAATTGTGCAGAGGGGGATATTGAAGACCGGCTGGCTACTGCTGAGAACATATGCAACCCTGAATTGGCTTGCATGTGTTGTGCCACTTAAGGGGGGACTCAATCCAGAATCGAGACAACCGGAGGATAACTAAATCGTTAAGTGATTACAAAAGTACTGTTTTGTAAACCTTAAATAACCCGCTTCGAATCGTGATGGTTTGTGGAAAGGAACAATGGGATGCCCGCAAGAGGGCTCAGGGCAGATTCCGTATCTCATTCCCCATAGCGTGGAAGGGGTGCGTCTATGGAAAAGTGGAAGCTCCTCCGATCGCTCGGCCTGAATAAAAAGCGAAACTGCCGCTCTCAGATTCCGAGCTTCTTGACTTCCTCGTTGTAGTACTTGCGATAGAGGATATCCCACTCCTGGCTGCCTTCGGGGATGATGCGGCGCTGGGATTCGATCTTCTGGCGGGCGGCCTGATCGATGCGCATCTCTTCGAGGAGCAGGTGTTCGAGAGCTTTGCGGGCTTCCTGGCGGATGGTGTTGCGGTCTTCAAGGAAGTCGCACTCGGGCGTTTCGGCGAGGGTATCGGCCACGACGTGGGCGAGCTTGTTGAGTTTGTCGCGGGTGATTCTCACAGGACCGCCTTGTACTTGCGCGCGAGCTCGGTTTTTACCTTTTTGAACATCTCCGAGTAGCTGGCGCCGGTGCGGTGCATTTCGTCCTGGTAGGCTTCGAGGATGACGCGGACTTCGTCGTTGATGCGGTCCTCGAGGGACAGCTCATCGAGCAGGCCCTGGTTGACGCGCTCCTGCACGGCGGCCGGTTTCGCGGTTTGAATCATTTTGGCGTCGACGAGGTGCTTGACCGCGTGGCGCGCCAAATAGCCAACGTACTCACGAGAGAAGATCATCGGAACTCATTTGGAATATAGCACATGAAGAGCGGGGTACAGTGCGCCGCGGATAGCGTTCGAAAACGATCGCGCACGCTTCGCCGCCTGCGGAAAAGAGCGCGCGGCCAGGGCTAATTGGGTTCGCTCGCGTCGGCGGTGGCGAGAACGACGGCGGAGCGTACCGACTCAGATTCGTAGATATGGACGAAGCGCTGCGGCTCGGCCGCCTGATATGGCGCGAGGTTATGGGCCCAGCGATAACCGATAGGCTGGTACCAGAGCTCGGCGTGGACCCGGAACGGCCCTGGGGCAGACCCGGCGTCGATGAGATAGCGAACGGTGCTGGAGCCGCCGGTGAAGTTGGGATCATCGAGAGCGCGGCCCGTGACGGCAATATCGTGCGAGGCCGTGGCTTTGTCGAAGCCGGTGGGAAGGACGCGGTTGTCTTTGAGATAGCCCACGGCGCTGAGCAGGCCCGTGGTGACGGCGCCGTCGGAGTCCTTAAGGATCGACTCAAAGATTTCGACCTGCTGGGGGCTGGTGATGGTGCGGTAGTGCGGCTCGTAGCGGTGCGGATCTTCGTCATTGACATTGCCGGCGATGGAGCCATCGGGATGCAGTGCGCCGGATTCGAAGATCGTGTGGCCCTCGCGGTCCTGCACGGTGACATGCAGCCAAGCGCGACGTGAAGGGTAGGCGGTGGGGAGTTTGTGACCGGTGAGGTTCCGGACCCGGACCTCGAGCGAGAGACGGCCGTCATGGCGGACGAGATTTTCAAGAGAGACACTTGCGGACTGGGTCTGAAGGAACTCACGAGTGCGAAGAGTGGCGGCGACGAGCTGGCCCGGCTGGGCGGCGGTGGCGAGGTCGCCACGGTAGTCATTGAGGATCTGCTGCATGAGGAAATTGCCGCCGATGAACTCGTGGCGGTGCATCCCTTCGCGCAACTGGCCGAAGACCGCAGTGATGGCGACCGGTTGGTTCACGACCGGCATATGACACTGCTGGCAGGTTTCGCGATCTTTGTAGTCGCTGTGGAGCCATTCGAGGTAGGGCATTTGCTCGGGGAGAGTCCCGATGACTTTGCCGCCGGGGCCACGAGCTTTGGTGTAGAGGGTGTGGCAACTGCCGCAGAGAGCCGCGTCTCTGATGTGCGCTGCCAGAGCTGGGGACCATGCCATTGGTGGAGGTCTGCATGACATGCTGATGACCCTTGTCGACATCGAAGGGTCCGTACTCGGGACGGTTGTGCGGATCCTTGAGGCCGGCAAAGACGACATTGCCGCTGAAGGACTGCGGCGTGCCGAGGCGGGTGTTCTCGATCTGGTGGCAGACAGAGCAGGAGACGCCGTCGGCCGCGGCTCCATCTTTGCCGAGGATCGAGGAGAGTGGCAAGTGCGAGAGGACCTGCGCTTTGCGGCCCTCTGCTGCAGCCGTGAAGTGAGACAGAGGCATGTGACAGGTGGAGCACTCGTCTTCGACATCGGCCTTCGACTCGGGGTGATCGATGGATTCGCGGCGAACGCTGCCCTGCCAGTAGGGGTCGCGCGAGGCATTGGCCATGATACTGGCGCTCCAGTCAAAGCCGATGGAAATATCCTGGCCCGCGGGGTCTGAGACCGTTGTGGCAGGCGACGCAGCGGTCGGAGGTGCGGAACTGGATTTTGAAATCCTTGTCGGATTTCCTTACCTGGGCATGAGCCGGGAAGGACGGGAGAAAAACGAGAAGGGCGAACGCGGACAGCAGCGGCCTCATCACCAGCCCTCCCAGAACTTGCCGTCGGCCCAGTCCCAGAGGACGTAGAAATAGAGCTGCGACTGGCGGCCGGCGGTATCGGTAAAAGGAGTGCGGACGCCCAGATCCACGCGGATGTGCTGCCGCTGGCTGACGGTGACCTGCATTTCCGGAAGTACATCCCAGTCAGTTTTAGCGCCGTCGGTCAGGTCGCGGTTCGCCAGGAACTCCACCATAGGACTCCAGAGGCGGCCGAGGCGGTGATCGCGCGCGAGAGATTGCCCGATGGCGGTGTAATAGAAGAGCGACTGCGGCGCCTTGCGGGTATCGTGGGGAAGGTCGGCGCCCATCTGAAACTGAATCCAGGTATTCGTTGGAAAGATCTGGTCGAAAGCGGCGAAGGGTTCAAAGGTGGTGGTGCCGCTGCCAAAGCCGCGCTTGCTGTTGCCGGTGGGCGGAAGGATGCCGCCCTGCAGGCTGAGGATGGAGCCGGTGCGGAGGTTGGCGAACATCACGTGCTTGAGCCCGAAGGTCATGTCCCCGATGCCGTTCTGCCACTGGTGATTTTGATCCTCGTCGTGCTGCGGCAGGTCGACTTCGACCTGGTCCCGCGCCCCCGAAACTCTCCTCATGGATGTAATCCGTGGCGAATCCCGGAGCGCCGGTGACATTGGCGGAAGTGGAGAGCACGAATTCGTCTTCGGGGAAGGCCTTCTCAGTGACCAGCGCGCGGGGCAGATTGAGCTCGCCGCGGGGCCAGTGTGGATTCCCGCAGAAGCTGCGCAGATAAGCGACGAGGTCATCGATGTCGCTGGAGGAGAGCAACTGGCCAAAGGCGGGCATGATGGTGGACGAACCGCGGTAGGGACCGCCGTTGGTGATGATGGCCTTCCACTGCATGTTGGGTTCGGGCGTTGTCTGGTCGCAGCGGGTGAAGTCCGGGAAGGTGTCAGGGCGTTTGAATTCGGTGTTGGCGGCGGGAGCGCCGTTGCCGCGGTCGCCGTGACAGGCCGTGCATCCGGATTGGTACAGAGCTCTGCCGTGTGCGGCGTCGGGCGGTTTTGGGTAGCGAAGTACCTGTGCGTGGAGGAGGGATGCGCTCAGCAGCAGGGCGGGGCAGGCTACGGCAGCGAATGCAACCGATCCGAGAAGCCGGGAAGACCAGGGAACTCGAAGTGGCGAGCGACGGATGGACCCCTCAGCCGCCATTTTTGGGTGGGCATGAGCAGGGCACCAGGATCGGATCAAGACGCAGAAGCCTCCGCAAACGGTGGTAAAGCGCAGCACGTAACGTCGAATATCCATTGTGATGCCGTACACATGGATTTCAGGATTAAGTTTGGTTCATGTTGCGGACGCGGGCGGACGCGGCTGACGCGGAGCGTTCCAGTGGATGGGCGCTAGGTCGTTCGCCGCCTGGATTCGCGAATGCGGCGGATTTCGTCCATGCGCTGGGCCAGCAGTTTTTCGCGGCCCTCCTGGGTGGGTGATAGTAGTGGCGGCGCGGAGTGAATCGGGCAGGCACTCCATGTCGGCGACGCGGCCTTCGATGTCGTGGGCGTATTCGTAGCCTTTGCCGTAGTCGAGTTCCTTCATGCAGGCGAGTCGGCGCGTTGCGCAGGTGCAGCGGGACAGGCTCCTGGCGGGTGTTCTCGATATCGGCCATCACCTCTCCCCAGGCGGTGTAGACAGCGTTTGATTTGGGCGCGAGGGCGAGATAGACGACGGCTTCGGCGAGAGCGAGATCGCCTTCCGGCGAGCCGAGGAAGTCCACCATGTCGCGGGCGGAAAGGCAGAGGTTCAGAGCCTCCGGCGCGGCAAGGCCGATCCTTCGACGGCCATGCGGACCGCACGGCGGGCGATGTAGAGCGGGTCTTCGCCACCCTTCATCATGCGGCCCAGCCAGTAGAGCGCGGCATCGGCATCGGAGTTGCGCACGGATTTGTGGAGGGCGGAGATGAGGTTGTAGTGCTCCTCGCCCTGCTTGTCGTACATCAGGACGCGCTGCTGCAGCGCTTCGGAGCGATCTCTCGCGTGATGGCGCCACCCGGTGGTGAGCTGGCAGCGACTTCGAGCGAGTTGAGCGCGTTGCGTGCGTCGCCAGAGCATAGCCGGCGAGGAGTTCGAGGGCGCCTTCGCCGGCGGTGGGTGCTGCGCGCCGAGACCGCGCTCGGGATCGGCAAGGGCTCGCTGCAACAGGGTGAGGATTTGCTCATCGGTGAGTTGGCTGAGCGTATAGACGCGGCAGCGGGAGAGCAGGGCGGAGTTGATTTCGAAGGAGGATTCTCGGTTGTGGCGCCGATGAGACGGATGGAACCGCGCTCGACCCAGGGAAGGAAGGCGTCCTGCTGGGCTTTGTTGAAGCGGTGGATCTCATCGATGAAGAGGATAGTGCGTGTGCCCCAGGAGGCGGCCTTCTCCGCGTCGGCCATCACCTGCTTGATTTCTTTAATGCCGGCGAGCACGGCGGAGAACTCAATGAAGGTGGCCTTCGTGGTCTCCGCGATGATCTTGGCGAGGGTGGTTTTGCCGACGCCGGGCGGTCCCCAGAAGATCATGGAGGATGCGTCGTCGCGTTCGATCTGAACGCGGAGCGGTTTGCCGGGGCCGAGGAGATGCTCCTGCCCGAGGAACTCGTCGAGTGTGCGGGGCCGCATGCGCTCGGCGAGGGGCGCTGCAACGGGCGCGGTTTTCGCGTCGGGAGTGGGGTTGAAGAGGCTCATCCTGCCGTATCCATCATCGCTCAGGAAGCGGCTGCGAGCGAGCGGAACGACGGGCGGCTGCGAGCGGGCGCGAGAAGGGCAGCCAGGGAAGTTCTCCCCGGATGCCCCAGGGCGCGGATAGCGGCTATTTCGGGACGACGATCAGGGCATTCCAGCCGTAGGGTTTTGAGATGGTGTAGGGCGACCCGGGCGCGGGAGTGATTCCGGTCGAGGTGACGGTGTAGACATATAACTGGCCGGACTCGTAGCTGAGGGCATAGAGGTGATTGTTCTTATCGAACGCCACCTGGTCTATATAGGTCTTCGGCAGGAGCACACCGCCGAAGGCTGTCGCCGGAGCTGCGCCGTTGAAATGGAAGATCTGCAGTCCGGGACTGCCGCCAACGGCAAGCAGGTTACCGGACCAGTTCATAGCGATGGCATCGGCATAAATCTGCAGAACCGGCATGTTCTTGTAGGTGTTCGTGGATTGAATGGCGCCGGTTTGGTCATTAATGGTGTAGCTTGCCAGCTGGAAATTGCTGCAGTAGTTTGACCCAAACGGCTGGTTCATGACGACTGCCAGGTGACTGGCATTATCGGCGGCGACGAGCCATGGCGCGTAAGGACCTGCGGAGGTGGAAGGATCGGGGGTGGGATCCTTTTCAGTGAAGCTTCCGTCGACCACCAGATCGCCTGCGGAAGCGCGTTTGTAGGCCAGGAATACCGTCGCCTCCTGCTGCCCCTGTACGCCATAGGCAAACAAATCGTTGCTGCTGAAGGTTGTGAGGTTCACCTGGTAAGCCGAGGAGTGAACACTTAGGGTGCTCACCCAATCGCCCAGGAACGTGAACTCTCCATTGGAAGCGACTTTAAACGTCTGCAACGAACTGCAATCGTTGGAGGTCGTGCCGGCGAGTCCCACGACAAAATATTGCCCCGTATGATCCAGGAGCGAAGGACCCGATGTTGTTCCGCATTGGTAACCGGCGTATTTCTGGGTATCGATCTGAGCGGCCTGCGTGCCTACGGCTCCATCGGACTCGGTGCGATATGAGTGCAGGTAATCCGTACCGACGCTGATGAGATAGCCACCGTTGATGCCTTCCATCTGCCCTGCGTCATAGAAGGGGGAGCCCTTCACCAGCGTAAGTTGTCCGGTGGAACTCGCGTTATAGACATTGACGCCGTGTTGCGTCTGGACATAGATATCGGCGGCGGGGGAGGTGGTGGCTGCTTTTGTTGCATCGGAAGAGGCGGTTTGGGTGAAGGCAGGCCCTGCGGCAAACAGAGCGGAAACCAGGGCAATGGCCATGGGTGTGACGGAGTGAGACATAAGAGAATCCCCCTTCAGGGACCTGATGAGCTTAGGGTCGTCAGAAGGGAGGGTGGGTTGCCTGATGAGTTATCAGTGTTACTTAAAGTTAATGACCGCCAATTTAATCCGCGCTCTATCAAGGTCACCTGAGGCAGCGCTTCGCCAGGCATCCCTTCATCAAAAGCAGGCTCAGAGGCTGCGTTGCCGGGCCGCTTCATAAAGGAGGACCGACGCGGCGACGGCAGCGTTGAGGGATTCGACGGGGCCGGGAGTAGGGATGGAGACGAAATGATCGGCGCGGTCGAACAGGTCCTGCGAGAGCCCGCTGCCTTCGTTGCCGATGATCATGGCGGCGGGGCGGGTCCAGTCCACCTGCGAACAGGGCAGCGCCTCCGCTGCCGAGGAGCCTGGCACTGCTGCGTAGACCGGGATGCGACGCTGTGCAAGGGCAGCGAAGGCCGGAGCCCGCTTATCCACCACCACCGGTACGCGGAAGGCGGAGCCGGCGGTCGCGCGAAGGACCTTGGCATTCCAGACGCAGACGGTGCCAGGCAGAGCCAGGACGCCACCGGCCCCAAAGGCTTCGGCCGACCGGATCAGCGTGCCAAAGTTGCCGGGATCCTGAAGGCCAGCGGCGATCACGATCAGAGGCGCAGGCTGGCGGAAGAGATCCTCGAGGAGGAAGCGTGGCGGATCGGCCAGGGCGGCAATCCCCTGGGGCGACTCGGTTTCGACGGCACTGTCAAAGACGGGCGGGGTCAGCTCGACGATGGGCACGGCAGGGGAATCCGCAGCCGATCGAGGAGGCGGAGGCGCACTTCGTGGCGCTGGGGATCGTGCCGGACGAAGACGGTGCGCAGGCGGACGCCGCTGCGCAGGGCCTCGGCCAGCAGGTGTTCACCCTCAAGGGCGATGGCCTCGGCTGGATCGCGGCCGGAGCGGGCGAAGGCGGCGCGCAATTCGCGGACACGAGCGTTCTGGCGACTCTGTACAATGCTGATGAGGCGCGAGCGCTCCGAAGCCGTCGGCATGGGTGGATTCTAACCCGCCAGCGAGCCTGATGGGCTCACACGGCTTTCATCCAATACCAAAGTGCGCCGCGATGTTCCTCAACAGGAGAGGCCTTGGCTGCAGAGATTCTGCGCGTGCATCCGGACGAGCCCGAGCCGGACCGGATCGAGTACATTGCGTCCTGCATCCGCGACGGCAAAGTCGTGGGTATGCCCACGGACACGTTCTATGGGCTGGCGGTGGACCCTGTCGACCTGCGCGCGGTGGAGAAGATCTACGAGATCAAGTCGCGGCTGAAGCACAAGCCGCTTTCTTTGCTGATCGCGAACCTGGCCCAGGCGTACCAGCTGGTGCGGGAGATCAGTGTGTGTTTCGATCTGTTGGCAGAACGCTTCTGGCCCGGGCCGCTGACGGTGATTGTGAAAGCCAGCTCGCGACTGCCGCTGCGCAGCACCGCTAATACCGGCAACGTCGCGCTTCGGATTCCCGATGCGGCTATCCCACGAGCGGTGGTGTCCGCGCTGGGGCTGCCGATTACCGCGACCTCGGCGAACCTGGCAGGCCTGCCGGAGTGCACTTATGCGGCCTGCGTCAGAGACCAGATCGGCGATCGCATTCCGGTGATTGTGGATGGCGGTCCGACGGGGCGCAGCGTGGCCACGACGATTGTGGATCTCGTCCGGGCCGGACGGGAGCTGGCAGATTCTGCGGGAAGGAGCGATCCCGACGCACGCCATTGCGCTCGCACTGCAGTCACGATGATTCTTCCGGATGACAATTTGCGAATATCGCGGACGTTCCCGCTGCGGCTGGCTGCGGGATCGCGGCGGCGCCTGTGGCTTTCCACGACGGGCATTTTGGCGGCGGGCGTTGTGCTGTGGATTCTGTGGGTGGATCGGACGGATCCAGGCGTACGCCCACCGGGATGAAGCGAGGCCCGCGGACGCAATTGCGGTGTTCGGCGCCGCGGAGTACGACGGCCGCCCCTCGCCGGTGCTGCGCGCCCGACTGGCGCATGCGCTGGAACTCTACCAGCGGGGCCTGGCGCCCATCATCATCACCCTGGGCGGCGGCGATCCCACCGATCGGCATTCGGAAGGCGGCGTGGGCCACGATTACCTGATCGCGCACGGCGTGCCGGACAATGCCATCATCGCTGAGACGCTGAGCGAGAACACCGAGGAGTCGGCGGAGCGCCTGGCGGCAATTGCCAGGAAGAACGGCTTTCGCACCATCGACGTGGTGAGCGATGGAACCCACCTGTTTCGCATTCACGCCATCTGCGAGCACGATGGCCTGGATGTCTATACTTCGCCACGACCGGTGGGACGCAGCATTCCCTGGCAGCAGCGGATTCAGCGCCTGGCGCACGAAATTGCCAGCTATACCGCCTGGCGGCTCCACGTGCATTAGGTATACGCAGAAACTGCTTTATGATCCGGTGTGCGCTGCCCACGCCGAGTTCGCGGGCGACCTGCCCGTCCTGCAGCATCTCTGCAGCCTTGTCAATATTCACAGTGTCAGGAACGTGGTGATAGTCGCTGGTGACTTCGTCTTCCTGATCGCCGATGGTTTTGAAGAACAAGGCATGGCCTGAGATGTGGACGTGCATCCCGGTGATCTGCCAGCTGCCATCGCCGACGTCGGCACGGTCGATGTGAAAAGTGCCGCCGGCATTGAGGTGGCCCAGCAGCCCCCAGGCAAAATCCACGGGATTGTCGAGATGGCCGTGCAGAGCCCGCAGGCGCATGGCCTTCTCATCGACGGTCATGGTTCCTGACATGGCGGCGAGAACCTTCGCGTTCATAGTGCCCGGAGTGAAGTTCGGATTGGGATGGAAAGATAAGGTGACGCTGCCGTCATTCCGGCTAACGATGGTCCAGACAAAGGCGTCCGGGAGCATTTTGAGCATGTCCCGCGCCTGCTGACCATCATGCTGCTCATTCTTCTTTTGCTGCGTGCGGAAGGAGGGATCGCTCACCATGCGATGGATGCGATCCTGATCGGCCTGGTGTTGCTCAGCACCAGGGGGGCGCCCATGGTCTTCGATGACCGTGGAGAGATTGCCCTGCGGCGTCTCGATCACCAGCTTGACCAGGTCTTTGTCGGGGGATTTGTACGCATCTTTATACATCCAGCGGGTGTGGTCGTTGGAATCCGCGTAAAGTTCATTGCCGACGACTTTGCGCACGATCTCCTCGGCAGACTGGGCCCGCGCCGGACGTGGGAAGGCCGGGAACGCGGTGGAGAAGAGGAGAGGAAGAGCGAAGAAGAGTTCGAACTTTCTTTTCATTGAAGAGCTTTCGCTGAAAGGCGCAGCGGATCGTTTTGCATGAACATCGGCAGAAATTGTTTATATCGTCTCCCGCCGAAGATTGGCCAGCGCGGAGAGACGGAATAAGAGCTTGTTCTATGCGAGTCCTGAAAGGATTCATGGGGTTGCCCGGAAGGCCCTTTAGCCGGCGATGGGGAACCAACCGTTACAATATCGTGGAGAGACCGACGATTATGCCGCACATGGTATTTTGCGCACGCAATAAGCAGGAGCTCGAGGGGCTGGATGAGCCGCCTTTCGACAGCGACTTTGGCAACAAGGTCTACAACAACGTTTCGAAGAAGGCCTGGCAGGAGTGGATTGAGCGGCAAAAGATGCTGCTGAATGAGTATCGTCTGCAGCCATGGACTCCGCAGGCGCAGGAATTTCTTGTCGAGCAGATGGATCAGTTCTTCTTTGGTGAGGGCGCGGCGCTGCCGAAGGAGTACGTGCCACCGTCGGGTCATTGAGAGCCGAGCCTTTTCTCAGCAGCCGTCACTGAAACCGGCGGTACCGGAACCTCGGCTCGCGCGACAATCTTCCCCTTGCGCAGCACCAGGCGTTCATTGCCCCAGCTGACTGTATCGCCGGCGTAGCTCCACGCCCAGAGGGCGAGTGCGATGAGGTCGCGGGGCAGGATCAGCCAGAGATCGCGCAAAACCTGGCGATCGCCGAGGATGCCAACACCGATGCCCAGCGCCAGCGAGACCCGGACCAGCAGCGCGAGGCTGAAGAGCGCGAAGGCCGTCACGCTGGCCCCGGAGGCGATGAGGTCGAGGAAAGCCCACGCCAGCCCATAGGAAAACAGCAGTCCAAGATAACCGGCACGGCGGGAGTCGCGCATGCCGCGGGCCCAGCGCAGCTGATGCTCCAAGAAGCCGGGAAAGCTCCACGCGGGAACTTCCGTTTCCACAACTTCGTTGGCCAGCTCCACGCGAAAACCGGCGTGCGCAATGCGCGCGCCGAGCTGATAGTCATCGGCGAGATATTCGGAGATTGGTGCAAAGCCCCCGATGGCATCGAGAGCGAAGCGGGTGACAGCCAGCGTGGAGCCCAGGCCGAAGCGGAGTCTCTTATCGAGAAAGCACGCGGTGAGGACTCCGGGAGCGAAGTCGGTCGAGATCCCCAGCGCTTCTAGCTTTGAACCGAGCGAGCCGTGGGTGCGACCGCGATACAGGGCAGTGACGAGGCCCGCAGGCGGCTGGCCTTCGAGGGGGCCAAAGGGCTCCAGGATGCGCGACAGATACTGCGGGCCGACGTGGATGTCGGCGTCGTCGATGACCAGGTGCTCGTAGCGGGCGTGCGGCACAAGCTGGGCCACATTGTTGGCCTTGCCGTTCAGACCGAGGACTTCGGGCGTGGCGACCAGCCGGATGCTGCGCTCCGGGAAGTCTGCCTGGAGCTGATGAACGAGAGGTACTGCAGAGTCATCGAGCGTGGAGACGCCGAAGAGGATCTCAAAGTCGGCCGGATAATTCTGGCGGCAATGGCTGGCAAAGGCTTCCAGCATGCCGGGGCCGGCGCCGTGAAGCGGCTTGAGAATGCTGACGGGCGGCGCGAATCCGGAAGGGAAACGCGGGCGGCGAAGGAAGCTGCGGGCGCTCCACAATGCGAGGAGATAGTAGGCAAGACCGGCGAGCGTCAGCAGAGTGGTAATGGCGGCGATGACGGTGGCGAACATCGGCGTCCTTACTCGCCCAGCATCGGCATATCGAGTGGCGGCTGCGTAAGCCAGCCTGCGTGCGCGATGCGATTCAGAGCGCGACGCAGCGCGGATGCGGCGCAGGGCTCGACGGTGACGACAAAAGGCAGGCTGCCTTTCTGGAAGCCGGGCCGCTGAAAGAGGGCATCGATGTTGATGTGCTCAGCGGCGAGTGCACCGGCGATTTCGGCGACGATGCCGGGACGATCTTCAACGATGAAGCGGATGTAGTGACGCACTTCGAATTCGCCGCTGACAGCAACGGCGCGGCTGGGCAGATCGACGGGACGCGAGCCGTGCGCGAGTGAGATGAGGTCAGAGACTACGGCAACTGCAGTGGGATTGCCGCCGGCTCCGTGACCGGAGAAGACGACGTCGCCTCCATATTGGCCGGAGACGAGGACCATGTTCTCGGTGCCGCGCGACCAGGCGAGCGGCGAACGGAGTGGAACCAGCATGGGTCCAACACCAGCGGCGACGCCGTCAGGACGCAGCTCAGCTCTGGAAATCTGGCGAATGGTGCAGCCGAGATCGCGCGCGTACTTGAGGTCGATGGCATCGACCTCGGTGATGGAGCGACAGGCGACCGAGTCCACGTCGAGGCCGGAGCGAAGCGCGATGCGGGAGAGAATGACCAGCTTGGCGCGCGCGTCGTAGCCATCGACGTCCTCGCTGGGATCGGCTTCAGCGTAGCCAAGCCGCTGCGCGTCTTTCAAAACATCGTTGAAGGCGTCTCCGGATTCCATGCGGCTGAGGATGTAGTTGCAGGTGCCGTTGAGGATGCCTTCGATGCGGGTGATGCGGTCGCCGGCGAATCCCTGGGTGAGTCCGGGGATGACGGGAATGCCTCCGGCAACGGCGGCTCCGTAAAGAAGATGGCCGCCCCGGGAGCGGGCGAGGCGATCGAGGTCGATGCCGTCGCGGGCGATGAGCTTTTTGTTGCCGGTGACGACGGACTTGCCGGCTTCCAGCGCGCGGCGAACCCAGGTTCCGGCCGGCTCGAGGCCCCCAACCAGCTCAACGATGACATTGGCGCCGGAGTCGAGGACGTCGTCAAAGTGCTCGGTCCAGAGGGCGGAGGAGGGAACCCAGTCGACCTTTTTGCGGGCGACGCCCCGGTTGAAGATAACGGCGAGTTCGAGGCCGGGGGCTGGAGATCGCACAGGATCCGGGCAACGGAGCTGCCGACGGTTCCGAATCCGAGGAGTGCCACTTTCATGGATACAAGGGTAACTGATCGAAGCAATCGGCTTTGGCTCCGTCTGGCTGTGCCGGATTCGCCTTTCGGCCCTATAGTGCGGGGATCTGACGACTGGTGATGCTTATCACCGACCGGCCCTGGGCGGCGCTGCCAGACTCCAAAGATCACAGGTCAGAGTCACAGACAACGAAGACGGGCCAGGAACGCGGAAAAAACCGCAACACGGAGGCTGGATGGCTACGGAGTGCCTTGCAATGCCCAATCCCTATGGTGATATGCGGCGTCTCACCTTCGAGGCAATCGTGTCCGACGCTTTACTGGCGGCGGAAATGCTCGGGGGACTGACCCTTCGGGACAGTGCGGCCAGCATTGCGGGGCTTGTGGAGAAGGCTCAAGCGACCTACGACGACATTGAGAGCCGCCGCGGAACGCTGGTGCTGTCGCGCGAGGAAGTGTCGCTGCTGCAGGACAAGCTGGACCGTTTGCAGGCGCAGCTGCGCTTTTTCGCGACGAATCCGGGCGGGTACGAGGCCTGAAGGCAGCGGACAGCGAGTTGGACCGCCCCCGGTGCTATGCCGAAAGACAGGTTTGGCGCCTCGGCATGGGTCCCGCGTTCGAACTTTTAAATCTCCATTTTTCGCATGAATTACTGGTCGTAATTCGCCCAGACTCGGGTGACTTTTCCTACTGCGTTGAAGAGCATAACTTCGGCGGAGGGGCCGCCGCGAACGCTGTTGATGTAGCGGACGACGACCGTCTCAATACCCCAGAGCACGTCAAGAAAATCGAAACGAAGGTCAGGGTAGGCCTGGAGGCCCTGGCGGAAGTAGTCGCGCAGAGCGGCTTTGCCGTGGATCGTGTCGCCGCCGTTCAGGAATCGGCGGGCGACGGGCGAGGTGAGGAGAACGGCGTCGTCGTAGTGGGCAAGGATCCGCTCGAGGTCGTGGGTATTCCAGGCCTCGATCCAGTCCTGAGCGAAGGCGCGGGCAAAGGAGGGCTGCAGGGGCAGGATTTCCATCAGGTTTAGAGGTTACAGGTTGCGGGTTATGGTGGTGCGGTCGCTCGGATGCCAATCTGTTTCACACGGCCGTCTTTCGGCGTTCGTCGATGCGCTGCAGGATGGCCATGGGACGAGCGGGTTGGCTCATGGAACGGGAGACAGACGGTTCGCAGAGAGCATCGGAGACGACCCAGGCGGCGGCGGCCAGTGCGAAGTTAATGGCGTTGCCGGACCAGACCATGTGCACGTGGGGCGCGGCGGCGAGTTTGGGCGCCCAGATCAGGGCTCCAAAGAGAAGGATCATGACGGTAAGCAGGCGGGCGGCGAGTCCGGCGAGGATGCCGGAGAGAATCGCGGCGGCGGCCATGAAGAAGAAGATAGCGGTGGCCACGATCCAGAACTTCTGGCTGGGCGGGATCCAGCGAGGAACCCAGGTGGCGGCTCCAGCGAGATAGACGAGATGGTCGGTTCCGAAGGAGATGGGGCAGATGCCGTAGAGCCGCGCGAAGGTGCGACGGTGGCGAAACCATACGGAGCCGGCCGGTGAGAAAGTGCTGAAGGCCACCAGACCTCCGATGACCAGAGAGAGTTCCTCGAAGACATTGCCCCAGCTGTCGTAGACAGCGGGGTGAGCGACGACAGGGGGGATCCAAAGCAGGACGAAGACTGCAAAGAGTGCGGTGAGCAAAAGGGCGGCGGCGCGAGCGGTGCGCCGCCACAGGAGGCCAAGACCGCAACCCAGTTCAACGACGGCGGTGAGGCGGGCAACGGCGATGCGGTGGGGGACATCGGGGCCAACGTGCTGCCAGGAGACGGCGAAGTCAGACCAGACGAGTCCCAGGAGGCCAAGGACGATGGCGGCGGCGGCCAAGACGAGGAGGCCGTAGGTGGGCAGGTTCCTGTGTTGTTCCGGCATGGAGGCGTGTGCTCCGCCCACCCTGTCGCAAAGAGCGCGACAAGGAATGGGGTACCCATGGGGTGACCCAGCCGATCGCCCGAGGCGTCGAGCAGGATGAGTCACCCGCTGGGGACGGGGTACTGCGGATCAGTGTGGGGCCGAACGGGGCGCGGAGCCATAGCCAGTTCGGCGGAAATGGGGATAACCACAGAGGCGAGGTTTCAGGTTGCAGGTTGCAGCCTGTCGCGCGGGTGGTTCCGCCCCAATCAGTTACAGAAAAAGATTGCTTCGCACATACCGTCTGCCGTCGAATTTGAAGACGTCGAGAGGGCGTATGCGGTCATCGTCTCCGGCGACGTCCTCTTTGCATTCGCCGGGACCCTCGACCCAGCGAAGGTCCTCTGGGCCTGTTTTGCCTTTGCGATGAACGACGACGTCATAGAGACCGGCGGCAGCCGGGCGAATCTCGATGGTGCTGGACCATCCGCCTCCACCAAACTCCGGAGGATCATCTTCACTGGTACTCAGACTGAGAATCTCGCGGAAGGAGTCGCCGATACGGGCATAGAGCGTCACGCCCTGCGTGGTGAATCCCTGAGCGGTGTAGCCGCTGGTCAGAAATACGCCGTAGATGTGGTCGCTGATGACCCGGACGCTGATCCATTCGGCAGGGAAGTCTCCCCAGGATCCCCTTTGAAGGACGGCGATTTCGGAGTTGGTCAGGCTCCAGCCATGACTGACTTTTTCGAACTCGAAAAAGCTCAGCCAGGGCGCACATGCGTGGCAGTCAAAGTCCTCGGGGGTTGTTTTGAAAGCCAGAACTTTTGACTGGTGATCCTTGTAGATGAGATCGCTTGCGCAGATCAGGTCGTGGTTGAGTGGAACCTCAAATTCTGGGTGACTCCAGTCCGCCGCAAAGAGTTTAGTTTGTACGATCTCTTCCGCCTGCTCATCTTTCCATTTTCCCTGGATGTCGACTGGGGCCGCGGGAGGGAGGGGCGCGCCTGTCTGCCCGATGATGATGGTTCCTGAGTTGTTGCCGATCTGCGTGCTTCCTGCCCCGGCGCTTTGCGAGGTGCGCGAGCCGTCCTTCGACGAGACCATTTTCCAGTAGGCGAGGATGCCGAAGACGGCGCTGACGATCCCGGCGATCCACGACCATTTTTCCAACTGGCCCGCCATCATCGCACGTCCTCTCGACAACCGGGGTGGGAGATTCAACGAGTGTACCGGTGGGGGTTTGTATCCGCTACGCGAATTGCACGCAGCGTGCGCCGCTGGTGGTGGGTCTACAGATCGATGGTCATATCCCTCGAAAGGATCTGCCGATTAAATTCGAGATGCAGGTCCATTCGACTCGCGGCTGATTTGATTGTTGCGCCAAAGACCGGCGCAACAAATTCGGAAGGCTCGCTCAGGATGACAGAGCTTTGTTGAGCCTAAAGAGACTCGCGCTGGTCAGGGTTCGGCGACGGTGCTCGCGAGCCCTTGAGCCCGCGGCGCAGCTTCAGGTGCTGATCTCGACTTCCCAAATCAGTCTTAACTTTCGAATTGCATTGGACGGTTTCGAATGATTACGATGGTGCGTCATTAAGGGAAGGGGTGTGCGATGCGGCGTCGGGTGTTTTTGAAGGGTGGTTTGGCGGCTGGGGCGATCCTGGCGCAGAGGGCGGTCACGGAGCAGGCTGCGCAGGGTGAAGGTTTTGTTCCTGCGCACAACTGGGGTGGATACGACTTTGGGCTGGGGCCGACCGTGGCGGATCGGCTGAACCAGGGGCCGTTTCCGCAGTATCCGCCGGACGCGGTGATTCCGAGCGACGACGTGGTGATGGCGACCATGCCCTCGGACGATGTGGTGCCCAACTACGGCAAGGGGCTGGTCACCTACATCACCGCGGACAAGGGGACGGAGGAGATTCAGACGCCGGATGGGCGGTCCGTCGATACGCAGGGTGCGGCGACTGTGGAGAAGGCTATTGAGGACTTGGTGGCGTTTCCGCTGGGGGAGAAGCTGTATGTGCGTCCCACATGGCGCGAGGTGCAGCCACAGCCTGGGAAGCTGGTGCTGCCGGAGTATCTGAAGCAGGTGTTCGCGCTGGCGAAGTCGAGCGGGAAGCGGGTGGGGTTTCGGGTGCAGCTGGTGGCGCCGGATTACACACATGCGCCGGCACTGCCCGATTTTGTGCTCAACACTGTGCCTTTTGTTCCGCTGGTGCTGAAGGATGAGAGCGAGCAGAGAGAGGCGCGGCGGTATCTGGACAATCCATGGTCGAAGGCAATGCCGCGGTTCGACGATCCGCGGTTTCAGACGGCGTTTCGGGGGCTGGTGGAGGCGCTGGCAGCGGAGTTTGACGGCCATCCCGACGTGGAGTTCATGGACACGTTTTTGTACGGGTTCTGGGGCGAGGGGCACACGTGGCCGTTCGCCAACAATCCGTTTCCGGACTATGCGACGGCGGAGCGGACCTGGGTGTCGATGCTGGAGACGCAAATGTCAGCGTTTAAGAAGACGCCGCTGGTGACGAATACGCAGCCGGACTTCAGCCGGGTGGGGAACTCGGAGGTGCTGGATCGGAGCGTGCGGGCGCATGAGTGGATGCGATCGGACACCATCTTTATTGAGAACGAGCAGATCGAGGCGCTGAGCAATCGTCCTGCGTGGGCGGCTGCGGTGCTGGAGCAGGGAATTCCGGCGCGGGCTCCGGGGCGGCGGGAGGGGGACGGCGTGGCGCCGGCGGAAAACATGATCCAGCACGTGATGGATGTTGGGGTAAGTTACTGGTCGCTGTGGAATTTTCACGCAATTGGGGCGTGGAATTTGCGGCGGTATCAGGAGGCGTATCCCGAGGCATTTGCTCGAATCGCGCGGCGGATAGGGTATCGGGTACGGCCGTCATTTGTATGGAGCTACAGCGACGGGACGCGGTGCGGGCTGATTGTGGGGCTGGCGAATGACGGGATCGCCGGGGGTTCCTGGCAATCTGCGTCTGGCGGTAACGCGGGAGGATGGGACGGTGCTGGCGGAGGGAGGGCTGGATGCGGGATATCCGCTGCCGGGGAAGATCAGGCAGGCACAGCTGGTACTGCCGGCGGGGACCGAGTGGCAGGGGCTGCGGCTGCGGGCAGCACTTCAGGTGAAGGGGATGCGAGTGCCGGTGCGGTGGGCTTGCCGCGAGAAGTGCAATGAGGATGGGTGCTGACGCTGCGGACGAATTTGAAGAGGGGATAGGGAGGTCCGGGGCGGTGTAGATCGCTTCCGTCAGGAAGAGCTTCCTCGCAACGCGGGGGAGTTTGGTCGGCCGATTTGCGATCGATTCCTTCGGCGAGAGTCTTTTTGGTATGGACTTTTCGTTCTGCTACGCGGGTCCGTTCGATTGCGCGCCGGGTAGCGGTGTTCACCGCTGGACGGATCTTACCCGGCGCTTCGCTCAGGATGACGTTCTCTGTTTACGCGTGGGCGAGGACTGCGGTTTTGCTGCGAACGCGGAATATGCGCGGCTTGATTGCGAGCTTGCGCTCGATTTTGCGGAGATCGTTCGCTTCATCAGGCGCGGCGAAGGTGGAGGCCATGCCGCGGGCAGAGGCGCGTCCGGTGCGGCCTACGCGGTGGACGTAGTCCTCGGCTTCTTTTGGCATGTCGTAGTTGACCACGTGGGCGACGTCGGCGACATCGATGCCGCGGGCGGCGACGTCGGTGGCGACGAGGACGCGGTGATGTCCCTGAGCAAAGCTGCGCAGGGCCGCGTTGCGCTGGGACTGCGAGCGGTCGCCGTGGATCTGGATGGCCTCGTGGCCGGCACGCTTGAGGCGGCGGGCGACGCGATCGGCTCCATGCTTGGTGCGGACGAAGACGAGGAAGCTGCCTTCGTGGGCGCCGAGCAGATGCTCGAGGAGTTCCTGCTTTTTATCCGTCGTGACTTCGAAAGTCTGGAGTTCGACGTTAGGCGAGGGCTTCAGGACAGAGCCGATTTCAATGCGGACCGGGTTGCGGAGATAGTCGCGAGAAGACTTCGCGGATCTCATTGCTGAGCGTCGCAGAGTAGCAGAGGGTCTGGCGCTCGGCCGGAATCGCAGCGACAATGCGCCGGATGTCTGGGCTTGAAACCCATGTCGAGCATGCGATCCACTTCGTCGAGGACCAGCATGCGGATGCCGCCGAGGTTGACGAGCTTGCGCTGGAGGTAGTCCTCGAGGCGGCCGGGAGTGGCGACGATGAGGCGCGCGCCGCGACGGATGGCATCGAGCTGGGGGCCTTCGATTCAGGCCGCCGCAGACGAGGGCCGCCGTGCCGCGGCTGCCGGTAAGGTGACGGTAAGCCTCGAGGACCTGCATCGCGAGCTCGCGCGTGGGCAGGAGAACGAGGGCGCAGGCGCCTTTCGTGGTCTTCGAGCCAGGAGGAGGCATGCGCTCGATGAGCGGGATGAGGAAGCTGAGGGTCTTGCCGGTGCCGGTTTGCGCGGTGGCGAGAACGTCGTGGCCATCGAGCGCGGGCGGAATCGCCTGTGCCTGGACCGGAGTGGGAGTGATGAAATTGGCGGCGGCAATCTGCTGCTGCAGGGCGGCCGAAAGGGGGATTTCAGAAAAGGTGTTCAATGTGTTCCTGTACTCGGGCTCGCTGTGAATCCCTCTGGGAGCGATCGCACGGATCGCTTATGTTCATCCAGGGATCCAGCGCCGGTTCTAACGACGCGGGCGGCCGGAGATGCTTTCTTCCCGGGGCGTTCTTTTGAACGCGCGGGGAAATCTTCGATTGTATGCAGGAATCCGGGGCGCCTGAAAAACGCCGATCGAGATTTTGACCTACACTCTACGTTTCGGCTGGGATGCGCCGGACTTGAATCGCCGGGGCGCTGCAGCCTGGCCCGGTCACACACTTGTGACTTCTTTGGGGCCATCACGCTGAGAGGGCTGGAGGAATTACGGGAGGACGGTCTTGCGGATGAAGGCGAGAACGGCTCACAACCAAACAACTGAGCGTAGCTAAAGTGTACCAGAAGGGGTTGCGAAGGCTGCGAAGACCACCTCCCACGAACGGGTGATGAGCCTGGGGCGGGTCTGGTACGGTTGTTCCGGAAGCAGAGCGGCCTTGCGACCCGACACGAGATCTTCTCGCGAGGCGGGGTGAGTGGCGGGCGGCGGAGCACGCATCCAACTGGGGTTACGGTAACGGGAGAGAACAGATGAAGAAGCGCTGGGTTCGAGTAGTGCTGGCGGTGGTGGTCCTCCTGGCAGCAGCCATGTTGATCGTGCCGCTGTTTGTGAATGCGGATGCGTTTCGGCCGACACTGGAGAACCAGTTGTCGAGCGCGCTGGGGCGGAAGGTGACGCTCGGACATTTGAGCTTCTCTCTGTGGTCGGGCAGCCTGGTGGCGGAGAACGTGGCGATTGCAGACGATCCGGCTTTCAGCAGCAGTCCGTTTCTGCAGGCGAAATCACTGCGGATTGGCGTGGAGGAGGGAGCATTTCTCTTTCACCATCAGGTGATGGTGACGAAGTTTGTGGCGGAGTCACCACAGGTGCAGCTGATCTCGGGAAAGAACGGGACATGGAATTTTTCGAGTCTGACGCGCGCGGCGGGATCAGGCGGCGGATCGAGCGGAAGCAGCGCACCGCAGGTCACGGTGGGAAAGTTTGAAATCAGCAACGGGAGCGTCGTGGTTTCGTCAGTGCCCGCGACCGGGAACCCGTTCACCTACAGCGATGTGAACGTAGCGGTGGAGAATGTGGGGCTGACCCAGGCGATGCCGTTTACGCTGTCGGCAAAACTGCCAGCGAAAGGATCTCTGTCGCTCAAGGGAACGGCCGGTCCCCTGAACCAGCAAAACGCGGAGGCGACGCCGCTGCAGGCAAGCCTGTCGGTGCAGGGTTTCGATCCCGTGGCGGCGGGTGTGCTGCCGGCGAGCGAGGGCGTCGGGATGGTGGCCGATGTGTCGGCGCAGCTGCAGTCCGATGGACGGACCATGAGCAGCACGGGGAAGATCACGGCGACGCATCTGCTGCTGTCGCGGGGAGGAACGCCGGCGGCACAGCCGGTCAATGTGGACTATGCCGTTGACTATGCTCTGCAGGCGCAGACGGGAACGGTGAAGGACATCGCTGTGCATGCAGGCGCGGCGGCGGCCCACGTAACGGGGACGTTCCAGACGGCAGCCGATGAGACAACGCTGAAGATGCAGGTGTCGGCTCCGAACATGCCGGTGGATGCGGTGGAGAATCTGCTGCCGGCGGTGGGAATTCGGCTGCCGAGCGGATCGCAGTTGAAAGGCGGAACGCTGAGCGCTCAGTTTGCGATCACAGGAACGACCAAGGCTCCGGAGATCAAGGGTCCGGTGGACGTGGAGAACACGCAGCTTCAGGGGTTCGATCTGGCACAGAAAATCGGTGGGCTGAAGATTCCAGGTGTGTCAGGGAACACGACGGCGATTCAAACGCTGAAGGCGAATGTGGATTCAACCGTACCGCAGACGGCGCTGACTAACATCGATGCGGACGTGCCGGTGATGGGAACGGCGACGGGCCAGGGAACCGTGACGGCGGCCGGGGCTCTGAATTTCGAGCTGACAGCGACGCTGAAGGGCGGCGCGGCTTCGATGGCGAGCTCGGCGGCGACGGCTCTGGGCGGGATCGCGGGTGGATTATTGCACTCGGCGGTGAGCAGCGGCGTACCGCTGACGATTACGGGGACGACGGCGAATCCGGTGATCCAGGCAAATCTGTCAAAGATGCTGAAGGGCGGACTGGGGGGAAATCAGCCTGGTCAGAAGAAGAGCGCAGGCAGCGTGCTGAAGGGGCTGCTGGGACCGAAGTAGAGCAGAGTACAGCGGATAGATGTCGCTGTGCTGAGTCAGTTGGCCAATCTGATTTCCGCTAAGGTAGGGAGGCGAGGAGGTCCGCGGGCTCGTGCACTATGAGCCAGATGCCGGTGCCTTCGGCGTTGTGCGGCGCTCTGCGATGGCCTCGGTGACCATTTTTCACATGCGTTCGGCGATGGGCAGGCGAACTTCGGCGCGGCAGCCCTGGGTGCCCTGGCGGTTGCGGAGATCGATGGAGCCGCCGTGGGCTTCGACGATCTGGCGGGCTAACGCGAGCCCGACGCCGGTGCCGGACTTCTTTGTCGTGTAGAGCGGTACGAAGAGGTTGTCGGGGTTGGCGAGGCCGGGTCCGTTGTCGTCGATGGCGATGCACACCAGATCGCCTTCCTCGACGGCGCGGACGGTGACTTCGGGGAGGCATTTTTCTGGTGCGGTCCGCCGGGAAAATGCAGATCCTTCGGCTTCGCTCGGGATGGCAACTTTCGCAGTGTTGTCTGCGGCTTCGGTGGGGATCAGGCGATCGTTGTCGGCGAGTTGGGTGGGAGCGCGGTCTTCGTCGAGGCAGATGGTGGCCGCTTCGACGGCGTTGCGGACGAGGTTGATGAGGAGCTGCTCGATCTGGTCGGGGTCCGCGAGGAGATCGACGTCAGGCGCGCCGAGGAAGCGGACGTCGAGGCGAATTTCGAGGCTGATGACTCGCTCGAGTAAGGGCACGAGCGGAACGCGTTTGACGACCGGCGCGGGGAGTTGCGCGAGCTGGCGGTAAGCCTGCACGAATCGGTTGAGGGACTCAGCGCGATTTTCGATGACGGAAAGTCCGCGCTGCAGGTCCCGCTGCAGCACCGCAATCGCGGGCGCCAGGGGACTGGCCGCCTCAGGCGGCAAGCTGGCCGCCTGGGGCGGACTTTGCTTTGGGGGTTGGAGAGGAACCGCGAATGGGTCCGAGGAAACGGTCGCTGATCCAGTATGCGGCTCGGAGCCATTGGCGGCTTTGGGCAGGATGCGCGATCGCAGGCTGCCGGCGATGGACTTGATGGGCGTGAGAGAGTTGGAGATTTCGTGACCAATGACGCGGATGAGGCGGCGCCAGGCGAGTCGCTCTTCTTCGCGCAGAGCGGCGCTGACGTCGGAGAGGACGACCAGGGTGTGAGGGACGCCGCGCTGGCGGAAGGTGCCGCGGCGGATCATCCAGCGGGCGGATTGTTCGGGGCCTGGACGTGTACCGGGCGTAGGGGTTTCGAGCTGAATGATGGTTTCGGTGGGCGCTTCGGTGATCTCGCCGAGGAGGTTGGCGAGAGTCAGCTCGCCGGCGGTCTTGCCGAGATCCTTTGCCGGCTCGAGGCGGAAGACGCGCTCGGCGGCAGGGTTGAGGAGGCGGAGGCGCGTGTCCTGATCGAAGGCTAGAACGGGCGCGTCCATTTCGGCAATGACGCGACGGAGGAGGGCGACGGCTTCCAGCGATGCGACGCGCTGAGCCTGCAGGGTGTCCGCGAGGGCATTGATTTCGAGGGAGAGCTGGCCGAGGGCGTCTTCGCGGGAGGCTCCGCGGGCGCGGAAGGAGTAGTCCTCCTCGCGCAGGGCAGCGACAACGTTGGCGAGAGTCTGGATGGGACGAACCGCTTCTTCAATGAAGGCGGCATAGACGAGGAGCAGGACGAGCGTAAGGATGGCGATGGTGGCGAGCAGGGGTCCGGTAGAGACGTGGAGGAAAGCGAGGAGAGCGGCGGCGAGTCCAATGACAGCCAGCGCGGTGAAGGTGCAGAAGATGCGCAGGCGGACCTCGAAGGAGAGGCTCTGGCGGGTGGGCTTGCGCGATCGAGGACGGTGAGACATGTCAGGGCACGGGGTGCAGGGTACGGGGTGCAGGCACGTTCACCACACAGGCCACTGAGGGCACAGAGATTGGCGCGATGGCGTCGAAGACGGGTCGGGGAAATCCGGAGCTTCTCTTGCCATAGAGTCCCTTGCGGAAGTGGAGGAACGCAAGGTCCTTCGCTGCACTCGGGAAGACGATCGTTTTGGATTTGTCCTGTTGGCTTGCGCTAGATGCCATATTTTTCCATCCGCCGGTAGAGCGCGCCCCGGCTGAGGCCGAGGGCTTCTGCCGCCTGGCTCACGTTGCCGTTGCAGCGCGAGAGGGCTTTGCGGATGAGGATACTCTCGACGGACTCGAGGGACATCTCTTCTAGGGCCTGGGTGGAGACGCGGGCGGGGGAGAGGCCGAGGTCGGAAACCTCGATGACGTCTTCGCGGGACATGAGGACGGCGCGCTCGACGGTGTGGTCGAGTTCACGGACGTTGCCGGGCCACGCATAGTGGAGCATCAGCTCCATGGCGGCGGGATCGATCCCGGAGACGGGCTTACGGTAGCGCTGCGAGTAGCGAGCGAGGAAGTGCGCAGCCAGCGCGGGGATGTCCTCACGGCGTTCGCGGAGTGGCGGCAGATGAATCTCGACGGTGTTGAGGCGGAAGAGGAGGTCGGCGCGGAAGCGGCCTTCTTCGACTTCCTTGTGCAGGTCGGCGTTCGTCGCGGAGATGACGCGGACGTTCACGCGGCGGGTTTTTGAGGAGCCGACTCGCTCCATCTCTCCGGTTTCGAGAACGCGGAGGAGCTTGGCCTGCTGGCGCGGAGGGACGTTGGCGATTTCGTCGAGGAAGAGGGTCCCGCCTTCGGCCAGCTCGAAGCGGCCGATGCGCTCGGTGCGCGCGTCAGTGAACGCGCCTTTGACATGGCCGAAGAGCTCAGACTCGAAGGTGCCCTCGGGCAGGGCGCCGGTGTTGACGGCGACCAGCGAGCGCGAGGCGCGGGACGAGAGGGCGTGGAGCGTCTGCGCGATGACTTCTTTTCCCGTCCCGTGTTCGCCGGTGATCAGCACGCTGGCATCCGAGGGTCCGATGCGGGTGATGGTGGCGAGGACGGGCTGCATGGCCGCCGCAGTGGCGATCATCTCGGGGAGGTTTTGCGCGCGAAGAAGGCGGTTCTCAGCCTCGAGGCGGGTAGCGCGGCGGACGGCGTTGTTGAGCTCGATCTGCGTATGCAGGACGGTGAGGAGGCGGGCGTTATCCCAGGGCTTCTGAATGAAGTCGTTGGCGCCCCGGTGCATGGCTTCGACGGCCAGTTCGACGTTGGCCCAGGCGGTCATGACGATGACGGGGAGATGGGCTTCGCGGGAGCGGATCTCGGAGAGCAGGTCGAGGCCTTCTCGGCCGGAAGTAGTGTCGCGGGTGTAGTTCAGATCGAGGAGCAGCGCGTCGAAGGTGCCGCACTTGAGCGCATCGAGGACCATGTAAGGCGAGGTGGCCTTCTCGATGCGGTAGCCTTCAGGCTCGAGGAGGAGCTCGAGGGCGTCGAGGATATGGGGCTGGTCGTCAGCGATGAGGACGCAGGGCGGAAGTTTGCTGCCGGCGGTGTCGGTGGGGACGGGTTGGGCGGCGGTGCTCATGGTCAGTCAAAGCTAAGTAGCGGTCAGCCAGCAGGCGGTTAGCTTAGAACCGGGCAGCTAACAGCCGGTCAGCGTAGCCGGTGAGCGATGAGCGGTTGAACATCCGGCCGGTGACTTTCTTCCATTCTAGGGCCCGTGGGTGACGATGCCGGATTTTGCGTCGTCGATGGAGACGTGCATGCGGTCGAGAGTCGTGCCGGTGGCGCGATCCAGGCCAACTTTGGCTTCTTCATACTTGGACTGGGCGAGGTCAAGGGCGGATTCGGCGACGGCGAGAGCGTTTTCGGCGTTCAGCGTATCGACGCTGGATTTGGCGCCGAGCTGCTGCTCCTGCTTGGTAATGTCGAAGGTTCGCTCGGCGAGGTCGCGGGCTTTTTGTGCCGCTTCAACCCCCGCCTGTTGTTGTTCCACCGCATAGAGGGAGTTGCGAACGTCGAGGCGGATGGTCTTCTGCTGCTGGACGTAGGTAATCTGCTTCTGGCGATACTCGAGAACGGTACGGAACTGATCGGCCTTGGCCTGGCGGTTGCGCAGGTTGATCTGTAGGGTGAGGCCGACCTGATATTCCGGCGATGAGTAATTGAAGATGTTCTGGAACATGCCGGGGAAGCCGGTGGGCAGGGTCGTGGCGCACTCTTCCGCAGGCAGGAAATTAGGACACTCGGGATTGGCGGGGCCAGCGGTGCCGGCGCCGGCATACAGGCCATACATGTTGAGGGTGGGCAGAAGCTCGCTGTTGATGCCTTTGAGGTTTTCCTTGGCGACTTCCATGGCCGCCTGATCCATGGCGACATCGGGGCGGTTCTTCTCGGCCGCAGCGATGAGGTCATCCATAGGCTTTTCGGCGTTGGGATCGGGAGCGCCCTTGAGATCGAGAGGGATGACGGACATGGCGTCAATGGTGGGGTCGTCAACCTTGGTGAGCGCGTTCTTGATCAGCAGCTCGTTGAGGCGGAGGGTGGCGCGGGCGACGGTGAGATTTCCTTCGGCGGTGGCAACCAGGGACTGATCGGTGAGAACCTGCAGGGCAGGGATGGCCTTCAGGTCGAGCTGCTTCTGGTCGTCTGTCAGGGTCTGGTTGGCAAAGCCGAGGGCGCGCGCCTTGATCTGTTCGTCCTGGTAGGCGCTCACGAGATCCCAGTAGATGTTTTCAACCTGGGTGACGGTGGCGATGACCTGGGCCTGAAAGGCGAGATCGGTGATCTGGGCATTACGCTTGGCGATGCGGATGTAGCGCTCATTGCTCGAAGTGCCGAAGCCGGCGAGAAGAGGCTGCTGAATCTCGATGCCGAAATTGGAATACAGCTCTGGGTTGATGCCGTTGTACGGCTCGTTGCTGGCAATGCGCTGTCCCAGATATTGCGCGGAGAGGTTGGTGCCGAGGTGGAACGACTGGCTGTAGTTCGCCTGGCCCTGAATCGTGTTGGTCTTGAGGACGGGCGTGCCGACCAGGAACTGATTGGCTTCCTGAATGGTGGTGTGATCGACGGAGCCCTTGAAGGTAAGGAAGGGATCGAACTGAGGAATCAGAGCGCCCTGCCCGAGGGTGGACTGCACCAGGCCGCCGGCGCCCGCCGCAGCGGATGCACCTCCCCCGCCGCCACCGCTGGTGCTGGCCGCGCCGCCGATGCCGCCCTGGGTACTTTGCACCACCCCGGTATTCACGCCGAGAGCCTGGCTGCCAGCCTTGGTGCGCAGGATATCGGTTTGGGCAATGGGGAAGTTATAGCGGAAGAATGCGAGGTCGAGGTTGTTCTCGATGGCGAGGGAGATCGCGTCCTGCAGCGAGATGTAGAGCTTGCCGTCGCGGATGAGGTTCTCAAGCCGGGGCGAGTTGTGAAGATCAAGAGCCGGAGCGGTGGCGGGGCGATAGGGCGAAAGCGGGCTGTGCGAGTGCGGCATTTCTACGTGGAACGGTTTGGGCGGAGCGATGGAGAGCTGCTGCTCCTGCTGAGCCTGCTGCGCCAGCGTCTGCGTCTGTTGCGGCGGCACGGTGGCCGGCGTTGGCGCGACGGGATTGGATTGCGGGACGTTTGCGGGCTGGGGAGGTGGAACCGTCTGGTTCTGCGGTGCGGTTTGCCGTGCGAAGCCGGTGGGCACGAGGAGCAGACAAAGAGCGAGCGCCGAAAGCTGCCGGGAGCAGGAAGAACGGTTCACGATGCGCTGACCTCCACGCCGAGATTGGGGTTGGCGGTGTCGGCGACGAGCCATCCATCGCGCAGCTCGATCACGCGATTGCCATAGGCGGCGTTGGATTCAGAGTGCGTCACCTGCACGATGGTGGTGCCCTGCTGATTCAGTTCGCGAAACAACTCCATGATTTCCTTTGCCTGGCTGGAATGGAGGTTGCCGGTGGGCTCGTCGGCGAGGAGCAGCGTGGGCTTATGGATGACGGCGCGCGCGACTCCGACCAGCTGCTGCTGTCCGCCGGAAAGCTGGGAAGGGAAGAGGTCTTTCTTGCCGACGATGCTGAATCGGTCGAGGGTGTCGGCGACAAGGCCCTGGCGCTGGGCGCGGGGCATGTCCTTATAGGAGAGGGGGAGATCGATGTTCTCCTGGACGGTGAGATCGTCGAGGAGGTGGTAGCTCTGAAAGACCATCCCGATCTTGCGCTTGGCCAGATCGGCGCGCTGGCGGCGGTTCATCTTGTGGGCGGCCTCGTCTTTGAGCCAGTACTCGCCGAGCCATTGATCATCGAGGAGGGCGAGGACGTTCAGCAGCGACGATTTGCCGGCGCCGGAGGGTCCCATGATGGTGAGAAACTCGCCTTCCTGGATATCGAGATTAATGCGGCGCAGGACCCAGGACTGGCCGGCGCCGGTTTTGTAACTGCGTTCGACATTGCGTAGCTGAATCATAGTTTTAAGCCTATAGCCGGCAGCCTGCAGCGCGTAGCCTTTCGATGGGCGGAGCAATCCCGGAGACCGGGGAGCACTGAGGCCACCGGCTTACCGGCTACAGGCTACCGGCTTTGTTACTTGACTTCGAGAACCTGTTCGAGCGACTCGCCTTCGGCGACCACTTTACCGTCGAAGAGGTGAATCTGGCGGTCGGCATGGCGAGCGAAGCGCGGATCGTGCGTGACCATGCAGATGGTCGCGCCTTCGCGGTGGAGGTTCTGGAGCAGCTCCATGACGGCCTCGGCGTTGCGCGAGTCGAGGTTTCCAGTCGGCTCGTCAGCGAGGAGGATGGAGGGCGATCCAGCGAGAGCGCGGGCTACGGCAACGCGCTGCTGCTGACCGCCGGAGAGCTGCGATGGATAGTGGCGGATGCGGTGCGCCATGGAAACGCGCTCGAGCGATTCCTGCACGCGGCGCTTGCGCTCGGCCGACGACATACCGGAACGATAAGTGAGCGGGAGCTCAACGTTCTCGTAGACGGTAAGGTCGCCGATGAGATTGAAGCTCTGGAAGATAAAGCCAATCTCCTGGTTGCGAATGCGCGACCGCTGCGAGAAGTTGAGGTTCTCGACGGAGTGACTGTTGAGGGTATAGCTTCCGCCGGAGGGCGTGTCGAGGAGACCAATGATGGACAGCAGGGTGGACTTGCCGCATCCGGATGGACCGGAAATGGCAACGTACTCGCCTTTGTCGAGTTTCATGTGGACGCCGGACAGCGCGTGCGTCTCAATCTCGTCGGTATAGAAGACCTTGGTGAGGGCTTCAATTTGGATCAACGCCTGATTGTTCTCCATCCTGCTCTCCCACTCTTGAAATTTTGAGGCCTGATTACTCCAGCCGAACTTTATCCGTCGCGTCGTACCTTGACATGTCGGACAGAATCACACGATCGCCTTCATTGAGTCCACTGAGAATCTGAATCTGAGTCACGGACGCCTTTCCTACCTTCACCTGGACCCGGGTGGCCGTTTTGCCGTTGGGGTCAATGCGGAAGAGGCTGATGGTGGAGTCCGGATTGCCGAAAGCCGGGCGCCCCACGTACAGCACGTCGTGGAGGTGCGAGAGGTCGACTGTGCCATCTACACTCAACCCCAGAACCGCGCCCTCAGGCAGGGCTCCATCCATAGTTACGTCAACAGTACGCGTTCCGTTCAATACCGAGGGATCAATTCGGGTAACGTGCCCAGGAACGACGCCGTTGTGGGTGTCGACTTCGGCCGGCTGACCCAGCTGAATGTCATGCGCCTGAGTTTCAGCGATCTGCAGGGCGGCCTTCAGCTGACGGGGATCAGTGACCTCGGCGACCGAAGTGCCGGCGGTGACGTGCTGGCCGACGGAGACAGGAGTAGCCAGAGAAGCCAGAACGCCGGAGATGCCGGCCTTCACGTGGAGAGCGTCTTCCTGGCTTTGATAGAGGGCGAGCTGGGCCTTTGCCTGGTCGATCTTGGTTTGAGCGGAGGCGAGCTCGACCAGAATGGCTTTCTGGTTCACGTCGAGTTGCTCGACGCTGATGGAGTGCTGCGAGGTCAGCTGCTCGGCGTTGTTCTTGGACTGGTTGTACTGGATGCCGCTGATGACGCCCAGGGAATAGAGCTGTTTATCCGTATTGGACTGCAGTTGCGCCTGGCTGTACTCAGCGTTGATCTGAGCGGCCGTGGATTTCTTATCCATGAGCGTGCTGGAGAGCGTGGCCTGCATGCTCTTGTAGTCGGCCTCAGCCTGCTTGACGGCAAGCTGCGCATTGAGCAGCTGCTGCTGAAGCTGCGGATCAGCGAGGTCCATGATGACGGTATCGGGCGTCACCTTGGCGCCGGGCAAGACCCGGATGCGGACGACGGTGGCGTCAGTCTGAGCCGGGATGAGCTCGATGCTGTCTTCGCGGGGAGCCAGAGTGCCGAGGCCGCGGACCTGCACGACCATGTCGCCGCGTTTGACAGTCTCAGGCCAGATGGTACTGGCGTCGACGCTGGGAACGGCGGGCTTGAGGCGCATGACGCCCCAGGCGGCAGCGGTGACGGCGACGGCAACCAGAGCCAGCACGATGATCTGCCGGCGGAGTTTCTTCTTCTTAATGTCGGGCCGTGAGATATCCATTGCGTGAAGGTAATTGCATGTGCCGCGCCATTCCGCGGTGTGTGATACGCGACTGAAAACAAGGAAGTTGACCGCGATTTTAAAGGAGCTCACACAGGCGGGGATGGCCGTTTGCGAAATGTTGTGTCCATTAGCGGACAGTTGGGGCGCCGGCCGGCAGGAGTCTTGTGGCGTGGAGCTTTTCTTCGACGAGGGTGCGGATCTGCCGGTGAATGTCTTCGACGGAGCGGTCTCCATCGATCACGATGACGCGCTGCGGCTCGCGGACGGCAATAGCGCGGTACTGATCATAGACGCGGCGGTAGAAGGCCTCGTCTTCTTTTTCGAAGCGGCCTTCGTCCTTGCCGGCAGCGGCATTGCGATCGTTGCGGCGCCGGGCGCGGGCGAGGGAACGGTCGAAGTCGGGGAGGAGCAGGAGGGTGAGGTCGGGGTCGAGTCCGCCGCACATGACGGCATGCATGCGAAGGACGACATCGCTGCCGAGCTGGCGGCCGCCGCCCTGGTAGGCCTCAGTGGAGTCGGTGAAGCGATCGCAGAGGATGACGCGGCCGGCATCGAGGGCGGGGCGGAGGACTTCCGCGATGGCCTGGGCGCGGTCAGAGAACATCAGGCCGAGTTCGGTCATGGGAGCGATGGGCTCGGTGCGGGAGTCGAGGATCAGGGACCGGATACGGTCGCCGATGGGCGTGCCGCCAGGCTGGCGCGAGACGGTGACGGGGACGCCGAGGGATTCGAGATGGGCGGCGAGCTTGCGGAGTTGCGTGGACTTGCCGGAGCCGTCCAGTCCTTCGAAGGTGAGGAAGAATCCGCGCATAGAGGCAGGGTACAGGGTACAGGGGGACGGGCCGTCCAGGCGGACGCGCTTCGCGCCTCAGGAGGAGACGAGGTCCAGCTGAGTGGCTTCGCCCGTTGACGGCGCGTGGAGTGAGGTGACGTGGGCGATGGCCTGGGTGAGGCGAGCTTCCTGCGCGCGCGCTTTTTTGCGCTGAACGCGGGTGTAGATGTGCTCGACGCGCTCGACGCGCCAGGCGCCGGTATGAAGGGCGTCGGTGTGGACGCCGTCGCCGGGGAGAAACACGATGTCGCCGGGGCGGGGCAGGGTCCGAAGCGTGTCGAGGGGAATGAGGTTAACGCAGGCGCCGTCGGCGGTGAGGAACTCAAGGCAATTGGCGCTGTCGATGTCGGCTTCGCGGGAGCGGCGGATCTCCTGGCGGGCACGGAGAGCCTGATACCAGGTGGCTGCGGTGATCGGCAGAGCGACCAGGAAAGCCAGGATGTTGGCGAGGTAACTGAGGGTGGCGATCTGAACTCTCATGGTGATCTCCGCCCGGAGCGGTGGGGGCCCGACAACGGTGGCTTCTTTTTTATCAGAGGCGGGAAAGGGTAGGCGAGGGCCCGTTTCGGAGCGTACTTCGAAAATCCCGCGGAGCGAACCGGGATCTGCGGCGAAGCGAGCGTACTGTTTACACTGTGAAATTGCGGCAGTGGGCCTTCCCACTGGCTCTGGTGCCGCAACCACAGGAGGAATATGTCTTTCCGGTTTGCCCCCGCTGTGGGGCTTCTTGCTGCCGCTCTCACACTTCACGCCCAGACTGCTGCAAATCCCATCAAAATTACGGCTGATCTAAGCGATGCGCCGCGGAAGATCATTCACGCGCACATGACGATTCCGGTCTCGCCAGGGCCGCTGACGCTTCTGTATGCGGAATGGATTCCCGGCGAGCACATGCCGGACGGGCCCATCGACAACCTGGCGGGACTGTTCATCATGGCAAACGGCAAGCAGCTGGCCTGGACGCGCGATGACGTGAACATGTTCGCGATCCGCGTGACGGTGCCGGAGGGTGTGCACGAGCTGGACGTGAAGGACGACTTTCTGGCCACGGCGCCGCCGAGCGGCTTTTCCGCGGGCGCCTCGACCAGCGCGAACCTGGCGCTGCTGAGCTGGAACGAGGTGGTGCTGTATCCGGCGGGGCACAAGGATGATGGGGATATTTACGTTCAGCCATCTGTGGTTGTGCCGGAGGGCTGGCAATATGGGACGGCGCTGCCGCGCGAAGCGGGCCAGGAGTCAGATACGAAGCCCGGAGCGGATGGGTCGGTGCACTTCCAGGCGGTCTCACTGAAAGAACTGATCGATTCGCCGCTGCTGGCGGGGCGCTACTTTAAGCAATTCGATCTGGCTCCGGAGGTAACGCCCAGGCATTATCTCGACGTCGCCGCGGACGGCCCTGAGGATCTGAAGCTGACGCCGGAAACGCTGGCGGGATACAGCAACCTGGTGCGCGAGACGGGAGCGGTGTATAAGTCGCGGCACTACACCAGTTATCACTTTCTGGTAACGGCGAGCGATCAGGTGGCGCATTTCGGGCTGGAGCATCACCAGTCGAGCGACGATCGGGTGCCGGAGAAGACGTTTGTGGACGACAATCTGCTGCTGCTCTCTGCCGATCTGCTGCCGCACGAGTTCACGCACTCGTGGAACGGGAAGGACCGGCGGCCGGCGGGGCTGACGACGGGCAACTTCGAAGATCCGATGATCGGCAATCTGCTGTGGGTCTATGAAGGGCTCACCGATTACATGGGCAATGTACTGGCGGCGCGCACGCATCTGTGGACCGACGCGCAATACCGCGATTACCTTGCCGAGGATGCGGCGGAACTCGATTATCGGCCGGGACGGACGTGGCGCGATCTGCAGGACACCGCGACCGCGGCGCAGATTCTGTACGAGGCGAGCGACGGCTGGGATAACTGGCGGCGTAACACGGATTATTACGGCGAGGGCGACCTGGTATGGCTTGATGTGGACACGACGATCCGCAAACTCACGCACGACAAGAAGAGCCTGAACGATTTTCTTGGCGCGTTTGAGTCGGTGGGCGGAGACAATCCACCGAAAGCGGTGCCGTACACCTTCGACGACATTGTGAACGGGCTGAACGCAGTGGTTCCGTATGACTGGGCCGGATTTCTGCGGGAGCGGCTGACCAGCAAGTCGCCGCATGCGCCGATGGGAGGAATTGAAAACGGCGGGTACAAACTAGTGTTCAACGATCAGCCGAACGAGCTGCTGCAGGCGCGGACGGGAGTGTCGGGTGGCGCGGTTGCGTGGTGGTCGCTGGGCATGAACGTATCGAGCGAAGGCCGAATCGAAGATGTGCTGGTGGGCTCGCCGGCGGACCATGCGAAGCTGGGACCGGGCATGCAGATTGTCGCGGTGAATGGGCGGCAGTACAGCGCGTCGCTGCTGAACGATGCGATCCGCGATGCGAAGGACAACACGAATCCCATCTGGCTGATTGTGGTGAACACGGGCATGTACAAAGTGATTGGAATCGACTACCACGATGGGCTGCGCTATCCGCATCTGGAGCGGGTGGAAAGCGTGCCGGATCGGCTGGATGAGATTCTCAAGCCGCTCACGAGCGCAGCGAAGTGAAAGTTCGCTGCGCAGGGATTATGGATCAGAGTTTAGGGATTAGAAAGCCTACGAGGCCGCTTCCGAAACGGGCGCGGCTTCTTTTTGTTGCAGCCCTTTGAGCACTGCATCGGCGGCTTGTTGTCCGGTGCGGATGCAGTCGGGGACACCGATGCCTTCGTAAGCGTTGCCGGCGAGGGCGAGACCGGGCAGGGAAGCGACGGCATCGCGGACGCACTGCATGCGGTCAAGATGGCCCACTCCATACTGGGCCATCGACTGACGCCAGCGGGCGATACGGATGAAGTTCGGTTTCGCACGAAGGCCGAGGACTTCAGCAAGCTCCTGCTCGACGATGGCGGTGAGTTGCGCGTCGCTTTGATCGAGAAGTTCCTCGTTGCCGGAGCCGCCGAGGAAGCAGCGGAGGACACCTTTGTCGGCCGGCGTGCGGCCTGCGAATTTGTTGTGAACGAAGGTGCAGGCCAGCATGCGGCGGCCTTCGCTCGTCGGGACCAGATAGCCGAAGCCGAGCGGCAGCATGCTGAGGGCTTCGCGGTTGTAGCCGGCGGTCACGGTAATCGAGGAGCTGTAGGGAACGCCCTGCAGGGCTTCGCCGAGCGCGTGATGCGTTGGACACAGCAGGCCGCCGGCGGTCCAGGCGGGCAGCGCGAGGATCACAGCGTCGTAGCGCTCGCGACCGAAGGCGGTCTCTACGATCCAGCTGTCGCCCTGGCGCGTGACGGATTCGACGGGCGAGCTGAGATGGACGGAGCCGGGCGCGAGCTGGGCGGCGAGGCCGTCGGTCATCTGGCTCATGCCGTCGCGGAGGGTGGTGAAGAGGGTCCGCGGGCCGGCCGGTCTTCCGTCGGTTTGCGGACGGGGAGGCGCAGCCGTCTTACGGGCGGCGAGCATGGCCCGAGAGAGGCTGCGGTGCTTCTGCTCCATGGTGACCATGCGGGGCAGGACCGCGCGGACGCTGAGCTGGTCGGCATTACCGCCGTAGACGCCGGAGAGCAGCGGGGAGACGAGGCGGTCGACGGTTTCCTGTCCGAAATGGCGGCGGGTCATGGCGGCGACGGATTCGTCCTCGGTGGCGGGCGCGGGGGGGAAGAGGAATTCGCGGGCCATGTGCAGTTTGGTTCCCCAGGAAAACAGCGGCGTGAGGATCGTGGGGACAAGCTTGGTCGGCACCATGAACATCAGCCCGTCGGGGAGCGGGATGAGGCGGTTGCGAACGAGGATGTACGTCTTGCGCTCGGCGTCGTTGGAGGGCAGGAGCTGGTCGGCGATGCCGAGTTCGCGGCAGAGCGCCGCGGCGGCCGGTTTTTCGGAGAGGAAGGAGTCAGGACCGCCTTCGACAACGCAGCCGTCCACAACCTCGGAGCGGATGACGCCGCCGAGGCGGCCGGAGGCTTCATAGAGGTAGTATTGAATCGACGCGCCGGAGCGGCGGGCCTTCTCGAGGGTCCACGCAGCGCTGAGGCCGGCGATGCCTCCGCCGAGGATGGCGATGCGCTGGGGCGAGTTGGGTATTGGGGCCATCTTCAACGTGTACCCGGAAAGATCGATGTTTTCACCACAGAGGACACAGAGAACACAGAAATGTCGACCCCTCTGTCCTGCGGAAACGCACCGCGCAACAGAATAGGGCACCATTTCCAGCCAGCTAAGAGTGCGCTACCTCTAACTGAATCAGATTATGCGCTTCGCATCCAGGCGTCGCGGCGATGGACTGGCTCGGGTCGGGGTGGTAGCCGCGCGGCTGGTAGATGCAGCAGGGTTCCTCGGCCATCACATCGCCGGTGACTGCGTAGGCGCGGGCGCGGGATCCTCCACAGATGTTGCGGAACTCGCAGGCGCCGCACTTGCCGTGGAGCTGGTCCGAGTCGCGGAGCTTCACGAAGATGGGCGACTCCTGATAAATGTGCGCGAGCGTGTCGGTGTGCAGGTCGCCGCCTTCGATGGGCAGGAACCCGCTGGGGTAGACCTTGCCGATGTGGGAGATGAAGACGAAGCCGCGTCCGTCGTTGACCCGCTTGGTGGCCCAGCCGACCGCTTTGTCTTCGGAACCGGTGCCCGGGTGGCTGGCCCATCCATGATGGCTCGTGGGGCGCGCGCCCGCGTCATCGTGAACGCCAATGGTGGGGCGGCCTTCCTTCATGCGCTGCTGGATGAGATAGCGGCGGTAGTGCATTGCTTCGGTGGTCTTAATGGCAAAGGGGACGCGCTTGGTCAGTTCCCACATCTTCGCGAAGACGTCTTCGAATTCCTCACCCGTGAGTAAGTCGGCGAGCTGTCCGCGGCCCACAGGGACGAGGAAGAAGAAGCTCCACATGACGATTTGCTTTTCGGTGAGCAGTAGCGACAGGCGATCGAGGTCGGAGATGTTCAAACGGCTGACGACGGTGTGGACCTGGATGGGGAGGGCTGCTTCGTTGGCAAACTGAATCGCATCCACGGTGCGCTTCCATGTGCCGTGGATACCGCGAATGGAATCGTGAATCTCGGGGACGGAGCCGTCGAGGAGACGGCGAGGCGCGAGAGACCGGAGTCTTTCATGCGGAAGATGGCGTCGCGGGTGAGCAGGGGCGTGGCGCTGGGAGTAAGAGCGGCGTGAACGCCTTTTTTCGCCGCATGCTCAATGAGCTGGAAGATGTCTGGGCGCTTGAGCGGGTCGCCGCCGGTGAAGACGAAGAGCGGTACCTGAAGCTCGGCAACCTGATCGATGAGATTGCTGGCCTCGGCAGTGCTGAGCTGGCTGGGGTGAGCGAGGGGCTGGGCGGAGGCGCGGCAGTGCTTACAGGCGAGATCGCAAGCCTGGGTGGTTTCCCAGATGGCAAGAAAGGGCGCGCGATCGTAGTCGAGCGAGGTCATTGCCTGGCGGATGTCCATGAAATGAATGTGGCAGGACGACCACCGGGCCGGATGTGATGGGAGTCACAAAGGACAGCTGACAGCGGATAGCGTACAGAAGTCCGAGGCGGACCCAGCTGGATCGACCTTCATAAGCGTCAAACGTCGCTGCTTACGCGGCGAGGAGATCGCTCACGGCGACGCGATCGCGGAGGTAATCGAGGAGAGTGCGCGGTTCGCGTTCGAGGATGGCGCGGAGGACGAGGGAATTGCCGCCGGGGAGACCGTGTTCGCCGAAGTCCTCGTACATGACTTTGAGACCGTTACGGAGGGGCCCGGGCTGGAGTTGTGTCGCGTCGGCCCAGTCCTCGAAAGGAAGCTCAACGGCTTTGATTGGGAAACCGAGAGCTTCGGTCATGAGTGTGGCGACCTCGTGGCGGTCGGGCATGCCGGGGGCGCACAGCTCGAAGGTGCCATAGTCGAGACGGTCCGTGGCAAAGGCGAGAGCCGCGGCTTCGGCAACGTCGCGGTAGTCCACCCAGGAGGTACGGGCGTGGACGGAATACGGCATGGCGTAGCGGCGGTGCTGGGCTACTTCGTCCCAGACCTTCTCCAGGGTCTGCATGAAGAGCGTTGGCTGGAGGACCGTGAAGTTCATGCCGGATTCGTAGAGCGCTTCTTCTACCGGAAGCTTGGCAGCGTGATTGCGCAGCCCGAGGATCGGCGGATGGATGATGCTGGAGAAGACGAAGCGGGAAACGCCGGCGGCACGGGCGGCATCGACCATGGCGATGCCCATGTCAATTTCGTTGGGGGCGAAGCTGGGGTTGATGTGGAAGACGCCGTCGACGCCCTCGACGGCTTTGCGGAGGCTATGGGGGTCGGAGAGGTCGCCGATGGCGATCTCATCTGCGCCTCGCTGGCGCAGTTCAGCCTCGCGGCGGCGGTCGCGGACGAGCGCGCGGACGGTGACGCCGCGCTGGTGCAGCTCCGGTACAACCAGGCCTGCATACTGGCCGGTGGCGCCGACCGCTAAAACCTTCATTCAGATCTCCCTGTTAATGCATGCTTAGACGCGTGCGGGAGGGCTGTAGATGTATGCAAATTCATATAGTTGATGACACGAAAGAGGGTAGAAGTCGCCAAAAGTAACTGCACCAGAAGTAGTGCAGCCCCGGAATCAGCTCCGGCACGGTATGGCAGGGCCAGGATCCGGGGGTAACCGGGCATTCACGGTATACTGAGAGACGTGACTGCCATCACAACGGACATCGCCACGACTACACCGCAGACCGGGAATTCCGGCGCGGGCAAGCGCGTTTTGCTGCTCAAGCCCCGCGGATTTTGCGCAGGGGTAGTGCGCGCCATTGATATTGTGCGGATTGCGCTGGAGACCTTCGGCGCGCCGATTTATGTTCGCAAAGAAATCGTCCATAACCGCTTTGTGGTGAACGAGCTGGCTGAAAAGGGCGCGATCTTTGTCGACGACATCCACGAGGTGCCGGAAGGCGCGCGGGTGATCTATTCAGCGCACGGCGTGTCGCCGGCGGTCCGCGAGCAGTCGAAAGAGCGGAAGCTGAAGGTGATCGACGCGACGTGCCCGCTGGTGACCAAGGTCCACGTGGAAGCGGTGAAGTTCGCGCGGCAGGGATATTCGCTGGTGCTGATCGGGCACCGTGATCACGATGAGATCGAAGGCACTCTGGGCGAAGCGCCGGACGTGACCCAGGTGGTGTCGAGGTGGAAGAAGTGCAGCGCTGGAGGTGCCGGATCCGGAGCACGTGGCGTATCTGACCCAGACGACGCTGTCGCTGGATGAATCGCGGGACATTATCCAGGCGCTGAAGGTGAAGTTCCCGAAGATTGTAGGACCGCACTCGCAGGACATTTGCTATGCGACGGAAAACCGGCAGGTGGCGGTGAAGAACGTGGCGCACAGCGCGGACCTGGTGCTGGTGGTGGGCTCGAATAACAGCTCGAACTCCAACCGTCTGGTGGAGGTCTCGCGGAATCTCGGCACGATGGGCTATCTGATCGACAATGCCGAGACCATCGATCAGGATGGCTGGACGGCGTGAACAACGTGGCTGTCACAGCAGGGGCATCGGCGCCGGAGATCCTGGTCGAAGGATGTGATCAAGCTACCTGCAGCAAAACGGCTTTGGCACTGTGGATGAGGTTGAGGTTATGCCCGAGAACGTACGTTTCGGGCTGCCTCCGGAGATTGTGCAGGCCATTCATTCGGCTCCGGCATCCGTGTAAACAGGCGCGTGGGCATCGCATAAACGAGGAGGTTTCTGCTGACACCTGTTGACGCTATGAGCACACCAACTGAACCCGCGCGAGGCCGGCCCACGACAGAAGCCGCGGTGAGGCCTTTGTCCCGGTTGCGGATGGGGCCGGCGGCAATGGATCGCAGTCCGTGCGGTTCGGGCGCATCGATGCGGCCCTGGAAGACGTAACCCAGGCTATCGAGCGAACCCGCGACTATGTGCTGGGCCGCCAGCATGCCGAAGGCTACTGGAGCGGCGAGCTCGAAGCCGATGCGATGCTGGAGGCGGACTACATCTTCCTCCACGTGCTGCTGGGCACCGGCGACGCAGGCAAGATGCGGAGGGCGCTGGCCGAGATCATGCGCTACCGCAACGGCGACGGAAGCTGGTCGTTGTATCCGGGCGGTCCGGCGCAATGTCAGTCTCGCGGTGAAGTGCTATTTCGCGAATAAGCTGATGGATGTTTCCGCGGACGAGCCGCACATGTTGCAGACGCGGGAGTGGATTCTGGCCCATGGCGGCGTGACCGCCTGCAACACCTTCACCAAGATTTATCTGTGCGCACTGGGGCAGTACGAATACAACTCCGTGCCGGCGATTCCCCCTGAGATTGTTCTCTTTCCGAAGTGGTTCTACTTCAATATCTACGAAATCTCAGCGTGGTCGCGCGGCATTCTGGTGCCGCTCTCGATCGCGTACGCGAAGAAGCCGTACAAGAAGATTCCGCATGAGCACGGAATCAGTGAGCTTTTTGTAGGTGGCCGGGAGCACGCCGATCTGCGGCTGAAGTGGAATCGGAAGCAAGCTGATCAGCTGGCGAAACTTCTTCATCTTCCTGGATCGGATAACGCACTGGTTTGAGCGGATCCACATTCGACCGCTGCGCTCCCTGGCGCTGAAGAAGGCGGAAAAGTGGATGCTGGAGCGTCTGGAAATGTCGGATGGGCTGGGTGCAATCTATCCCGCGATTCTGAATTCGATCATTGCGCTGCGCTGCCTGGGGTATTCGCTCGACGACCCGCAGGTAATTCGTGCGATGGATGAATTTGAGAAGCTGGGGATCGACGAGCCGCACGGACGGCCGACTATCCGGAGCCGACCTTCCGCATGCAGCCGTGCATGTCTCCTGTGTGGGACACGGCGCAGGCGATGTTTGCGCTGGGCGAAGCGGGGGTGGACCGCAAGGATCCGCGGCTGCTGAAGGCCGCCGACTGGATGCTCTCGAAGGAAGTACGGCACAAAGGCGACTGGGCGGTGAAGGTGCCGCGGACGCAGCCGGGCGGATGGTACTTCGAGTTTAACAATGAGTTTTACCCGGATGTTGATGATACTGCGCAGGTTTTGCTGGCGCTCAATAAGGTCGATAATCCCCGGGAGCGGTATCAGTATGACGTCTCCAGCGGGCGATCGAGTGGATCTTCGCCATGCAGTGCAGGAACGGCGGCTGGGCGAAGCTTCGACAAAGACAATACGAAGATGATCTTCCAGCACATCCCCTTCGCCGACCACAACGCGATGCTGGATCCCCCGACGGCGGACATTACCGGGCGCATTCTGGAGATGCTGGCGACGTACGGCTACACCCGCAAGGATCAGCGAGTGGAGAAGGCGATTCAGTTCATCTACACCGAGCAGGAGCCGGACGGAAGCTGGTTTGGGCGCTGGGGCGTGAACTACCTGTACGGCACCTTTCTGGTGCTGCGGGGGCTGGAAGCGATGGGCGTCTGGAATCACGAGCCGCAGATCCAGCAGGCAGCGGAGTGGATGCGGATGGTGCAGAACGCGGATGGCGGCTGGGGCGAAACCTGCGACAGCTACGACGACCCCGACGCTGCGCGGCATGGGTCTCAGCACGCCTTCGCAGACGGCGTGGGGGCTGCTGGCGCTGCTGGCCGCAGGCGATACGCGAAGCGACTCGGTGGCCAAGGGCATCCAATGGTTATTGACCCATCAGCAGAGCAGGGACGCGGCTGGGACGAAAGCATGGGCGAGGGGAAGACGCGTCAGGCCATCATCACCGGAACCGGATTTCCGCGGGTCTTTTATCTGGCCTACACGCTGTACCGGGATTATTTTCCGCTGCTGGCACTGAGCACTTATAAGAGGACGATGACCGCGTCTGCTGCGGAATCGACGATGCGGTAGAAGCAGGTCCCTGAGCTTTGCTCGGGATGACAAGTTTGAGTTTTGGAGGAAGATACTGAATGGCGGTACCAATTTCACAGGCGTGGACGGTAGCCACGTACGTCCTGAAGCAGAAGATGAAGGGGCGCAAGCGGTTTCCTCTGGTGACGATGCTGGAGCCGCTGTTCCGCTGCAACCTGGCGTGCGCCGGTTGCGGCAAGATTCAGTATCCGCCGCATATTCTGAAGCAGGAGCTGACGCCGGAAGAGTGCTTCCGCGCGATCGAAGAGTCCGGCACGCCGATGGTCTCGATTCCCGGCGGCGAACCGCTGATGCATCCGCAGATCGACGAGATCGTGGCCGGCCTGGTGGCGCGGAAGAAGTACGTCTACCTGTGCACGAATGCGCTGCTGCTGAAGGAAAAGCTGCACCTCTTCACGCCGAGCAAGTATCTATCGTTCTCGGTCCACCTCGATGGACAGCGCGAGCACCACGATTTCTCGGTGTGCCGCGAAGGCGGATACGACATCGCGCTGGAGGGGATTAAAGACGCAGTGGCGGCGGGGTTTCGCGTGACCACGAACACGACGCTGTTCGATGGCGCGGATCCGAACTCGGTACGCGGGCATTTCGACGACCTGATGGCAGTAGGCGTGGAAGCGATGATGGTGGCGCCCGGCTACACCTACGAGAAGGCTCCCGACCAGAAGCATTTTCTGGGGAGGGCGCGGTCGCGGCGGCTGTTCCGCGCGATCTTGTCGAACCGGAAGAAGAGCTGGAAGTTCAACGCGAATCCTTTGTATCTGGAATTCATCATGGGGAGGCGCGACTTCCACTGCACACCGTGGGCGATGCCGACGTACAGCATCTTCGGCTGGCAGAAACCCTGCTACCTGCTGCAGGATGGCTACGCGGACACGTTCCAGGAGCTGCTCGATTCGACGGAGTGGGGAGAACTACGGGACGGAGTGCGGCAATCCCAATGCGCGAATTGCATGGTGCATTCCGGCTATGAAGGATCGGGCGTGAACTACACCTTCGGTTCGCTGAAAGGTTTGCTGGAGACAGCGAAGGCAATGATGAATCGCTACCCGGACAAGGGTGCGCAGGAGCTGCTGAACGGCCAGTGCGGCCGGCACACAGCTTCAATCCCCTGGTGCAGATTGAGACGCGCGTCACCGTGGAAGAGGAAACGCACGCATGAGCAATGCCGCAACCCCAGCCGAAACGAAGTACGAAGCTCGATCCAACTCCGTTGAAGTGATGGAGGGCCGCCAGCGCGAACAGCTCGAAGGGTGGATTCCGTCTCTGGCAAGCGAGGATGAGATTCGGCAGGCGTTGGAAAAGCCTTCGATTATCGCGGCGATGTGACGCTGACCCTGAAAGACGGGCGCGTAGTTCACGGATATGTCTTCGACCGGCGCACAGGCGCGACGCTGGCCGATTCGGCGGTGCGGGTGATGCCGTCGGATGATCGGAGAAAGCTGACAATTCCTTACACGGAGATCGCGGCGCTGGCATTTACGGGCCGCGACAACGCAGCAGGGAAGACGTTCGAAGCCTGGATCCGCAAATACTGGGAGAAGAAAGCTGCCGGCGAGAAGAACATCGCCATCCATCCAGAGTCGCTGGAAGGATAGACGGGGCGCGCCAACCGCATTGCCTGCTCCCGGATCACAGCAAAGATACGTCTTTCGGCGCGGGCGAACGTCTAATTGCTGATCGGGAAAAATCCCCATTCAATCTTGTTCGGAGGCAGTTCTTGCGATCGACTTTTCTGGCCGGTCTGACGCTCCTGGTGTGCGCAGCCGGCTCCTTCCCCCAGCAAACGTCCACGAATTCGCAAGGCCCACAGCCGGGCGAGACGCAGCAGCAGGCTCCCCCGGTAACGCCGGCGGGTACGCCAACGCTGCCCGACGCGCCAGTGCCGACGCCGAAGCACGACATCCCCAGGCCGCGGCAGCAGCCGAAGCGCATTTTGGGAGTGATGCCGAACTATCGAGCGGTGAGCGCCGGTGCGATTCCGCCGCCGCCCCAGGCCGAAGGAAGCCTTCAAAATCGCGACCGAGAACAGCTTCGACTACTCCGCATTCGTGTTTACGGGCATCACCTCGCTGCTGGCCGAGGGAACCAATACTCATCCGCAACTGGGCAAGGGCATACCCGGTTTCTGGGGCTATAGCTGGCGCGGTTGGGTCGACAAGACCGACGGCAATTATTGGGTCGATTTCGTGATGCCGACTATCGTGCATGAAGACGAGCGGTACTACGCGAAGGGCGAGGGACCCATCCTCAACCGCGGCGTCTATGCGGCCACGCGGATTCTGATTACCCCGAATTATCACGGCCGGAACACCTTCAACGCGGCCGAGGTTCTGGGCCGCGGCATCTCCCAGGCGATCTCGCTGACCTATTACCCTTCGCAGGACCAGACACTGGGAGGCCACAGCGAAGTATCGCATACGCCCTCGGGCGCGATGCGCTGACAAACGTCTTTCGGGAGTACTGGCCCGATATTGCCGCCCACCTGAAGCGTCATCACTCTCACTGAGCGCAGCCTGGCCGCCGCATCCTGGACGGAAAAATAGCAAAGAGCGCGGAACAAATCGCCAGCCTCCTGACACCAGCAATCAAGAGGGGAAATCAGGAGCGGCCGGGCCGTGCTGAACCGGGGTTTCCGCAACCCCGGCAAGCCGTGAGCGAGAGGGAAAACATCCTTTACTTCGCAAACGTGGCCATGCTATGTTCCTGGTCCATCCCCCGACCCCAGTGCTGGAGCGTTTCCCGTGTTCTGCACAAAGTGTGGCTCGGCGTGTCCCCCGGATACAAATTCTGTAACCACCGTGGCGCCGCGCTTGCGCGTCCGGCGACCGAGGCGAGTGCGGCTCCCGCGCCTGTGGCAATGCCCCAGGCAGCGGTGCAGGCTCCCTACGTGGCGCCACCCCAGGCCATGCCACCCTCGGTCTATCCGGGGATGCCCGCCGGGGTGATGCCGGCAGCAGGACAGCCGGATATCTACGTGAGCCCGCAGGCGGCGGCGCATCCGCACACCATGCAGCAGATCAACCTGCTGCACAGTCTGCGCACGCGCATCCAGAGCCTGGCATCAACCGAGGAACTGGAAGGGTTCAGCCTCAAAGAGATGTTCTCAGAGGTCTTCCGCAAACGGAGTGTGGCCGATATTGAGGACTACATCCTGGTGGGAAGCACAAAGACCACGCCTCCCATTGACGTGGTGCAAACGGGCTGGCCAAAGCCATGGCTTTTCTTCCGGGTTCTCGCGACGCTGGTGGTCGCCTACGTTGTGTGCACTTTCACGCTGATGCACTTGTCGGATGCCGGCAATCTGATTCCGGCGGTGATGATCCTTGGAGCGTTTGCGGTGCCGCTGACAACGCTCACGTTCTTCTTTGAGATGAATACTCCGCGCAACGTCTCGATTCACCGAATCGCGACACTGTTCCTGCTGGGCGCGGTGGTTTCGCTGATCTTCGCGCTGATCGGTTACACCATGCCGGTGCTGGGATCGATGGGAACCATGGCGGCGGGCATCGTGGAAGAAGTCGCCAAGCTGCTGACGGTGGTGATCGTGGTGCGGGGCGTGCGCTACAAGTACATTCTGAACGGGCTGCTGTTTGGCGCGACGGTGGGCGCGGGCTTCGCCGCCTTTGAAACCTCAGGTTACGCGCTGAACCAGGGATTGCTGAACGGATCTTCTATACATGCCGGAGTGGTGCTGATGCTCCAGGTGCTGCGGACCCGCGCGTTTCTTACGCCGTGGGGCCACGTGGCGTGGACAGCCATCGCGGCCGGTGCATTCTGGCGGGTGAAAGGAAGCCAGCCGGTGCAGGTGTCCATGTTGTTCGACAGCCGGTTCCTGAAGGCGTTCATGATCCCTGTGGTGCTGCATACGCTGTGGGACGCGCCGTGGCAGCTTCCCTTCGACGGGAATTACATCATCTCGGCTCTGGTGAGCTGGTATGTGGTCTTCGGTCTCGTGCAGCAGGGTTTGCGCCAGGTACAGGACGAACAGAGAGCGCACCTGCAGACGACGCTCGATAAGGTGGAGGCGTCGTTGCAGCCTCCGGGTACGGTCGCAGTAGTCTGATCCAATTTTGCCCTGCCGCTCCGCGCGAGCGGCAGGTGTCCGAGGAGAGTTGCTATGAGGTTCTGCAGCAGTTGTGGAAAGGAGTTGGGGGGCAGTGGACGCTTTCGCGTAAACTGCGGAGCGGACACAGCACCGGCGCCAGAGTGTTGGAGCGGGTCCGGTCATTGTGACACCGCCGGCGGCCAGCATGCCGGCGCCTTCGCCATGGGCGCTGCGCCGGTGCAATATGCTCCGCCGGGAGCAGTGCCCATTCCTGTCGGCATGCCCACGCCGCCGCCCGCCGCAGCACAAAAGCGCGGAGGCATGATGAGCACGCTGCTGGTGCTGGCCGCGATCGTGGCCGGCGGCTACTACTACTACAACCACGGCAAAGCGCCAGGGCCGACTCCGTCACCGTCTCCATCTCCGATCCCGGCGCCAACCGACAGCAAGGCACTGGTGCAGCAGCAGTCGTTCAACGCGCAGTGGCAGGACGAGGGCGGCATGCTGGTTCTCACCTCGGCCAAGTGGACCAATAGCGCCAACGTCACGCTGTCTTCGGCAACAGTGCAGTGCGAGCAGTACAACGCCGACGGCACGGATCTGTCGCAATACCGGGTGACGCTGAACGGCCCCACGCAACCCAACGCCGCCAGCACCTACAGCAACATCCAGATGGGCGCGGCGGCCACCGGGATGAGCAAGGTGAACTGCGACGTCGTACACGTGAAGCAGTAACGGCAAGAAGGGAACTGGCCGCCCTAATTGTTCTGCTTTTAGTGGAGCAGGTTCATCAGGCTGCCGCCGGCGAACGGCTCCGGCGTCACGGTGAGCAACAGCAGAGCGAAGGCCATCACCGCCAGCCAGGCGCGGCGACCCAGTCGCGCGGGCACATGCGGAACGCTGGGATGACGGAGGCTGGGCAGCAGGAAGCAGCCCCATACCAGCCATCCCACCCACAGCATGGTTCCGGCGAAGAAGAGGAAGAAAATGACCGCGCTGGTGATCCAGCGGTGTGCGCGCGGCGAGAGCGCATAGAGGATGTGTCCGCCATCAAGCTGGCCCGCAGGAATGAGATTGACCGAGGTGATGAACAGACCGATCCAGGCCGCAACCAGAACCGGGTGCGGATTGAAAGCGCCATCGAGCGGCGGCAGAGAAGGATCGAAAAGCCGCAGAATCCCGTGCAGGATCGAGAGTCCCAGCGGCACGCTGACGCTGATGCTGGCTGCGGAGTGAAACCCGCTGGGCGCGAGCGGGTGGGAGAGAGCAATCCCGCAACGAGAACGGGCAGAGTGACAACGATACCGGCCAGCGGCCCGGAAACGCCGATGTCCATCAGAGCCGTGCGGGAGGGAACGCGCGAGCGCAAACGGATGAAGGCGCCAAACGTGCCGATCAGCGTAGGCGCAGGCAGGATCCACGGCAATGACGAACGCACGCCGTGGAAGCGGCAGGCCATGAAGTGGCCGACCTCATGCGCGCCGAGAATGCCGAGAAGAGTAAGCGCGAAGGGCCATCCACCGGCAAGCCGATCGGGATGGCGCACCACCCAGGCAAGAGGGAAGAAACCTGCGTTGGCGGCGAAGGGCGGATCGCCGTTGCGGAAATTGAACATGAGAACCGCGCCGGCGCTGAGGGTGGTGAAAAGGCTCACGATCAGCAGAGAAATTGCAATGCCTGCCTGCTCCAGCTGCGCGGCGGGACGCACCGTCGCCTCGCGCGGTGCGGTTTCACCGAGCGGACCGGGCATTTGAATCGCGGGATGACCCATGCTCAGCGGTCCTGCAAACAGGAATCTTCGGGACCGCTCCAGTGTAGCGGCGAAGGCTGTGAAAGGGTGGGAACTTTATTGGTCGAGCAGGTGGAGCTCTTTGCCAGGCTTGAAGCGCACAGCCTTGCCGGGAGCGATGCTGACCTCCGCACCGGTGCGGGGATTGCGGCCGATGCCGGTTTTCCGGGGGCGGACGTTAAAGACGCCGAAACCGCGCAGCTCGATGCGCTGGCCTTCAGCCAGAGCATGCTTCAGGGTTTCAAAGACGGTATCGACGGCGGCCTCAGCCTTGTTGCGCTGGAGACCAGTACGCTCAATCACCTGGTGAATAATGTCCTGTTTTATCAAGGTGTTCTCCCGTCAGGCGAATGGTCCCACCGAAGGCTGATCCTGAGAAACGTTTTCCGCCATTGTCAATGCGGCCGTGCTCCCGTAAGATGCAATTTCAGCACCATTTGCGGCGGAATCGGCCGGCATTCTGATGCGTTTTTATCCTGGCGCCGCAGCCCGAGCGCCCATCATCGATCGTCCCACCCCACGGTCAGGACGGCAAGGAGTGACATGTCGATCAAGAGCGATCGCTGGATACGGGAGCAGGCCCAGAAGGGCATGATCGCCCCGTTCAGCGAAAAGCAGGTTCGGGAGGGCGTGGTTTCCTACGGTCTTTCCTCCTACGGCTATGACCTGCGGGTTTCCGATGAGTTCCGGATTTTTACCAATGTCAACAGCGCAGTTGTCGATCCGAAAAAGTTTGACGAGCGCTCGTTTGTCTCGGTGCAGGCGGAATCGATCCTGGTGCCGCCCAACAGCTTCGCCCTGGCCCGCTCGGTTGAGTATTTCCGGATACCCAGAGACGTTTTAACGATCTGCGTGGGCAAGTCAACTTACGCGCGTTGTGGCATCATTGTGAATGTCACCCCGTTTGAACCGGAATGGGAAGGCTTCGTCACTTTGGAGATTTCCAACACGACGCCGCTGCCCGCCCGGATTTATGCAAACGAAGGATTGTGCCAGATCTTGTTTTTCCAGTCGGACGAGCCGTGTCAGATCAGCTACGCCGATCGTAAGGGAAAGTATCAGAAGCAGCAGGGCATTGTTCTTCCCAAGCTGTAGATCGCGATGGACGCCATGAACCTCGATGCAGAGAGAACGCGCATAGGCCTGATCGACTTCGAACCGATCCGGGTAGCGGGCCTGCGCGAGATCTTTGCCTCGCGCCCCGAGATGGAAGTCGTGGCCACAGACTGGGCCGCCGCCTTCCGAAATCCTGACTTCGACCTGATGGTCTTCGTCCTGCGCGATATGACCTTTTCTCTGGCTCTTCTGGCCCGGCTGCGGCACGGCATGGGAGTGCGGGTCATGGTGATGAGCTCGGCCTCAGAGGAAGAGCGAATTGTTGAGGCCATCAGCGCAGGCGCACGCGGCTGGCTGGACGAAACGGCGTCGCCCGACGACGTGATGCGGGCGGCGGAGGTAGTTCTGAACGGAACCATCTGGGCGCCGCGCCGGGTGCTTTCCATGGTGGTGGAGCGGGCGGTCGAAGGATCGACGCTGCGGCAGCGAAAGCACAATCCGCAATTCACCGAGCGTGAAGAAGAAGTGCTGCAGCAGCTGGTGCTGGCGCGCTCCAATCGGGAGATCGCGCAGGCGCTCAGTATTCGCGAGCAGACCGTGAAGTCGTATGTGGCCCGGCTCATGCGCAAAGTGGGCGTAGGGAACCGGATTGCGCTGTCCGTGCACGCCGCCAGCGGAAATCTGGGCAAAAATCAGCTGTAAAGCCGCGCCGATCGTCTAGTTAACAGAATATCTGTTATCAGACATAAGAACTTACCGCAATTGGAGTCCCGTTCCGGCCCGCTCGATCCTTTAATCCATCGCTCCGCCACCCTTCAGCAGAACTTCCTCCGCATATTCCACGCCTGCAGCGCCATACCGCGCCATCCGCTGCTGCTGCGACCTCAAGGATTTCAGGCGCGCCATGCCTGGCATGTAATTCCCTCCACTGATTGCGACATATTTCCTGGCCCGACGAGCAGTATTTGCAGACTGCGGCAAAAGGATGCCTGAGGTCGCGTTTTTTTCTTTCCAGCTCTTTCGAAACGGGTTGCCCCTGTTTGTTAAATGTGTATGATCCTCGCAGGTAACACTTCCAATTTCTGCCTGGAATGTTCCTGGGCCCCGGGACTCGGGTTCAAGGATCAGGGGAAGCCTCGTGCTTCACCACTCCCGGTTTGTTATATGAGGTTGTCGGTTCCGTCAGGCGCACGTTGTCCGCGGTCACATCAGCCCACTGAAAATTGCGTACGAACGGCCTGACTCCTCTCGACTGTCCAGGCGCAGCGAGCGAAGTTTCCACGCGACCCTTCAACGAAGTCCCGAGGTACGGGCAAGATTCCGTTTCGTGAAGGTTAATGCTGCATGACCAGGTTTCCGCTCTTTGTTCTGTTCCTTTCCCTCGCATTCACGTCTTCAGCCCTCGCCGATGTGACCATCGCGAGCCCTGACAGCGGCGCTCAGGTTTCCAGTCCCATCTCTCTGTCCGCCAGCGCCTCCAGCTGCTCCAGCCAGCCGGTCACGGCGATGGGCTATTCACTGGACAGCGAGACCGACACCACCATGGTCGACAAGACGTCGGTCAACGCTGAGATTCCGGCCTCCGCCGGCAAGCACACGATTCACGTCAAAGCCTGGAACAGCGAAGGCGCGGTCTGCGTGGAGGATGTCGCGGTGGAGGTGGCCTCCGCAACGACTGCCTCTGAGCCGCAGGCCACCAGCGCAGTGGCAGCTCCGGCTGCTACGGCAGCATCGGCTGAAGTCTCGACTCAGGGCATCACCATCAGCAGCCCTTACAGCGGAACCTCTCACACATCGCCGTTCTCCCTGACAGCCTCAGCCTCCAGCTGCCAGTCCAAGTCGATCACGAAGATGGGCTATTCGCTCGACAGCGGCGCAACGACCATGGTGGACAGCTCCACCATTGGGGCCACGGTAAGCGCCGGCACAGGCGCCCATACGGTGCATGTGAAAGCCTGGGGTACGGGCGGCGTAGCCTGCGCGGCTGCGGTATCGATCACCATCACCGGCTCCTCCCAGGGCGCTACCACCTCCACGGGGGGCATCACGGTGAGCAGCCCCGAGAACGGCTCCCTGTGTCGTCGCCCTTCTCTCTGGTGGCGAAGGCAGCTACCTGCACCGGCCAGGCGGATCAGTTCCTCGGCTACTCCCTCGACAGCAGCTCCAACACGACTCTCATCAACGGAACGTCGGTGGACACGCAGGTCACGGCGGCCAGCGGCGGTCACACGCTGCACATTAAGTCGTGGGGCAAATCCGGAGCTGCATGCTCGGCGAGCGTGTCGATCACCGTGTCCGGAACGACGGCTGCCACCAGCGCCGTCACGGCTCCGGCGAGTGCCAAGAACGTCAGCAGTGTCCAGACGCTCTCCGGGTGGTCAGCGACCCGCGACACGGCGATGGGCGGCAGTGCAAGCGGTTCGACGGCTGTGGTCACCTCGCCAACGCTGAGCGGCCACGCGCGCAAATTCACGGCGCACTATTCCGGATCCGGAGGGATGCGGTTTTCGAAATCGTTTGGCGACGACCGCACCTCGACCAGCTTCCTGTACGACGGATGGGTCTATATCCCCAGCGGGACGGGCTCGATTGCCAACATCGAGATGGACCTGAACCAGACGATGACCAATGGAGACACGGTGATCTTCGGGTTCCAGTGCGACGGCTATCGCGGCAAGTGGGACTACTCGGTGAACCACGGAACTGCGTGG
>CAVPCE010000049.1:0-40401 GCA_963702295.1 uncultured Acidobacteriaceae bacterium | reverse complement strand
TCCATTCTTTGCCTTCTTCAGGTATTGTTGGTCGGTAGTACCGCTTGATGGGCATTGTGCCCTTCTTGATGGAAACTGTTGGCAGAGAATTTTGTTCATACAGGGGATTTAACCATTGGTGATGGCCTGCTGAAGTAGCTCGTCGGAGACCAATGGAATGCCTAGATCTGTATTTCCTTGGGCTTGGAATTTTCATTCTTCCGGACCGGTTGGGGGTGGGGAAGCTGCTTTCCAGAATACTTTGTTTCCATCCTATCCAGTCGGTTTCCACCCACTGCTGAAGTTCGTCGGTCTGCATACCGTCGATGCCTCCGGCTCCCTTGTTGCTTATCACCTGCTTCAAGGCTTTCTGAATATTCCGGTAGTCGAGTATTTCTTCCAGCATACTAAAAAAATTACATCGGCATTGTCCTTATCGGGCTGGTGCAGCTCCGCCCAACCCTCCCGCATCGAGTAGGCAGCCACGTGCTGCCTCGGCCCCAACGGGGCCGGCAAGACCACTTTGGCGCGGGTGATCTGCGGCCGCATCCTGGCCCGCCAGCGGCGAGGTGCGGGTGGCGGGCCGCGACCCGTTCGCGGATGGCGAGGCGCGCGCGGCGCTCGGGTCGGCCCGCAGGCCCTGGCGCTCATCCCAGCCACCGTGGCCGAGAACCTGCAGAGGTTCGCAAGCCTGGCCGGGCCGAGCGGGTGAGCCCGGCGCGGTGGAGCGGGCGATGGCCGTCACCGACACCGCCGAGCGGGCAGGGAGCCTGGCGCGCACCCGTCGGGCGGGCGACCAGCGCCCGCCGACATCGCCGCCGCCATCCTCGCCTGCCCTAAGCTGCTGACGGTCATCGACGACACGCAGGAGAGGATCAGCAGCAGAAAAATGTGCTGGAGGAATGGGTTGTACTCAGTCGTATGTGGAATGCTGGTATTGTGTATTGTTGGAAACCATCATTGTCAACGAAAGACGGTTGTAAATGATATGGTTGTAGCGTTTGACGAGTGGCGTGGCTGTGCGGGCCGGCTAACCGATATCTGTGTTATTGGTGTGGAACCGAGGCGGTTCGAGTGTCGCGTGCCTGTTAGGACGGTTGTCGACGACCCTGTTTCTAAATGTTATTGCGAGGATATTGTCGTGCGTCGAGCGGCTAAAATATTATGTTGGATGGAATGAATGTTGATGAGTTATGGTGGATGAGGTATATTTGGCGTCAGTGCTATTTTTTTGTGCTGTTGTAGTGAAGACTGTCGCCTAAAGTGTGGTGCGCGCCGGCTGTTTTTAGAGAAGATGTGTTTCTAATGGAATGATTGGTGGTCGGGTGGTGTGGCGGAATATTTATAAATGCTGTTGTCGATTGATGTGTGGGTGGCTAATGGTGATGGATTGTGGCGATTTATTTATGGCCGGCCGGGAGCATTGCACGTCACCCGGATCATCGCCGACCTGCGCGCGAACATTGTGCAGACCTCGCACGACCGGGCCTATTACGGGGTCAGCCTCGGCGATACGGTGATCGATTTCACGCTGGAAACCCGGGGCTGATCCCACATCCAGGAGATCGCCACAGCGCTGACCGCGGCAGGATATCGCCACGAGAGATCGAGTGAGCAGGGCAGCGTGCGGGTCCGGTACTGACTCGCGTCATAGATGTTTCGCTATGCTCCGAAGCAGTTTGCTGGTTTCGTCAGCCAGTTTCGCTGCTTCTGCGATCTCGCATGGGTCACCAAAGCCCAGCTTTCCTCGAGGCAATTGCCGCGTCAACTGGTAGAGTGCAGTTCGTCAGATCGATGGCGCGCTGCCACACCACGAGATCACGAAACGACTTGGCGGCGGTTCTGACTTCGACATCCACTCGGTTCGTCATAGTGACTGTAACGGGATCAGACCATTCCCCTTTCAATGGGCCGTGGAATAGATCGCGAGTCATGCTGTACGCAAACCGCCGATTTGGCCTTCACTGGCCCGAAAGACCGAACCACCTGCACTTTGTACCCTGTACCCCGACACCCTGTACCCTGATAAAGAGATGGCCGATCAGCTCCACCTCAGCTCTCTGGTATCCCAACTTCCGGCTCGATGCGCTGCCTGTCGCTCTCGACAAGGTAATGGAGCAATTCGTCGCCGTCGGCGGCTCGGCGCGCGTCTCCGCAGCCACCGCTTATCCGATCTCGTGGAACGAAACCCCGACCTGGCAGCGGGTTTATCGCAGTGAAGCCGACGACGAGGAGCAGCCACCCCGGCAGCCGCCATTGCCGCTGCCATGGAAAACGCCCACGATGACTACGCATGGGAGTTCAAGATGATCTGGGAATTGTGGGTTCCGGAGCCTGACGAAGCGGCTCGATACCATGTGGCGCCAAGAGCCGCGCGTGGTGCGGATCATCGGCTTCGGCCGAGTTTGACGAAGGCGCTTAGAAACCAACGGCCACATCCGCGTCGATTTCGGTCTGGACACGCCCTTTCTTACGAAGGCCTGGATCTGGACAAAGACGCGGTCGAGCGCGTGAAGCAGAATGTGCAGCGTCTGGTGGAATTTACCCATCGGGTTCAGAAGAACTGCGGCATTTCCACGCGCCTGCTCTGGTCGGAGTCGGGCAGAGCCTGGCACGCAAGCTGATCGAGCGCCTCCAGCAGGTGAACTGAGCGGTCCGATTGCGCCATTCCCAGCCGATTTTGCCGCGGTTCGGAGAGTATCGGGGCCGCCTGCAGCGTTTCGGGAGCGGTTTTTCAGGAACCAAATGACCCGGCCAGCCGAAGGATCCGCGAGTTCCCCGGTCAATAGAGTCTCCCCGACACCCACCACCTAAATGGCGCATACTACGTCTAATACCGCAGGGTTCGTGTGGATTCCTGCAGGAGGGTTCGTTCATGCCCGCCCCAAAACTCACTTTCCACCTCGTCGCCGGTGCTGCTCTTGCGCTGACGGGCCCCGCCTGGGGCCAGACCTTCCAGCGGCACGCCTCCCGCGTCCGCCCCGTCCTCTGCTCCCACCGCGCAGACTGCGGAGCCCTGCCGACGCCCAGCCCGCCACTGATACCGCGGCGCAGGACTGCTCCGGCCCCGTACTGCATAAGCAGGGCGGCAAGGACGTCTGTGCCCAGCAGATTCCCGCTCCGCCTCCCTCCCGGACCGACGACGCGGCCGCGCCCCCGATCATCAACGGCAAGCCCTTCACCGACCCCAACGTAAACCCCTTCCCGCAGGCCCAGCCGGACAAGGACGGAATGATGCCCGGCGTGAAAGCCGGCAGCGTCGATGATGTCAATGCCGTCGGCACCCGCAACATCGGCGGACGCGGCATGGGCAACTGGTACTCGACCGAGTCCGAAATCAAGATGGGCAAGCAGTACGCCGATGAAATCGAGAAGAGCACCCGCTTCATCACCGATCCCGTGGTCACCGAATACGTCAACCGTATCGGCCAGAACATCGTCAAGAACTCCGACTGCAAGGTGCCCTTCACCATCAAGGTCATCGACACCGACGAGATCAACGCCATGGCGCTGCCGGGCGGCTTCTTCTACGTGAATTCCGGTCTGATCCTCGCTGCAGACGAGGAGGCGGAACTGGCCGGTGTGATGGCCCATGAGATCGCCCACGTCTGTGCCCATCATGCCGCCCGCGAAATGACTCGCGCCAACTATGCCCAGATCGGCATGGTTCCGCTCATCATGATGACCGGCTACAGCTGGACCGGGTACGGTATCTACGAAGCCACTCAGCTCATGATTCCCATCACCTTCCTCGAGTTCTCGCGCGAGTTTGAGGCTCAGGCAGACTTCCTCGGCGTCCAGTACATGTACCGTGCCGGATACGATCCGCAGGCTTTCGTCACCTTCTTTGAGAAGGTTGAGAACCTGGAGAAGCAAAAGCCCGGCGCCGTCGCCAAGGTCTTTGAGAACCATCCGCAGACTCCGGACCGCATCGAGCACTCCGAAGGAGGAGATCGCGAAGATTCTGCCGCCGCGCGACGAATACCTCGTGACCACGTCGGAGTTCAACGATGTGAAAGCCCGGCTGGCCCGCATCGAGAACAAGCGGCGCCTGATCGACAACAAGAAGGGCAAACCCACTCTCCGCCGCGCCAGCACCACGGACGACGGGAGCGGCAACGACCGGCCGACGCTGCACCGCCGCGACGACTCCAACAGCAATTAGCCGGGGCGGATTTTCCCGGACCGCGGGCCTCGTCCCAAAACGAGGCCCGTTTTGCTTTTCTGAACGCGGCGTAATCCAATCTCCAACCTTTCTCTGCGTCGCCGAAACTCTGCATCCAATGCCTCGATGGATGTCCTGAAGAAGTTAAGTCACTTTGCGCTTTTCTGCCTGGTTGTGAGTGCTGGTCTGTCCCGGGCTCATGCTCAGGAAAGCACGGATGCGCTGCCCAACAGTCCTGCACCCCGCATCCCGTCCGAATCCCCAAGCCAATATGCCACCGAGCGCACCGAGACCTGGCGCGCGCTGCCCATGGACTTCCTGCATGACCAGAAGGTAGATCTGGCTGTTCCTGTGCAGCGGCTGGCGAGAGGGACGACTGGTGCCCACGCTGGCCGTCGCCGGGGGCACTGTAGGCCTGCTCTACGCGGATCCCCACATCATGCCGTACTTCAGCAAGCACCAGAAGCAGCTTGACGATGTGGATGATGTCTTCGACCCGATCATTGCTACCGGGGAAGTCATCGCCATCCCCGCATCGCTTCTACGGCGGGTTATCTCGCCATGACTCCTATCAAACCGGTACCGCCCTGCTGGCCGCCGATGCCTATGGCGACAGTGAGGTGGTCGATCTGGTCATGATAAAGCCATCACTCGCCGCAAACGCCCCTCGGATGTTCCGCCCAACACGCCCTTTACCGACACCTTCTTCAGTCCCGAAGCAAACCCCCGTTCAAAGGCAGCAGCTTTCCCTCGGGACATGCCGTCGGCGCTTTTTCCGTCGCCACCGTCGTAGCCATGCGTTATCACCGTCACCGCTGGGTGCCGTGGACCGTTTATAGCTTCGCTACCGTGATCGGCCTCTCCCGGGTCACGGAACTCGCCCATTTTCCGTCGGACGTCTTCCTGGGCGGGGCACTCGGCTATACCATCACTCGCTATCAGACCCTTCGCCCCCGCTGACGGAAGGCAGCCCGGGTCGCCTCCCACAAAAGTACTCGGCCCCGCCGCTCCGAATAGACTATTGTTCCGAATGAACGGGGATGAACAAAATGAGGGAGAGTTCCGGAGCTTCGGGCCGCCCTGCCCGCCTATGAAGAAGATCCTGATGTGGACGCCCTGATCGTCGGACGCTCTTCCTGACCAAATACGCCAATGACGTGGCCAAGGACGTGCGCCGCGCGGCGCTACTTCCGCCTGACCAAACAGAAAGTCGTCTCCTGCGGCACGATGAGCTCGTCCTAGCGGGGTCCCGAACACGGACCTACCACGCTCCGCACCGACAATAGCTGGCCGCCCTGCTCCTCCTTCGATGGATACCAGGGCGCACGACCTGTGGCTGGCGCGTGCGGCAAAACCGGCTTCATCACCATGGAGAAGTCCCCGTGGTGGCGCACGGCGATGTGAGCCGGGCCCCGCCGATCGCCCGACTCTCTTCGCGTCTCCGAACACCGCCCCTTCATCGAACTGCCATGCCCGTTCAGCAAAAGCTGGATCAGAAACTGGCCGATCGCCTCGACAACCCCATCTGGAGCGCGCTCACTACGGATCATGCCGCGCTCGCTTCTCGGCGATGCGTATGCGCGCCGCTACCCGGCGGATATCGGCCCACTCAGCGGCATCCCCGAGCAATCAGTGGAAAGCTACGCGTCTCTGGCACAAATCGCTGACCGCGGAGGAGCGGGTTTCGTGGGCGCCGTGGCACTCTTCCTGCAGGAACCGCCTCGCTTGCCCGAAGGGTGGACGCTGCTTCGCGGCGGAATCCTCGACCAGATGATCGCGCCGCAGCCGCTTCCTCTGGCTCCCGTGGATTTGCCTGGAGTGGAACTGCGCCGCCTGACCACTGCCGATGCGCCGGCCATGGTCGAACTGGCGCACCTCACCGAGCCCGGCCCCTTCCAGTTGCGCACGCTCGAGCTGGGCACGTTCTATGGCATCCTGCAGTCGGGCGCCTGCTCGCCATGGCTGGCAAGCGCCTTCACGTGCCAGGCGCCATCGAGGTCAGCGGCGTTTGCACGCATCCCGACGCTCGCGGCCGCGGCTATGCCCGCCACCTCATGTCGCGTGTGATGGAGGAAATCGTCGGCCGGCCGCATTCCGTTCCTGCATACTCTGGCAGGCAATGAGGCGGCTATCCGAATCTACGAAAGCCTGGGTTTCGTGCGGCGCCGCTGTTTCGAGCTGGCGGCCATTCGTCGCGACGCCTAAGCATTGCATTCAGCGACGGCGGAAAGGGCGGAGAAACGTAAAGGGCAGGGCGGGGAATCCGGCGCCCTGCCCCGCCTTCTATTTCCTCAGGGAATACACGACGTGGATCGTCGTCTCTACCTCGACCGGATTCCCGTTCAACAAGTAAGGCTTGTATTTCCAGGTGTGGACTGCATCCGTTGCAGATTGCCGAAGCTCGTTCGGCCCCGACGCCACTGTTAATTCCTTCACGCTGCCATCCGTGCCGATCACCGCATCGAGCAGCACAGTGCCCTGAATTCGCTCCTTCTTGGCCTCTTCCGGATACTTCGGAACCTCCCCGTTGATTCGCTGCCCGGCCATCACGCTGCTCTTCACCATGATTGGCCCATGCGGCTGCGCGGGAGCTCCGTGATCGACCGCCTCTGCGGCGTTCACATGCATGCGCAGCGCCAGAGCTGAGCCGCAGGTTGCTATCCCCAAAGCAGCGCAGGCCGTAAGGACGGCCAGCCGCCGCAATCCACGAACGTCGTTCCTCTTCTCGGTCAGTTGCATAAGTCTCCTCTCCAGCAGGTTGGTATCGAAAATTCCTAAGGTGTGCGGCAGCCGTTTCGGCAGCCCGCCCTCCAGTGTCGTGGCCAGTCGCAGAAGAGACCGCGCGTACTGCGCGGTCCCCGTCGTCTCGGCCGCCATCCGGTCGCAAACCATCTCCCGGCTGGTTGTCAGCCGTTCGCGCGCGAAACCGACCAGCGGGTGATAGCTGACCGGCAATGTGAGTGCCTCGTAGGCCAGATTCTTGAGAAAGTCATGCCGCCGAATGTGTGCAAACTCGTGGGCGATCACCGTGTCCCGCTCCGGTTCCGCGAGCCGCGCCAGCATTCCCGGCGGCAGCAGCACCATCTTTCGGAAACATCCCATCGTGACCGGCCCGAAGATGCGGGACGAGGTGGCCAGGGCGACCTCGCCCACGCCAAACTTCTGCGCGCAGCGCGTCCAAGGGTCCGCAGCCCCGTCCGTCAGCTCCACGGCAACTGACTCCCGGCGCAGGATGGTCAGCCGCGCCCACCGCCGCACAAAGCGCATGGCAAACCAGGCAGTCACCGCGCCATAGACGAAAACAGCGATCATCGCCAGGTCGAGCGAAAGAGATCCGGCGCCCAGCACGGTTCCCGCCCCCATCGTCACCGATACATGCCCTGGACCTGCGGCATTCGCGCCGGTCCATGGGAGCGCCAACCGCAGCCAGCCCGCAGGCAGCAGGGAAGCCGCGGGCAGAAGAGCCTCGCCGAGAAGGACTCCCACCCACACCCGGTGCTCCGCAGCCGCGCCCAGAGGACGGAGGGCCCGCGCCACTATCCAGCCGACGGCGACCAGTAAAGGAATCTGCCAGACGGAATTGACGAGATACGTGAGGACCCACGATTCAAAACCGATCATGATTCGTCCCCTTCCTCCTGACTGAAGCGCTCCGTCAGCTCCGCCAGCTTTCTTGTGTCGATCTCTCCGTTCTTCAGCAGGCTCATCACCAGCGCTTCGCTCGACCCGCCAAACATCCGGTCGATGAGGTCGCGCACGCCCTGGCCCAGCGCCTTCTGCTCGCTCACCCGCGCCGAGTAGACATACGCCCGCCCTTCCAGTTCGCGCTTCAGCCTGCCCTTGCGCTCCAAAATGTTGAGCATGGTCTGCACCGTCGTGTAAGCCAGGGGTGGCTCCAACTCCGCCTGCACTTCGCTGACGTTGCTGGCGCCGCGCTTCCAGATCACCTGCATGATCCGCAGTTCCAGAGCCGTCAGCGCCGGTTTCTTTATCTTCTTCATCCCGGAGTCTCCTAACAACTTAGGACAATAGTCCCGGCGACTCGATTTTGTCAACTAAACCTTTAGGAGCGCCCGGATCACCGCAGCCTCAGCGCTCTCTGTGTCCTCTGTGGTGAATCGTTTGTGCGACCTCGTCCCGCTTTCCCCGAACTACGGTGTCCGACGAGCGGCAAGGCGGTATAACGGAAGAAGGCACAACTTCTTCGCATCGAGGTCTTTCTATGCGTTATCGCACTCTGGGCAGAACCGGTTTTTCCGTCTCCGAAATGGCCTGCGGCCTCTGGGGCATGAGCGGCTGGAGCGGCTCCGACGACTCCGAATCGCTCCGTACCCTGCAGCTCGCCGTCGATCTCGGCTGCAATTTCTTTGACACCGCCTGGGCCTACGGAGAAGGGAAGAGCGACACCTTCCTCGGCAAAATCCTCGCTGCCAATCCGGACAAGCGAATTTACTCCGCCTCAAAAATTCCTCCGAAGAACCGCCGCTGGCCCGCGCTCCCCACCTACGACTACAACGAGGTCTTTTCCCCCGACCACGTTTTCGAGTACGCGGACAAGATTCGCGGCGCCCTCGGCGTCGACACCATCGACGTTCTCCAGTTTCACGTCTGGGATGACTCCTGGACCGATCACCCGGAGTTCCGCTCAACCGTCGAGAAGCTCAAGCGCGATGGCATCGTGCACGCCTTCGGCCTCAGCATCAACCGCTGGCAGCCGGCGAACGGCATCAAGGCGCTGCACACCGGCCTCGTTGATTGCGTGCAGGTGATCTACAACGTCTTCGATCAGAATCCCGAGGATGAGCTCTTCCCGCTCTGCCGCGAGCTGAACATCGGCGTCATCGCCCGCGTTCCCCTCGACGAGGGCTCCCTCGGCGGCAAGATGACCCGCGAGACCACTTTTCCGGAAGGAGACTGGCGCCGCGGCTATTTCAACCCGAAGAACCTTGCCGAAACCATGGACCGCGTCGACCGGCTTCGCGCGGATCTCCCCGGCGGCCTCTCACTCCCCGACGCGGCCCTGCGCTTCATCCTGGCCGACCCCACCGTCAGCACCATCATCGCGGGCATGCGCAAAGAAGAGCACGTCCGCGGCAACCTCGCCCTGAGCGACGCCGGCCCCCTCGACGCCGCGCTGCTCCAGAAGCTCCGCCGTCACCGCTGGGAGCGCAGCCCCGCCCCCTGGTCTGACTAGGTTGTCGATACATCTGGAGGTTACCTGTGCCTGCACCCTGGGCTCTGTACCTTGTTTCCCGTGACCGCCATCACTGAGCGCAGGGTCGGTTGCCGCTATCCTGGTTTGTTCGACCACGTACGGCGAACGATACAGGAGAGGTCATGAGTCTGGAAGCAATCACAGTTACAGGCCTTGTTGCAGCGGTGGTTCTGATCGTTGTGGCGATAACCCTGATCAACAAATTCGCGAACTAAGATGGGAATGCAGGCCCGCCCGTACCTCTGCAGGAAGCAGGGGGGAGTTTTCATTGGGAGTCGGGTCTAACGAGGAGGGCGCTTTCCCTTAGCTGTTGCCTAACGCGTGGCAAGCAACCCTTCGGGTTGAAAGGGTCGTCAGGAAAATCACGCGCGGGGCCAGAAGACGGCCCCACAAAAGCGGTTTTCCGTCTCTTTGCGCTCGCGATACGGACCCCGCGCTTACCACGAGTCTAGCGGCTGTCGATTTTCCCCGTCTCTTGCACTTTCAGGTCAGGAATGATCCCCCATAGTTCCTCGCGGACGACCATTACCGGTATCCAATCCCCCTATCGGACCACTTCGACCACCTGGCCGTCGGGCGTGCTCCACGCTGCCGCCCCGGAATGCGTCAGCTTCCGCGCCGCATCGTCCCAGTGCAGATGCGTGATCTGGTCATCGCGCTTCTCGTAGGCATACGTCTTCCCATCATCCTGATAGAGCGTAAATTCGGCATCCGCTCCCGGCCACACTTGCACCTGAGTAACGCTCTGTTTCTCCGCCGTGCTATCCACCATGCTGCCCAGCGGAACGATCGACCCCGCCCGCACAAACAGCGGCATCTTGTCGATCGGCGCAGCCACGTCAATCGTCTGCCCGCCATGCACGCGCTCATGCGTCCAGTAGTTGTACCAGTCGGTGCCGGCTGGTAAATACACCGCCTTCGCCGTCTGCCCCTGCTCGGTCACGGGAGCCACCAGGAACGCCGGCCCAAACATATACTCGTCGCCGATCTCCGCCACCTTAGGATCGTTCGGAAAATCCATAAACAGCGCCCGCATAAACGGCGCGCCCGTCTCATGCGTCTTCCATCCCAGCGAGTAGATGTAGGGCATCAGCGTATAGCGCAGCTTCAGATACTCCTCGAGGATCGGCTCCGCCTGCTTCCCATACGACCAGACCTCGTTGTACCGCCGTGTGCCATGCGTCCGCATGACGGGCAGAAATGTGGCGTACTCAAACCATCGCGTGTACAGCTCGGGATAATCGTCGTAGCCGCCCACAACGTCCCGCGCGTCCGAAGGATCCAGCAGCGGCGGGTGCTCTGGATGATGCACTGCCGGCAACCCCTGCCACCCGCCTGTGTCGTTGCTCCAGTAATTCAGCCCTGAAGCCGCCACGTCCAACCCTGTCGGAACCTGCCGCCGCAGCGTGTCCCACGTGGGGTAGATGTCCGACGACCATACAATGGCACCGTTGTGCTGCACGCCCAGATACCCGTCGCGCGACAGGATCAGCGCCCGCCGGTCCGTCTCATCCCGGCGGAACCCGTCATACAGCGCGCCGGTGTGGAACAGCGGATAGACGTTGAAGTACTCCGTCCCCGGCCCAATATGAAAGTAGCTGCCGTTCGGAGGCAGGTCAGGCTCCGTCTCATCGGCCCACAGCGAGTCGAACCCCTTGCTGATGATGTTGTCCTTGATCGTGTTCCAATACCACCGCGCCGCGTCGGGATTCGTGGTGTCGATATCCGAGCCCGCCTTGTCATACGGCAGCCCGTTCGTCGGTGTGCCGTCAGCCAGATGCTCAAACCATCCGTGCTCGGCAATCTCCTTGTAGAAACGGTCCGTCGGCACAAACCGCGGCCACACGCTGATCATGGTCTGGATCCCCATCGCGTGCAGCTTGTCGTTCATCCCTTTGGGATCCGGCCAGGACCGCGGATCGAAATCCATCTGTCCCATGTTCGTGTAATAGAACCAGTCCACCACGATCACATCCAGCGGCAAGTGCCGTTCGCGATAGCCATTGGCCACAGCCATCACCTCGGCCTGGCTCGAATAGCGCTGCTTGCACTGGATGTATCCGTAAGCGGCCTTCGGCAGCATCGGCGTGTCGCCGGTCAGCCGCCGGTAGCCCTCGTACAGCTCATCGGTCGTCTTGCCGGCGATCACAAAGAACGACACGCGATCGCCGACCTGCGAAATCCAGCGCGTCCGCTCGTTGAACCCGGGCTCGATCGTCGTCTTCGATGGATTGTCCCACAGCACCGCATAGCCCTTATTCGTGACCAGGAACGGCACACAAAAGGTGGGAGCAGCTGGCGCATCGTAGTCGTTCCAGCACCGGATCGCATGCCCGCGATGGTCCAGATACCCCTGCTGGTTCTCGCCCAGCCCGTAATAGTGCTCATCGTCCGGCGAATCGAACGTCGCCCCCACCTGAAAGTAGCTCGCATCCGCCGGCCGCGGATCATAGTGGTCGTACGCGATCGACGGATTTACCTCGTTGAGCAGCTCGGCGTTGCCGTCCTTGTGATTCGGAACCGACATCGACCAGCCTTCCAGGTGCAGCAGCGGCTTGCCATCGGCGCCGTCCACGGTCAGTGGCACGTTGGGTGTCGATCCGGAGAAATACTGGCAGGTATCGCAGGTATATTTCGTGCGGTTCGGGCCGTAATGCGGCACCGGCATCTCCACCGTCATGCGATCGGACCGGTAGGTGTCCATCGTGTCCGTGTGGTTGAAACTCCACCCGGCCCCTTCAGGCTTCGCGCTGATTCCGTACCCAGGCGGGGCGAGCGCCGCGTCCTTCTTCAGGCTCAGCGTAATGCGAACGATGTTGGGCGCATAGGCCTCCAGCGTCACCGTAGCGTCACGCCGCTCCAGGATCATCTCGGATGGGTGCCCGGGAGCACGCGGGACCGGATGTGAATCCTGCGCGAAGGCGTTGCCGGCAGCGAGCAGCGTGCCGATAAGAAAGCCAGCTGAAACGAGAGGACGCATCATGGCCACCAGGAATTCTCTCCCAACCCAGGGCAAGGTTCGCCCCCGGCAGTGTACCGCCGCACCCGCAGGGTGGTACAGGTTGCAGTGCGTGCGAAGCCCGCAAATCAATCGATTTTCTGTGAAGGAGACGGCGATTTCGCGCAGACGACGGAAGAATAATTGACCGTCAGCGGGAGGGATTCGTATGATGAAACCTGCATCCCCTCACGGCGGCGTAGCTCAGATGGTTAGAGCGTGGGATTCATAACCCCAAGGTCGGTAGTTCGATCCTACCCGCCGCCACCAGATTCACAATTGAGCCGCTTTTGCGCGCGCGAATGCAGCGCAGACGCAATCCTGAGGAGCCCGCGGGGAGGAATCCCGCCGGGCCCGTCCCTCCTGTACGTGACCCTAGATCCGGCGCCCTCTGCCAAAAATAAGGTAGAGAATCACGATCAGCAGAATTAAGCTGAGCCCGCCGCCGCCGTAGTAGCCCACGCCCGGTCCCATGTAATACCCGCCGCCGCCAAACAGGAGCAGCAGGATAATCAGAATGATAATCAGTCCCATGGGCAGCGAGTCTAGCACAACGATGAAACCTGCGATACTCAGCCGATGATCCTGCGTCTCGCCTTGCCATCGGACGCCATGGCGGTCGCGCATGTCCACGTGCGCTCGTGGCAGGCGGCGTATCGCGGCCTGCTGCCAGACGACTATCTCGATCAACTGCGCCCGGAAGATCGCGCCGCCCGTTACGACTTCGCGACCAACGACCCCGCGAAACCCAGAACGATGGTGATGGAGATCGATGGCGACATTCGTGGATTCGCCACAATCATGCCCTCTCGCGATCTCGACACCCCGAATCACGGTGAGCTGTGCGCGCTCTACGTCGATCCCGAAGGCTGGGGCCGCGGCTATGGCGTGGCCCTCATCAGAGCAGCGCGTAGCCATCTCTCCGGTTCCGGGCTTTCCTCCGCCATACTCTGGCTGCTGGAGGGCAACGTTCGCGCCGACCGCTTTTATCGCGCCGATGGCTGGCTGCCCGACGGCACGCGCCGCACAGAAACGATGTGGGGCATTACCGTAAACGAGCTTCGCTACCGGCGCACGCTGGATCGGGTCTGAACCCGGAAGCGCCACCAGTCTGAGCCACAATCATGGGCCGTGCTCTCTGTGGTGGGTTCGTCTCTACAGCGCCACTAAAGCCACGCCCACGCACACAAAGATTGCAGCCATCCAGCGCCGGCGGTCCACGTTCTCGTGGAGAAAGAACTTCGCCGCCAGGGCATTGGTTACAAAGGTGAGGGAAGTGGCTGCCGGGCCAATCAGGCTCAGATCGCGATGGCTGAAGGCATAGAGCAGCGAGAAGAAGCTCAGCGCGAGGCAAATGACGCCCATTCCAAAACGCTGATTAGTCAATACCGCCGCTACCGCACCGAAGAACCCGCTCCGCGCCCGAATCTCATCCAGATCGCCAACTTGTCGCATCGCCGAAGCGGTGAGGATATCGCCGGCTGTGGCTGTGATCACGATCGCCGCAATCATGCCCGCGGTCGCCAGGGCAGCATGTGCAGGATGAGCGACGATCATAGCCGCGCCTCCTCATGCGCCACTACGGCCCTCTCCTCGCCCGACGCCTCTCGGCTCTCCCGATGGTCGGTCCACGAGGGGCCGCGCGTAACAAAGCCCACACCCGCGGTGATGAAGACGATCCCCAGCCAGCGCAAGGGTGACACGTGCTCATGCAGCCAGAACCGCGCCAGCAAAGTCATGATGACGTACCCGAGCGAGCTGGCCGGCAGCACAAAGGTCAGGTCCGCCCACGAGAGAGAGGCCATATACGACGCAAAGAAGCCGATGAGCAGCACGATGCCCGCCGCGACCCAGGGCGAGAAGATGGCGTGAATCAGTTCAGCCGGATGGTGCAGGGAAACCGGCCCGAGCAGCTTCATTCCCCGCGACAGGAAGGTATCGCCGCAGGCCGAAGTCAGCGTTACCGCCGCCAGCACCAGGTACCGGCGAAATGTCATCGTTGAATGCGTCATGAACAGGCTGCAGGGTACTGAAACCAATCCGCACGTAGGGCTGCTTCGATCTCAGTCATCGGGTCCGGCGGATACCTGTACCCTGCACCCGTCCGCTGCACCCTGCTCCTCAGGCCTGGACGTTGACGGGTTCGGTCGTCTTCTGCGCCTTGCTGTCCCGCACGATCTTGTTCCGCTCCGAGCGCAGCTTCAGGAACGACTTCGACTCGATGTAGAGCCGCTTCAGGTCCCGGTTAGCGATGGCCTTGCTCACCACGCGCCACGCAGCTTTGGGCCGGAAGAAGTACTCGTCGTAGAAGCGGTTCACCATTTCCAGCACATACTCCGTCGGCAGCCCGGGGTATTCGATGTGCGCCAGCTGATGTCCGCCGGCATCGCTCATCTGGTTTTCGTTGGTGATGAAGTTGTTCGCCCGCGCATAGTCGTACAGCTCTGTGCCCGGGAAGGCATGCGCAATCGATACCTGAATCGTCTCCACGTCCAGCGTCTTGGCGAAGTTGATCGTATTGCGGATCGACTCCTTCGTCTCGCCCGGCAGCCCGAGGATGAAGTCGCCGTGAACCGTCAGGCCCAGCTTGTGGCAGTCGCGCGCGAAATCACGCGCCCGCTCCACCGTGGCGCCCTTCTTGATGTTTTTCAGGATCTGCGGATCGCCCGACTCGAATCCGACGATCAGCAGGCGGCAGCCCGCCTCGCGCATCGCCTTCAGCGTCTCGTAATCCGTCGTCACACGTGATGTGCTCGACCAGGTCAGCTTCAGCGGCTTCAGCTTGGCGCACAGCTCGATGGTCCGAGCCTTCTGGATGTTGAATGTGTCGTCGTCGAAGAAGAACTCCTTCACGTTCGGCCACAGCTCCTTGGCGTGCGCCATCTCAGCGGCCACGTCATCCGTGGAGCGTTTCCGCCACGCATGCCCGCTCAGCGTCTGCGGCCACAGGCAGAAGGTGCACTGCGCCGGGCACCCGCGCGTCGAGTACAGCGCCACATACGGATGCAGCAGGAATGGCACGTTGTACTTCGTCACGTCCAGATCGCGCTTGTAGACGTCGGTTACCCACGGCAGGGCATCCAGGTTCTCCACCTGCGGCCGGTCGGGATTATGCACGATCTGCCCGTTCTTCCGGTAGCTGATGCCGAGGATCTCCTCCAGCGGCTTGCCCTGGGCAAACTCCACCACGGAGAAATCGAACTCCCGCCGGCAGATGAAATCGATCGCCTTGCACGCCAGAGCCTTATCGGGATCCGTCGTCACCGGCGGCCCCACAAAGCAAATCTTCAGGTTCGGATGCGTGTCGCGGATCTTCTCCGCCCACTGCTGATCTCCCGACCAGCCGATGGTGCTGGTGAACACCACCAGAAATTCGTAGTCCTTGAGGATCTCGTTCACCTGCGTCCAGGAGACGTGGTGCGGATTCGCATCCAGCAGGCGCGCCCCTTCGAGCATTCCCGCCGGGTACGCCAGCCAGACCGGGTACCAGTACGACTCAATCTCGCGGGTTGCAGGCCAGCGCGAGCTCGCGCCGCCATCAAAATTCTCAAAGGAGGGAGGGTTCAGAAACAGTGTTTTGAGCGGCATGGGCATTCCTCTTAGTTTACCATCTGAAACCCAGCCCTACAGGCCCGGAGCCCGCCAATCGCAGTGCCGACTAAGGTACCTGAAACGAATGGCTTACGCCCGTTGAAGGAACCGGTTGCGGCACGCCGGCCGCCGAACGCAGCCAGGCGTCCAGCTGTCCGGTCGCACGCAACAGATTCAGCTGCACCTTTTCGAGTGAAAAGTTCGCGTCCAGCATGTCTTCGTACCGCTCCCGCTCGTCGATGTGCGCCTGCTGTTCTTCCTTCGGCGTTACGGGCGCCGCGTTCGGCGACCCGGTTCCGTTGCTGAACTGCGTTTCCACTGTCTGCAGCTGGTCCTGCGCCAGTTCGCTCTGCAGCTGGTTCACTTTCTGTTGCGCCGCCAGCTCCCGCAGCGCATGACGCATCGCTGAGGTCTGCTCGCTCAGCACATCGCGCGACTCATCCGCGTCCGACTGCGCACGTACCGCCTCAGCCTGAGACTGGCGCGCCTTGGCCCGCCGTGAAGCGTCGAACAGCGGAAACGTCACCTGCACGCCCAGCTCCACGTTGTTGTACTGAAAGTGCGGGAAGTACTCGGTGTAGCCGGGCGTCTTCTCGAACAAGGAGTATTGTGCCCCAAATGCCGCCATCGGCCGGTAATTCTGTTTCTCATCGCCAAAAGCGGTGTAGAACTTCGCCTTCGCGTTTGCGTAAGCGGCCGCCACCCCAGGATTGTTCTCCACCGAGTCAGAACCGCCGCCGAGCAGGGCAACATCCATCGCTGGCACGCTGCCGCTCTTGGTCGTCAGGCCCTCGGCCGGCAAGCCGGTCATGTGTGCGATCTTCTGCCGCATGTCATCGGCGTCGTTCTCCAGATGGATGCGTTTTGCATCGACCTGCGCCGCGGTCAGCTCCGCCTGCAACTCGCTCATATGCGGATCAACCCCTGCCCGTGTCCGGTCGCCTTCAATCTGCACCAGGCTGTTGGCATAGCCCTTCTCCTCGTTGAGAGCGCCGATCTCCGCCAGGTCGTGGTCCAGCTGGACATAATCCAGCGTCACATCCAGCGCCACCTGCTGCTCGGCATTCTTTAATGCCAGCGCAGCGCTCTTCACGCCCGAGTGCCCCGCGCGAATGTAATCCGGCTGGACCAGGAAAAAACCAGCGATGACGAATTCGCGTTGAAGAACGACGGGTAGCCCAGCGGGAATCCATAGGCGTACCCAGGGCTGACGCCAAGAACGAAGTTGGGAATGTAGACATCTTTCGCCTCCAACAACAGCGACGCGGCACGCTGCGCATCCGCCAGGGCCGCGTGCACCGTGGGGCTGTTCTTCTCAGCCATATCGACGGCCGTGGTGAGGGAAATCTGCGCTTCCACAGCGGCCGGGAGAAGACCAAACAAAATCCCCGCGAACAGGATTGCAGCCGTCCGAAGATATCCCGTCCGCATCCGTCGCCGCGTACCCATCGTTTTGAGTGTACTGTTACTCACCGGCACTGGCAGCGGCCGGTGGCGGAATGCGATACCCGGAAGCCAGAACGTGAACAGCCGCCAGCTCCTCCTGTGCTGCCTGCTGTTGCCCTTGCAGCGCAAGCAGCTTCGCCAGCTGAACGCGCACAACAAAAGCCGGCGCCTCCTCCGACTCTGCATTCGATTTCAGATATTCCCGCAGCCACAGGATTGCCGCCGCCGGATCGCGTCCCGCCTGCTCCGAAAGAGTAGCCGCCTCCACCAAAGCCGGCCCGTGCGCCCGGTCCAGTGCGACCGCGTTGTGAACTGCGGAGAGCATTGCGTCGATCCGGCCCCGCCGCTGATAGAACTGGGCGAGGTCGATCCACAGATTGGCCGCTTCGGGCGATTGTGCGATGGCGGCTTTGTACGCCGCTTCCGCGGAGACATAATCTTTCTTTCCGTCGGCAATCTGCGCCTCCAACGTCGAGGCGCGTACCGGATCCACGCTCCGTAACTGCGCCATGATCGGCTCTGCGCTCCTGATACCTCCGCCCACCACCGCCGGCGCCTGCACATCGAACTGGCCCAGGTCCGCGAGCGCCGCTGCGCTGTGCGGATCCAGACGCACAGCCTCTTCAAACTCTGTATGGACTTTGCGCGCCAGCTTATAGGCAGCCACCAGCGATCCGTGCGAGGCCTTTCTGCCATACGCGCGTCCCAGCCACAAATGATCCGCGCTGTTGCTGGGAGCGAACTGGACTGCCGCTTCGCAGTCGGCAATGGCCGCGTCCCACTGTTCTTCTTCGTAATACACGCGGCAGCGCAGATTGTGCGCTTCGGCGTCCCCGGGGTTCTGCGCCAGAGCCGGATCCAGAATCCGCAAAGCGGCGTCCGCGCGACCGAAGTTCAGATCCTGCCGCACGTCCTTTCCTGCTGCCGGGGACAGCGCCCACAGCGTGGCGGAGAAAAGAAAAACAGTCGCCCCTGCGAATACTCGGCGCAAAAACCTCTCCTTCGCTTTGAATTATTGGACTGCGCGTACCGGCACGCCGTCACTGAGCGGCTGCCCGTTCGTCGTATTCAGAGCGACCTTATCGCCCGCCTTCAATCCACTCACGATCTGCACATCGGTCAGATTCACCGTACCCACCGTGACTGGAACCCGGTGGAGCATATCGCCTTCGAGCCGGTAGACGTAGCTGGCGCCCTGCTCGAAGTGCAGAGCATCGTGCGGCACCACCAGCAAATTAGATTCGTTGGCTACCGTCACGGTCACACGAACATTCGTGTCGGGCAGCAGCTCGTCGTGATAGTCGTCGATCGATACCAGAACCTCGCCTACATTCCGCGTCTGTCCGTAGGTAATGATCGTGGAGGGCAAGCGCAGAACGTGTCCGTGCCATTGCTCGTTGGGCCGCGCATCCCAGGCGATCACCACCGGCTGGCCGACACGCAGCCTCCCGATTTCCGGTTCGTCGAAATACGCCTGCACCTGCAGCTTCGAAAGATCCGCCACCGACAACAGCCGATCTCCCTGCTGTACAAATTCCGTCCGCGACACCGGCAGCGAATACACGGTTCCGGCAAAAGGCGAATGGACGATCGCATGGTGCAGAGCATCCAGAGCCGCGTCGTATCCAGCCTGCGCGTCCGCGACATTCGCCTGCGCGTGCGCCAGGTCCAGGGTGTCGTACCGGCTGGTTTGCCGCTGCTGAAGAACCTGAATGCTGCTGTCGTCTGTCGCCAGACGTTCCTTTGCCGCGGAGACCTCGCTCGGCGAAGCCGCCCCGGACGCCTGCAGCTTCTCCAGCGCGTTCACGTCCTGCTGCGCCTGATCCCGGTCGATCTTCGCTTTGGCCAGTTCGCCGCCCAGCGACAGCCGCTCCTCCTGGGTGCCCCCATGTTGCGCTGCCTGCCCGGCAGCTTCGGCGCCACGCAGCGCCGCCAGAGCAGTCGCCACCCGGGCTCGCGCCTCTGTGTCATCCATGGCCACCAGCAGCTTGCCGGCCGGCACTTTTTCTCCCTCGTGGACGTACACCGCCTGCACGACGCCGGGGAAGGGCGCATGCGCCTCGTAATTCGCCTGGGGCTCCGGCTCTACTTTCCCGTTGGTCGCCACCGTGGTGGTTAAGTTCCCGATCGTCGCGGTCGCCACGCGAATCGGCAGCTTGCCCCGCGTCAGCAGATGGACGCCATAGAACACAAGAATCAGCGCGATGATCGTAGTGATCCATACGCGGCCCGTGCGCGGGCTCTTTTGTTTCGTTACCATTCGTCGGAACCGTCAGTCAGTATAAAGTTATGAGACTCCACGAACCCGCTCCAGGGTTCGAAAATCCACAACAATTCCTTCGGTAGTACCTCATTTGCATACCCTTGCCGGTCCCGACGCATTCGATCGCGGACCCTTGAGGTTTTTAACCGGCCTCGTATCAGGGCATGGTTTTCACGACCTGCGGAAGAACACTGCGGCTTCGAAGGAGCGAGTTTTAAAATTGCCACCGGAATGTCTGAACCAGAGGCCAGTTCCTCCGCGAAGCAGGTGCCGCATTGCGGCACGACGGAGGAGGCGACGGCTTTAACCCGGCCAAAGAGGCGCCCCAAAAAGACGGCGTTCAGGCAGGCAGCCTCGCATCAGGGCCTGCCGCAGAAGACCGGGCGGCGAGCTATTAAAATCGAACCATGGCTAGTGCCCCCCGCTACACCGATGAACATGCAAGTGCCGGTCTTGATTTCGATTTTCCCGCCATCGAGACCTGGCCTAATCAATTTCCTGGCTACGAGATCGTCATCGATGACCCGGAGTTCACCTCGGTCTGCCCCAAGACCGGCCTCCCCGACTTCGGCGTGATCACGCTCCGCTATATGCCCCGCGAGCGCTGCCTTGAGCTCAAGTCGTGGAAGGAATATCTGTTCTGCTATCGCAACCTCGGGATCTTCCAGGAAAACGTGGTCAACCGCATCCTGGAGGACGTCGTCCGCGCCTGCGATCCGGTATGGGCAGTTGTCAAAGGCGATTTCCGCCCCCGCGGAGGCATCTCCACCACCATTGAAGCCCGCTGGCCCCGCCCTCAAATGCCATGACGATCAAGAGCAAAATGGGTGAAGTCGATCAGTACATAGCCAGCTGTCCAAAGGAGGCGCAGGATAGTCTGGTCCGGATCAGAGCCGCGATTCGGGCGGTGGCGCCTGGGGCCACCGAGCGCACCGACTATTTTCAAATGCCCGGATATTCCTATCCCGGATTTGACTATGATGGGATGTTTGTTTGGTTCAGCTTCAGGAAGTCACACGCACGCTTGCATGTGCGCCCGCCGGTCCTGCAGGAACACGAAGAGGAAATAGCAGGCTATCCCGCGACCAAAGCGATCGTCAGCTTTCCGATCGATAAGCCGATACCCGTGGCTTTGGTGAAAAAGCTGGTGAAAGCAAGCCTGAAGGCGATGAAGGATAAGTCTGCAGCTGCCACCACCAGGCTCAAACGCCCTTAGGCGCTGTCATCCTGAGGAGCGGAGCGACGAAGGATCTGCAGTTGTTTTTTGTCGTGCGGCACAGCCACTGAAAACGCTCTGCGCCGAAGTTCTGGGTTGCTTAGCCTGAGGCTTACTCCAGGTTCAGGCTTCCCGTCCCGGAATCTCCATTGCAGGCCCCGCCCACAATCGCCCAGTTCGCGATTGTCAGGGTCGTCGCCGCGCTGTTGAAGCTTCCCGTTGCCGTTAGAACCGCGCCGCTGCCCGGATCGGTGTAGGTCATCGACAGGCTGCTGCCGGTCACCAAAGAGCTGGTGACGGTCGGCTGCCCGGTGAAACAGGTGTTTGCCGGAAAGGTCGCGGTTCCGGAAACCGCGAACTGCCCGTTCGCATCCGGCTGCGTCGTCTGCTGCAGAAAGGCGGAAACCCCGAGAGGGTTGTTGTCCCTGTCGATAAACGTTCCCAGGTACGTGCCCCCGATGGTGCTGAAGTTTGTCGCCGTCACATCGGTCTTGCCCAGCGTGGCGCAGTCGCCGCCCGCAAACGACCAGCTCGCTGCAGCCATTCCTTTGCCGTTTGCCGCCACCTGCCCCTTGACCGTGAGGGTCGTCCCGCCAAAGGGCGCGGAAACCAGCGTCACGTTATTGGTGGCGTCTACCGATCCGGTCAGCAGAATGTTCGTCTGTGGCGTCACACACGAGGTGCCCTCGAGCCGTCCCACCGCGCTGACGGTTTCATACGCTCCCTGGGTAAAGCCGAGGTTCAGCACCACGCTGGACGAAGCTGGAGCCAAGGTCCAGTTGCCGGCCAGTGCGGTGCCGACGCGCAGTGACGGGTTAATCTGGCCACATCCGGTGAGAAGAACGAAGGCAACGCCGCCGGTGACGGCCACAAGGCAGGAAAAAAAGCGGTTCTGCATGGGGAGAGCCCTTTCCCTCTGAGGGGTTATCCAGAACATAACGGCCCACGCCCGCGGTTACTATCGCCCAAAGGGAGCATTACTCAAGTCACATCCTGTCACTTGACGCAGCCCCACACCCACGGGAGATAACCTCCTCAGTGCCGGGAAGGCTTAGGGCAGCTTATTGGGGATTCTGCTGCTGCTGTCGAAGCCGCTGCAATTCCTGGATGATCTCAGCCGGTGACTTCACCTGACCGTTGGGATTCTGCGGGGAGGTCGACGCTCCAGGTGGAGCAGACTCGTCGGGCACCACAGGTTCAGGCGGGAAGCTGTTGTTGCCGCTGTTGTCGTTGTCATCCTGCTCTGGCTGGTCGTCCGAATCCGGCTGCGCCCCACCTGGTCCGGCTGTGGCGCCGCCTCCGCTGCGGGCCGTCAGCACCATCTCCCGAGGAGTGCCTTTCTCGGTGGCGCCCACCAGCAGGAAGTTGTAACCGGCATCCAGCAGCAGGCTGGAAAGGACATCCCGCGGGTTGCCCGGGCCATAAACGCCGAACACGCGCTGATCCTTCTGGAACCCGTCCACGATCATCCCGGTGGAGGAGGACAGATGCCGCAGGATCTGCGAAAGACTGGAGTTATCGGCGTGGATGGCCAGAACCCCGTCGTTGAGCGTGATCTGGGCGGGTTGCGGAGGCTTGTCCAGCAGGGAAGGCGGCAGAGTCGGGTTGTTACCGGCCGAGTGATCGGTCGTCTTCGGAGCCGGCGTCACCTGGGCACCCGAAGGCCCAGCGGCCGGATGTTCCGGAGCCTGGGTGGGTGTGTGGACAGGATGCACAGGCCCTCGGCCGGGCAGCGTCCCTGGCTGCTGCATCACCTGTGCGGCACAAGTGGCCGCCAAAAGGGTGGTCGTGAGCCATGGCAGGCATCGTATTAGGTGTCCGGACTGCATCGAAGTCCTGTGTACCGGTGGGGCAGCGCGCTGGCGCAAGGCTCACGCTTCTATGTACTAGACTAGCAGTGATTTGAATTCGCTCAGGTTCATTTGCTTGTTCAAATCGAAAGGGACGTCATTCATGTTCTGCCGTTATCGCTCGATCGGGCTCCGATTCCTGGCGTGCATCCTGCCTCTGGCACTGGCCGCTCCGGCTTTTGCCGTTTCCTGCGCCACCCAGTCGCAGATGAAGCCGGATCAGCGCACGATTCTCGCTCAGTCGGCGCAAATGCTGGCTGCCAATGTGAAGAATGGCAATGCTGCGGGCGTTCAGGCGCAGACGATTCCGGCCGTCGCTTCCAACTTCGGCGGCATCGCAAACACGATTCAAACGATGAATGCGTCCATCCAGCGCGCCACGCTGACCGTGGATCTCCTCTATGTCCTTGACGCCAGCGATCTCAAGGCCTCTCAGGACACGCAGTTCTTCTGTGGCGTCGCTGGCTCGCCCCTGACCGTCGTGGTCACGATCCCGAATCTGCCGCCCGGCAAATATGCGTTGGCGGTTCTGCATGCAACGGGCGTCCAGCACCCGCAGCAGTTGTCCATGATCCTGCAGAATGACCCGCTGAACAGCCCCATCTGGAAGCTCGCCGGCTTCTTCACCAAGCCCATGACCATCAATGGCCACGACGGAGTCTGGTTCTGGAGTCAGGCCCGAACCTATGCCTCCCAAAAGGACGACTGGACGGCCTGGTTCTATTACAAACAGGCACAGCTGCTGCTGCAGCCGGTCGATTTCCTTTCCAGTCCCAACCTGCAAAAGCTGCAGAAGGAAACCGAACAGACGCAGCCGTCCGAGATTCCCAGCGATACCCAGCCGGTCCGCCTGAGCACAACCGCGGGCAGTTTTCAGCTCACGAACGTTCACGTCGGCGACTTTAACAATCAGATGGATCTGATCGTTACCTACAATGCGCCGCCTAATCTGAGTCCTGTTCAGTCACGCGAACAGGTACTTGCCGTCATGAAAGCGCTACTGCAGCAACACCCCGGCCTCGCCACCGCGTTCCATGGCCTGTGGGTGTATGCATCTTCGCCCGGAGGCCAAACGCCGTTTGCTCTTGAACTGCCCATGAGTCAGATTCAGAATGCGGCTCCCGCCCCTGGAGAGCGCAGTTAGCCACCCGGTTCATCCGGGAGCCACGCAGTAGAACCCTCGATATTTGGGAGAGGAATGGAAAAGACCCTCAGCGAAGCGATTGAAGAGCGACGGGCGACGCCCAGCTTTGACGGCACACCGATTCCGGATGCCGATCTGAAGACGATCCTGGAAGCGGGCCTGCGGGCGCCCAGCGGGTACAACCTGCAGCCCTGGCGGTTCATAGTGGTGCGCACTCCTGAGCAGCGCCGCCGGCTTCGCGGCGCCGCGTTTAATCAGGCCAAGGTGGAAGAGGCCTCCGCCGTCATCGTGGCCTGCGGCGACAAAGACGGCTGGCGGACGGATATGGAAGAGATGATCCGAATGGGCCGCGAAGCCGGCATGACCGAGAACTATGCCGAGTCGGCCAGCGTCAATATTCCCGAATACCTGACCAATCATCCCGACCTCAATGCGTGGCTGAACCGCCACGTGATGATCGCTCTCACCACAATGATGTGGATGGCCGAGGTCATGGGCTACGACACGGCACCCATGGAAGGCTACGAGCCGGACAAGGTCTGCGAGGTGCTGAAGCTTCCGCTGAGCTATGTGCCGGTGGCGCTGCTCGCCATAGGCCACCTCAAGGGCTTGGATAAGTACAACGGCGGCCGCTTCAGCATGCAGCGAACCGTCTTCGACAACGAATACCCCAAGCCGATGAAGCTCTGACCCGGAACCCAATCGTGATGAACGCTCGCTCCGGATTCGGCCCGCATGAGGCGTGAATACCCCGATGCGCCCATCGCCGGCGTCGGTGCGGTCATTGTGCGCGAGACGGCCAATCGCGGCCAGCAGGTCCTGCTCATCCGCCGAGGGCAGGAGCCGCTGAAAGGTGAGTGGTCGCTTCCCGGCGGTGCTATCGAACTGGGTGAGACCCTCGAAGAGGCAATCTGCCGCGAGGTTCTTGAAGAAACCGGCCTCGTTGTCGAAACCGTCGATGTCGTCCAGGCCTTCGATCGGATCTCTCGCGATGCCGAAGGCCGCGTCCGCTATCACTATGTCCTCGTCGACTTCCTCTGCCGGGCCTGCGCGGGCTCCGAGGTTCCGGAAACCATCGTTTGCGCCACCGACGCCCTCGAAGCTCGCTGGGCTGGCCCCGACGATCTCGACGGGCTAACGCCGCTGACCGTTGAAGTCATCCGCAAGGCCTGGCAAATGGCATCCTAAAGGCAGGAGTCAGAACGCAATGGCCACCACCGCGGCGCCCCCGCAATCCCTTCGCAGCAGGCGCTGGCGCAATTTCAGGCTGGGCGTTTTCACGTTCCTGGCCCTGGTGGTCGCGCTCATCGTTTTTGCGCTCTTTCGTCCACTGACCCTGCTCTGGTATGGAACTGAGACTCGGCTGCTTTTTGCTGGAATCCACAGCGACTACACCCACATCGAGCTGCCTGGCGTGGGCCGCGTACGCATCCACTACTACGCCGGCGGCTCCGGCAAACCAATCGTGCTGGTGCATGGCCTGGGCGGCCGCGCCGAGGACTGGGCCAACCTGATGCCGCAGCTGGTGCGCGATCATCATCGCGTCTACGCGCTCGACCTGCTTGGCTATGGACGCTCCGACTGGCCAACGAACGCCACCTACTCGATCCGCGAAGAAGCCGATGCCGTCGAGGCTTTCATGAATGATCGCCATCTGGTGCGTTCCGATCTCGGCGGATGGTCCATGGGCGGCTGGCTCGCCATGCGCGTCGCCCTCGATCAGCCCCAGCGCATTCGTCGCCTCATGGTCTTTGACAGCGCCGGCACTCGCTTCTCCCTTACCTGGGACACATCTCTCTTTGAGCCCGACACGCCGCAGAAGCTCCAGACCATGGACGATCTGCTGATGCCGAATGGCGCTCCGCATCTTCCCGGCTTTGTCGCCCATGCCATCATCCGCTTCGTGAAGCTGCATGGCTGGGTCGTCCGCCGCAATATGGACTCTCTGCTAACCGGTAGAGACCTGCTCGACGGCAAGCTGGGTGCACTGCGGATGCCCATGCTCATCGTCTGGGGCAAAGAAGACCACCTGATCCCGTTCTCGGTCGGCGAGCAGATCCACCGTGATGTGCCGCAGTCGGAGCTGGAGATCTTCGATGGCTGCGGACATCTCGCCGCAGCGCAGTGCGCGGCGCAGGTCGGCCCTGTTGTAAAGGGTTTTCTCGATGAGAAATCCCCCATTCCCGGGCAAACCGCTGAAATCGAGAAGAAGCGCTAGAGGCACTCAGCGATGCGGCTCTGCCTGCCGGATCTGTTCGCGGAGCTGATCGCAGAACGTTCGGTACTTCCGCACATAGCGAAAGTTCGCAAACAGGGTCGCCCCCGCAATCAGCATGCAGGCGAAGAGGAACCAGCGATCGCGTTTTGCAGGAAAGCGTCCCATCAGCCGAAAGCAAATCGAAATCAGAAACGCCGCCAGCGTGGCAAGGACGGTGAGGGGCGCCAGCGAGTCACAGTAGATCGCCGGCGTGTGGTACATAAACCAGCCGGAGGCGATTGCCGTCAGCAGAGTGATACCGCCGGTGATCGCCAGCCGCCACGGATATTTTGTTGCGGAACGCCCTGGCCCTTCCGGCGTGCGCGCGGAACCCTGCGCTCCAGGGTTCTTCGGTACCCTGGGCCCCGTGCCCTGTACGCTGCCTTTCAGAATCCCCCTTTGCCGATGTCCATGTTGGCCGGCAGAGGATTCCGCTCGTCGATATAGTCCTCGATGGTCTTGTCCAGAACGCCTTTAGCTTCGAGGATGAATTCGATGGCGTCGCGCCCCGCTCCGTGACCACCCTCGTGGGGCGTCACATAATGGGCAGCGGCCTTCACCTGTTCGCGTGCGTTCGCCACGGCGATGGCCAGTCCGCAGACGCGCATCACCGGCAGATCGATTACGTCATCGCCCACATAACAGATGGCGTCGAGCCTGATTTTCTCCTTTTCCATGAGCTCGCGGACCGCCTGCATTTTGTACGCCTGGCCCATGTAGACATGCTCGATGCGCAGATCGCGCGCCCGCAGCGCCACTGTTTCCGAGATGCGTTTGGTGATTATGGCGAACTTCATCCCGCCCAGTCGCCCCAGCGAAATGCCCGTTCCGTCGTGCGCATTGAAGCCTTTCGCCTCAACCATGCTTTGCGACGAGATACCGTAGCCGCCCTTGTCTTTCATCTGTTCGGCGTGGTCCCCAGTCGTGGGACTGGGCCCGGGGGCAGGGAAGAGCCAGATGCCGCCATCGGTCAGCACGCCGTCGACGTCGAAGATGATGAGCTTGATGCGGCGGGCACGTTCCTGGGCATCTGCGGAGGTGTAAGAAGCCATATATCCGCATTGTAGCGATTGGCTTGGGATGTTCCGGAGGTCATCTCCGTCCGTCGAATCCTGGCCGGGATTGGCTGGCCCCCGGTCTAAAATAGATCGATGGCCTGGACCGCCAAACCGGGAGCCGGCTCCGCATGAGGCGTACCTGGCGCCTGCTGTATTACGCGCGCCGCTACTGGCTGCAGGCTTTGTCGGCGGTCGTGCTGGCTGCCGGCGTGGGCCTGCTCGACGCCTTCCGCGTTCTGCTGATCGGGCCCATCTTCGACAATGTCCTGCATCCCGGCGCTCCCACCCGCGCGAAGGCAACCCCTTTGCTGGGCTCCATCGGCGAGCGCTGGCACATCCATCTCACCCCGCAACTGCTCGTGCCGAGTTTCCTGCACATCAAAAACGACTGGGGTGTGATCGCTTTTGCCTTTGTGGCCTCCACCCTGCTGAAGGGTCTTTGCGACTACGCCGGCACCTATCTGGCCAACTATGCCGGCTTCGGCATGATCACCGATATGCGCGACGACCTCTATGAGGCGATCCTCCGCCGCTCGGTCGCGTTCTTCCAGAAGCACACCACCGGTTCGCTGCTCTCCGCCCTCATCAACGACATTGAGCGCGTGCAGTATGCCACCTCCACGGTTCTCTCCGATTTCCTCCAGCAGGTCTGCACCCTGATCTGTATGGTGGCGATCGTGATCGCTCTGGGCCATCGCCTGGCCTGGGTGCTGCCCATCTTTGCCATCATCGCGGCCTGGTCGATTATCCGCATCGGCCGCGATGTGCGACGGACAACCCGCCGCGGCCAGGACAAGCTCGCCGATATCCAGAACATTCTCCACGAGACCATCACCGGCAACCGCATCGTTAAAGCCTTCAATATGGAGTTCTGGGAGCTGCTGCGCTTCCGACAGGCGGCGCGCAAGCTGCTGCGGGCGAACCTCCGCTCCGTGCGCGCCCAGGCCATCACCTCCCCGCTGATGGATTTCATCGGGGCCGTCGCCATCGCAGCGCTGCTCTGGGTGGGCCGCGACCAGATTGGCCACCACGGCATGCAGGAAGGTATCTTCTTCGCCTTCATTGTGGCGCTGTTTAAGCTCTACGATCCCATCCGCCGCTTCGGCACCTACTACAACAACTTCCAGCAGGCTGCCGGCGCCTCCGCCGCCATCTTTGAGTTCATGGACGATCAGGATGACGTTCTCGAGGCGAAGAACCCGAGGCCACTGAAGGGGTTCAAAGACAGCATCGTCCTCGACAATGTGAGCTTCTCCTACAAAGACCAGGAGAGCGACGTGCGCCGCATCGTCCTCGACGACATCGACCTCACCATTCAGCGCGGCGAAGTCGTCGCTTTGGTCGGACCCAGCGGCGCCGGCAAAACCACCCTCGTTAACCTGATCCCGCGCTTCTTCGACGTCACCGGCGGCCGCATCCTTGTGGACGGCGTCGACGTCCGGGAGGCAAGCCTCTCCTCGCTGCGCACCCTGATCGGCAAAGTCACCCAGGAAACGATCCTTTTCAACGACTCGGTGCGGAACAACATTGCCTATGGTCAACCGGACGTTCCGCTCGCGCACGTTGTTGAAGCAGCCAAAGCCGCCCTCGCCCACGATTTCATTGAGCGCATGCCGGAGCAATACGACACCGTCATCGGCGAGAAGGGCTTCCGCCTCTCCGGAGGCGAGCGGCAGCGGCTGGCCATCGCCCGCGCCATCCTGAAGAACGCGCCGATTCTCATCCTCGACGAGGCCACCTCCGCCCTCGACGCTGAGAGCGAGTCCCTCGTCCAGGCAGCGCTCGGTAATCTGATGGCTGGCCGCACCGTGATTGTCATCGCCCATCGCCTTTCCACCGTCCGCCGCGCCACCCGTATCGCCGTTCTGGAGCATCGGCGCATCACGGCGATTGGTTCGCACGACGAGCTGCTGCAGACTTCGCCGATCTACCAGAAGCTTTACCGCCTGCAGTTCATGGACCTGGGTGACGCCAATGGCAACGCCCACCCTACCGGCGGCCACGAAACCGAGATCGCCGAGCGCGACGCCATTGTCGAACCGGCCCTGACAGGAAAGATCCCACAATGAGCGAAGCCAAGCTGCCGGTATACTCCATGACCGGATTCGCCCGGGTTACAGGACGGGTATCGGAGACCCTTGGATTTAACCTCAGCCTCAAGAGTGTCAATCACCGCTTCCTCGATCTGCACATGCGTCTGCCGCAGGGCAGCGAAGGCATCGAGATGCAGCTCCGCCGCATTTTGAAAGAGAAGCTGCGGCGCGGTCACGTGGAAGTCACGCTGAATCTCGAGCGCAGCCAGAAGGCGGAGGCCGGCTACGACCATGCTCTGGTGGCGGCTTACATCGAGGCTTTCCGCGCGGCAGCCGTCGAGCACAATCTGATAACCGAGCCCGATCTCAATACTGTCTTTCGCCTGCCCGGCGTGCTTGTCTCCGAGGCTCGGACCAGCGATGAAGACCTGCAGAAGCTGGAGGAGGCCGTTCTGCGCGAAAGCGACGGTCTGGTTGCGGCTCTGCAGACCATGCGCGCGCAGGAAGGCTCCCTCCTCGCCAATGAACTCCGCGCAGGAATGGACCGGCTGCGCAGCCTCGTGGACGAAGCAGCCGCACTGCGGGAAAGAATTCAGGAGGCCTACTTCGAGCGGCTCAACCAGCGTATGAAGACACTGCTCGATGGCGATTTCGACAAGGACCGAATTCTGCAGGAAGCGGCACTGATTGCCGAGCGCAGCGACGTCGAAGAAGAGATCACCCGGCTCCGCACCCACATCGACCACTTCACCGGTCTGCTGGATCAGGGCGGGGAAGTCGGTAAGAAGCTCGATTTCCTTCTGCAGGAGATGAACCGCGAGGCGAACACTCTGCTTTCGAAGACCAGCGGCGTCGCGGGGAACGGGACGCGCATCACCGAAGCCGGCCTCGGCATGAAATCCGAAATCGAGAAGACGCGGGAACAGATCCAGAATCTGGAATGACGGGCCCCGAGCAACGATCGGCAGCATAACCTTCGGCGGGGAGGGAAGAAAGACGCTTGGCAGGAATTCTCTTCATCATTTCGGCGCCCTCGGGATCGGGCAAATCGACCATCGTGAACCAGCTGCGCTCGCTGGTCCCGGGGCTGGACTTTTCTGTTTCCTGGACCACCCGCGATCCGCGCGGCTCGGAGCAGGAATCGCGCGAATACCACTTCACCACCCACCAGCATTTCGAAGAGATGGTGCGCGGGGGCGAGTTCCTCGAATACGCGCGGGTCTTTGGCAACTACTACGGCACCCCGCGCTCCGGCCTGCAAAAGGCCTTCTCTCAGGGCCGCGATCTGCTGCTCGACATCGATGTGCAGGGCGCGGCGCAGGTTCGCGCGAAGATGCCCGACGCCGTTTCTATCTTCCTGATGCCGCCGTCTCCGGAAATCCTGGCTACTCGCCTGCGCAATCGCAGCCGCGCCGAAGGCAGCGTTCAGGAAGAGATTATTAACCGCCGCCTCGCTCAGGCTCGCCAGGAGATTGAGAATTACCGGGATTATGGTTATATTCTCGTCAACGATATCCTGGACCGTGCCGTGGAGGAGATGGCCGCCATCGTCGCCGCCGAACGTATCTGGCGTCACGGATCGGCGGACGGAATACCGGCGGACAGCGAGCAGCAGCTGCAGATTGCGCAGAGCTGCCGCCAGGCCAGTTCCGAAGCGCGGGTCCGGCCAGTGCTGCAGGCCTTTGGCGTCCCGGAGCCGGCGTCGAAATGAGTTTTGCGAGATCAGTCTCGCGGAGGGCAGGATGAGCGTAGAGCACGAATACGACAGCAATTTCCGCTATGTGCTGGTGGCCGCACGCCGCGCGCGCCAGCTGCAGAATGGCGCCGAGCCGCTGGTGCCCAGCCGTTCCCGCAAAGCCTGCCGGGTGGCTCAGGAAGAGATTGCTGCCGGCAAAATCGCCTACGTCAAGGCCGAGGACACACCGGTTGTGAAGCCCGAAGTGGAAGCGCCGGACGTACCGAAGTTCGCGCCCTGACGGATCCGATACCGCCTCATCGACCTCCGACCGCTGCTTCGCCGGGAGCGTAGAATCGCACTATGAAAGTGACTGTCGGTGTCTCCGGGGGTGTCGCTGCCTACAAAGCCGCAGAGCTGGTGCGCGACCTGCAAAAGCAGGCTCTGGATGTCCACGTCGTCATGACCCAGGCCGCCCAGCGCTTCATCCAGCCCCTTACCTTTGCCGCGCTCACAGGACATAAAGCCATCACCGGCCTCTGGGCTCCCGAAGGCACGGATTCGGGCGATGCCGCCTCCGCCATCGAACACATCGACGCTGCGCAAACCACCGACGCTCTGGTCATCGCGCCGGCCACCGCGGATCTTCTGGCAAAGTTCGCTCATGGTATCGCGGACGATTTTCTGACCACGATGTATCTGGCTACCACCGTCCCCGTGATCGTTGCTCCCGCCATGAACGTGAACATGTGGCAGCATCCTGCCACACAGGCCAACCTCGAAACCCTGGCGAAGCGCAATGTCCGCATTGTCGCGCCCGAAAGCGGCTATCTCGCCTGCGGCATGGTCGGCGCCGGCCGCCTCGCCGAGAATCAGGCCATTGTGGATGCCGTCCTCAGCGTCCTCCACCGCCGCAACGATCTCGCAGGAGAAACCGTACTCGTCACAGCTGGAGGCACCCGCGAGGCCCTCGATCCGGTCCGCTTCCTCGGCAATCGCTCCAGCGGCAAGATGGGCTATGCGGTCGCGGAAGCCGCGCAGAACCGCGGCGCCCGCGTCATCCTGATCAGCGCGCCGACCGCACTGCGTCCGCCCTCCAATTGTGAAACTATCCCCGTTACCACCACCGCCGAGATGCGCGAAGCCGTGATGAACCGCCTCGATCAGGCGACCATCGTCGTCAAGGCGGCCGCCGTGGCCGACTACCGCCCACGCGTGCAGGCCGATCAGAAGCTGCGCCGCAGCGGTCCGCTGACTCTAGATCTTGAACCGACGCAGGACATCCTGGCGGAAGTGGTCGAGCACCGTCGTCCGGGCACGCTCATCATTGGCTTCGCTGCCGAAACCGAAGACGCCGTTGCCCATGGCCGCGACAAGCTGCTGCGCAAGGGCGCCGACGCTATCGTTCTGAACGATGTCTCACGCGAGGGCATCGGCTTCGACTCCGATCGCAACGCCATCACCTTCCTCACCCGCGACCGCTCCATCGAGTTTCCGGAGATGAGCAAGCGTGAGCTCGCGGATGAGATTCTCAACGAGGTCCTCGCTCTGCGCCTGCCTCGCCGCATCCTTGCGGAAGCTGATACCGATCATTCCCTGAGCCTGGGAGAACACGCTTGACCCAGCGGCTCGCTCCCGCAACCGAAGAAGCGGTGCGCGCCCGAATCGGCTACTTTCGCGATCTGGGGGTCTTCGACTTCTATCGCCGCGAGAATGCAGCCGCTCTCGAATCCCCGGCAACTATTGAAACAACGGAACCGGACGCGTCCGCCGCGCAGTCCGACCAGGAGACAGCATCCTCGATGCCCCGCACGCCCGCTCAGCCCGTCCTCGCCGAAACCGCGTCATCTGTTGCTCCTCAGGATCGCGCAGCCGCGCTCCAGGCCATCCGCGACGACATCGGCGAGTGCACTCGCTGCGCCCTCCACAAAGGCCGCAACCAGCTGGTCTTCGGCGACGGCGACCCCAACGCCCGACTGATGTTCGTCGGTGAAGGCCCCGGAGCGGATGAGGACGCACAAGGTCTGCCCTTCGTCGGCCGCGCCGGCCAGTTGCTCAACAACATGATTGCCGCCATGGGCCTGCGCCGCGATCAGGTCTACATCGCGAATATCGTCAAATGCCGTCCGCCGCAGAACCGCGTCCCCGAGCCCGACGAGGCCAACACCTGCGCGCCTTTCCTCTTCCGCCAGATCGACGTCATCCGCCCGGAGATCATCGTCGCCCTCGGCTCAACGGCAGCGACGTACCTGCTCGGTGCCAAAAGTCCGCTGAGCGCTCTGCGCGGACGCATCCATCACGCCCGCGGCATCAAGCTCATCGTCAGCTATCACCCCGCGTATCTGCTGCGCGATCCGCGTCAGAAGAAAGAAGCCTGGGCCGATCTGCAGCTCGCCATGGCCGAGCTCGGGCTTAAAGCGCCCGCGAAGTAGCCGGCGCCCAGAACGATGAGGTTATCTCGAACGTGAGACGAACCGCCGCGGGCTTCCTTTTCCCACTAACAATTGCGTTGCTGATGGCCGCAATCGCCGCGGCAATCGGGTTCGTGGGTGGGATTGGGCTTTGTAGCTGGATGCTAAGCGGGGAAATGGGAGAGTGGGGGTTGATCGTAGCGCCCGTCCTTGCCGTCGTCCTCGGTCTCGCCACATTCCTCTTCACCCTCCGGAAGCTGACGTAGTCAAGACCCTTCCCCAATTTCCCTGCCACTCGCTACACGTTACCGGCTACAGGCGACCGGCTGAGCCCGCTGACGCTGTCAGCGGCTCCTTCACCACGGCAGCGTTTCACCCAGATGGATGTACGCCCCCGTCGGCCCATCCTCGGGCAGCGTCGCCAGTGCTACGCTCGTCTTGGCGCCGTCGGGGATCTCCATCGGCGCAGCGTCGGTGCCCATATCCGTCTTCACCCATCCCGGATGCGCGGAGTTCACCTTGATCTTCGTGTCCCTCAGCTCGTGCGCCAGATGGATCGTGAAGGAGTTCAAAGCCGCCTTCGAGGCGTCATAGGCAAACGCCTTCGCGTTATAAATCGGCGAGTTCGGGTCGGCATGCAGCGCAAGTGAGCCCAAAATGCTCGACAGATTCACAATCCGCCCGGCGGGCGCCTTGCGGATCAATGGCAGGAGCGTTTGCGTCAGCTGCACCGCGCCAAAGAAATTCGTGTCGAAGGTCTCATGCAGCACTTCCGCGCTCGTGCCGCTCGTGTTGTTGCCCGCCATAAACTCTTCTTTTGAAACGCCGGCGTTGTTAATCAGAATGTCGAGCCGTCCGTACTTCTTGTCGAGGTAGCTGTAAACCTCTTTGTAGTCCGCCTCTTTTGTAATGTCGAAGCGCACGGCCTCGGCCTGAACTCCCTCGGCCTTCAGCTTCTCTGCGGCCGCTTTGCCCTTTGCCGCGTCGCGCGATCCAATCACAATCTCAATTCCAAGCTTGCCCAGCTGCCGGGCGGTTTCAAAACCCAATCCCTTATTTCCACCGGTAATAAATGCGACTTTCTCTGCTGCCATGAATGGATCTCCTCGGTCTTTCTTCTGATTCGTCCCGCCGCCCGAGGATTCAGAATCGCTTCTGGTACTCTCCGAAAAAGAACATGCCCGCCTTTTGCGACGTCGCCGTGCCGGTCCCTCTGGACCGCCTCTTCACCTACGCTGTGGAAGAAGCAGTGCCGGCCGTCGGTGCGCGCGTCCTGGTCCCGTTCCGCAACGAGAAGCTCGCCGGCGTGGTCCTGCGCCTGCACGATGAAGCGTCGCCCGTCGAAGCAAAACCGCTGCTGGCCATCCTCGATACGGAGCCGGTCCTCTCCCCGCAGCTGATGGAGCTCGGGCAGTGGATCGCGCAGTACTACCTCGCGCCGATCGGTGAAGTGCTGCGTTCCATGCTGCCCCTCACCGGCGAAGTCCGCCGCCAGGTGCTGTATCGGATCACCGACACCGGACGCCAGGCCCTCTTCGCCGGAGCCGAGCAGGGCTCTTCGCGCCGCTCGAAACTTAGCCCCGATGAGCAGGATCGCGAGTACGCCGTTCTGAATGCGCTCGAATCCGGAGAGGCTATCCGCGATACGAAGCTCCGCAGCCAGACCGGCGCCTCCGCGCGTTTGCTTGCCGGCATGGCGCGTAAGAAGTGGATCGCCCGCGAAACCGCTGCCGAGGCGCGCGATGCAAAGCGCACCGTGCGCTATGCCGTCCTGGTCGAGGGCGTCCGCCTCCCCAAGCTCAATGATAACCAGCAGGCTATCCTGGCCGAGCTGGCCGGCGCCGATGGCGAACTGCCCGTCGCCGAACTGCGCCGTCTCGAAATCCCAGGTTCCACGCTCGCAACGCTCGTCCGCCGCGAGCTGGTCCGGATCGAGGAACGTCCCGCCGACTTTCACCTCACCCATCTCCACGCCTTCGCCACTCCGGATCACGAACTGAACAATTTGCAGCCGATCCCGCGCTCCCCACCATTACCGACGCGGTTCTGGCATGTACTTTCCAGTCGTTCCTTTTGCATGGCGTCACCGGATCCGGCAAGACCGCCGTCTATCTCGCCGCCATGCGGCGCACCCTTAACGCCGGCCGCACCGCGATCCTCCTGGTTCCAGAAATCGGCCTCACCCCGGCGATGGCGGCACAGCTGCGTCACGCCTTTGGTGCTGAGGTCGCGCTGCTCCACTCAGCGCTCACTCCTGAAGAACGCGGTGAGCAGTGGCATCGCATCCGCAAGGGCGAAGCTCGCGTCGTTGTCGGAACGCGTTCGGCCATCTTTGCCCCCGTCGAAAATCTCGGTCTCGTTGTCGTCGACGAAGAGCACGACAGCAGCTATAAGCAGGAATCGATGCCCCGCTATCACGCACGCGATGTGGCCGTGATGCGCGCCAAATTTGCCGAGGCCACCATCGTCCTAGGATCAGCCACTCCCTCTCTTGAAACCTGGCACAACGCAACGACCGGCAAGTACCAGCGCATCGCGATGAACGATCGCGTGAAGGACCGTCCGCTGCCTGAAGTCCGCCTCATCGACATGCGCACCGAGTTTCAGGAAACCGGCACAGAGCATCTCTTCTCCCGCGCCCTGATCGAGGGAACCCAGGCCACGATCGATCGCGGCGAACAGGCGATGATCCTGCTCAACCGTCGCGGCTATTCCTTTGTCGTCATCTGCCGGGCCTGTGGCGCCAAGCTCGAATGTGAGAACTGCTCCATCGCCCTCACCTACCACAAGGCGGCGCCGGAAGGGGAGTGGCAGGCCACCGGCGCTCGTCTTGAATGCCACTACTGCGGTTACAAAAAGACAGTCCCGAAACGTTGTCCTGCCTGCGACAGCGAATATCTCTACTTCCTTGGCGCCGGTTCCCAGCAGGGCGAGGAACGCCTGCAGGAAATCTTTCCCTCCGCGCGCATCGGTCGCATGGATCGCGATACGGTCCGCGGCCGGGGCGACCTGGAACGCCTTCTCGTTCGCCTGCACTCCGGCGAGATCAATCTCCTCGTCGGCACGCAGATGATCGCCAAAGGCCACGACATCCATGGCGTCACCCTGGTGGGCGTCGTCGGCTGCGATTACGCCCTCGGCCTGCCGGATTTTCGTGCCGCCGAGCGCGTCTTCCAGCTGCTCACCCAGGTCTCCGGCCGTGCCGGACGCGGCGATCTGCCTGGACAAGTGGTCGTGCAGACGTACCACCCCGAGCACTACTCCATCCAGTGCGCAGCACATCACGACTACACCGCCTTCGTCGAGAAAGAACTGCGCTTCCGCCGCCTGATGCACTATCCGCCCTACGCTGCGCTGGCCAACGTCCTGCTGCAGAGTCAGCGCATGGAAGAGGCCGCTGGCTGGGCCTCGACTCTCGGCCGCTGGTGTCGCGAAACGACGCTGAAGCAGGTGCGCGTCCTCGGTCCGGCCAGCGCACCCATTGCAAAAATCAAACGCACGTATCGATTTCACCTGGTGATGAAAGGCGAAAATCGCCGCGCCTTGCAACAGGCTGTCCGCGGCCTCCTCGCCCATGCAGAACAGGCGGGAATTCCCCGTGGGAATCTGATCGTTGACGTCGATCCCGTGAGTCTGATGTGAGGCAGGAGAGGAGCAACCGTGGAATATCTGAGTGAAGAACAGGTCCGATCCGTTCTGACCTATGAGGCTCTGCTGCCTGCCGTCGAGCGCGCTCTGATCGATCTCTCCGCTGGCCGCGTCCAGCAACCGGTGCGCACGATTCTGTCGGTTCCCGAGCACAGCGGTCGTTTCGGCATGATGCCGGCGGTCGCGAGCGACCTGATGGCAGTCAAACTGGTCACCGTGTACGAGGAGAATCGCACGCTGCCGACCCATCAGGCGGTTATCCAGCTGCTCTCCGCTCGAACAGGCGAGCCGCTCGTCGCCATGGACGGCCGCCTCGTCACCGAAATGCGCACTGGCGTCGTCTCCGCACTCGCCACCCGCCTGTTGGCGGATCCGGCTGCGCGGACGCTCGCAATTCTTGGCAGCGGCGTTCAAGCCCGGTCTCATCTGCGCGCCCTGCGCCTGGTCCGGAGCTTCCAGCAAATCCGTGTCTGGAGCCGTACCGCCGAAAACGCGCGCAGCTTTGCCAGCGAATTCGGAGTTACACCTGCAGAGAGCGCGGAGATCGCTACACGCGGGGCCGACGTCGTTCTCAGTGTGTCGAGCGCGTCAGAACCCATCGTTCGCGGCGCATGGCTGGGGCAACAGACGCTGGTCTGTGCAGTCGGCGCCGTCGGTCCGCACATGCGCGAGCTGGACGACGAAGCCATGCGCGCTGCCATTGTTGTCGAATCACGCGAGGCGGCTCAGCGCGAGTCAGGGGACCTCCTCGGCTCGGGCCAAACAGTCTATGCAGAACTCGGCGAATTGCTCGCAGGATACCAGACCCAAACCATCGAGACGCTCCGTCTTCAAATCTCTCGGAGTAGCGGCGGAAGATCTGTCAGCGGCCGCACTGGTTTGGAAAAAGTGGCAGGAAAAGGAAGGGAACTGAAAGAGCAGCGCCCGTCTATTGCGCGCCGATCCAGCGGAGCAGCAGGCCCGGAGCACAGCCCAGCAGCACCACCAGTCCCGCGACCACCCACAGCGTTACGCGAGTGACCAGCCCGACGCGAATCGCAGGAGCATCCGCTGGCCCATCGGCCACATACACCTGCTTCAGGACGCGAAGATAGTAGTAGAGCGACACGGCGCTCATCGCAACCGCCAGCAGCACCAGCCACAGCAGTCCCAGGTGCGGCTCCGCATCCAACGCTGAGGCGAAGATGTAGAACTTGCCAAAGAAGCCCGCCAGCGGTGGAATGCCCGCCAGCGACAGCAGAAAAATCAACAGGCACAGCGACAGGCCCGGAGCCCGACGACAGAGACCGGCCAGATCGGACAGGCTGTCCATCCCCTCCGCTTCCAGCGCGCCCAAAACCCCGAACGCTCCCAGCGCGGCGAGGGCATAAGTGATGACGTAAAAGAGCAACGCGCTCAACCCCCGCGGCGTGTGCGCCACCAACCCGAGCAGCATATAGCCCGCATGTCCAATGGCCGAGTAGGCCAGCAGTCGGCGTACGCTGGTCTGCGCGATCGCGGCGAGATTGCCCAGCACCATCGAAACCGCTGCGATGATCGCCAGCACCGCTACCCAGGCCGGTGCGGACTCCTGACCGGCGCCCGTGGCCGAAGTCAGTCCTACCGTAACCACCTGCGCAAAGATGAAGAAGCTCGCTACCTTGGAGCTTGACGCGATGAAGCCCGCGCTCACCGTCGGCGCGCCCTGGTAGGCATCCGGCGCCCACAGATGGAAAGGCGCAGCGGCTACCTTGAATCCGAACCCGATCGCCACCATCACAATCGCGATCAGCAGCAACGGATCGAGCGCCGGTCCGCTGAACGCCGCAGCAATCCGGGGCAGCTCGATCGAGCCCGACAAGCCATACAACAGGCTCATGCCGAACAGCAGAAATCCGGCTGACATCCCGCCAAACAGAAAGTACTTGAGAGCCGCCTCTGCGGACTGCCTGCTTTGCTTGTCGAACCCCGTGAGCACATACAGCGAGAGCGACAGGAACTCCAGCGCGACGAAGATCAGCAGCAGGTTCTGCGTCGCCACCAGAAACATCATCGCCACGGTGGCGAAAAGAATCAGCGCGAGGTATTCACCCACATGGCTTGTGATTCGCGACGAGGTGGAGAACAGCACCGTCAGCATGGCCAGCGCAAGCAGAGCGATCTGCACCACGTGGGTCAGCGGCGTGGCCACGAACATACTGTCCGGCAGAGCCCCCAACGGCGCACCGCGCAACAGCAGGATCGCCCCCAGGCAGCCGGCGCAGGCGATCAGCGCACCCACGCCGAACCGGACCTGCACCGCAGCCCTCCGCAGAGCCGTCAGGTCCAGCGTGAGCAGCAGAAATCCGGCCACCGCTACGGTGATTTCCGGCAGCGTCAGGGACAGCAGGGAGGTATAACTGAACGCCGTCATCGCGGCCCTCCCAGACGCAGCCCGTCAAACAGCGGCGACTGCAGCGCCGGCTGGATCAGGTCCATGAGGATGCGCGGGTACAAGCCCACAAAGAGCGTCGTCGCCAGCAGCAGCAGCGATCCCAGTTTCTCCGGCAGCGTAATCGGCGGCAGCGGATGCACGGCCGTTCCGGGAGCGGCTTCTCCAAAAAACACTTTTGTCAGCGCGCGCCACGTGAATGCAATCCCTATCAGGATCCCAACGCCGGCCACAGGCACCAGCTCCGGCAGGGAATGCCACGCGCCCACCAGCACCTGGAACTCCGCGATGAATCCGCTGAATCCCGGCAAACCAATGGACGCCATGCCTGCGAGGACGAACGTGACCGCGGCAAAAGGAATCACCTGCGCCAGACGCATCGGCCCCAGTTCGCCCAGATCGCGCGTGTGAGCCCGGTCGTAGACCATGCGGCCAGCAACGGCGAACAGCAGGCCTGCGATCACGCCATGCGAAAACATCTGCAGTACCGCGCCGTCCAGGCCAACCAGCGACAGGGTCATCAGCCCCAGCAGCACAAACCCCATGTGCGACACGCTCGAGTATCCGATGACGTACTTAAAGTCGCGCTGCACCAGGGCCACGCTCGCGCCGTACACAATGCCGATGACCGCCAGCAGCGCAAACACCCCGCGCCACGACCCAACGCCGAGCACATGAAAGCCCCACGGCGCCAGTCCGCCCGGCAGCAGCATCATGGCCACTCTGAGGCAGCCGTACGCACCCAGCTTCATCACCACGCCGGCCAGCAGCATCGAAGCAGCGGTCGGTGCGGCTGCGTGGCCAGTCGGCGCCCACGTATGGAAGGGCCACATACCCGCCAGCACCGCGAAGCCCACGAAGACCAGGGGGAAAACCCACATCTGGAAATGCGCCGGGAACGAAGCCTGCGCCAGCGCTTCGAAGCTCAGGTTGTGATTCGGCGCCAGCACCCAGACCGCCGCCATGCCCGCCAACACCAGTGCGCTACCCGCAAAGGAATACAGCGCCAGCTTCATCGCCGCGTACTCGCGCTGTGCGCTCG
>CAVPCE010000048.1:0-5388 GCA_963702295.1 uncultured Acidobacteriaceae bacterium | reverse complement strand
CGTGCTAATGTTCTCCAATAAAGACACAGATAATCTGCAGATCAGCGCGACAGCGTACATAGCCCAGTCGGTTGCACGGTACTATTTGTGGTTCTGTCGCAGCGCTCGATTTGGTACTCAAGCATCCCTGGGCCTACGTTCAGGGCGCTGCTTTGCCTTCAACATTAAGGACTCTCTTTACGATTGCTGGAGCCGTGAGGCTGATGCCCTATACGCCACCTCCTGCATTTGAACCCTATGTCTTCATTCCTTTTCCGATTAACACTTTCACTTTGTATAAGTCCTTTTACTTGGATTACGGATTATATGGTGCAGTATTGATCATGTCGGTGATCGGGTTTTTCCACTCGCTTCTCTATCGGAAGGCGCGAATGGGGTCGCAATTGGGCCTTTTCATGTTCGGGGTTTCAATGTACCCGTTGATCATGGTGTTTTTTGTTGATGCATATACTTCATTCACGCTTTATATCCACGCGTTTATCTTCGCCACAGCGTACCTAACGCTCCGTTCGTTCCGCTGGAGCATGTTTCGCAGAGTGGCGGAAGATGCAGTGCGGCGATCGCAGACAGGTAGTGTGCAGTGAAGGTTGCGATCCTGGGTACTCGCGGCATTCCGGCGCGATATGGGGGGTTCGAGACGTTTGCCGAGCGGTTGGCCGTGGGCCTTGTAGAGCGTGGATTTCGAGTTACCGTGTTCTGTGAAGGTGCAGAGGATCGGCCGGTGGAAAGCCTCCGCGGGGTGGAGCTTGGTATGAGTCGGCTCCAGCACTTGGTCCTCTGCAGACCATCGTCTACGACCTTAAGTGTCTTCGGTCGGCCCGCAAGGGCTTTGACGTGGTTTACATGTTGGGCTATGGCGTGGCGCCGATGTGCGCGCTTCCGCGGTTATGGGGCACGACCGTATGGATCAATCCCGACGGGGTGGAGTGGGCACGCGCGAAGTGGAACAGGCTTGCGAAGTTTTATTTCCGTTGTATGGAGTGGTTTTCAGTGCGCGCGGCCAGCCGAGTGATTGCCGATGCGGCAGCAATTGCGGCGCATCTGGAGAGACGGCACGGGCCGCTGCGCGCATGTTCGGTGATTAGATATGGTTGTGAGGTCGTGAACATTCTACCTTCCGGCGCCGCTGCGAGAGTGGAATCTGGAGCCGCAAGGTTACTTTCTGGTTGTTTGCCGGTTGGAGCCAGAGAATCACGTGCTGGAAATTCTGAACGCTTTTCGCAAGTCGCATTCGACGAGGCGGCTTGTGATTGTCGGGGATCATAAGGTGTCGACGCCGTACGTAAAAGAGCTACGGGCGGTTGATGATCCGCGAATTCAACTGATCGGGACCGTCTACGATGTTCCGGCGCTGACGGCGCTGCGCTGTCACGCGTTTACCTACTCACGGGCACAGCGTCGGCGAGACGAATCCGTCGCTGCTGGAGGCGATGGGCTGCGGGAACCTGATTTTGGCGCATGACGATCCGTTCAACCGGGAGACGCTGGCCGAGGAGGGCCTGTACTTTCGTACAGTCGAACAACTGCTGGATACGATCAATGAGGTGGATGTTCGCCGGAATGAGCTGGACTCTTTGCGAACTGGCGCGCGTGAGCGCGCGCGCACCTGCTATCAGTGGACGGACGTGATCGAGTGTTACGCGGAACTGTTGAGGCAGGAGGGCCGATCAGCCGGGTGATGAACCTCGGCCCGCCCAGGCAAACCGCTATGGTATCTACATCGCGAAACCGGATGGCGACCAACGATGTGCCGCAGCCGGTTGATCAGCTTTGCGATGCGACGGCCGCGGTTGTTCGGGATGCGTGCACCTGCCGTTCGACCCAGCTGTATGTCTTTTTCAATCCTTCAAAGAGGGGACGGGATGGTTTCCAACCCAGTTTCTCTGCAATCAGGCGATTATCGGAATTTTGCCCGAACGCCCAGCGGACCTGGGATGTGCCGGACAGAAACCCGCTTGCCGGCGACCTGCATGATCATTTCGGCGAGCTGATTGATCGTCACCATCTCTTCGGAGCCGACATTGACAGGGCCAGTGAAATCCGAACCGACCAGGCGCCGCACGGCTTCAATGCGCTCGTCGATGTACAGGAAAGAGCGGGTTTGCTGGCCGTCCCCCCAAATTTCGATTTCACCACCGTCTTCGGCTTCGGCGATTTTGGGGCAAAGGGCGGCGGGAGCCTTTTCTTTCCACCGGTCCAGGTGCCATCGGGACCAAAGATGTTGTGAAAACGGGCGACCCGCACCTGAACGCCGTAGTTCCGCATGTAGGAAAGATAGAGGCGCTCACTGAAAAGTTTTTCCCATCCATATTCGCTGTCAGGAGCGGCGGGATTGGCGGATTCCTCTGAGCATTTGGGATCGAGAGGGTCCTTCTGGTTGTATTCCGGGTACATGCAGGCGGAAGAGGAGTAGAAGAACCTCTTCACGCCGCTTTTCAGGCCGAAGTGTAAGGTATTGAGATTGATGGTGGCGGAATTGTGCATGACATCGGCATCGTGCTCACCCGTGAAGATGTAGCCGGCTCCGCCCATATCGGCGGCGAGCTGGTCGATCTCATCGATCCCTTTGACGGCATCGGCCATGACTTGCTGATCGCAGAGGTCGCCGACGATGAACTGATCAGCGGAGAAGGCGAGTATTCATGATGCTTGAGGTCCACAGCGCGGACCCAATAGCCTTCACTCTTCAACCGCTTCACCATATGGCCGCCGATGAAGCCACCTGCTCCGTTGACGAGAACTCTCTTCATCCAGTCACCTTTGTCTGAACGCGCTTACCTGATTTGCAGCAGCACGATAAGGCGCGCTGCCATTCTGGCCGTCGAGGATTGTGCCCGCCGGCCACATCTCATGATTTCACAGTACGGGTGAGCGGCGATATCGGGTCTCTATGCTCGCCGCTCCTGTTGTTGGGGTGCCGCGGCGCCGTGATCGCGAGTAGTTCTAACTGGATTCGCGTGGCCGGCGCGATCCCGCCAAATCATTGATAAAATGGCAGTTCTCGGTGCCGGCGAGGGTGCGGTTCAGCGGCCGTGGTCTTCGAGGTCTTCTCGACCTCCAGTGCCGCCATGCAGCCGGTGCCCGCTGCGGTGATGGCCTGCCGGTAGCGCCGGTCCTGAACGTCGCCGCAGGCGAAGACCCCTGGTACCCTGGTGAAAACGTTGTTGTGAGTTGTAACGTACCCGTCTTCATCGAGATCGAGTTGGCCGGCAAACATAGCAGCGTTGGGGATATGACCGATCCCGAGAAACAGGCCGCTGATGTTGAGGTCCGACTCGACTCCTGTGACTGTGTCGAGAAGACGAACGCCGGTGACCTCCTTCTTTTCGACGCCGAGCACTTCCTGGATGACGACATTGGTCATGAAATTGACTTTCGGGTGGGCAATCGCGCGGTCGAGCATGATGCGCGAAGCCCGGAAATGCTCGCGGCGATGAACAACGTCACCTTAGAGGCGAACCGGGTGAGGAAGAGAGCCTCTTCCATGGCGGAATCCCCGCCGCCGACGACGGCGATTTCCTTTCCGGAGAAGAAGAAGCCATCGCAAGTGGCGCATGAACTGACCCCGTGCCCGATCAGAGCCTGCTCCGAGGGCAGTCCCAGCCAACGGGCGGAGGCGCCGCTGGCGATGATCAGGGTGCGCGTCATGGATCGTCTCGTGACCGAGGTTGAGGGCTGAGGGGTGTTTGGTGAGATCGGCAGTGGCGGAGATGGCCGAGTCGAAACTCCGCTCCGAAGCGAGAAGCCTGCTTGCGCATGTTCTCGATGAGTTCGGGGCCCTGAATGCCATCCGGCCAACCGGGGAAGTTCTCGACAAGCGTGGTGATGGAGAGCTGGCCGCCGGGTTAATGACCTTCCAGAACCACGGGTTTCAGGTTGGCGCGGGCGGTGGAAATCGCAGCGGTAAGGCCGGCGCATCCCGAGCCGAGAATGACGGTATCGTGAATAGTTTCTGCCATGTTTTCTAAGCTTTTCGAATTGTACCTGCGGCGGTGCTCTCGGCCGTGACTTAAGCGCCGGAGGGGAGTTTCATTCAGGAACCCGGGCGAGTTGGTGTCCCGAATTGAAGAGATGACGGAGGCGGGGTCGGCGATTCGTGTCTCGGGCGTGGCAGCCGCATGCGGAAATGGAACCGGAACCGCTGCTGGTGACCGCAGCGGACGCTGGGGGACGCCATGCGCTGCGCATCCGATCGACCGGATCCGGGACTTCGCGCCTGTCACTTCTCAAACTTACTGATTTTGCTGGTCCTTTTCGTCACGGCGTCGGCCGCACGGGCAGGCGGCCCTCGGTGGGTGGCGGATCGAGCTATCTGGATACCTCGATGAAGGGCAAGCCGATCGTCTGGGCTAATGGGCAGGTTACGTACTTTCCGGCCTGGGTGCGCTGAGCACGCAGGTCAGCCAGGCGCAGGCGAACACGATGGTAGCGACAGCAGCGTCGGTGTGGAGCGCGGTGGCGACGGCAGGAGTGGCGATCCAGTCTGGCGGCAGCCTGGCAGAAGATGTCACCGGTACGAACGTGATGGCCAGCGCAGGCGCCGTGACGCTGCCAGCGGACATTCAGTCCTCGGCCACAAACAGGCCGATCGCGGTCTTATGACAAGGACGGTTCGGTAATCGACGCACTGTACGGCTCCGGGGCCAGTTTGCCGGTTTCCTGCCCGACGAACGGAGTTCTCAGCAATGTCGACGATCTGGCGAGCTCCGGAAACATTGTCCACGCGGTGATCCTGGTGAATGGACGGTGCGCGACGACAACGACCCAGATAGCCAACCTGCAGTATCAACTGGTACGCGCATTCGGCCGCGTGCTTGGGCTGGACTGGTCGCAAACCAACGAGGAGATGTTCGATGAGAACCAGCCAACGGCGACTGGTCTGCAGGGTTGGCCCATCCTTCACCCTATCGAGCGCCTGTGCAACGGCGGAATCGGCCTGTGCATGCCGAACCCAACGCAGTTGCGTACCGACGATATCGCAGCACTCAACCGGCTGTATCCGGTGACCGCCGCCAACCTTGGCACTTTCTCCGGCAAAGTCATCACGGCTTCTGCGACGATCTCCGTGCAAGGTACGATTCAGTTTTCGCGTGGCCAGGGAATGCAGGGAGTGAACGTAGTCCTGCGACCGGTACTCAACTGGTGTGGCGGATGTCCGCTACACGGCAACAACGGTGAGCGGAGTTTTTTTCGAGGGCAACGCGGGGAATCCGGTGACCGGGCCCACCGATGGCAGTGGCGATCCACTCAACCGCTTCGGCAGCGACGACACTCGGGCTCGAAGGATTTTTCGACCTGAGCGATGTGCCCTTGCCTCCGGGTATCAGCAGCGCGGACTACCAGCTGACGTTCGAACCCGTCGATCCGCTGTATACGGGCACAGTCTGC
>CAVPCE010000047.1:0-60202 GCA_963702295.1 uncultured Acidobacteriaceae bacterium | reverse complement strand
TCCGCCGGCCAGCGCCATCGCACACTCTCCCGCGCGCAGGCTCGCGCACGCCTCATGCACCGCCACCAGCGACGAGGAGCAGGAAGTGTCGATAGCCAGCGAAGGACCGTGCAGCCCCAGCACGTACGAAAGCCGTCCGCCACCATCGCCGGGGAGTTACCCGAGCCAGCGTAGGCGTCCATCGTCTCCGCGTCCCGAAAAATGTACCGGCCATAGTCACTATTGCCAATACCCCAGAAAAATCCCCGTGGCGCTCCCTGCAACGCACCCGAAGCATACCCTGCGTTCTCCAGAGCCTCCCATGCAATCTCCAGGGCCAGCCGGTGCTGGGGATCCATCATCACCGCCTCACGCGGCGCAATCCCGAAGAACCCGGCGTCAAAGGCCTCAGCTTCGTCGAGAAAACCGCCAAAGCGGCTTACACCAGAGCCCGCATCCGTCCTGTCCGGCTCATCCCAGGAGCGCCAGTCCACCGATCCGCGAATATCGCGAATCGCATAGCGAGCCCTTCTGCCAGCAGCGTCCAGAAGCTCTCCTCATCCGTCGCCCCGCCGGGCAGTCGCAGCCCAACCCCGACAATCGCAATCGGATCCGCCGCTCCCTTCTCCAGCTCATCCACCCGAGCCCCCGCAGGCCTCCGAATCTCCGCAAGAGCGCGCTTCACAGGCGACAATTCGCTCTTCGGCTCAGGCATGCGTCGCCTCACTTCCCGCCCGCTCCAGCTCCTCAAGCAGCAGCCTTTCGGCTTCTTCCTCGCTCATCCCCGCAAGAGCGGTGTCCGCAGCAACCGCGTCCGGGCCATCGTCGCTTCCGCCGCCGGCAACTGCCTCAGCAGATACTCCGTCAGCTGCCCGACCGTTGGATAGTTGAACAGCAGCCCCGCCGACAGAGACAGCTGCAGCGACTGTGCCAGCTCATTCTTCATATCGATCGCCATCAGCGAATCGAGGCCCATCTCCTGCAGCGGAACATCGTCCCGCACTGTCGCTCCGGCATGCAGACTCATGGCACGCCTTGCCACTCCCGCACATGCGCCGCCAACAGCGTCTTCCTCTCCTTGGCCGGTGCGTTCAGCAGACCTCGTGGATCGACATCGCTTTGGTCTCGGTCTTCACCGGCTCGCGCGATTGCAACTCAGCGAACAGCGCCCTATCGGCCCCGACTCGTCCTTTCAGGAACAGATCCCAGTCAATATCCAGCACCGCAACCTGGGTCCGCCGCTCGACGATGGCCTTTTCCAGCGCTGCCGAGTGCGGCGGGAGCCTGCAGCAACCCCATCCCCTGACGCTCCAGCCTCGCTGCATGTTCCGGGGCAAGGCGCGCCGCCATTCCCGTCGCAGCCCAGCCGCCCCAGTCCACGCTAAGGGTCGTCAAACCGCGAGCGGTGCGATCGTGTGCCAGCGCATCCAGAAAGGTGTTGGCCGCCGCATAGCTGCCCTGCCCCGGCGATCCCAGAACACCCGCCGCCGAGGAAAAGACACCATCAACTTCACCGGATCAGCTTGCGTCAGACAGTGCAGTTCCACGCACCCTCGACCTTCGCTGCCGCGGCCTGGCGATAGCTCTCCCACGACTCCCCGCGAGAACCCGATCCTGCACCACACCGGCCGCATGGAAAATTGCCGTCAGCGGAGATCCTGACGCACGTATGCGTCTGAGTACCGCTTCCACTGCTTCGGCATTCGTAACATCCATCGGCTCAAATGCAACGTCGGCCCCTCCCGCCTGCAGTGATGTCAGCAGCTCCGCATCAGCCTGAACCGTACGTCCAGCCAGAACCAGACGCCGTGCGCCTTTCTCCACGAGCCATGCGGCCACAGCGCCGCCCAGCGCTCCCAATCCTCCCACCACCAGCACCGTGCCTCGGCCGACGATGCGATCCAGATCCTGCAGCTCTCCCACCGGCCGCCGAGAGCACAATCTTGCCCACATGCCCCGCCTGCGCCATCATCCGAAAAGCCGCAGCGGTTTCCTCAGCCGGATAGACTGTGGTTCGCAGTGGCTCGAGCCGTCCTGCCACGAACTCCGGTATTAGTTCGCCGAGCATTGCATGAATTAGCTCCGGATCTTCTCTCGCCACCTCGCCGAGATCGAAGGCAAAATAGCGCAGGTCCGGCCGGAACCCCTGCACCGCTTCCGCGCTCCAGATATCGCGCTTCCCCACCTCCAGGAAGCAGCCGTTCGGCCCAGGCTCTCCAGTCCCCGCCGGGATCAGTTCTCCCGTGAGCGAATTCAGCACTACATCCACGCCGCGCCCGCCCGTGGGCCTGCAACACGCCCTCCCGGAACGATGGCGAGCGATAATTTAACACGTGCCGCACACCCGGCGGCGCAACAACTCGCGCTTCCACTCGCTCCCGGCAGTCGCATAGATCTCCGCGCCGGCCCTCTGCGCGAGCTGGACAGCGGCCAATCCCAGCCCTCCCGTCGCCGCATGGATCAGCACTCGCTGTCCCTTCACCAGTCGCGCCAGTCGCGCGAATCCGTAATGCGCGGTGAGAAAGGCCACCGGAATTGTCGCCGCCTGCGCGAAGCTCATCCCTCTCGGCAATGCCCTCGCATACGACTCCGGGACCGTTGCATAGCTTTGCAGGCTGTAGGGCGCGAATGCCAGTACGCGATCGCCCACCTTGAAGTTTCGCACTCCCGCGCCCACGCGCGTTACCAGGCCAGCGCACTCCGCTCCGAACCGTGGACACTCGACATCAAATACACCCAGCGCTTTGAGAACATCGCGGAAATTCAGGCCGTGGGCTCGGACCTCGATTTCAATCTCACCGCGACCCGGCGCAGGCCGATTCCCCGCCTCCCAGCGCAAGGCGTCGAGCACTCCCGGTGAATCGGACACCAGGCGCTGCACACGATGAGCCGCTGCCGCAGCCGGTACCAGGCGCGCAAAGTACCGCGCTCCCCGACGCATTGCAACCATCGGATCCGTACCGGCCGCCAAGACCTCGCGCGCGATCGCGTCGCCCTCCCCAGCGGCATCGGCGTCGATCAGGACCGGGTTCGTCTCAGGATGCTCGCACCTCAGGGTGCGGAGAAGGCCAACCAGCGGCGCGTGTGCCAACGAGATTGCTTCCCCCGGAACCACCGACGCCGTTCCTGGAGCGATCACCCAGAGCCGCGGGACCGCCTGCTTCGCCTGCAGGCTCTTCGCGAATTCCAGCACAAACTCGACGGACGGCCGTTCCGCATGCTTCCATGCGGCGCTCTCGTCAGCCGGATTCTTATCCCCCAGGCAGAGCAGCACATCTGTCCATCCGCTCTGATTGATCCGATTGCCCCAGTCGGCCAGCGGAGCGACCTGCACCTCCGAACCCGCTTGCGTCAGCCGCGTCGCCAAATCCGCTGAGGCCCCCTGTGCCTCCTCCACCAGCAGCCGTCGACGATCTTCGCAAGTAACTCTGCCAGAGTCCGTTAGAGACTGCGTCCGCCACACGATCTCATACGCCGGTGCCTCTGTTTGCAGTACGTGCGTCAAGGCCCCGATTGTCGTGCGCTTTGCCTGGAATCCGCGCAGCACCGCAAATACGCCACCGGCAGAATCCGTCACCGTAAGATCCGCCTCGACCCTCTCCGGACCCACCGTCCGAACGACCACGTGTGCCCACGCCTCGATCGCGCCGCATCCCACCAGCCTGAATTCATCCACAGCCATGGGCAGCAGCAGATCCTCACCGATTTCCGGAAGGGCCGCCATCACTGCCTGTAAACATCCGTCCAGCAGCACAGGATGCAGCGCATACTCCGCTGCCTCCCGGTGCAGGTCGAGCGGCAACCGCACCATCGCAAGACTTTCTCTCGCGCCTTGCCGCACCGACGCCAGCGCGCGAAGCGCAGCACCGTAACGCAGTCCCGTCGCCTCCAGCCTCCGGTACACCTCGCTCGGGTCTCCAGCGCATCCGAACAGCGCGCGCGCACCGTCTCAAGATCCACCACTGGCGTAGCGCCGTCGACCCTGCGCAGCGATCCGTGTGCGTGTTTCACCCACCCGGCCTCGCCCTCGCTGGCAATCTCAACCCGGGTATCCGAGACGAGCGTCTGCACGACCATCGCCCCGTCTCCCAAAAACAAAGGATCGAGCACTGTAAATTCCCCGAGGACGAATGGAACCGCGCCGCGCTCCTGCCTTCCGGCCGCATGGGCTATCTCTAAAAACGCTGCAAATGGCAGCAGGGGACGATCCCCCAGCCGGTGGTCTCGCAAATAAGCGATCGTCTCTGTGCCAATTTCTGCGTCAAACAGCAGTCCCGGCACAAATCCCGAACGCAGTGGGCGGCCGAGCAGAGGATGCACCCCAGGCTCCGGCCCGGCAGTCGCCCCTACCGGCTTCCAGGCAGGTTCAGGCAGCCAACAGCGCTCTCTCTTCCACCCGCGCTTTGCCAGCGGAGCCCTCGCGCGACCCGCCGGCACTACCGGCGCCTCCTCCACAATCACATGCGCGTTGGTCCCACCCAGCCCGAAGCTGCTCACGCCCGCCACCCGCGCCTGCGTGCCACGTGGCCAAGCCACGGTTTCGGTTGGAATCACCATCCGCGAGCCGTCGAGAGCAATTTGCGGATTTAGCTTCTTGGAAGTGAAGGTTTCCCGGGATCGCTTCATTTTCCAGACGAGAACCGTTTTGATCAGCCCCGCAACGCCCGCTGCCACTTCCAGATGTCCAAGGTTCGTCTTCGCCCGCGCCCAGCACACAGGGCATCCGCTCGACATGCGCAGCCGTTCCGTACACTGCCTCGAGCGCTTCCACTTCAATCGGGTCGCCCAGCGAGGTACCGGTCCCATGCGTCTCGATGTACCCGACCTCCGGCCGGGTCGATCCGCGCATTTTCCAGCGCCGCACGTATCACCGCCTGTCCTGCGCCAGGCGTTCCGTTCCGGCGCCGTCAGCACCGTCCAACGCCCGTCGTGGATTCACCGCCGTCCCGCGAATCACCGCGCGCACGCGATCCCCATCCTGCAGCGACTTCGAGAAAGCCCTTCGAATTGACTGCCGCACCGCCCCTTTCCCGCCGCGAACCCGTCAGCCGCCGCGTTGAAGGTTTTGCATTTGCCGTCGTGCGCCAGCATGCCCCATTTCGAAACACCACCACTTCATCGGGCAAAACCTTCAGGCTGCTGGCCCCCACTATCGCCAGGCTGCTTTCACCCGAGCGCAGGCTCTCGACGGCCATATGCGCCGCCACCAGCGAAGAGGAACAGGCCGTATCCACGCAGATCGAAGGGCCGCGGATGTCCAGCAGGTACGATACCCGTCCCGCGCCGACAGAATACGCGTGTACCAATGCCGGATATGCGCCCAGGGCCTTGCGGTCGCTGAAGTGCATTCGCGCATAATCATTGTTGTAAGAGCGATACAAAGACTCCCGCCCGGGTTTGCGCAGGCTCGCGGGCTCCAGACCCGCATCCCACAGTGCCTCCCAGACCACCTCCAGTAACAGACGCTGTTGCGGATCGATCTGGCTGGCTTCGCGCGGGGCAATCCCGAAGTATTCTGCGTCGAACCCGTCGATCCCTTCCAGATAGTTGCCCAGCCTCTGCGCCGGCTCCAGCTTCTGCGAGATCCGGCCACCGGTTTTTTGGCATCTCCACAATTCCGTTGCGACCCTCGACTAGGGCTTTCCAGTACGCTTCCGGTGAATCGCTACGCGCGGGAAACCGGCAGGCCATCCCGATCACGGCAATCGGGTCGGAAGCCAGCAACGCCAGTCTTCCCGCTCGCCCCGCAACTTGCGAGCTGCGAGTGCCAGACGTGCCGGAGAAACGCGTGCCTCGAAGGCAGCCTCATCGAGCGCCGCTCCCTTCCGGACTCATCAGCGACTGCAGTGCTTCCTCTTCAGAAATCTCCGGCAACTCCGCCGCGACTGTCACGCTCTGTGGGGCGGGCGATGCTTCCGCCTCCTGCAGATTCAGCCTCTGCAGCAGTTGCCGGGCGAGTAGCCGAATCGTTGGATAGTTGAAGACTACCGTCGCCGGTACCGGAAACTCGACAGCGCTGCTCAGCCGCCGGAAAACTCGATGCCCATCAGGCTGTCGAGCCCCGATCGTGCCGATCTGGGGCTATTCGGATCAATCTTGCGCGACCGCCAGCTTCAGCACCCGTCCGAGACGTCTCCCGCAGCCGGCTTCGAGAATCTCCCGCCGCTCCTCACTGGACGAGGCTTCTATGAGCTGCTCGATGATTGGGGAGCCGCTCGCTCGCTGATCTGTTGCCGCGCTCTTGCCAAAACTCCCGGCAGTGGAGTAGTGCGGCCGCCGTGACTCCGCGACGTTTTCCAGCCGATCGGCATCGCCATCACCTGCCGTGGACCGACTCCGGATCGCTTCGGCTAAGCCTGGAGCGCCTCGTTGGCCGAAAAGATTGCGGATTCCTGCTCTCGATATCCGTTCCAGGCTGCGCTCTGGTCCCCGCCACCCGCGCCAGCCCGATCCGATCCATCCACCCCAGTTCACCGCCGTGGCCGGCAGGCCGAGCCTGCGCCGGTAGTGGCAATCCGTCGAGAAACGCGTTGTCCGCCGCTAAATTCCCATTCCCGCGCCGGCCGGACGGAATCGCCGCCATCGAGGAGAACAGAACAAAAAACCCACTCGTCTCCAGGGTCGCTGTGTGCAGGTTCCAGGTCCCTTCCACCTTGGGAGCCGCAGGCCCGTCCAAGCGATCCGGGGCCATGTCCCTGATCAGCACATCGTCCACCAGAGCCGCCGCATGCAGAACGCCGCGAGCGGAATGCTCTGGCGCCCGCAGCATCCGAGCGCTTTATCCACATCCGATCGCATGTGACATCGCCGCCGCACCACCGAATCCGACAGCCGAGGGCTTCCATCCTTCGGATCGTCACCGCCGCCTCATCGCTGACCGGGCGACGCGACATCAACACCAGCCAGCCTGCTCCCTCACTCGCCATCCACTCCGCGACGGTGAGCCCGATACCACCCAGTCCGCCGGTGAGTCATCAGATAACCCGCGTCCGCCGAAAAAAGCTTTCGATCAGCGGCCGGAAGCACCGAGACCGAGCGCTCCATCTCGACCACAATCTTGCCGATGTGCCGCGCCTGCGCCATGAACCGGAAGGCTGCGCTCGGCTCCTGCGCCGCAAACGTCTTCACCGGCAGCGGGCGCCATGTTCCCGAAGTGATCTTTTCGAGAACATTCTCCAGCCACTCGCGCACCCGTGTCCGCTGCGTCTCCACCGTGTCTGCCAAATCCACGACGTGAAACGAAATATTCTTCCGGAAAACCCGCAGCCCCACCTGCCGGTCCTCGTAGACATCGCGCTTACCCAGTTCCACGAATCGACCGTAGGGCGCCAGAACTTCCAGTCCGCGATCGATCAGCTCACCGCTCAGCGAATTCAGCACGATGTCGACACCGCGGCCGCCCGTCGTCTCCATCACGGCCGCCGCAAATTCGGTTGAACGCGAATTGAAGACATGGGCTACGCCGCGCGATCGTACGAAGTCCTCTTTCTCCTTTGACCCGACCGTGGCGATGACCCGGGCGCCGGCAGCCTGGGCGATTTCGATCGCCGCCAGTCCGACCCCACCCGCCCCCGCATGGATCAGAACCCATTCCCCTGCTCGTAGCCGCCCCAGTTCCACCAACCCGTAATACGCCGTGAGAAACGCGATCGGGGTCGTAGCCGCCTGCTCGAAACTCAGCATCGCGGGCTTGCGCAGCACGGCCTCGGCAGGCAGCACCACCTGCGAGGCCAGCATCCCCTCGCGCGCCGAAGGCGTGATCGCCAGCACTTCATCGCCGGGCTTCAGATCGCGAACCTCGGCACCCACCGCGATCACCCGTCCGGCACACTCCATCCCCAGCCGCAGCGGCTCCGACGGATCCATTCCCGGATAAATCCCCATCACCCGCGCCACATCGATGAAGTTCAGGCCCGCCGCTACTACCTCGATGGCCACTTCGTCCGGCTCTGGCTTCCGCGCCTGAAAAACACGGAGCCGCAATCCGTCGAGCGAAGCCGCTCCGCTCATCTCTACTCGATAAGCCTCATCGCTGACAGGGACGTCGCCTCGACTTCCTCGCCGCCGTGCAGCGCCAGACGCGCTACATAGCTCTGCTGCCCACGCAGAGCCATGCGGTCTTCGTCTCCGTTTTCGTGAATCCGGCGCGCCAGCTCCCGCGCCTCTCGCGCGTCCGGATTCGCACTCAAATCCACCAGCGTCGCCCGCAGCTCCGGATGTTCCTGCGCCACCGTGCGTCCCATGCCCCAAAGCGGCGCGCTCTCCACGCTTGGCAGCGATTCCCCTTTACCCACGCTCATGCAGCCGGACGTCACCAGCCACAGCCGCAGTGCACTCGGCCAGTTAGCCGCCGTCACCGCCTGCACGATCCAGGGAACATACGCGCTGCCCACCGCCTGGCCTGCTTGCCGTCCCTGCGTCCGCGTTTTGCGGCGACTCGCCGCGAAGGCTCCACAGATGCACCACCGCCGTCGGCGTTCCCGATTGCCGCAGCAGTTCATCGAGATCATCCCGCACTTCCGGCCGAATCGCGTATTCGCGTGCACCGGTCTGCGCGAATTCTTTTCCCGGCCGCACCAGCGTGCATACCCCCCCGCCAAAGATCAGTGCCTCGGCCAGCGTGTCTCCAACCCCGCTTCCATCTGCGAAGACGATCCAGTTCTCCTGCCGCAATCTCGGGATTCCGGACGGCTCCCGTACCGCGGCTTCCGCCACCCAGCGCAGCGTGTACAGCGACGAGCGCGTTTCCGCCGCATCGTGACGAGCCACTCTCTGCGCTTCCATGGCCGTAACATCGGCAATGACCTGGCCCTCTTCGCTCAGCAGCCGCAGGTTCACCCGGAACGACCCCGCCCTGGCATCGCAGCTCGATCGTTCGGCCAGCACCAGCAGCCGCTCTCGATGCGGTACATCGGCATACACCCGTACCCGCTCAATCGAGACCGGCAGGTATGTGTCTTCCGGGGTCGATCCCTCCCTTCCGGCCGCACATGCGCCATGCTCTGGAAACAAGCATCGAGCAGCGCCGGATGCAGCACCGATGAACCCTGCTCTTCGCCCACCCGCGCCAGCCGGCATAGGCTTCGCCCCTCACCAACGCGCGCCTCTTCCACCAGCCGAAACGCCGGACCGTACTCCTGCAGCCCGCTCTGTGTCATCTGCCGATAGTGCGTCTCTCCATCCCGCACCTCCGGCACATTGCCCCTCCAGGTCAGTCACCGAAACCGGTTGCTCTTCTCTTCCTTCAGCCGGCGCAGCTTCCCTGTCGCATGCAGGGTCCACGGATCGCCGTCGTCATTGGCCCGGCTCCGCACTTCAAACGAGAATGCATCGGATCCCTCCGGCGTCATCGCCAGCTGGAAAATACGGCTTCCTTCGTCCGGCAAATAAGCCGCATTGCGAAACGCCGCGTCGACCAGCTCAAACCTCTCCTCCGGCTGAAGCGCCTGAATTGCCGAGAGCACCATATCCACATATGCCGCCGCCGGAAACACCGCGGAGCGCAGCACGCGATGGTCGGTGAGATACGGAACCAGCCCAATCCCAATCCGGCTCTCCCAGATCACCGTCTGCGGTTGCCGAGACGAAGTGAAACGCAACCCGAGCAGGGGATGCCCCGCCTCCTCCTCGTTCCACCGCTTCGCCTGCGCCGGTTCCGGCCAGCAACGCTCTCGCTGAAACGGATACTGCGGCAATCGCACGCATCGTCCGCCCTCAGGGAACAGCCGCTCAAATTGACTGGGATACCCGATCGTGTAGAGCGCAGCCAGTCCGGTCAGCATCGTTGCCCGCGCCGGCTTCTCCCGCCGCAGGGAGGCGATCGCCTCCACCTGAGCATTCGCTTGTCGCGCTGAAGACTCGATGGACGGCAGCAAAATCGGATGCGGGCTCAGCTCCAGAAAAATGCTGTGTCTCTCCTCTGCGAGTTGCCGCACCGCCGGCGCCAGCAACACGCACTGTCGCAGGTTTCGAACCCAATAGCGTGCGTCCATCCGCGTTCCCGGCGTCTCGACTGTTTCTGCATAGCTGCCGGTCACGGTGGAGAGCATCGGAACCTTCGCCGGCCTCGGCGCGATGTCGCCAGCTCCTCGCGCAGCCGATCCAGAATTGGATCTACCTGCGGGCTGTGCGACGCCACATCCACCTTCACCAGCCGGCAGTAAACCTCCCGCGCCTCCAGTTCGTGCAGCAGCTCTTCCAGTGCCGGCAGATCGCCGGAGATTACGGTCGTCGACGGCCCATTGCTCGCAGCGACCGACAAACCGAGCCTCGCCGCCAGCAACGCCTCCGTCTCTTTCAGAGACAAATCCACCGTTGCCATGCCGCCGTTTGACCGCAACGTCTTCATCAGGCGGCTTCGCCGGCAAATCACCGCGGCTGCGTCCGCCAGGCTCAGTACGCCTGCCAGATGCGCCGCCGCCACCTCGCCCATGCTGTGCCCCACCACCGCATCCGGTTCGACACCCCACGCGCGCCACACCGCGGCCAGCGCCACACTCATCGCAAATAGTGACGGCTGGATCACATCGATCTGCGTCAGAAACTCTTCTGCTCGATCGCTCAGCAGCCGCTCCCGAAGCGGACCATCCGGCCTCCCGCTCAATTGCCTGGTCGCATGCGTCGAAGGCTTCGCGAAACGCCGGCTCCTGCTCGTACAGCTCGCGCGTCATTCCCGGCCACTGCGAGCCCTGCCCTGGAGCCACAAACACCACCCGCGGCGCCGAGGCCGCAGCCCGTCCCGTCACAACCGTATCCGCAGCCTCACCGTGGACTGCGGCTCCCAGTCCCTCCAGCAGTTCCGCGCGATTCGAACCCACCAGCGCCGTACGGAATTCATGATGGTTTCTGCGCAACGCGGCCGTATAGCAAATGTCCTCGAGCGACTCGCTCCCCGCCTCCACCTGGCGGCGATACCCGCTGAGCAGATCCTGCAACGCCTGCGGCGACTGCGCGGAAATCGGCAGCAGCCGAGCGCGCTCCGCTTCCTGCGGCCTCTGCGCAGGCGGTTCCGCTTCTTCGAGGACCACATGGGCATTCGTTCCCGTAATCCCGAACGCGCTCACCCCAGCCAGCAACCGACCCGGCTCCTCGCGCAGATCAATGGCTTCCCTCGCGATGTAAATCGGCGCCTCGTCCCACGCAATTTTCGGGTTGGGCGTCTCGCAATGCAGGCTTGGCGGAATCAAACGGTGATGCAAGACCAGCGCCGCCTTGATCAGGCCGGCCACTCCGGCTGCCGCCTCAGTGTGTCCGATATTCGATTTGATGGAGCCAAGCACGCACCGCTCGCGCACACCCGCTGCTGTCAGAGCATCCGTGATCGCGCCGAGTTCCACCGGATCGCCAATGGCAGTTCCGGTTCCGTGCGCCTCGATGTAGCGCAATGCTGACGGTTTGATCCCCGCAGCCTGCCACGCCGTCTCCAGCATCTGCCGTTGCCCCGGCCGACTCGGAGTCACGAGCAGTCCACTGGTGCGCCCATCATTGTTGATGGCACCGCCGCGAATCAGCCCATAGATGCGGTCTCCGTCCGCCTGCGCCCGCGAGAGCCGCTTCAGCACCACCATGCCGGCCCCTTCGCTGCGCACAAATCCGTTCGCGCGTATATCTCCGAACTTGCAGCGTCCATCCGGTGCAAGCATCCCTGCCCGCGTAAACAGTTCGGTGATCTCCCGACCCAGAATCAGGTTGGCTCCGCCCGCCAGAGCCATCTCGCTTTCGCGCTGCCACAGGCTTTCGCACGCCATCTGCACTGCGACCAGCGACGAGGAGCAGGGGCTGTCCACCGTTACGCTCGGCCCTTCGAGGCCGAAGGCATACGAAACCCGTCCCGATGCCGAGGCTCGGCCGCACCCCGTCACCGAATAGAAATCCGGCTCGCTCCCCGATTCATAGAGTCGCGTCTCGTACTCGCTCGTCCACAAGCCCACAAAAACGCTGGTCCGGGAGCCCTCGTAATCCGCCCGCCGCAGCCCCGCATCCTCCAGCGCATCCCAGCCCACTTCCAGCAGAAGCCGATGCTGCGGATCCACATAGACCGTCTCGCGCGGCGACAACTCGAAAAACTGCGAATCGAAGGTATCGATCTCCGACAGAAATCCGCCCTCGTTCGTCAGCAGGCCTCCGGGTTTTCCTGCGGACGCATAGGCACGGTCCACGCCCGGGAAACGTCCTCCTGGATACGGACTAATGGAGTCCTTCCCAGCCAGCAGGTTTTGCCACAACTCCGCTACGTTGCTGGCCCCGGATATCGGCAACCGATCCCGATTATGGCAATCGGATCTTTTGCGTGATCGACTGTTACAGACCTCATGCTTGCCGGGCCTCTTCTTCTGCACACTCGCAGCACGGTTGCATCTCAAGCGTGTTGCGGCCGCGATCCTGCTGCAGGAGTCGCTTTCGAATGTCGTCCGTCACTGCCGCCTGGCTGCTCTGCATGAGGAAATGCCCGCCATGCAGCACCTTCAGTTCAAAGGCGGAATCGGTCTGCAGCGACCATCCCTTCATACATTCCAAAGGAACCGAATGGTCCTCCGCCCCCGCGAAGGCCGTGATTGGAATCGTCAGCGCCGCCTCTTCTTCCATGCGGTAGCGCTCATAAGCCGTCAGATCCGCGCGCATCGGGGCGAGGAACAGATCCATAAGTTCCTGCTCCGCTCGAATCGCCGCCGGAATGCCCCCATAGCGAGTCTGCATGGCATCCAGAAAAGCCTCATCGGGCAGCTCGTGAATCGGCGGATGCAGCAAATCCAGCTGCGGTGCCCGGCTGGAGCCCACAAAGAGCCATTCCGGACCCTTCACTCCCGCGCGGCGCAGCCGCCTCGCCACCTCGAACGCCACCAGGCCTCCAAAACTGTGCCCGTAAAAGGCAAATGCCTTCTCCGAAAGCTCTCCCCACCCGTTAAAAATCTCCTCCACCAGTTCTGCCATTGAGAGGTGGGCCGGATCGCGCCACCTTTGCCCGCGCCCTGGATACTGCACTCCCACACACTCAATCTCCGGCCCCAGCAGCCCGTTCCACGGGAAGAACGACACCGGCGCTCCCCCCGCATGGGGAAAACAAGACCAGACGGACCGAAGCCTCCGGCTTCGGCTGCGCCGTCATGAACAAAGAGCCCTTCATGCAAGACCTCGAACGAACCCAGCTCCCACTCCTCAGACTCCTCTTTTCACCACCCCTCCGTCTCTACCCCGGAGGTGCTAAATGATTGCCGCTGGCTGCCAGCAGGCTTTGCAGGCAGCGCTGAACTCAGCGAATGGAACCTGGCCCACTCGGTCCTCTGCCGCCGGAGCACACAACCCGCCGGTGCATCCGCCGTCCATCGGTACCGGGGCCCGCAGCGAGGCGTTCGGAGACTCATCTCCCCTCGTCCCGTTTTTTCCGGAAATCGCCTCTAGTACTGCATCAGGGTTCCCTCTTTTCTGCCTTTGCGTACCGCGGCCGTAAATAACGCCGCGCTCGCAGGCAAAAGAACAACCGCCATCGCCAGCAGAGTCTCCAGCGGCCGCGCCACTGACACCAGGCTCGCTCCCCTCAGCATCGTCGAGCGCAGCGCATCCAGCGAATACCGTATCGGGATCACGTAGGAGATCTTCTGCATCCATCCCGGCATCACGTCGATCGGAAAATAGGCTCCGCCGAGAATGCTGCCCATCCCTCCCAGAATCCACGTGATCGGATCGCCCTTCTTCAGCCAAACAATCGCCGAAGCTGACAACACTCCAAACGCGACGAAGATGGCGACGGAAAACAGCACCACCAGCAACGTCGCCGGGATATTCATCGCCCGCAGATTCACGCCGAAAAGCAGCACCCCGCCGGCCAGAATCAACACCAGCTGCACTGCCCCCGAGAGCAGGCTGTAAAACGACGACATCGTCACCACCGTGATCGCGCTTGTCTGGCTCGACAGCATCGCTTCCAGGCAGCCCGTCACCTGTGCGGTCCTGATCGACTCAGAAAACATCCGCAGCATCAGGTCGAAGTAGCGCGCAAACGCCACACCCACCAGCGCAAATGGAAAATACCCCCGCCCGTACTTCCCTAGCCCCGTCGACGCCCGCGACGGAACCAGCTGCCCCACAAAGTGCAGGATCACCAGCAGCATCAGCGACTCCACCAGCCCCATCACAAATGCCGCCTGATACCCCGATTCGACCCGGAAATCCCGCCGGATAAACGCCCCCGCCTTGCTGAGAAAGTTGCTCATGGCGCCTTCTCTCCCGCAATGCACCGGCGGTAGTAGTCCAGGAGCGTCGTGCCCTCTTCCCGCAGCCGTTCCAGGTTGACGAACCCCCGGATCAGCCCCCCCTCAATCACCATCACCTTGTTGCAGAGCGTCAGCGCCTCTTCTGGACGGTGCGTCGCAATCAGCAGCGTCTTCTGCGCTCCACGATGAATGTCCTTCAGGATCAAATCCACCATTTCCTCACAGGCCACCGGATCCAGAGCGCGCGTCGGCTCATCCAGAATCAGCACCTCCGGATCAGCGATCAGCACCCGCGCCAGTGCCAGGCGCTGCTTCATCCCCGAGCTGTACCCCGACACCCTCTGATCGCCCGCCGCTTCCAAACCCACCAGCCGCATCAGCTCCCCAATGCGCTCCTTCAGCTCTTTCCCCCGCAGATTGTCCAGCGCCCCAAAGAATTCCAGGTTCTGCACACCGCTCAGGCGCCAGTAAAAGCTTCGTTCTTCGTTGAAAACGAATCCCACCGACTTCCGCGACGCTGCATTGTGATGCAGCGTGCTCAGCCCTTTCACCGTCACGTCCCCTTCAGTGGGAAACAGCAGCCCGCTGATCAGCTTCAGCAGCGTCGTCTTCCCCGCCCCATTCGGACCCATCACCGCAATCCGGTCCCCGGCCTGAATCTCCACTGATGCATGCTGCAGCGCCGTCACCACCCGCCGCGGCCGCATTGGATGCAGCACCCACTCCCGGTACCGCTTCGGTAGAGGAAACCGCATCGTCACATCGCGCACGGAAATCGTCGGCGTCGCCTGACCCTCGGCTGGACCCGCCATCGTCTCGGTCAGTGTCTCCACAACGATGGACTCGAACCCGCTCACTGCACCGCCTCCGCCGGAATCGCCGGCTGCTCCGCCCCGGTCGCCTCGTCGATGCACCGCAGAATCTTCTCAGCCACCGCCCTGCGGTGCTCGGTAAACATCGTCTGGTGCGTGCCCGGACTGGTCAGAATCTCCAGCCCCCGATCGGCATAACCCGGCCACCCAAGATCCGGACTGATCCGGTGCTGCTCCTCATTCACAATCAGCACCAGCCTTCCCGGATACCGCTGTGGACAATGCGCGTACAGCATCCGCCAGTACCGCATCTTCGACTCGTAATACCGGTCCTGCTCCACAATCTCAGGCGTATCCTCCCACCCCATCTTGCGGCGAACCAGCGTTCTCACAATCTGCACTTTCTCCCGCTTGCCTGAGTGCGCAATCGTCCCCAGCACTTCGCGAATATGCCGCAGCCGCCGCCGCAGATAGTTCCGCTCCGCCGCTCGCGCCGTATCCGGTCCGGGTCGATCCGTATCCACCAGCAGCATCAGCTTGATTTCCTCGCCCTGGTTCATCAGCTCGCGCGCCAGTTCCAGAGCCGCAATCCCCCCCACGCACATCCCGCCCAGCAGATAGGGTCCTCGAGGCTGCACCGCCCGCAGCTCCTTCAGAAACTCACGCGCCATTTCCTCCACTGACTCGTAATCGGCGCCCCCGAAGGTCCACCGCGGCCGGAAGCCAAAGACCGGCTGGTCCTTCCCGAAGTACTGGATCAGTGGCGAAAGAAACTGCAGAGTATCGTCCGGATTCTGATACCCGGTGATGAAAAAGAACGGCGTCCGCATGCCCCTGGGCTGCACGGGCACCAGACAATTCCACTCGGGAATCTCCGAGCTGTACCGATATCCGCCCAGCGCCGCGTCGTACGCGATATGGCTCGCCAGCCCGGCAATCGTCGGATCCAGAAAAATGCTGCGCAGCGGCAGATCCATCTCCAGCTCGGTGCGCATCCGCGCCACCACCGCCGCTGCCGACAGCGAGTGTCCCCCCAGCACAAAGAAGTCGTCGAACACTCCGAACGCATCGGTGTTCAGCGCCTCGCGCCACACCTCCACCATGACCGTCTCTACGTGATTCCGCGGAGGTTCTGCGACCGGAGCCGTATCGACTGAATTGGAATCCATGGCCATTCCGCCGCCATACTCTGGCGCAAACTCCGGTCCCTGCAGCGCTTTCCGGTCCACCTTCCGGTTCGCCGTTAGCGGAAACGCTTCCACCCGCCGAAACACCGATGGAATCATGTAATCCGGCAATACCTTCACCAGAGCCGCGCGGAGAGCAGTGGCATCGGGATCTGATCCATTTTCCATCGCCAAATAAGCCACAAGACGCGGATCGCCGGCCACATCCTCCCGAATCACCACTACTGCCTGCCGCACCTCGGCTCGCCGCTGCAGAGCAGCCTCAATCTCTCCCAGCTCGATGCGATATCCGCGCAGCTTCACCTGATGATCCGCACGCCCCAGGCACTCGATGCGTCCATCCGACAGCCGCCGCACCACGTCGCCGGTCCGGTACAAGCGCGCACCGCCATGCCTCGCGCTTCGGATAAACCGCTCCCGGTTCTCCTCTTCGCGATGGCGATACCCGCGCGCCAGTCCGCGTCCTCCGATGTACAACTCGCCCGCCACTCCCGGCGGCACTGCTGCGCCCTGTTCATCCAGAACATAAACATCGGTGTTGGCAATCGGGCGACCAATCGTGATCTTGTCCCCGCTCCGCACCCGATCCACCGTCGACCAAATCGTCGTCTCCGTCGGCCCGTAAAGGTTCCACACCTCCGCGCCGATCGCCAGCAACGCCTCTGCCAGATCATGCGGAAGCGCCTCACCCCCGCATAGCACCTTCATTCCTGCAGCGCTCTTCCACCCTGACTGCAGCAGCATCCGCCAGGTCACCGGAGTCGCCTGCATCGCAGTGATCCCCTGCTCCCGTATCAGCGCGGCCAGAGCCGCTCCCTCAAGAGTCGCCTCACGCGACGCAATCACCACCCGTGCGCCGCTCACCAGGGGCAGATACAGCTCCAGACCCGCGATATCAAACGAGAAGGTCGTCACCGCCAGCAGCCGGTCGCTCGCGCCCATGCCCGGCTCGCGCTGTATCGACAACAGAAAATTCGTCAGCGCTGCATGCGTGATCTCCACGCCCTTCGGAATTCCCGTGGACCCCGAGGTGTACAGCACATAAGCCAGGCTGCTTCCGCTCGTCATCAGAACAGGCGCCTCGCGGCTCTCTTTCGCCAGCGTCGCCCGCTCCCGATCCAGACACATCACGGCAGGCAGTACCGCCGGCATGCGGTGCAGCAGTCCACTTTCCGTCACCAGCACCGCCGCCTCGGAATCCTGCATCATCAGGGCTACCCGGCTCGCCGGGAAATAGGGATCGATCGGCACATAAGCGGCCCCGGCCTTCCACACTGCCAAAGGAGCCACCAACAGATCGCTGGACCGCTCCAGACACAAAGCCACCACCGTCTCCGGCCCAACTCCCATCTTCCGCAGCCGGTTCGCCAGCTGGCTCGATCGCTCGCTCACTTCGCGGTAGGTCAGCGACTCCTGCCCGCAAACCACTGCCACTGCCTGCGGAGTTTTCTTCGCCTGCCGCTCGATCCACGCGGCTACACTCTCCTCCGGTATCGGGACCGTTGTCCCGTGCCTTTCTCCGAACCACTCCGATTCCTGCTCTTCGCTCACCAGAGGCAACTGGTCAATCGGCGCATCCGGATAACGCGCCATCCCGGTGGCCAGCGTTGTATAGGCACCGGCCAGGCAGGCGATCGTGCTTGCGTCGAAGAGGTGGCCGTCGTACTCGATCGAACCAGCGAAACCACCCTCCGTCTCCCACACATACATCGTCAGGTCGAATGTCGTGCCTCCGCTGACGATCCGGAATTCTCCCGCGTGGGGTGTGTTTTGCTCGATGAACGCCGTCTGGAATAACGGCGAGCGCGCCAGATTGCGCTCGCGCACCACCTCGCTCACCACCCGTTCAAACGGAACATCGCTGTGGCTGAGCGCATCGAGAACTGTCGTCCGCACCTGCTGCAACAGCCCCCTCGTTGTCATCCCTTCTGGAAAATCGCTGCGCAGCGCATGAGTGTTAATCAAACAGCCGATCAGCTGTTCCAGTTCCGGACGCGTGCGCGTCGATATTGGCGTTCCCACCACAATCGTCTCTTGTCTCGTGTAGCGGTGCAGCAGAGCCTGAAAGACCGCTAACAGCCCCATGAATGGCGTGACCCCAGCCTCCGCCATCTGGCCCTTCAGCCGCTTCGATGTCTCCGCATCCAGGCGCAGCGGTTGCAGCTTCGCCTCAAACGGCAAAGATACCGAGTGCGGCCGGTCCGTCGGCAAATCCAGATACCGAGGCACATCCCGCAATTTTTCTTTCCAGTACTCCAGTTGCGAGCGAAACGCTCCCGCCTCTTCTCGCTGCCGTTCCCAAACGGCATAGTCGCCATACTCGAATCGGCAGCGCGGACGGCTGCCATGCACTGGCTCCTGTCTTTTGGCCGTAAAAGCCCTTCAGCTCCGATATCAGGATTCCAATGCCCCAGGCGTCGCAAAGAATGTGGTGAACCGTGAGAACGAGGAATTGCTCCTCTGCGCCCGTACGCAGCATCTTCACCCGCAGCAGAGGTCCCCTCTGCAGGTCCAGCTGTTGCCGGGAAGCTTCACGAACCTGAGCGTCCACTGCGCTCTGCCGTTCGTTCTCCGGCAGCTGGGTCCCATCCCACACCTCCAGGCGAGGAGCGGCTTCCTCAGCAATCACCTGCACCGGCAGGCCTGCTTCTTCCGGAAATCGAGTTCGCAGAATTTCGCGCCGCTGTACCACCGCCCCGAGCGCCCCATCGAGCGCTTCGAGGTTCACCCGGCCCGAGAGAGGGAGAACGGCAGTGATGTTGTATGCCGTGCTTTGAGGATCGAGATTCTGCAGAAGCCAGAAGCGCTCCTGCGCAAACGACAGAGGTAACCGCGCGTTTCTCTCAGAGAGCCGCGGAACAGCGGTAGCCGTCCTCGACGACCCACCCAGCGCGTGCAGCAGATCCGCCTTGGCAACCAGAATCCTGTGCTCCAGATCCTTCGTCAGCCGTCCTTCGGGCGCGCTACAGCGCAACCGATCGCCGTCGACACTGATCTGGATATCGAGGGTTCGCAATTCCGACAGCAGTTGCTCGGCATTCACGGTGGGGAAGACTCGCTGTCTGTGGCAGATCGGGAAGAACCCGGCAGAGGACCCCGGGGAAGCTGCAACCCCTTCAAAAGATGGCCCAATCATCAATGCATCCAGCAAGTCGGGCTGCAGAGTCCTCCCGCTTGCTCTGGAAACAAAATCCGTTCTGTTTCTGGCCCTCGCGCTTTCTTACGGGGTCATGAATAACGCAGCGGAGCGGCATAACCCGCAGTCACCAAGGCCCAGTACCGCTGGATCGTACCTGACAGCCCGATCCCGTTCGCGATCTGCGGAGCGCAAGGGTCGATATATTGTGCGGCCTTAATGCCTGCTTAACCTTACAAATCATTGTGTGGAAATCAAATAACCCGACGGTAACCTCCCGCGGGCTGACCGTAGCACACACGAAAGGGCCATCACGCTACCCCCGAACGGGGCAAAGGCCCAGGAAATCCCCGAACTATAATTCCCTGTCCAATCGGGCTTGTCACTGATATGCGGAGTGCGGGAGCACTCGCAAGCCGAACCGTGGGAAGCATCCAGCCATGATCTTTCGTTCTGCGCGTAGACCGGAGCTTACCGCCGGGGAATCGTGCCGACTCCGCAATTGCCGGCAGTCCTGTGGAAAACGCGTCAAGCCCCTTGTGCGACTGTTACATCGGCAATCGCCGCGGCTCTTCCCTGCCGAGAGACACGCTACTTGACGGAAAAGGACCCCCGGGGGCGGTTTCACCGGCCGACAGGCCGCTCCAGCGCCTTCGCAATTGCGGCCTCGGCCAGCGGCGCCATCACCGCAAAGCCGGCCGCATTCGGATGCAGCCCGTCTTCGGTCAGGCTCTTCTTCAGGAAGCCCTGATCATCCACCATTGACGAAAAGTAGTCGAGATAGACCAGACCGTGATCGGCAGAGAATTTCTTCAGCCAGAGGTTCAACGTCAGAATTTTCTCGGGCAGACCGTTGCAGATAAAACCACAGCGCCCGCTGATTCATAGCATTGATTGGCGTCACCGAGGAAAAAACCACGCGAATGCCATTCACCCTGGCCAGATCCGCAAAACTGGCGTAATCGGCTTCAATCTGGTCCAGCGTCTCCGTTCCCGAGTTGCCGGCAATGTCATTGGTTCCCGCCAGAATCACCACTACTGCCGGATGAAGGTCGATCACATCCTGGCGAAAGCGCACCAGCATCTGCGGCGTAGTCTGTCCGCCGATTCCGCGGTTGATGTAATGCTTCCCCGGAAAGGAATTGTCCAGCTTCCAGATGTCTGTGATCGAGTCCCCGAAGAAGATCACGCGCGGCTCACCCGGCGTCGGCGATCCTGGCGCAGCATCCGCATCGTGGTAACGCTCCAACTGCCCAAAATCGTTCATGAACATCCGCGCGTTGCCCTCGCGATACATCTCCAGGCTGTGCGCAGCCTGATAGCCGTCCTCGGCCGTCGCCTGGACCGGCGGCGGCAACTGTGCGCGAGCGCCCGCACATGCAGCGGCCAAAATCGTCATGATCACCAGATTTTTCATGGCAACACCCTATCACGCGACACTACGTCAGCAGCCTTCGAACAGCCTGCTACAAAACCGAAAGGGAGCAGCCGCGGCCGCTCCCTTCGGTGGATTCTTTGTTCGCGCCTATGCAACAGCCAGCGCCCGAATCTCTTCGCGCCGCACCGTCAGCTTCTCCACCAGATCGGTGCGGACCTCATAGCCTCGCCCTGGCGTCTCCGGAACCGCGATCTCGCCGCTCTTCGAGACTTCAACTTCGGGCTCGATGATGTCTTCCCTCCAGTACCGCGCTTCGAGGCGGAAACGTCACCCGGCAACGAGAAGTTCTCGAGCGACGACAGCGCAATATTCTGCGAGCGACCAATTCCCGTCTCCAGCATTCCACCACACCACACCGGAACGCCCTGCTCCTTCGCGACATTGTGAATCGCAATCGCTTCGGTGAATCCACCTACGCGGCCAACTTTGATGTTGATGATCCGTCATGCTTCCATCTCCATCGCCGCCTGCGCGTCTCGCCGGCTGCGGATGCATTCGTCCAGGCAGATCGGAGTGTCCAGTCTCTTCTGCAGCTTGCGAATGGAAGTAGAAATCGTCATCCCACAGCGGCTGTTCAATCATCAGCAGGTTGAATCGATCGAAGCTCGCGATATGGTCGGCGTCCTCGAGCCGGTAAGCCGAATTGGCATCGCAACTCAGCAGAATGTTCGGCCAGCGTTCGCGTACTGCCTGAAATACCTCTACATCCCACCCCGGCTTGCACTTCAGCTTTATGCGCTGATATCCCGCCGCCAGCTCTTTTCCCGATCTTCTCGATCTGCTGCTCAATCGTCGGCTGAATCCCAATCGACACACCGCAGGGAATTTTTTCTCGCGTCCCGCCCAGCAGCTTGGCCAGAGGAACTCCCTGCCGCATCGCTTCGAGCTCCCATACCGCATTCTCCAGCGCAGCCTTTGCCATCCGATGCCCGCGCACCTGATCGAAAATACCGGGCATTCGCCGCCCGCTCTCAATCTCGGTTTTCAATAGCCGCGGCGCCAGTTCCGTCTCGACATGTGCCAGGCCGTGTCGATCATCTCGTCCGAGAAGTAGGGATGTTCGCCTGCAACGCATTCGCCCCAGCGATCAGCCTCCTCCGCTCGATCTCGACGAGCAGAATGCGGCGTCAGTCGTCACGCCAAAACTGGTTTGAAATGGATGTGCGAGCGGATATTGATTTCGCGAACAGGATGGCGTCGATCCTCATAGTTCCCTTCCCGTTCCGCGCTGTCTAGTAGCTCAATGCCTCAGTCCCACTTGCAAGTCCGTTACCTTCCGGCTGCGCGCTGGAAGCCCAGACGGTCAGCCCGCGCCCGAACGCATCCAGAACGCCGCCGCGTTCTCGGCTGCACCGCCTGGGCTCGGTCGCATCCGCTCCGGAGGCCTTCCATTCATCAATCGAGCCGGCACGACATTTTCTCCTCGGGGTCCGTCGACTTCCGGTGTTCCTGCGAGAATGGTCTTCACACGCTCGCGAGTGCAGCCACCATTCCGCATAGACACGGTCCGTGGGCAGCCCGCCCTGCAGCGGCGAACGAGGACCGTAGAAATTCGCGCTTGTACCTGCGGACGATCGCGCCCAGTCTGAGGATATTCAAGTGCGCATTTTTGATCTCCAGCGGATCGAACGTCCACTCCATCAATTCAATCCACGCTTCAGCGCCTCCTCACGTTGCGCCAGCTTCAGACCGCGGCAATCCCACGTTTCGATAACGCCGGCATGACCCCACCATATGGGAGTGGAGATAGTCGGGGTGGCCATCTTTGCCGCGTACCCGGGCAATGCCATTGCGAAACCCGCCATCACTTCGCCTTCAAACGCTCCCGATCACCTGCCCGCCGATCCGCGCGCCAGCAGTGAAAGCCGCCGGGGAATTATGTCGCCGCGCCATATCCCCAGTTTCGTCTCAATTTCGACGCAAGCTTCAAGCTCTTCGAAAGCCCCGCAGCGATCGCAGCTCCACCTCCGTCTCCGCTGCACTGCTTGCTCATCCGTGCTCGGTCAGTTCTTATCCCCTGCAAATCGTTCAGTGTCTGTGGCCGCGACTTCACTCTTTGGCTCGTTCCCACAACTTCTCCAATTCGTCGGGCCGTCATCTCCTCCAGCGGCCGGCCGTCGGCGGCTTCCATCGCGCCAAACCGCGGCGGAACTTCGCGTTCGCGCGCGGAACACGAACTCCGGATCGACTTTCATGATGTCGCGCCAAGTTGACTGCCGTAAATAGCAGATCACCCAGCTCTCCTCAACGCGTTTGTTGCGCCCGCATCATGCTCAATCTCGTCCGCAACTCTCGCCGACTCTTCGGCCAGCTTATCGAACAAGCCATCCGCGTTCGGCCAGTCGAAGCCGACCTTCGCCGCATGTGAACCGATTTTCCCGCCTTCAGCATCGCAGGCATCGCGCGGGAAATCGAATCCAGTCGCCCAGCATTCGCGTCAGGCTTCTTCTCGCCAGCGCTTCTTAACCTGCTCCGTCCAGAAGCTCGATCTGCTCCTTCAGTTGCGCAGCCCGCGCATTCCTCCGCCGCCGCGGAGGCTTCTTCGCCGAAGACATGCGGATGCCGCCGGATCAGCTTGCGGTTCAGTTCCTGAAATCACGTCGCCCATGGAGAAATGTCCAGCCTCAGCCGCCATCTCCGCATAGAACAGCACCTGGAGCAGCAGATCGCCCAGTTCGTCGGCCAGATCCGCCCAGTTCTCTCGCTCGATGGCGTCGAGAACCTCACAGGTCTCTTCCAGTTGTCTCTTGCGATCGACCCAAAGTCTGCTCGCGATCCCAGGGACACCCGCCCGGCGCGCGCAGCCGCGCCATGATGGCGACGGCCTCGGCAAACAGATCGCCAGCGCGGGCATCAGCTTCGCGTTTCGCAACATCGTTCGCCAAGGCTCGTTGGTTCTCCTCGGGCATATACCTACTCTACAATGCCGTTGCCGGTATGCTGGTTTCGGTTCTGGACGAAGGAGACTCGCCGCGATTCTGCTCACCGCAATCTTCGTAATTCTCTTCGGCCTGGCTCTCGGGAGCTTTCTCAACGTCTGCATCGCACGCCTGCCGCAACATGCTTCCCCGCTGCGACCTGGCTCGCATTGTCCCGACTGCAGCACGCCGATTCGGCCGACCGACAACATCCCCCTGCTGAGCTGGATGGTCTTGCGGGGCCACTGCCGCTCATGCCGGCGCGCAATTTCATGGCGCTACCCTGCTGTGGAGCTATCGACCGCGGCTCTGTTTCTGCTGAGTTTTCTTCGGTTCGGCTTGACGCTCACCGGCATGGGCATGGACGTCCTTTTGCTTCCTTCTTCTCGGCCTGGCCTGATGGATGCCGAAACCATGCGCCTGCCGGATGCCTTCACGCTCACCGGTATTGGCCTCGGCGCGATCTATACAGCACTGTTGCCGGCGAAATCCCTGACGCAGCGCCTTTGGCACGTGGGCGAATCTCTGCTGTGGGCTTTTCTGGCGGCTCTTCTATTGACCATCCGCACCATTTATCAGCTGCTGCGGCATGTGGAAGGCATAGGAATGGGCGACGTTAAACTCCTCGCCATGATCGCGGCGTGGCTCGGGCCGGGACCAACGATTCTCGCTCTTGTTCTGGCACCTTTGCCACCGCCCTTTTTGGAGTGACCGCGCTTCTTCGCAGCACCGCGCCATCGGCGTTCGCTGGCGGCGCGGCTGCCGCTGGGATCCTTTATGCGGCGCGGCGCTATACACGATCTTCGCGGGCAGCCGATTTCTCCGTTGGGTACTCAGAATTTCTCAATGCTGAGCCTGGCGTTCAGGTTCAGGCGGCCGGAATTACAAGGCCTCGGCATTCGCCGAAACCAATGCGCGGATAGCCCTCGCGCTCGCACCGTCCACGCAGTATCACTCATCCCCTCTCTGAGAAACTTCCGGCTCTCCCCATCGGGCGATTCGAGCGGCTCGTCGCCGCGCCGCGTTTGTTCCAGTAGTGAGCCCATGGCGTCGCGGCTCGGCCCTGGAACCGTTCCCGTCGCCGAACAAGTCGCCGGACTGCAGATTGCATCCGTTGCGGCGTGATGCGTGAGCATTTGTGCCGGGGTCCAGTACGAATCTTTCATGTTGCTTCGGCTCAGCCTCACGGGAGGCTTTTTCTTCGCACGCATCTTCCAGTCGCCAGCCAGACTTCCAAAGTAATGTCGAAGCCACCGTGTTGCTGGTCGTACTGTGATACAGATGCGGCAGCGGCCGTGATCGCCCCGCGGCGTTATTGCCGTGCGCGATAGGGTTCAAGGCATCGAGCGTCTACCACCCAGGCAGATCGTAGTGGCGAAATCTTGGCCAGAAAGGCCCAAGCGGCTGGTACTCCCCCGATTGAACATTGCGAGCCGATCAGTCATTCATCAGGCACAGGCCGAACATATGATGTTCGGCTTCCATCCAGCGGAATGGGCTGACCGCAGCGCATTCCCCTGCCCGACAAAGAGCCCGCCTCCAGTTCATAGTCGAGATTGTGGCCCGCGGCAGTGCGGCGCCGGACACATCCGGCGTGTCTCGGTCTGTCCCGAGGGCCTCCGGTCAGGTTCCGCTCACCACGATCGAAGAAGCCCGCCCGTGATCGCCGATCGGCACCCATTTGTAGCTTGGCAACTCGACGGGTGTCCGGCCGAAAAACTCCAGCCTCCCTACGTTCGTGGCATCATGAATAGAGGCGTAGAAGTCTCTGTAGTCGCCGATGCGGAACGGCATCCGCATGTGCGCGCTCTCCTGCGCGACGAGCAGCGGCTCGACTTTGTCGCGCTGACCACGATCGCTGAGAAGTTCCGCCGCGCGAGCACGTATCTCTCGGATAACGGTGTATTCCGTCTGCGCGAGGACATTGAGGTCTTGTGCGCGGCGCCTGCAGAACGGGTTTGGCCAGTCCCTCGAGCACGCCTGCGTCAGCGCTGGCAGCCGATCTAGATTTGATCGCAATCGCCAGTCCGATTCGGTTCGCGCGTCGCCCTCGAGAACTCCGAAGGGAAGGTATTAAAACGGAAATCGCCAGCGGATCATTTGCCGAATGAGCAGCTCTCTCCTCGTGTCGACTGCGCGCCTTTCTTTCTTATACCATCCCATCTCTTCATGTCGTCGACCGGCTCGGTGAAGGAGCAAGAACCGAAGCTCATGGCGATATCGCTCGTATCGCGCTCGATCTGGTCGGCGATGAGGATCTGGTCGTGCCAGCGGATCAGTTCGTCGTCCACCTGGAACCTCACGCGTCCTTTCAGAACAGCGTTCTGACAATCGCCTTTGATCCGCACCGATACGCCAGCGCTGCCGCCAGAATACGTTCAGAAAGCCGTGCATCGTCGCGCGTGCGCTGTCGATGTTCCCGGTCAGCGACTTCCTGCATTGCGTGTGCAATCCTGTGGTTGCCTTAAAGCGCGTGCGCTCTCTGGCACAGGCCATCAGGAAATGCTCCACGCTCCCAGGGCCCGGGATCGTCGGGAGTCATGCCGCCGATGATCCTCGCCGATGCCCGCGATCTGGGGTGAGAACCGGCAGCATTTCTGCCGCGAGCTCCGGCGGAAACTCCACGAAACGGGCCCGCGCCGCCGGCAGCCGTCAGAGACCCTTCGGCGTTCCCGCGGATTCGCAGCCTTCGCCTCAAGGCTCCCGATGAAAACCGCGCCCTGACGAAAGTCTGCAATCCGCCGAGCATCATCAGCAGCCTCGCCCGCGCAGACAATGCTTACAGTCCAGGGACTTTCGGGCCTCCCCAGCACACCTGTTCGAACACCGCGACGAATTCCTCAAGACGCGCAGCGGAAACGACAAAGGACCCAGCATCCGGCAGCCGTGATCGCCGCGCAGATATCCGTAATTGCTGACTGCAGTCTCCATGTCCAGCTGCTGGTGGAAACAGCCCGGCGTAGTAATCGACGACACGTCGCAGCAGCGATTCGGCCGCGCTCATGGGGTGCTCCCTGTTGGCTTATTTCTTCGGCGCCTTGAAGTGCTTCTTCAGGCCCTGCCAGCACTCGTAATATTCATGCTGCAGAATCTTCGTTTCCAGCGCAAAGCGCGTGGGCCGCACCGGCAGCCGCGTTTCAAACATGAAGGCCAGTGTGTCCTCGAGGTTCTGCGGCTTCAGTTCGGCGCCGCTGGCGCGCTCATAGGTCTCGGCGTCCGGTCCGTGGCCCGACATGCAGTTGTGCAGGCTGGCGCCGCCGGGCAAGAAGCCCTCGGCTTTGGCATCGTACTGGCCAACGATCAAGCCCATGAACTCGTTCATCAGGTTGCGGTGGAACCATGGCGGGCGGAAGGTGTGCTCGGCGACCATCCAGCGCGGCGGGAAGATCGCGAAGTCCACGTTGGCCGTGCCGGGCGCCGGAGGGCGCGGTCAGCACCGTGTAAGATCGAAGGATCGGGATGATCGAAGCTGACCGTGTTGATGCAGTTGAAGCGGGCCAGATCGTATTTGTAGGGCGCATAGTTGCCGTGCCAGGCGACCACGTCGAGCGGCGAATGGTCGATTTCCGCCTGCCACAGCTTGCCCAGAAACTTGGCGATCACTGCGAAAGTCGCCTTCCCGATCCTCGTATGCCGCGGCGGGCGTCAGGAAGTCGCGCGGATTTGCCAGGCCGTTGGCGCCGATGGGCCCCAGTTCCGGCAAGCGGAAGGCGGCGCCGTAGTTTTCGCAGATGTATCCGCGGGACGGGCCGTCGGGCAATTCCACGCGGAACTTGATGCCGCGCGGCAGCAGGCCAATCTCGCCCGGCGTGACCTCAAGGATGCCGCAGCTCGGTGTGCAGCAGCAGCCGGCCCTGCTGCGGCACGATCAGCATCTCGCCATCGGCGTTGTAGAAATAGCGGCCGTTCATCGAGCGGTTGGCCGCGTAGAGTGGATCGCCGACGCCGATCTGCATGCGCCGGATCGCCGTTGCCGCCCATCGTGACGATGCCTTCGACGAAATCTGTTCTCCTCGGGCATCGGGTAGTGGATCCCACCGCATCTGGTTCGGCGGCGTGGGCACTTCAGGAAGGGCCCCCGCTTCTGAACAGCCCGTCGCCCGGATTTCCGAAAACGGCTTATGCGTCACCGATGGCCGAATGCGATACGTCCACGTTCGCCGGTTCGTCGCGCGCGGCGCGGTGAACGCCGTGCCGCTCAGCTGCTCGGTGTAAAGGCCGAGCGGCGAGCCTTCTGCGGAGCGTTTCTGCCCCTCCGGCAGCGCGCCCGGTCACGGCCTCAGTGGCGAACTCATTGCCAATACCCGACTGGTACTGGTGCTCCGTACGAGCCATCCATCTCCTCACAGAACCAGGCGCACGGCAAGAGCCGCCGGCGAACCAAGGTTGCGGAAAACCCTATACGCTACCGGGAGAGACTGAGGATTGGCAAATCTCAGATCAGCGGGGAAATCCACAAGCGTCAGGACCGTATCCCCAGAATCGCGTTCGCGATTCGCACCCACCAGGGAGCCAGGGTCAGCAACGTGCGCATCACGAACACCTGTCCCAACACCAGTATCGGCAACGCATACCAGTACACGCGGTGCACTCTCTTCATGACAAGTAAGTCCCGCAACGCGCCCAGCAGGATCAGGGCATCCACCCCGGAATAGAACCACACGGTGGCAAAGGTTACGTTCGGCATGCGTCCCCACGCCGCACTCGTCAAAACGCAGGTCGCGATCAGCATCAGCCTGCGATGGAGCTCCGGCTTCCTGCGCCACCTTACCGCCAGCCAGAAGAACACGGTGAAGCAGGCTACATCGAAAAACGGAACAATGAGAAATGCCGGTGGGCCGGCCACAGAAGCCGACTCGAATCGCAGATCGAAGCGTCGCATCACAATCGCCGTGGCAATCCCCACGAACGTCATCGCAACAGCCAGACCGACGCCAAACCATCCGAGCAGCCGATGCAGTTGAACATTCCTCGTACGCACCAACGCTGACTGCAAAAAGAAAAAAGCCACCCATCCGGAAAAGGCTGCCCCATGCACCCATAGCAATATCGGCCGAGGCGGACTCGCGCGCAGCAGGTTCTGGTTGACGGTATAGCTGAAGCCGTAAATCACGACCGCTGCGATCAGCAGCGACATGCCGAAATAAAAGTATCTACCCAGTATGCCCACCGCTCCGCGGGCGCCGGACACGCCCACTGCGGGCGTCCGTGACGTCGTTGCCATTGAAACCTCGATTCGGGGAAGCTGGGGCCGAAATGCCGGGGGGTGGCGTCATCTTAGCAATCCGCGACGCCGATGCGATAGCCCGCCGGAGAATTTTCCGGGACTTCATTACACCCTGCAGGCCCGCTTACTCCTCCGACGGCCACTGGAAGCAGAGTTCGTAACCGTCCGGATCGCGCAGCGGCATCTGCTTCATTCCGTAAGGCGCAACTTTGGGCAGGTGCACCGCCACCCCCTTCTCGCGCAACTCCTCATAGGCCGCGTCCACATCCGGACATCCGAAGTACAAAACCGTGTCTCCATGCGCCGCTACGCGAGCCCGATCCGCCGGCACTGGCCGCTCGGTGTCGAACTCGTAAGCGGTATTCAGCATCAGTTCCGCCTTGCCGAGCCGCAGCAGCGCCCAGTGGAAGCGGTCTTTGCCCAGCACCGGAGATGTGCTCATGATCTCAAAGCCGAGCAGATCCCGGTAGAACCGCAACGACGTCGGCATGTCGTAGACCTGCACCAGCGGGGTCAGCCCGCGCACTTCGATGGCCATCGTTCACCTCGCGATGGCACCCAGCATAGCCGAAATTGCGATCTTCTCCTCAGCCTTCCCGAATCGTCGTTTCCCGCAGCCTCTGTTTCGATTCGCGCGTCTCCTCCTCCATCAGCCAGCGCCGCAGCTGCAGGATGTCATTGGCACGTGCAATACCGATCGGCTTCCGCAGCCCGTTGCCTTCCACCACCAACACGTTTTCGGTGTTCTTCAGCATCATGTCGCGATGGACGCGGTCAACCAGCTCGCCCGGATAGGCGAGCACGTAATCGCGCCGCGCCAGCTCACGCATTTTGAAGTGGTGATCCGGGGGTTCGGTCCGCAGCAGATCATGCGCCTCCACGATACCCACCAACGCTCCTGCCTGGTCCACCACCGGGTACAGCGCCAGGTCCCCTGGGACAAAGCTCTCCAGCACGTGGCGCAGCTCATCGTCCGCGTTGAAAACCGCGAACTCTTTTCGCATCACCTGGTCGATGCGCGCCCGCATCAGCACCGGCACGGAATAATCCTGCAGCACGATGAGCCCCCGCTTCACCAGCTTGAGGGTCATGATGGAATCCCGGCTGAACAGACGCACAAACCCATCCGAGACCATCACGCAGACAATCAGCGGCAGCAGTGCGTTCGGGTTGTGGCTCAGCTCAAAGAGAAACACGATACTGGTGAACGGCGCGCGGGCAATCCCGCCGAACACCGCAGCCATCGCGACCAGGGCATAAAAGGCCGGATCGCTGACCACCGACGGAAAGAGGTGCTGCATTCCCATCGCGAAGGTCGCCCCGAGTCCACCGCCCACCACCAGCGACGGAGCAAAAACGCCGCCCGTAGTTCCCGATCCCAGCGAGATAACCAGCGCCCAGAACTTCGCAACCGAAATTCCGACCAGATGTCCTGCTGTCAGCCGGTCGTTCAGCATGTCACGGATCGTGTCGTAGCTGGTGCCAAGCACCTCGGGATAAAAGTAGCCGATCACGCCGAGGACCAGCGCGCCGATCACCGGCGACCAGATGAGGGCGCCCCGGATCGGCAGTCCGTCAAAAAGATCCTCCAGCCATCCCAGCACGCGGATCATCGCAATTCCGACCATCCCCATGAGAATGCCGAGCAGAGCAAACAGCCACAGTTCCCGCATGCCGGTCATTTTGTAAGCCGGCGTCGGAAATAACGGCGCCCAGCCGGCAAAGTGAATACGCACGCCCGTTGCGACCGCGGCTGCCAGAGCAACCGGAATGAAGGAGCGCGCTCGCAGCTCGAACAGCAGCAGCTCAATGGCCACCAGAATCCCCGCCAGCGGCGCCGTGAAGGTCGCTGCCATCCCCGCCGCGGCGCCCGACGCCAGCAGCACGCGACGATAGTATGGGGTCAACCCGAGCGACTGACCGAACAGCGATCCAATGGCGCCGCCCGGTTTGGATGATGGGCCCCTCCGCACCGAACGGGCCGCCGGTCCCGATGGCGAAAGCCGTTGCCAACGGTTTCAGAATCGCCACCCGCAGGCGCATCCGGCTATGTCCGAACAGGACAGACTCCATCGCCTCCGGGATGCCATGTCCCTTCAGGGTGGGCTCCCAAAAGTGGATCATGATGCCCACCAGCAAACCGCCGAGTGGGGGGATCAAAATCTCCCAAAGTCCCAAATGGTTATGGGCCGGGTTGGTGATCGCAAACGAGAATCGGCCGTAAAAGAACAGATTCGTGAACAGGTAGATCAGTTCCAGCAGACCCTCGGCCACCAGCCCTGCCACCAGTCCGACGAGGAGAGCATATACGCAGATGCGTATGACCTCCGGCTCCAGAGCTACGCCAAACTGGCCCTTCTTGTTCGAATGCTCTTCAGGAGAGGTTGCGATCTCCGGAATAGGAAACTCGGCCATCCAGTCCTCCCGATCCTTGCTCTAGCGGCCCGATGCAGTCTCTCGGTGGACCGCCTTTGCCCTCAGCGCCCCGTCGTGCGCGCGGCCTCCGTCAGCTCCGCCAGGTGCCTGGCCTCCGCGGTTTCTTTTCTCCACCAGCCGCCTCGCGCCGCGTCTTCAGTGCGTGCAGGATGTCCGTCTTGGTCACGATTCCCTGAATCTTGCCAGCCTCCGACACAACCACCACCATCGGCTGCCGATGTCTCCCAGCAGCAGACGCAGCGCCTCGGTTACATCGCAGTCCGGGGGCACGGTGCTGATGCGGGCATCGATCAGGTCGCGCACTCGGGTGCTTCGCCATCGGTCGGGAGCGATTTTGAGCACTCCTCCCAGCGTGACCGCCCCAGCAGCTGCTCTCCCTCAAAGACAGGAAAGGCATCGTGTGGCGAGTGCGGCGACAGCATGCTGACAAACTCGTGCAGCGTCAGCGAAGCCTGCGCCGCGATGACATGCGGCTGCATCACCTCGCTGACCGGGGTATCCGTCAACTCCCTGCAGCTTCACTCCTTCATGCAGGCGCTGATCTCCGGACGCGGAGGCATCGCCGGAAACCGCATAGGCCACCGCCGCCCCAATCAGTGCCGGAATAATGAATGCGTGGCTCCCGGTCGCCTCTGCGACGAACACAGCTGCCGCCAGTGGCGTCTTGTATCCGGCAAGGAAATGAATGACGCCATCCCACGGCGGCGTACAGACCCATGCCCGGGCTGTGCACGATCGACTGCGCGAACGCGGTTCCCAGCGCACCCCCGGTCAGGAACAGCGGCACAAACATCGCGCTCACACCGCCCGCTCCCAATGTGAAGATGGTCGCCGCCAGCTTCAGCCCGCTGAACGCCAGCAGCTGCGACGTTGCGAGTGCCCGTTGAGCACATGCCCGCCGCTTCGTAGTTCGAGCCGGGGCACCAGTTGTCCCGGTATAACAGTTCAGGAAGCCACGCCGCAAATGCCCGTCAACAAGCCGCCAACCGCGAGTTTCACCCAGTGCGGCGCGGCCCACTGCACGAAGAAACTCCGCGCACCCTGCGAAAGGTCACCACGAAGCCATGGCCAACGAGGCCCAGCAGCAGCCCAGCAGCGCGCTCCAGTAGAGATCCTGCCGCGTGTAGCTGGGTCGACCCCATAAAGTCGAAGATCGGCGTCGCCCCCATGAACGAGCCCAGGGTGACGTAGGCCACCACCGACGCGATGAGCGACGGCAGACGAGCGCTTCATGTGCCAGATCATCGCGGTAAGGCATCTCCAGGGCGAAGACGATGCCGGTAAGAGGCGCACGAAATACTGCCGACATGCCTGCCGCTGCGCCGCAGATCAGCATGATTCGCCGATCGCGCTCGTCCAGGGCATACACACGCCGCAGTCTCGCCCACAACCATGATCCGACCGCACCGCCGCCGTAAATACTGGGGCCCTCCAGAGCCGCGCTCCCGCCGAAACCCACGGTCGTTATAGCCGCCAGCAGCTTCGGCAGGAACGGCTTCATGTCGATGTCGCCGCGATGTTCGTGATACGACCGGATGATCTCCTCTGTCGAGTGTTCGTCCGGATCGGGAGTGAGGAACTGCATGATCAGGCCCGTGATGACAAAGCCGAGCACCAGCCCCGGCACAATCGCCCAGTGGTGATGCAGGTAATAGGCCAGCACTGCCGGCCACATCTTCTTCAGGATGATGACGGCGATCGCCGTGATGATCAGCCCCGTGATAACCCCGATGATCGGCGCGATGATCAGCCACTTACGCAAATCTCGCGCGTAGACCTGGGTCAGGTCCTCATGCACGAGCGGCAGGTAGCGCCGCAGCAGGGGATGCCGAACAAACCAGTTGTGGATTCGCCGGCGCTTAGGAGCAGAAGCACGGGTGCCCTGCTCAATCTCGCCGGACAACATTTCATTTGCGCGACGCTTCACGCCCTTACCTTTCCTGCTGCCGTCCGCGTCTGGACACCATCGCCACCCCGGGGATCGGAGACGTTTCGCGAGAGCAATCCGGCCCGCATCCTCTGCACCTCATGCAGATGGAGTTCGCTCAGGTTCGCCAGAATCTCCTCTCCGCGAGGTGTAAGAGAGACCACCACCTGCCGCCGATCGCGCGCGCCGCTCTCGCGCCGCACCAGGCCACTCTGTGCCGCACGCTCCACCAGTCCGACGACAGAGTTGTTGCGCTCCTGTAGAAACTCCGCCAGTTCTGAAACAGTCGCCGACCCTGCCTCGGCGAAACCGGCGATTCCCAGCATCAACTGGTGCTGTTGCGGGGTCACTCCACAGGCACGGGCCGCCTCTTCGCTGAAGCGCAGGAATCGACGCAGCTGATAGCGAAACTGCGCCAGATCCTGCAGCGTGGCCTGGCTGACGTGTCCAGGGCCACGACGTTTATCGGGAGCAGGAGAAGGTAAAGATCGCATTACGATCTATTTTACATCGCAATACGATCCATTTCCAGAAATTACGTATTCCCTCCCAGGATGGCCCTGTTGCTCGCTCCACGTCGTACCCTGAACCAGATGCGCATTCTCATCGCCGGAGCCGGGATCGCCGGACCCACGCTTGCATACTGGCTCCTGCATCACGGATTCAAGCCCACGCTGGTCGAAGCCGCACCACACCTCCGCACCGGCGGTTACATCATCGATTTCTGGGGCGCGGGCTTCGACATCGCTGATCGTATGCGATTGCTCCCCAGCCTCGAACCCCTGGGCTACAAGGTGCAGGAGATGCGCGTTGTCGACGATCGCGGACGGTGCATCGCTGGTCTCCCCACCAGTGCATTCTTCGAACTGACCCAGGGGCGCTTTCTGAGCGTCGCTCGTGGAGACCTCGCCGCCTGCATTTATCAGGCGCTTGGCGAGCGCGTGGAAACTCTTTTTGGGGATCGCATCACACGCCTTGAGTCATCGGGTGAGGACGTCTGCGTGGAATTTCAGCACGCGGCACCCGCACTTTCGATCTGGTCATCGGGGCCGACGGTCTCCACTCCGGGGTGCGCCAGCTTGCCTTTGGCGACGAGGCCCGCTTTGAGAAATACCTGGGCTGCAAAGTGGCCGCCTTCCAGGTGGCCGGTTACTCCCCTCGTGATGAGCTGGTGTATGTCATGCATGCGCAGGTCGGGCAGCAGATCGCCCGTTTCTCCATGCGCAACGACCGCACCATGTTCCTGCTCACGTTCAAAGACCAGAATCCAGGGATTCCCGTCGCTCTTGCGGACCAGAAAGCTATTCTTCGTCAGCGATTCGCAGGATGCGGCTGGGAAGTTCCTAACATCCTGGACGCACTCGATGGCGTCAATGAGCTCTACTTCGATCGAGTGAGCCAGATCCGCATGGGAACCGCGACCCGTTCCTGGTCCCGGGAGCGAATCGCCCTGGTGGGCGACGCCGCCTTCTGCGTCTCGCTGCTTGCGGGGCAGGGTTCGGCGCTCGCCATGGTCGCCGCGTACATTCTCGCCGGCGAGCTTTCCCGCTCTCCGCAGGATCCCGCGGGTGCGTTTGTCCGCTATCAGGAGCGGTTCGGGCCCTTCGTCCTCGACAAGCAGAAAGCCGCGCCCCGGCTGGTGGATTTCTTCGCCCCACGCTCGAGCCTGGCTCTCTCGCTGCGGAATGGAGCCCTGCGGCTGATGAGTCGGCCCTGGGTCGCCAATCTGGCCATGGGCCGCAGTCTTTATGATCGAATCGAGATCCCCGAGTACTAACGGGGTTGCTGCCGACTGGCATCAACAGTGAATACTGCACCGCAAAGTATGCCGGCACCATCTATTTCCATAAACAGGGAGCTTTGTTCTATGCAGATGACCGGGAATACGATCCTCATTACGGGCGGCAGTTCGGGCATTGGTCGCGCGCTGGCGGTAGCCTTCCATCAGCTTGGGAATCAGGTCATCGTCGCCGGCCGACGCCGGAGCCCTGCTCGAAGAGATCGACGCAGGCAATCCGCGCATGCATGGCGAGGTGGTCGATGTTCAGAACCTCGGCTCGCTGCCCGCATTTGCGGAAGAGATGGTCCGCCGCTACCCGGATCTGAACGTCCTGATCAACAATGCCGGCATCATGAAGCCCGAGAATCTCGGTGAAGGACCAGCGCAGGACGCAGTCGTCGAGGACACTGTAACTACGAACCTGCTGGCCCCTTTGCGCCTGAGCAGCCTGCTCCTTCCCCACCTGAAGAAACAGCCTCACGCCACGATTATGAATGTCAGTTCGGGTCTGGCCTTTGTGCCCATGGCGATGACGCCCACCTACTGCGCCACCAAGGCGGCCATCCATTCCTGGACGCAGTCGCTCCGCTATCAGCTGAGCAGCACGAATGTCGAGGTTCTCGAACTGGTACCGCCGTATGTCCAGACCGATCTGATGGGTTCGCGACAGGCGCAGGATCCGCGCGCCATGCCGCTGGCTGAATTCATCTCGGAGGTCATCGACATCCTGCGTAATCACCCCGAGCAGAAGGAAATCCTGGTGCAGCGTGTCTTTCCCCTGCGCTACGCCGCCGAGCAGGGGCACGCGAAGTATGACGAGTTCGTCCGAAGCTTCAACGATGCGATGGCCGGTGCGAATTCCGGCGCCGGGCATTGAGCCGCACGGCCGTGCCAAAATAACGCCATGCGGGCAGCCCCAGGATTTGGCCAGGTCCGAGCAACTGCGGCGGACGGAGCTGGGATTTGTGCCGAGCCGCCGGGTTTCGGAAATCCTGGAGTGTTCACCGCGGGTGATTCGCGCCCGGGATCAGCGCGGGCCTGAATCCAGCGTCAACAGTCCAGGCAAGACCTCGCCTGCATTTCCCACTACCAAACGCGTAAACGCACCTGCATTCATCGGGGCCTCGGGACCGATGTAGTACTTCCGGACCCGCGATCCGGCCCAGCGCACAAAGTTCGCTGCCGGATACACCGCACCCGAGGTTCCTACGACCAGCATCACGGTACAGCGATCAATCTCGCCCTGTATGCGCTCCATCTCCAGTGGCACTTCGCCGAACCACACAATGTTGGGGCGGATTCGCCCACCGCAGGCGCACCGAGCAATCGCCTCTTCGTCGTCATACAGCGAACGGTCCGCGAAGGGGGTGCGACCGCAGGGCCGCTCGCATCGGGAGGAATACAGTTCTCCGTGCATGTGCACCAACCGCTTCGATCCCGCCCGTTCGTGCAGGTCGTCGACGTTCTGCGTGCAGAGAAAAAGCGCTCTCCCAGCTTCTGCTCGACCTCCGCCAGGGCGCGATGCGCCGGATTCGGCTCCGCCCGCTCAGCATCTCTGCGGCGCTGACTGTAGAAGCGCCACACTCGAGCGGCGTTCTCTTCCCAGGCCTCCGGCGTCGCAACGTCCTCCACCCGGTGGCCTTCCCACAGCCCGCCTTGATCCCGAACGTCTTCAGCCCGCTCTCTGCGCTGACGCCGGCGCCTGTCAGGACAAAGACGCGATCATTTGTGGTTAAGGAGATCGTTGGGTTCGCCATCCGCAGTCCGTCACATTCAAATTTTTTCGCTTAACTTTGTGGAAGTGTTGCGATTTCTGCAAGTTATCGATTTTCAGAGAAGCCCTCTTACGTTAAGTGTGTGATGATGAAGGGCTTCCGAGGGGGCTCCTTCCGCTCGGAGCGGGTTCGCCAGCCCCCGGCAGCCGGCGATCCCCGGATGAGGGGCCGGTATGCGAAGGTGTAACCGCACGGTGTGTCAAAGAGCGATCGCGCCGCGGCCTGGACCGGGCGATGTTCCAAAGAAAAAGCTCTGTTCGCGTTGAACAGAGCTCTCTATCATTTTCAGGGTAGCGAGTCCAATGGTCTGAAGCAAGGAAAATCCACCAGCGCGACGGTACGGAAGTCACAGTGCAGCGTAGCGGACGTATGGCCGAAGCAGGCGCCTACCCTCTCGCCGTTCGTCGGCCATCCCGAACGCTGGCCGACTTTCGTTCTGTATCCGTGTTCGATGAGCGACTCGGCGATTTATCACTCGTCGCGGGATGTCAAAGATCGGGCCACCGCGTAACACCTTCGAGATCCGGGTGGTTCAGCACGTCACCGGATGCGATCTCGCCTGAGGATCCGCTGTAGCCTGGTTTCGAATTTGAGTGTCCCTGCGAAGCCCAAGTAGACGATCTACCTCCATTGGGAGTAGAGTGTCTACATCTATGAGCGAAAAAGACCAGTATAAGAACCGAATCGAGCTGCTGCAGGGAACACTCGACATGCTCATTCTTCAGACCCTGCAATGGGGACCGCAGCACGGATACGGCATTGTCCAGGCTTTGCGTTTGCGATCCGGAGACGTGCTTCAGGTGGAGACCGGATCACTGTATCCGGCTCTCCATCGATTGGAGCGTCAGGGCTGGGTGCAGTCGGAGTGGAAGCAGTCAGAGAGCAAGCAAAAAGCCCGATATTACCGAATCACGGCCAAAGGGAAAAAGCAGTTGGCCTCGGATCTGGGCCGATGGGAGCGGATTGTCGAAGCGATTGGGTCGGTGATGTACGTCAAGCCGGAGGAGAGTGAGTCATGAAGTGGTTTCCCGAGCTTCGGTTTTCAGCGGCGCAAGCGCGAATTGCAGGAAGAGATTGATGCGCACCTGCAGATGGCGATTGCCGATCGAGTGGCGCGAGGCGAGACGGCAGAGACGGCGCGACAAGCGGCGGCGCGGGAGTTTGGAAATATTCCTCTGGTGCAGGATGTGACGCGCGACATGTGGGGCCAGGCCTGGCTTGAACAACTGGGCCGGGATCTCCGTTACGCGTTACGGCAACTGCGCAAAAGCCCCGGCTTTACGATCACCGCGACGGCGATGCTGGCAGTAGCTATCTGCGCCAACAGCACCGTATTCAGTTGGATCGACGGCACAATGTTGCGTCCCATTCCTGGCGCGCGGGACACGGGCGATCTTGTCAGCCTGCAGCGGGGAGAACGGAACTTCTCTCCGACTCCGCCCTTCTCGTATCTCGACTATCGCGATCTGCGCGAGCAGAACCGCACCTTCGACCGGAATACTTGCCTATCATAACGATTGGATCGCGCTGACTGGCGGCGCGCAGCCGGAGCGTGTCTATATTGCGAACGTGTCGGCGAACTATTTCGATGTGCTCGGCATCAAGCCGGTGCTGGGGCGCTTCTTTCTGCCGGAAGAGGAGGCCCGTGCAGTACCCAACGTGGTCCTGGGCTACTCGCTCTGGAAGACGCGTTATGCCGCAGACCCGGCCATTGTGGGCAAGTCGATCGAGGTCGCCCGGCATCCTGTGACGGTGATCGGTGTGGCGCCGGAAGGGTTTGTCGGAGCAGCGCCGGGACTGCGTGACGATCTGTGGGTAACGCTCGATCCCCTCGGGACGGATGTGTGGCGGATGACCCATCGCGATTCGGTCTGGCTAATCGTAATAGGAAGATTGCGGCCCGGCGTGAGCCGTGGCCAGGCAGCCCAGGATCTCGACACCCTGATGCACCATATTGTGGCGGCGTATCCGGACCAGCATCTGGGCGATAACCGGATCACGCTCGATCCCATGTGGCGTTCGCCCTTCGGCGCCAACGGATACATGGCGGCGACGCTGCCCATTCTGCTGGCCTTCGCCGCTGTGGTGCTGTTGCTGACCTGCGCGAACGTGGCGACGCTCACGCTGGTGCGGTTTGTATCCCGGCGGCGTGAGCTTGCCATCCGGCAGTCGCTCGGGGCCAATCGCATGCAACTGGTGCGGCAGATGGTGCTGGAGGGCGTGGTGCTTTCCATCGTCGCAGGAGCCGTGGCCCTTACGTTGACATTGTGGACTTCGAAGACATTCGCATGGTTCTTTCCAGCGAACTGCAATTCCCCTCGTGCTGAACGGGAGCATGGACCATAAGGTGGTCATCGGGATTGCGGTGTTCTCCCTTTTGGCCGGCATGCTGTGCGGCGCGCTTCCCGCCTGGCGTTCGTCCCACGCGCCGGCCGTTGAGGTACTCAAGGCAGAGTCTGCAAGTATCTCCGGCGGCTCACGCAACCGGAAATTGCTCAGCGGGCTGGTGGTGGCGCAAATCGCGCTTTCCCTTCCTCTGCTGTTGTGCTCCGGGCTATTCCTGCGAACGCTGCGGAATCTTGCCGGCGCAAACCCCGGATTTGAGCAGGACCACGTTCTCACTGCGTCCGTGGGGCTGAATATTGCCGGCTACAGCAACGACGAGGCACAGTTGATCCGTCACAAGATTCTGGATCGCGTGTCGGCACTGCCCGGCGTGAAGGTTGCGTCTCTTACCGACTGGATTCCGATGACCCTGATCCAAAAGAGGAGCGATGCGTATCCGGAAGGGTATGTGCCGCACCCCCATGAATCTTTGCTGGTGGAGAATGCCGAGGTAGGCCCGCGGTATTTCGAATCCCTTCATATCCCCATTCTGGAAGGACGCGAGTTTACGCTGGATGACGATGAAAAGGCCCCGAGGGTCATCATCGTGGATCAGACCGCGGCGAGGCGCTTCTGGCCAGGACAGGATCCGCTGGGAAAGAGACTCAGGGTGTGGGGCCGCCTTTTCACGGTTGTCGGCGTTGCGAGGAATTCGACCCATACATTCGTGAATGAGTCACCCGAGCCGATGGTGTATATGAGCTTTTTCCAGCAGGGATACGAGACGATGGTGCAGGTGGAGACCGAGGGAAATCCGGCCGACCTTGCGCCGGCGGTCGAAAACGCCATCCACGGAATCGATCCACGGCTGCCGGTCTTCGATGTGCGTCCCATGCGGGAGAGTACCCAGATGGCGAATAGTTTCGCCGTCATCCAGAGCATCCTGGCGGGAATGTTCGCGCTGATTGGGCTGATTCTTGCGGTCACCGGAATCTACGGAGTCGTGGCCTATCGAACCCAGATGCGGACCCACGAGATCGGCATACGAATGGCTCTCGGCGCTTCCCGCGTGGACGTGCTGCGGCTCGTGCTGTTGCAGGGATTATGTCTCACAGGCATTGGGCTGGGGCTGGGACTGGCGTTTGCGTTGGGACTGACACGTCTCATCGCCCGGCTGTTGTACGGAATCGGAGCCAACGATCCGGCCACCGTGGCTTCCGTCGTCATGCTCCTGGGAGCAATGTCTTTGCTGGCATGCTATCTTCCCGCCCATCGAGCGATGCGCCGGAACCCGGTGACTGCGATTCGCGAGCTGTAAGCTGCAGTTCAGAAGGATCTTTATTCAGCGCTGGCGAGAACAGGCCAACTTGCTCATCGAGGGTCGGTTCTGCGAGAAAAGCAAGCTGGCTCCCGAGAAACGGGCGCGTGGCCGCAGCGGAAAGATGACAGCCTTCCCGGGGGCGATGGAGAGACGGGCGGAGAGTCAGACAGGCAGAGGGTCAGCGCATGCGGCAAAAAAAGAAAGCGCCCGGCTTGCGCCGAGCGCTTCTCCTGGCTACCCGCTGCCGGCTACTGCCTGCCGGCGGCTCTCAGGCCGTCAGCTCCGCGGCGATCTTCTCCGTGACGAAGGCTTCGACCGTGTCTCCGACCTTCACGTCGCTGAAGTTGATGCCCACGCCGCACTCCATGCCGTTGGTCACTTCACGCACATCGTCCTTGAAGCGCTTCAGTGAGGTCAGCTTGCCCTTGAAGACCGGCTCGCCATCGCGCATCAGGCGAACCTCGGCATCGCGGCGCAGCACGCCATCGGTGACCCGGCACCCGGCGATGGTGCCGACTTTCGGAATCCGGAAGACGTTCAGCACCTCTGCCTTGCCCAGCGGCGCCTCGCGGAAAACCGGCTCCAGCAAGCCCAGCATGGCCTTGTGGATCTCGTCCTGCAGCTCGTAGATGATCGAGTGCAGGCGGATCTCCACTTCTTCCTGCTCCGCCAGATCGGCCACCTTGCGCTCTGGCCGCACGTTGAACCCGATGATGATGGCGTTCGACGCCGAAGCCAGCAGCACGTCGCTCTCGGTGATCGCGCCCACGCCGGAGTGGATCACCTTGATGCGCACCTTTTCGGTCGACATCTTCTGCAGCGAGTCGGCCAGCACTTCCACCGATCCCGTTACGTCGCCCTTCAGGATCAGCGGCAGCTCCTTCATCCCGGCCTGCTTGATGGAATCCGCCAGCCCTTCGAGGGTGACGCGGGAAGACTTGGCCAGTTGGGCCTCGCGCTCGCGCATCTTGCGATACTGTCCGATGCCGCGTGCCTTGTCGCGATCGCTCACCACGAGGAATGTATCGCCCGCATCCGGCATCGCTTCCAGCCCGAGGATTTCCACCGGCGTCGACGGCCCGGCTTCTTCCACCGGGCGCCCGCGGTCGTCGAACATCGCGCGGATCTTCCCGAACGTGTTCCCCACCACGAAGTTGTCCTGGTTCTTCAGCGTGCCGTTCTGCACCAGTACCGACGCGACAGCGCCGCGTCCGCGATCCAGCTTGGCTTCGATAACGGTACCCACAGCCGTCCGGTCCGGAGTCGCCTTCAGCGTCTGCAGATCGGCCACCAGGCAAATCATCTCCAGCAGCAGATCCAGATTGATTCGCTTCTTCGCCGACACATCGACGAAGACCGTGCTGCCGCCCCAGTCTTCCGGCACCAGGCCGCGATCGCCCAGTTGCTTTTTCACGCGATCCGGCTGGGCCTCGGGCTTGTCGATCTTGTTCACCGCAACGATCATCGGCACGTTCGCCGCTTTCGCGTGGTCGATTGCCTCGAGAGTCTGGGGCATCACGCCATCGTCAGCCGCCACCACGATCACGACAATGTCCGTGACCTTGGCGCCGCGTGCGCGCATGCGCGTGAAGGCTTCGTGGCCCGGCGTATCCAGGAAGACAATCTCCCGCCCAAACGCCGGTGAATCAGGCTTGCCGATCTTCACCTTGTAGGCGCCGATGTGCTGCGTGATTCCGCCTGCCTCGCCGCCAGCCACGTCCGTTTCCCGGATCGCATCCAGCAGCGACGTCTTGCCATGGTCGACGTGCCCCATGACCGTTACCACGGGCGGCCGCGTCACTTCCAGTTCGTCGGGGTTCTCGGTGGCGAGGATGCTCTCCATGGCTTCGTTCGCCATCTGATCCTCGAAGCTGATCACCTGGACGTCGGCCCCGAACTGGGCCGCCACATCCTTCACCAATTCCCCATCCAGCGTCTGGTTGACCGTGACGAAGACGCCTCGCACCAGCAGCGTCGCGATCAGATCCTTGCCGCGGACCTCCAGCTTCTCCGCCAGGTCCTTAACGCTGACCCCTTCGGTCACGGTAATGGTGCGCGTGATCGGCACGGGTCCGCTGGGAACCTGCGCCGCCATGCGAGACGGAGGAGCGAAGCCCTTCATCGGGCCTTCCTTCACTTTTTCGTAACGCGGGCGTCCACGACCTCGCGGTCCTGGGCGTGCCGGACGCGGCGCCTCCCCCGGAGGTGGAAGTGCCGGCGCGCCACCCATGCCTGGACGCTGTCCGAAACCAGGTCGAGCCCCAAATCCAGGACGCGCACCCATTCCCGGCCGACCACCCGGGCCGCCAGGGCCCCCTGGCTGCGAACGCGTCGGATGCATCGGACGCCGGGCGCCCGGCGCCTGGCCTGGCGCGCCCATCGGGGGACGCGGTCCGCCTGGTCCACCTGGTCCGCTCGCGGGTCGGCGATCGAAAATCGGGCGTCCCCGCTGGATGCCGCCTGGCGCCGCTGCGCCCGCTACGGGCGGCGGTGCGCTGTAAACGGGCCGTGGTCCGGTCTGCGGCATGATGACACGCCGCGGCGGAGGGGCCGCAGGGGCTTCCGTTGCTGCGGCCGCGACCGGCCGTTGGGTCTCTTCTCTCGGTGGTGCCGTTGAGGCACTCGCACTCATCGTGGGCGCCGCTGCCGCTGGTGCAGAAGCCGCGACAGGGACTACCGGGACCGGAGTCCTGGCTGCTGCCGCAGGTGGCGCTATCACTGGACGACCTTCGGTCGGCGCACTCGGCGCCGCTGCCGGAGCCGCCGCTACCGCTGCCGGCGGTTTCACCACTACAGGGCCCACCGGAGGCCTGGCGGCAATCGCTGGAGTCTGGGGGGAAGAAGCGGCGACAACACCAGGCCGAGGCTGGGGCGGAGCGACCACCACATTAGGCGCCTGACGCGGCTGCGGAACGATCTTGCGGGGAGCCGGCCTGGCTTCTACCGGCGCCGCAGCAGGCGCGCTGGGGGCAGCAATGGGAGCAGTCGGCACAGTCGCAGCCGGAACAGCCGCACTCACGCTCGCCGGACGCGCGGGCGCTGGAGCGCTCGCTGCCGGGGCAGGAGGACGCGGAGGCGCCGACTCACGCTGCTTTTTCTCGAGAATCGCCTTCGCCACGTCGCCGACGTGGTGCACCTGCGACCAGTCGATTTTGGGCTTGATCTCCGCTTCATGGCGTCCTGCGGCACCGCCGCCCCGCGCCCTGGAGATGTGAGCGCGCACACGCTCCGCCTCGTCCGCTTCGATCGAACTCGAATGCGTCTTTTTCTCGGTAACTCCAACCGCCGTGAGCGCGTCCAGAATTTCTCTGCTCTTAACTTCCAACTCACGCGCTAACTCATTGATTCGAACTGTGCTCATCCGTCCCCGTGTCTTGTCGACTTCCCACCGGTCCTTAGTTCTTCATACGGACAACTCCTGACATGTGGGTCTGGTATCTCTTTCATTATCTCTGAAAATGCCGCAATCGCGATTCAATTCGCTCCCGGATTCGGAGAAAATCCGCGCATACGGCTGCAGCCGGACCTGATCGGCCCGGCTACCCTCCCGATCACTCATCCACTTTCTTCTCGCCCAGCTCTTCTTCCCGCACTTCTTCCACGTTGCCCTCGACCACGGCATCATCGCCCGCGAGCTCGGGATTGATTTCGTTTTCCGCCAGCCGTTCGCTCACATCCTCCCGGCCCGGCACCAGCGACTCCGCGCCTTCCTCGTCCAGCGCCGGTCCCACTTCGGTAACCTCAGCCAGCCGCTCTTCGGCCACTTCGTCGTTGATGAGTCCAGAACCATCCGCACTCACCGGCTCTTCACCACTCTGCGTGAGGTCCTGCTGGAGAGCTTCGATTTCTTCTTCCGAAGAGGCCGCCTCGGCATGTTGTGCTGCAGCGATATCCGTCTCGCCCGTTACCTCAGCGCCGGCCGGACGCTCCTCACCTTCCTCGTATTGTCCAAAATAGTGTCGAACCGCCACGCTGATCTTCTCCAAAGTCTTTTCGCCGATCCCTGGAATTTCCTCCAGTTGCTCCGGCGTCATATCGGCCAGACCTTCCACCGTCGTGATTCCGGCCGCTACCAGCTTTTGGATGATCGAATCGCCCAATTCGCCTACCTGCTCGATCGGCGTGGCCGTCGCGCCCGCCATCGCCGTCATTTGCTGCTCTACTTCCTGCCGCTTTTCTTCCTCGCTCTTGATGTCGATCTTCCAGCCCAGCAACTTCGCCGCCAGGCGCACGTTCTGGCCCTTCTTGCCAATGGCCAGCGACAGCTGTGTGTCGTCCACGATCACTTCAAGCTGCTTGTCGTTCAGGTCGCTGATGCTGACCCGGCTCACTTTCGCCGGCTGCAACGCCTTTTCGGCAAAAGTCGTGATTTCCTCGCTGAACTCGATGATGTCGATCTTCTCCCCGCGCAGCTCGCGGATAATCGATTGCACGCGCATGCCTTTCATGCCCACACACGCGCCCACCGGGTCTACGTCTTTATCGCGGGACATCACGGCAATCTTGGTTCGCTCGCCCGCCTCGCGGGCAATGGCGCGAATCATAACGGTACTGTCGTAGATCTCCGGCACTTCGCTCTGGAAAAGACTCTGCACCAGTTCCGGCGCTGCCCTTGACACAACGACCTGGGGTCCGCGTGCCGCGCGATCCACGCGTAACAGCACCACCCGCACACGCTCGCCGACGGCAAACTGCTCCAGTCGCGACTGCTCCCGACGGGGCATGCGCGCTTCTGCCTTGCCCAGATCGAAAATCACGTCCTGCAATTCCAGCCGCTTGACAGTCGCCGTGAGCACTTCGCCCACGCGGTGTGCGTATTCGTTGAAGACGGTATCGCGCTCCGCCTCGCGCACCTTCTGGAAGATCACCTGTTTCGCCATTTGGGCGGCGATGCGGCCCAGCACGTCGGTCGGCTTGTAATAGCGGATCTCGCCGCCAACTTCGACTTCCGGCGCCAGCTCGCGGGCCTGCTCCAGGGCGATCTGGTTCACGGGGTCTTCGATCTGTTCCTCGTTCTCGACAACGGTCTTGTAGACGTAAGCCCGGATTTCGCCCGTGTCCTTATCCAGTTCCGCGCGCATGTTTTCCTGGGTTTTGTAGTACTTGCGCGTCGCCAGTGCAATCGCGTCTTCCACCGCCGATACCACGATCTGCGGATCGATGCCCTTGTCGCGGCTCAACGCCTCAATGCTGTCGTAAAGCACACTCGCCATAGTTCCCTGTTCCTGTCAAAAAACTTGTTTTTGTTACAAACTCAAAATCGCTGTGCTGGTCTGCCTTGCAGAGGACGGTACAGCTGCCGAAAGCTGTGTCCTGCCACATGTTCCTCGTTTTTTAGAACTCCGGAACCAGCTGCGCCTTCTCGATGTTGCTCAGCGCGATTTCCACTTCGTTCTTCTCTGCGCTCTGGGCTCTCTTCTCGGCGCCCTTTTTCCCGGCTGCCCTCTTCCCTTCCAACTCGAGCTGAATCGATTGCTCGTCCGCTCTGCGGATCCTGCCCTGCCAGTGCCGGTTGCCCGCCACGGGTTCGAACGTTTGCACCTTCGCCAGCAGACCCTGAAAACGACGAAAGTCCTCTACCCCCTGCAGCTTCCGGTCGAGTCCCGGCGACGAAACCTCCAGCGTGTACTCGCTTCCCGGAATCAGGTCTTCTACATCCAGAACCGTGCCGAAATCCCGGCTGAAGGCTACGCAGTCCTCGTGCGTTACGCCTGCCAGCTGATCAAGTCCGGGGTAGCCCGCGCCGGAGGCAGCCCCGATGTTTGACTCTACGCCCGGATCGCCGTTCGCCTGCGCCGCCGCCAGCTTTCGCCGTTCCTCTGCATTCTTTTCGATGAACACCCGCAGCAGCCGATGCTTGGCCCCACCATGGAACTCGATCTCCACCACATCGAGACCATGGGAAGCCGCCACCCTTTGCCCCACCGTCCGAATTTGATCGACATCAAACATGCCATCCTGAGCAAAGCGCCGCAGGCGCGCAGTGGAAGGACCTGCTTCAATCCCGCTTTTCAGGCCAAATAAAAAGTGGGCTTGCGCCCACTGTTTTCCCGGCTCCGCCTAACGGCGCAACCGGACAACCGTGTTCTCTCCCAGTGTAACCGCCTTGGTCGCTCCTTTCAAATCCTCGCGATCTCGTGGAATACTGGCGCAACGATTCTCAAGCCCCGAGGGTTAACCGGATGGCCGCCAGCATCTTGAATCCCTACGCCCGCTTTCTTGGCGCGCAGAACCCGCTCACTGTCCTGACCACAACGCCGACGCGCCTCAAGAATCTTGCCCGGATGATCGGCCCCGAACGCATTACCCAGCCGCCCGCTCCGGCCAAATGGTCCCCGCGCGACGTCCTTTGCCACCTGGCGGACTGCGAGATCGCCTTTGGTTTCCGGCTGCGCCAAACCCTCGCCGAGGACAACCACGTCATCCAGCCCTTCGACCAGGAAAAATGGGCAGCGCCCTACTCCGGCATCGACGCAAACGAAGCTCTTGCAACCTTTTCCCTCCTGCGTCGCTGGAACCTGCTGCTGATCGAACCCGCTCTGCAAGGCCATTCGAATAAGCCCGTCACCCACCCTGAGCGCGGCCCCATGACCTTCGGCATCATCGTGGAAACCATGGCCGGCCATGACCTCAATCACCTGGGCCAACTGGAACGAATTGCCGACTCTGTCGGGGCCTGATAGCGGTGCGTTGCTTGCCAGGTACGGTATACTTTTCCCAAGCCGCTCCTCGTCCTGCTGCATCGCATGCCCCACGCAGGACCGAGCGCCAGGATTCCCGACAGCATGTCCATCCGCACCCGCCGCACCCTGTTTTCTCTTGTAGTCTTCTTTGCCGTCTGCGCGCTCGGCGGCATGGTCCTCAGCCAGCAGGTCGGCGCTCAGTCCGCAGCTGATGAATCCACCTTCCGCGACGGTCTCAAGTCGTTTGCCTCCGTCTATGACGTCGTGGCGAAGAACTATGCGGAACCTCTTACCGGCGACATGCCGGACAAGGCAATTTACGACGGCGCGATCCCCGAGATGCTGCACACTCTGGATCCCCACTCCAACTTCTACGACCCCAAAGCCTACGCCCGCATGCGGGAAGAGCAGCACGGGAAGTACTACGGCGTAGGCATGTTCATCGTGCCGCAGAATGGCAAGGTTGTCGTCGTCAATCCCATTGAGGGGTCTCCCGCCTTTCGCGCCGGCATCCATCCGGGCGACGTCATCACCGCCATCGACGGCCAGTCGGCCGCCGGCCTTAACTCCGACGACGTCGCGAACCGCCTGAAGGGGCCGCGCGGCACCAAGGTCAGCGTCACTATGGCGCGTCCCGACGTGACGGCACCGATGACCTTCCAGCTGGTCCGTGATGAGATCCCCAACGCCAGCATCCAGCTCAGCTATGAGATCCGGCCTGGTATCGGCTACATCAATATCAAGCAGTTTCAGGAAACCACCGGCCGCGAATTCGACGATGCCGTCGACGCCTTTGGCCCGAACCTCAAGGGCCTTGTTCTCGACCTGCGCGGCAATCCGGGCGGGGTTCTCGTGGAAGCCGTCGCTGTCTGCGATCGTCTCCTCAAGCGGGGGCAGATTATTGTTTCGCAGCGCGGGCGCGCGTTCCCTGAGCAGATCTATCGCGCCACGCACGGTAACGGCGGCGAGAATTTCCCCATCGTTGTCCTGGTCAACCGCGGGACTGCGTCCGCGGCGGAAATTGTCTCCGGTGCGCTGCAGGACCACGACCGCGCGTTGATCGCCGGCGAAACCACCTTCGGCAAGGGTCTGGTTCAAACGGTCTACACGCTCTCCGATAACACGGGGCTGGCCCTGACGACCTATCACTACTTCACGCCCAGCGGACGCCTTATTCAGCGCAACTACAACGGCGTTTCACTGTACGACTACTACTACAACCACGAGCAGGCGCAGAGCGACAAAGATCGCGAGGTCAAGCTTACCGACTCCGGCCGCACGGTTTACGGCGGCGGCGGCATCACCCCCGACATTAAAGTTGAACCGCCCAAGGCCACGGCCTTTCAGGATCAATTGCTAGACCGTGATGCTTTCCTCGGCTTCACTGAGGAGTACACCGCTCACCACCAGGTGAACAAGGATTTTCAGGTCGACGATGCGGTGCTCAGTGACTTCAAAACGTACCTAGCCTCGCAGAACTACCAGTACACGCCCGATGATCTGAACAAGAATATTGACTGGGTGAAGACCAACATCAGGTCGAAGATTTTTACCACCGAGTTCGGCCAGACCGCAGGACTGAAAGTCGAAGCGGGCTGGGATCCGGAAATCCAGGCGGCCATCAACGATATCCCGCAGGCGGCGCAACTCGAGCAGCACGCGCAGCAGGTGGTGGCGCAGAAGGAAGCGGCTCTGACCAAAGGCCCTGTCGCTCAATAGTGCGACAGGCAAGGCAATGAAGGCCGGCAGCGATGCCGGCCTTTTCGTTTGGCCTCAGGCAGCGCATGCTAGACTGCTGACCATTCATGCCCCTCCATCGCGTCTCCCGTCGCAGTTTTCTCTCCGCCTCAGCCGCGACCGCCGGCGTTGCACTGTTCCCGTCCTCCGAGTCATGGGCCGCCGATCTGCCCATGCCGCGCGCCTCCAAACCTCTGGAGGAGAAGCTCGACAACTACCTGGCTCGTTACCTGCCGGCCATGAACGCGCCCGGACTTGCTCTGGGGCTCACCGACACGAGGGAGACGCGACGGGTCGCCTGTTACGGCTACGCCAATCTTGATCAGCGGCTCCCGGTAGCGCCGGATCACCTCTTCCAGATCGGCTCCATCACCAAATCGTTTGTCGCCCTCGTCATCCTTCAGTTGCACGAGGAGGGCAAGCTCGATCTGCATGCGCCCGTCCTGAATTATCTGCCCGATCTCCCCATCGTCACCGAATACGGCGCGGTCACGATCCACCATTTGCTCACCCACACCTCGGGTCTCCCTGACAACATCGGCATCTTTACCGGTGACCCCGCGGGCCGGCTGGTGCAGGGCTTCGCTCCCGGCGAGCACTTCCACTACTGCAATCCGGGATTCGCGATCCTGGGGCTGCTCGCCGCAAAGCTTGACGGCCGTCCCTGGCGCGTCCTTGCGCAGGATCGGCTCCTCACACCCCTGGGCATGTCCAGCACACGGCCGGTCATCACCACCGCCGATCGAGCCCGGGCAGCCGTCGGCTATGAGCCTTTCTGGGACGATCAGGTCTACCCACGACAGGGACGGCTCGCGCCCGCCGCAAACCTCATCATGGACGATACCGCCGGCTGCATCGCCTCCACGCCCGCCGACATGGCACGCTACGCGCGCATGCTGCTCAATCGCGGACAGGGTCCCCACGGCCGCATCGTCTCTGAGGAGAGCTTCGGCCGCATGAGCACCCCGTACATCAAGGCTGACGAGTTCAGCCCTACCGCCAGCTACGGCTATGGCATCGCCGTCGACACGCTTGACGGACACAAAATCCTGCGCCACACCGGCGGCATGGTGGCCTTCGCCTCTTCCATCCACGTTGATCTCGACGGCGGCTTCGCCGCATTTGCCTCGATTAACGCCATGCAGGGCTACCGTCCCATAGCCGTAACGGAATATGCCGTCCGCCTGCTGCGCGCTGAAGGCGAATCAAAAAATCTGCCCGCCGCGCCCTCCATTGATGATCCGAGTGAAGTCAGCAACGCCACCGATTACGCAGGGACCTTCACCGCTTCCGATGGACGCACTTTGGCCTTTGTAGTCCGAGAGAAACGCCTCACGCTCATGGACGGCTCAACGTCAGTGCCTCTGCAACACAACGCCGGCGATGAGTTCATCTCCACGGTGCCCGGTATTTTCGCCGAGCACTCCTTCGCGTTCAAAAGAAAAGCAGCTGCGTCGAAGGCGGGCGCCTCCGGTCCGCCGCAGCCGGTCGTTGAGGTCGCATACGGCCCTGACTGGTACACGGCGCCCGGCTACGACGGCCCCCGCAGCTTCACCGTTCCTGCGCACTACTCCGCCTTCATCGGCCGTTATCAGAGTGAGAGTCCCTGGGCCGGCGACTCCCTGGTCTACGTCCTGAAGGGACAGCTCCTGATCGATGGCGAGCCGCTTACGCCACTCGGCGACCGCCTCTTCCGCATGGGTGAAGAATCCTGGCTACCTGAGACGGTCGAGTTCCAGCACATCTTTCAGGGAAAGGCTCGGGTGATGCGCATCGCCGGCCTCGATCTCTGGCGCGTCGACGTCGGCTAAAATCCACCTATCAGACATTACTGACACGACCCGCTTCCCCGGGGCGTCTGCACCCTGAACGCTGCAACCAGCATCCTGTCTCTATGGAATTTCGCTTCGCTGTCGAATCCGACCTGCCCGCCATCACCGCGGTCGTCAATCAGGCCTTCAAGGTGGAAGCCTTCTTCATCGTCCGCGACCGCCTCATTCCTGAAGAAACCCAGGAGTACTTTGCCACCGGCCGCTTCCTGCTCGCCGAAGAGAGCAGCACGCTCGCTGGATGCGTGTACGTCGAGCTGCGCGGCGACCACGGCTATCTCGGCCTGCTTTCCGTCGATCCCGGCCACCAGAAAACCGGCCTCGGACGGCGCCTCGTTGCTGCCGCAGAAGAGTTCGCCCGCGAGATGGGTGCCCATCACATGGATCTCACGGTCGTGAATCTCCGCACCGAACTTCCTCCCTACTACCAGAAGCTGGGCTACGCAGTCGTCGGCACGGCACCTATCCGCGAAGCCATGGTCCCGCGTGTCACCCAACCCTGTCACTTCATCCGTATGTCGAAGCCCTTGGGCAACGGCTGAACAGGCTCTCAGGCTTTTGCTGTCTGCTGAACGCTCTTCGCCGATCGCAGTTTCAGCAGGGGTCGCGCCAGCAGCAAAATCGCCAGCACCACGGTGATCGCCAGCGGGGTCTTTACACCCGCCTTCACGCCCCACCAATAATGAATCACCCCGGCAATCGCTGCTGCGTAGGTCAGCCAGTGCAGACGGTTCCAGTTCCTGCCGCCCAGCTTCCGAATCGACCACGCGGTCGACGTCAGAGCCAGCGGCAACAGCATCAGCCATGCCGCAAGCCCAGCTGTGATGAACCGCCGCTGGCTGATATCGTCCACCATCGCAGCCCAGCTGAATCCGGCATACAGCCATAAGTAGGTCATCAAATGCAGGCAGGCATAAAGGAATGCATACAGTCCCAGCAACCGGCGAAACCGCACCAGCCAGTTCAGCTTCGGAATCAGCCGCCGCACCGGCGTCACCGCCAGCGTAATCACCAGCAACCGCAGCGTTCCGCGACCGGTAAAGAACGTGACGGTGTGCGTCGGATCCGGTCCCAGCGCATTCGGCTGGGTTGTAACGGACAGATATAAATGCCACAGCAGCCAGGCCACCGGCCCCAGACATGCTGCGTGCGCCGCCACCTTCAGCGCCACAATCCAGCGCTTACTCATTCCGGGAGATTCCCACTGGCCATCATCCTCGCGTTACGCACACGTCGCCCGTGGGCGCGATCCGGCATTCTTAACTGTAGCCTGTAACGCCTGCCTAATACTGCTTGATTAAATTCATGCCCTGGTAGAGGCTTGCCACCTGGTTCCCGTACCCGTTGAACATCAGGGTCGCTTGCCGCTGCTTCCAGATTGGGGCGCCAATCACCCGTTCCGTTTTTTGGCTCCATCGCGGGTGATCCCGGTTGGGATTCACGTTCGAGTAGAAACCATACTCATCCGGGCGCCATATCGTTCCACGTGGTGTGCGGCTGGTCTTTCACGAATTTCGACTCTTCACAATCGACTTCGCCGACTTGAATCCGTATTTCCACGGCACAACCAAACGCACCGGCGCACCATCCTGATTCGGCAGCACCTCGCCGTACAGGCCGAACGTCAGCAGCGTCAGCGGATGCATGGCCTCATCCATGCGCAGCCCTTCGGAGTAAGGCCAGCTGATCCCGAGTTCCAGGCAGCATGTTCCTGCTTCGAATCTGCCAGCGACAGGAACTGCACATATTTTGCCGACGACAGCGGCTCGCATTGCTTGATGAACTCCGACAGCGAATACCCGACCCAGGGAATCACCATGCTCCACGCTTCAACGCAGCGGAACCGATAGACCCGATCCTCCAGCGGACGCAGCTTCAGCAGCGTCGTCGATGTCAAACGTCTTCTTCTTTTTCACGAGCCCTTCAACCTGAACCGACCACGGCCGCGTGTGCAGCCGCCCGGCGTTCTTCGCCGGATCATCCTTGTTCACGCCGAACTCGTAGAAGTTGTTGTAGTGCGTAATGTCTTCGAGCGGGGTCGGCGCCAGCCCCGGCGTAGAAAGGGGACTGCTCACTGTGGTCAGCTTCTCTTCGGCATGCACCGTCGTGGGTCCCAGGAATCGCCGCACCCCCTCCGCAGCCACCGCCGCGACCCCGCTCGCCGCCGCGGCTGTCATGAAGGCACGCCGGTTCATCCAGGTCTCCTTCGGCGTAATCTCCGACGACGGAATATCGCTTGTTCTCTGGATCCGCATGAGTTCTCCTGGTCTATTCCTTCTTCATTCGACGTTACCACTCTCCAGTTGTCGCAATCCCCGCCCTAAGCGTCTTACTCTTTAGAGAACAAAAGGAGATCGCCAATGGCCGCTCAGCCCCACTCGCTCCCCTCCATCCTCTCTCCCCTTGACCGCGACCGCATGCACCGCGCGGCTGAGCTGATTCTTCGTGCCCGCCGCGAACGCAAGCCTATTCACCAACTTCCGGAACAGCTCCGCCCGACTGATCTCACCGAAGCCTATGCGCTCCAGGACATTGTAGCCATAGCCTGTGCTCCCATCGGCGGCTGGAAAGTGGGTGCGCCGGCGCCTCAGGCCACGCCCCTCTTTTCCGCGATGCCCGCGTGGGGAGGCTATGCTCGCTCCGGCCAGCGCATCAGCCGCAACTACCACCGCTACGGTGGCGTGGAAGCGGAGATTGCATTCCACCTCAGCCAAGATTTGCCCACCCGCGCCCACCCCTACACGCGCGATGAGGTCATCGCTGCCATCGGCACCGCGCATCCGGCCATCGAAATTCTCGAGTCCGCCTTCGCCGATCCCGACCAAACCGACCGCCTCTCGATCATCGGCGATCTCCAGATGAATGGCGGCTTCGCCTTCGGTTCTCCCCTCCCTGAATGGCAGTCCATCGACCTCGCCCAGGAATCGGTGACCGTGTTTATTGATAACGAAGTCCGATTCCAGGCCATTGCCTCCAATACCGCCGGCACTGATCTTCTCCGCCTGGTTGTGTGGCTTGCCGATGAAGGTTCGAATCGCACCGGAGGTCTCCGCGCCGGCGACTGGATTACTACCGGCAGTTGGTCCGGTAAGACATTCGCCCTTCCGGGACAGACTGTACGTGTCTCCTTTGTCCATTTTGGCGAATGCGTGATCGGCTTCGATTAGCGGCACGGTGTCCCCAATCCATCTACCGACAGTACGCTCCGAGGGCGAGTTTCGGATTTCGCCCGTCTTCGGGTACGCTCTCCGGTCTTTCGCCGGCTGCTTCTCCCGCCTTATACTGATAAGAGTCCTGCATTCAGGAAAATCGCCTCTCCTCATGCCGTGCCCCAATGCCCGGCCGCAGGGGTCTGGCCACAGAAAAGGCTGTCACCCATCGCATGATTCGCTTTCTGCAAAAAGACACAAAATTTACCAAGTGGCTGTTTGGCATTATCATCGCCGCCACTTGTGTGCTCATGGTTATCTTCCTCGTGCCCGGCATCTTCAACGACACGACCAATACGAGCACCACCTACGCCAGCATCCGGCACGGCGGCTTCTTCGGTCGCTTCCTTCCTGCCGAAGAGCAGATTCAGGTCAGCGATGTCCAGCAGGCGGCCCGCAGCATGATGCGCGGACGTCAGATCCCTGACATGTATTTGCCCATCGTGATGCAGCAGGCCGGCCAGCAGATCATCATGCAGCGCATCCTGCTTCAGGAAGCCCATAACATGGGCATCACGGCCACCGACGACGATGTCCGCCGTTTCCTCCACACCGGGATGTGGGGTCAGTACCTCTTTCCGGACGGCAAATACATTGGAGACGCCCGGTACACGGACTTCGTCACGCAGAACCTCAACATGACGGTTCAGAAGTTCGAGAGCGAGATCAAGGACCAGATCGCCTCCGACCGCCTCCGCGACCTGGTCACGGGCGGCATCACCGTCTCCGACGCCGAAGTTCGCAACAATTATCGAAATCAGGCCACGAAGATCAAGTTCGACTATGCGGTCCTCAGCGCCGACGATCTTCGCAAGACGATCAACCCCGCCGACACCGAGCTCCAGGCCTGGTTCAAACAGAACGCCGCACGCTATAGGGACGCTCTCCCCGAAACCCGCAAGATCGAGTACATCGCCTTCTCCGACAAGGATCTTCCCGGCGGCAAGCCGCAGATCACTCCGGCCGAAATCCAGCAGTATTACAGCCAGAATCAGCAGCAGTACAAAGTGGATGCTCAGGTGAAGGTCCGCCACATCCTTATCTCCGTTGATCCCAATGCCGGTTCAGACGCTGACGCAAAGGCCAAAGCCAAAGCCCAGGGCGTTCTGGATCAGCTTCGCAAAGACAACGGAAAGGACTTCGCCGAACTGGCAAAGCAGAATTCCGACGACCCCGGCAGCAAGGACCAGGGCGGCGAATTGGGCTGGCTCAAGCGTGGCGCTACCGTGCCTCAGTTCGATGCCGTCGCCTTCGCCCAGAAACCTGGTCAGATTTCCGGCCTCGTCCGCACCCAGTTCGGCTACCACATCATCCAGACCGAGGATAAGCAGGACGCCCATCTGAAAACTCTCGATGAAGTGAAGAGCTCCATCGTCGACGCTCTAACGAAGCAGAAAGAAGCGCAGACTGAGCAGGCCTTTGCCCAAGAGTTGGCCACCGATGCACAGAAGACCAGCCTCGCCCAGACGGCCGCCGCCCATCACCTCAAGGTGGTCACCAGCGATTACGTAGCCCAGGGCGCCACAATACCGGATCTCGGTGACAGCTCGAAGCTGATCGCCGCTGCCTTCGGCGCCAAAGCCAACGGCGCACCGGAACCCGTCTCCACCGGGGATACCAGCTATGCCGTCTTCCAGGTGGCCGATATCAAGGCCGCGCATACGCCGACCTTTGACGAATACAAATCGCATGTCCTCGACGACTTCCGCGATCAGCAGGTGACAGCGCTCCTGGCTCGCAAGACGAACGAGCTTGCCGATCGCGCCCACGCCGAGCACGACCTGGCGAAAGCCGCAAAGGAAGTCGGCGCCACCATCAAGACCAGCGACCTCGTCGGCCGCGATCAGCAGGTTCCGGACGTTGGACAGCTCAGCAGCGCCGCGCCCAGCCTCTTCGATCTCAGCGTCGGGGCCATCAGCAACGCCATCAACAACGGCACGACCGGCGTCGTCGCAAAGATTGATGACAAGCAGGAGCCATCGGCCGAGGACATCGCGAAGAATCTTGACTCCAACCGCGATACTCTTCTCAACCAGCGTCGCGACCAGGCCTTTGAGGTGTTCGTCACCAACCTGGTATCGACCTATGAGAAAGCCGATCGCGTTCTGGTCAACCGCAAAATGCAGCAGCAGATGCCGCTCAGCGGCATGTAATCCTGCTCGGGGCAACAAAGCCCGCTCGCATCGAATCTTCTCGATGGAGCGGGCTTTTTCTCTTGTTCCGCTCCATACTGGACTCCTCCATGCCTTTTGAACGCTCTTCGGGCCTTCTGCTGCACATCGCCTCTCTGCCTTCGGCCGGAGGCATCGGCGATCTCGGCCCCGCCGCCTACGCCTTCGCCGACTTTCTCGCCGCTGCCAAACAGCGCGTTTGGCAGGTGCTGCCGCTCAACCCTACCGGCTACGGCAATTCGCCCTACGCATCACTCTCCGCCTTCGCCGGCAATCCCCTTCTGCTCTCGCTGGAACTGCTTGCCGAGCGCGGCTGGATCAACCCTGATCGTCTGGCCAACCTTCCGAGAGCCTCCGGTACCGTCAACTTCGACGATGTCGCCGCGCACAAGCTTCCGCTCATCGAGGAAGCCGCACGCAACTTTCTCCATCGTCATACGGACGCCGAATGGTCCCGCTTCGAAGGCTACTGCCGCGAAAACGCTACCTGGCTTGGCGACTGGGCGCTCTACTCGGTCTTTCGCCGCAAGTTCAACTACGCTTCGTGGAACCAGTGGCCTGACGAGGTCAAACACCGCGATCCCGCCGCACTGGATCGCCTTCGCCGCGAGCATGGCGAAGAACTCGCCATGGCTCAAATCATTCAGTTCGCCTTCGACGAACAGTGGCGCGCTCTCTGTCACTACTGCGCCGCACGCGACATCCGGTTCCTCGGCGACATCGCTATCTTCGTCAGCTACGATTCGGCCGACGTCTGGACCCACCCCGAACTCTTCGAGCTCGACCAAAACCTTGCTCCCATCCGCGTCGCAGGAGTTCCCCCGGACTACTTTTCTGCGACCGGCCAGCGCTGGGGCAATCCTCTCTATCGCTGGGAGGTGATGCAGAACAATCGCTTCGCCTGGTGGATCGACCGTATCCGTCGCGCCCACTTTCTCTACGATCTGATCCGCCTCGACCATTTCCGCGGATTCGAGGCCTACTGGGCCATTCCCGCTCAGGATGAGACGGCCGTCAACGGCCAGTGGATCACGGCTCCCGGCGCGGCGCTCTTCCAGCGCCTCCGCGATGAGTTGGGCGAGCTTCCCTTCATTGCTGAAGACCTAGGAATGATCACCAAAGAAGTTGACGCCCTTCGTGACCAGTTCCGTTTTCCCGGCATGAAAGTCGTGCAGTTTGGATTTTCGGCCCGTGGCGCGCATATCCACCTGCCTCACCAATTTGTGTCCAATACGGTTGCGTATACCGGCACCCATGACAACGACACCACCCGCGGCTGGTGGGAAAACGGCGCTTCACCGGTAGAGAAGGCTGCCGTCCGATCCTACGTTCAGCTTGAAACCCGCCCCGGCGGCGAAAGCCCGGTCTGGCCTCTCATTCGCGCCGTCGCCACATCCGTCGCGGATATCGCTCTGTTCCCCGTTCAGGACATCCTCGAGCTCGGCAGCGAGGCGCGTATGAATGTCCCTTCCCGCCCCACCGGTAACTGGAGCTGGCGCTGCCCTGAGCACGCCCTCACCCCCGACCTTGCTGCTAAGCTCGCAGCCCTCACTGAGGTTACCGACCGCGACAAACACGAAGCGCGATCCTGAGTCGAGACGCATCCGCAGCCGAGGACTTTGCGCTGCCCTACCCTGAACCCTGTACGCTGTATGCTGTCCTCACCGCCGCGCCAGCAGCGCCATCGGGAAATCCGCGAACAAGGTCCGCAGTGGCACTCTTCCCTCGGCATCTACTCGAACCACCGCTCCGGTGAATGCATTCTCCAGTTCTGCTCCAGCCATCTCCGGAACCATTAGCTCGCCCTGGCTCCATGCCTCGTCCAATGGCAGCCGCGCCCTGCCGCCCATTAGGGTGTAGGCAAACCGCGGAACCGCAGCCAGCACCTGCTGCCCGCGCGTGAACGCGATTACGTGCGCTGCTTGTCCCTCAGTTGCCTCCACGGGGGCATACTCCCCACGACGGAACACCTCCGGCATCTGATTACGCAGCTCCAGTGACCGATGCACGGTCCACAACTTCACCCGTCCGTCACGGAGTCGATCCAATACAGCGCGGCAAACCGCTGCCGCACCTCGATCGTGTTCCAGTGCCTGCAACTCCTTGAGCGCCGCCCTCCGCATCGCGTAGTCCACCGGCCGCCGGTTATCGGGATCCACGAGGCTCAAATCCCACATCTCGCTGCCCTGATAGAAATCCGGCACTCCGGGAGAGGCAATCTTGAGCACCGCCTGGGCCAGCGAGTTCACCGCGCCAAACATCTTCAGGACCGGCAGAATTTCCTCCAGCGTCTCAACAAAACGCGGCTGGCGACCCCGGGCGTCCGGCATCAGAATGGCGCGCACGAAGCTGTGCACCGCGTCCACGTAACCCGGATTTGGATTGGTCCAGCTCAGATTCACCTTGGCCTCGCTGAAAGCCTTGGTCATGTACTGCTGGATTCGCTCCGTAAATTCCTGCCGATCCTCCGGGCCCGTCATCGTCCACGGCCATGCACCCGCAAGAGTCTGATACAGGAAGTACTCCTCGTTAGGATTCGGCGCCACGCGCCCGTCCTCCAGCGTCCGCTTGTGCCGCGCGTTCAGTTTCACCCACCGTCGCACGTAAGAGGGCCACAGGTACGTCATCTCCGAGAGCACATTCAGCCGGTTCCGCACGTCCTCGCTGCGCTTGGTATCGTGCGTGGAGGTCGCCAGCATCGCGTCCGGTGAGTCTCGCAACCGTCCACGATTCGCCTCGTGAAAGACCTCTGGCGCAATGCCGAATGCCTCTACTGAACTGCCTACGTCATTCGACGAAATGAATCGGTTGTAGACGTAGAAGGTGGTGTCCTCCACTCCCTTGGCCATCACCGGGCCGGTCAGCTGTTGGAATTTCAGCGCGAAATACAACTCCCGCTCATCGATGGCCTCCCCGGTCTTTTCATGCAACAGCAGCGTGTTTCGAGAAAATTGAAGACCGACGCGTCCGTTTCCCGGTTCCGCCTCTGGGCCCGCGCGATAGCTTGCCGAATGAACGCTCGATCGCGTTCGCTGTACTGCCCGCGATCGTCGATATAAGTCCGATACACCGGGAAACAGGCAATCGTCTCCCGAATCGCGGTCTCCAGCAGATCCTCGGTAAAATCGCGCGCCTTTCGATTCGACGAGGCCAGCCGGCTCAGCAGGTTCGCCAGCACATATACCTCGCTCGACAGCGCATTCCGCATCACGTTCAGCTTCGACTGGTAAATGATGGTCTTCGGATCCGCCCCATCCCCAATGAGCCGTTCATAGAATTCCGTGAATCTCTGTTTGTTTTCGCTTCGAATGAAAATCTGATTGCCCAGATGCACAAAGTCGTAGCCGGAGGTCCCGCTCACAGGCCATTCAGGAGGCAGCGATTCCTTTGTCTCAAGGATCTTCTCGACCACCACGTAGAGCGGCCCCTGAGCCATGTTCCAGCCGGGTCCGCGCATTGCCTCTCTCACCTGCAGCTCGACGCCCGTGGGCCCCGTGTCGCCCTGTGGCGTCGCTCCCATACACTGGCTGGCCACATAGAGTCGTTGCAACCGGATCAGATATTGCCGGGGATTGAGCAGTCCGTCGCAATGATCGATTCGAAGGCCTGTCACCTCCCCGTCCGCCAGCAGCCTCCGCACCAGGCAATGCGTCTCCGCAAACACCTCCGGATTCTCCATCCGTAATCCAACCAGATCGTTGATGTCGAAGAAGCGCCGGTAATTAATCTCCTCGCTCGAAACACGCCAGAACGCCAGCCGCCACGGCTGCTGCTCCAGCAGTTCGTGCAAACGGTCGAAGCTCCGCGGATCGCCCGTCACGCCGTTGATTCGTTCCAGGGCCTTGCGAAGCGGTTCCTGCATGGCCTCGTTCAACAGCGCAGCTCGCAAACGGGGCCGCAGCTCTGCAGCTGCTTCTGTCGCTGGGCCACCAGCGCCGCTTCCGTGGTTTCGTGCGGCGGAATATGTGCTGTCTCCCGCAAATGTCCCGAAAGTTCTGCGGCACTCCCATCGCATCCAGTTCTGCACCTGGAAAAATCACCGACAGAGAGCGCGGTGCCAGTGGCATCAGGTGGTCGTAGTACTGTGCGCGCAGCTGCCATC
>CAVPCE010000046.1:0-63580 GCA_963702295.1 uncultured Acidobacteriaceae bacterium | reverse complement strand
GGGAATCTCCGCAATAGATGCCCACGACCCGCGCGATGGAAACACATCCGCGAGAATATTGAGCGCCCGTCGATCAACGGAACAGTTAAAGGTTGGCACGAGCAGCAGATCATTGGCAATGTAGAAATTGGCGTAGCTCGCCGGCAGCCTTTGTCCGTCAAAAACAACCGGCGGTGGCATTGGCAATTCAATCACTTCGAAGTGGTTACCGTCGGCATTGCGCGCCGACCTCAGACGATCCAGATTCTCCGCCAGCGGCAGGTGGTTCTCGTCTTCCTTGTTCCCTCGCACAGCGACAATCCTGTCCGGCCCAGCGAAGCGAGTGATGTCATCTACGTGTCCATGCGTATCGTCGCCCGCTATGCCCCGATTCATCCACAGAACCTGGTCGATGCCGAGATAGTTGCTGAAGATCTCCTCAAGTTCCTCGCGGAGACGCCCGGATTCCTCTGCTGGACCTCGCTGAGCAGGCATTCTTCCGTCGTGATCAGCGTGCCGGCGCCATTCACGTCGATGGATCCGCCCTCGAGCACAATCCGCTGCGGACCCTCCAACGTCTCGATCGCTGGCGTCCACTCCGGAAGCCCCAGTAGCCCGGCGACCCGCCCGGGAATCTTGTCGTCCTTGTGCCAATCGGAATACTTTGCCCAGGCATTGAACTTCCAGTTCGTGATGGCAATTGAGTCCCGACCTGTCCCTTTTCTGGACACAAAGATCGGCCCGGAATCCCGCGTCCACACCCGATCCGTCGGCCATTGATGAAAATGGACACGGGCCAGGTTCGCGCCCGTGCGCTGCAGGATCCGTCGCGCCCGCTTCTCGGCCGCGGCATCATCCACCAGGATGTGCACATCCTCGACGCGCGCCAGGTGCCCGACGATCTCTGCGTAGACCCAGGGAATCGGCTGAAACTTTCCCGGCCAGTCCTCCGGATTGTGTGGCCACGCAAGCCAGGTCGCATCGTGCGGCTCCCACTCCGCCGGCATGCGATAGCCAAGCTGCCGCGGTGTCCCTGACACTGTCGCAGACACAGCGCTCCTTCTCGCCGTTTCAGCTGCCCTCTGGCTCATTCCCCGTCGCCATCCAGAAATCGGCTGACAATCGGCGCGTAGGCATCAATGCGCCGATCCCGCAGAAACGGCCAGTTGCGGCGCGTGTCCTCTATGGCGTGCAGATCGACTTCGCCGATCAGGATCTCTTCCCGATCGTGCGCAGCCTTTGCGATCACCCGCCCGAAGGGATCCGCAAGGAACGAGCCGCCCGAGAACTCGAGCCCCGGCCCCTCCACGCGATCGCCGCGCACATCCCCGTGTTCCACACCGACACGATTCACCGCCGCCACGTAGACCCCGTTGGCTATGGCGTGGGCCCGCTGGATCGTCTGCCAGGCTTCGTATTGCGCGGTGCCGAACTCCTCCTTCTCCCGCGGATGCCACCCGATCGCCGTGGGATAAAACAACACATGCGCGCCCTGCAGCGCCGTGAGCCGCGCGGCCTCCGGATACCACTGATCCCAACAGACCAGCGTTCCGATTCGGCCAACCGACGTGTCGAAGGCGCGAAATCCGAGATCGCCGGGAGTGAAATAATACTTTTCGTAATAGAGCGGATCGTCGGGGATGTGCATCTTTCGATAGATGCCGCGACATCTCGCCATCCCGGTCGATAACCGCGGCGGTGTTGTGATAGATGCCGGCAGCGCGTCGCTTGAACAACGAGGCAACGACGACAATCTTCCCCTCGCGAGCGACGGTTCGCCTAGCCGCTCGGTGGTCGGCCCGGGAATCGGCTCGGCCAGATCGAAGAGCGCAAGTCCTCCGCTGACAGAAATACTGGGCGCGAAAAAGCTCCGGCAAGCACACAATCTCCGCGCCCTCCTCGTGCAGCTTCGCGCACGCGATCTGCTGCTTTGTCGAGATTGGCGTCAGGGTCCGGCCCGCAGCTCATCTGGATCAGCCCGACACGAAAGTTGCTCTGACTCGCCATATAGGTTCCGATTGCAGTTACATCCTTTTCTTACGCAAGCAAAAGGCGCAGGCCGTAGCGGCCCACGCCCACGCTCAGATCGACTACGGTTACTCGAAAATCAGAATCGCCGCAGCGATCGTCGTCGTCCACAGCCCACGCTTGTCGCCAATCGCTGACTGGGTTACATTCGCGGTGCGCACAATCTTGTTGGAGATGCGGTAAATCTCTTTCTTCTCGTCCCAGCTTGTGTCGGGATCGAATTCCACGTCCAGCGTGGTAGCCAGCATCTCCGCAGCCAGCTCCTCCGCTATTCCCGGCCTGGTCTTCGGTTTCTCCGAAGCTGTGGTGCTCGCTTAAGTAACCGTAGGTGTTACGGTCGCTCGGAATTGCAACACCGATACTGGACGCAACCAGCCGATGCGGCTCCCGCGTGGAGTTTTCGGCCACTACCGCGAAGACGACCTCGCCGGGGCTCAGATATTTCAGCCCTTCCTTGCGGGGAACCAGCTTGGCTTGCGGCGGGAAAATCGATGATACCCGCACCAGATTCTGTGCGGCGATCCCCGCATCGCGCAGCGCCAGCTCAAACGAGGTCAGCCGCTCCTTGTGTTTTCCCACGCCCTTGGTAAAGAACAGCCGTCGCGGGACCATGCTTTTTCCCAATTCTCAATCCCTCCGGATCTGTAACTTCCACGCGCTCCCTTTTGCCCCGAACTCCAATTTCGTTCGGAGAGAAAGGTCCCCGATGAAAAGTATCACGAGAATAGGGCCGACTGAGACTCTCGGCGCGAGAAATTTACACTTTTTCAATCATACGGCACCGCGTGAGCTACCGGCACCATTCGCCGAATCGCCGATTTGGAAACACTGCGTAGCAATGTCCAGGAATGCCTGTCCGGCACGGGAGAGCTGGCGGTCTTTGCGGAAGACCAGCGCCAGATCGCGCGCCAGTCGCACCCCTTCCAGGGTCAGTATGCGGAGCGTGCCGGCTTTCTCTTCCTCTGTGACGTTGGTCCGCGGCAGAAAGCCGAGTCCCAGGCCCGCACCCACGTACCGCTTGAGCATTTCGCTCGACTCCACCTCCATCGCCATCCGCGGTGACAATTCGTTCACGCGAAATAACTCGTCCAGCTGCTCCCGCCGGCGCCCATGAGTGGGCAGCAGCACCGGATATTTCGCGACCTCCTTCAGACGCACCCTCCCACGATCCGCCAGGGAATGCCCCTGCGGCGCGACCAACACCAGTTCGTCCCGGTGAATCGGCTCCACGACCAGCCGGGAATCCCGCACCGGCATTGAGACAATGCCAAAATCCACTTCGCGATTCACCACAGTTCCAGCGTGCGCAGCCTCTCCGCGCGGACGACGCTCAGGGTCACTCGGGGAGATTGCCGACGAAACCGTGCGAACACCTGCGGCAGGATGTAGAGATGCGTTGCCTCATTGGCACTGATGGCCAGTTCGCCGCGCGGAGACCGCTCCTGCTCGGCAATCGCCAGCAGAATATGCTTTTGCCGCTCAACGCAATATTCGGCAAACGGCTCGAAGAGACGCCCCGCGGCCGTGAACGTCACCTTGCCTCCGTCACGATCGAACAGGCGCGCGCCCACTTCGTTCTCGAGCGAGCGAATCTGCGCCGAGATCGCCGGTTGCGTGCACAGCAGTTTCTGGGCAGCGCGCGAAAAACTCTTCAGGCGCGCAACCTCCAGAAATGTCCGCAGATTGTCGAAGTCCATTGCTGATTAGCAGAATATGCGGCTGCTCTGACCGTCACAAGTCCGGCGGGGCTGGTTAGTGTTCGCCCATAGCCGGCGCGGCCCGCGCTGTACGTGGCGGCCGCCGCATGATGAACGGCAGCGGGATCAGTAAAAGAATGATGATGCTGAGGCCCCAGAAAGCGTTTTGATAGCTCAGCATCTGCGCCTGCCGGTTAAGGGTTTGCCAGGCATTTCCCATTGCAATCTGAGCGGCACTCGCGGAACTCTGCCCCAGCCGCTCCAGGGCCTGACGCGTCATGTCCACGAACCGCGAATACTGTGGGCTTCCTGGCACTACATGGGAGCTCAGAGCGGAGACATGGGTCTGCTGCGTCCGTTGCAGGAAGGTCGTCAGCATGGCTGTACCCACGGAACCGCCGATGTTGCGTGCGAAATTCGAGAAGCTTGAAATCTGGTTATTCTTGTTGCGCGGCACGCCCAGATAATTCAGCGTGCTGATAGGGATGAAGACGAACGACAATCCCATCACCTGATACGCCCGCCACAGAGTTATTTGTCCAAACGAGACGTTCAGGTCCAGGCGCGTCAGGTTGAAGAGGCCGGCAGCCGTGATCGCATACCCGATCGCCACCAGCATGCGAGGATCGAATTTATTCGATCCCACAATGCGTCCGGCTATCGGCATCGTCAGCATCAGCACCAGAGCTCCCGGGGACAGCACCATGCCCGCCCGTTCCGCTGTGTATCCCAACAAGACCTGGAGAAATTGCGGGATCAGGACGGTGGTCCCGAATAACACCATGCCCAGCACGAACTGCAGAAAGACCGCCGTGCCGAAATTGCGATTCTTCAGCAGGCGGAGATCGACAATTGGATCGTCGTGCCGCCATTCCCACCAGACAAATACCACGAGCATGGCAGCGGCGATGATGGCGAAGGCAGTGATCGTCGGATCTCCAAACCAGTCCCTCTCCTGTCCCTTGTCCAGCACGAATTCCAGACAACCCACGCCGATCGAAATCAGTCCCAGGCCCATAAAGTCGACCCGTCCCGTCCTCCCTGGCTCTTCCTTAAGATAGGGGGGATCCTCCACCATGCGTTGGGTCAGAAACAGTGACAGCAGCCCCACTGGCAAATTGATGAAGAAGATCCAGTGCCAGTTGAAATTGTCCGTGATCCAGCCCCCCAGGGTCGGCCCGATCGCCGGAGCAACGACTACCGCCATTCCATAGAGAGCAAAAGCCTGCCCCCGCTTGCTGACGGGAAATGTGTCGGCCAGGATCGCCTGTTCGCTGGGTGCGAGGCCGCCGCCGCCGATGCCCTGCAGCACACGGAAAAAGACCAGCATGGGCAATGAAGTTGCCAGCCCGCACAACATCGAGCAGAAGGTAAAGAGCGCAACGCAGGTCATGTAAAACCGCTTGCGACCCATCCGCGCCATCAGCCAGCCCGAAATCGGCAGGATAACGGCGCTCGACACCAGATAGCTGGTCAAAACCCAGGTGGCTTCATCCTGACTGGCGCCGAGGGTTCCTGCCATATGCGGCAGGGCCACATTGGCAATGGAAGTATCGAGCACCTCCATGAAGGTCGCCAGCGTGACCGTAAGCGCCACCAGCCAGGGATTATGGCTCGGGGTCCAGTTCGCCTCGTCGTAGTGCAGTTCTGCCAATCGCTCGTCCGTGCCGCTCGGTGTTTTTCACTGCCGTGCAGATCACGACTCTCGCGAATGCGCAGGCAATTCCCGAAAAACAGCCTGATGGGGCAGGCGCCAGAGCGGATCAATGAGAAAGGAACAGCTCTTAGATTAGCAGCAGGCAATTGCGGATTCTTACCCGCTCGTCGGGCCTCTGATCTCCGGACTCCGGTTTCAGGCGCCGCTTCCAGGTCTCAGTGTCCAGCTACCGGATTCTCCTGCGCCGACACAGCCTGCCACTTCCCCGCCCGCTTCACAAAAACGTCGGTGAAAAGCAGGATGGAGGTAGTCACACCCCCTGCATCACGGGTGACCACTTGTCCCCGCGCAAGGGCGGAGGTTCCGTATACGGCCACGGTCATGTTCTCGATTTGCTTCTTTTCCGTCTTCAGCGGAATGAGATGGGATTGGTAGTAGCGCAGCAGATCTGTCTTCCCGATGAACTGGCCGCTTTGCGGAGCCGGGCGAAAGAAATCATCCGCCAGAATCCCTGCAATGGTTTTGACATCAGCCCTGTCGAGCGCCTCCAGCCACTCGCGCTCCAGATGCCGCACCACTTCCTGTGCCTGCTGCCTGGAGGCCCTCTCCGGCGTCGGACCTTGGACCGCCCCTGTTGCGACCTTAAAACCACAGACCAGAACAACGGCTGCCAGCGATTTGTGCTGTCGCATTCCTCAACCTTTTTGTCGCGAAGCGAAGAGGACCGCAGAAGCAGAGGATCCCATCAAGCGTCCTACGGCGCTCCTTCTTTGAATACCTCTTCCGCGTAGTAATTCACTACCCGCGCCTGATCGCGCAGCATCTCCAGATATGCGTTCTTCAGCAACTGCTCGCGGCTGTCCCGCAATTGCTGACGGACGGCCTGCTGTACCCGCGGATCGTTCAGCTCCCGCTGGCCGGCGGCTTCGTGGTCGATGAGCTTGAAGATCTGATAACCCACCGCCTGCTTTGAATTGGGCGATGTGTAGATTGGCAGAACGTCCGTGATCTGGCCCGGCTTCAGCTTGTTGATCGCGGCATACACAGTCGGATCCTGGCGCAGCTGCGAATCGGGCACAAAGCCCATGTCTCCACCGTTCCCTGCCGTGTTTGGATTCTCCGAGAAGTTCATGGCCAGCGCACCAAAATCATCGCCGCTCTCCAGCCTGTTGTGCAGCGTATCGATCTTGCGTTTGGCTTCCACCTCGTTCATCGCCTTACTGTTCTGCAGGTTCCCTACCTGTTGCGGCGGCATCGGCTGCGCCGTGACGACGATCTGCGCCAGATGGTAGCGGGGCTCGATCAGGTTGAAGTCCGCCTTGTGATCGTTGTAATAGGTCGTGATGTCGGCGTCCGTGATGTTAATCCTTGAAGTGATCTCCTTGTTGAACAGCTTCTCTTCGGTCCGACTCTTCCGGATCGCCCGCTTCAGATCCTCCAGCGTCATGTGCTGCGCATCCAGCCGCTTCTGAAACTCCTCTTTCGTGAATGGGGCTTTCATTTCGTTCAGCCGGTCATTCACTTCTTCGTCGGTCGCCACCAGATTCTGCTTGGCCGCCCGCTGCATCACGATCTCTTCATCGATCAGCTGACGCAGTATGTTCAGGCGCATGATATCCGCCTGCACCTTCGAGGGCTGCTGGTGCGAGTCGCCCAGATTGTTCCGAAAAAGAGTCTCCACCTCGGCCCGGTCGATCGGCTTTCCATTTACGGTAGCCAGCGTGTTGGGATCGTGGGCGCGCTGGCAGCCGGAAAGAACCAAAAGGGCTGCACTCAGAACAGCAGCCGTGACGATCCGAAGAGAGTCGTTGGAATTCGGGACAACGGTTGAAACCAATCGAGATGACAAAAATCTTCTCCCTGCTGCCGCGCCGCGAATCGGGGGGTGGCGCTCACGTTTCAGCATAATGCGGTCCGCCTGGGCTGCAAAGGCTCATTTCCCTGCAGCCGGAGTCGCCGGGGCCGGGCTCTCCGTCGGCGGCGTGATTCCCTGCTCCCGCAATGCCCGGTCGATCATGATCCACAGCTGGTGCTCGTCCAGTTGTCCGGCCCAGCGCTCCCCGTTCACGAAAAATGTCGGGGTTGCGTTCACCCCCACCCGGTCGCCGGCCCGCATCTCGGCAATGATTGCGTGGTCATCCTGCTTCGCCACGCAGGCGGTCAGCTGCGTTTCGTCCAGATGATCCCGCGTCCCCTCCTGGCTGGCCAGCTTGTCCAGCATGGCCGACGATTTGGCCGCGTCGTGGGCTGGTCCGCTCACATCCTCGCCATGGGTGTGAAGATAATCCACGTAACTCCAATAAGCCGTAACGTTCTGCGCAGCCAGACAATTCGCATCGACTGCCGCATGCATCGCCCAGGGATGAATCTCGACAAGCGGGTAATCCAGATACACGAACTTCACCAGGCCTTTGTAGTGGTCCAGCGTGTCCGGAAAGAACTCAGCATTCATCCGCGCGCAATATGGGCACTCCAGATCGTCGAAATTGACGATCGTCACCTTCGCCTGCGCATTGCCTCGCACGGGCCGTCCCTCGGTTGGCAGCATCGCCCCCGGGTCCTTGCCGAGGTCCCACTTCGAGAGCCGCGCCAGCGTGTTGCCGTCCTTCGAGAGCAGAAACTCCACCGTCTGTGTCCGACTCGGTTCGTTTGACAGCGAGAAGGTGACCGCGATTGCATCGTATCCCGCAACATCGCTCTTCTGACGCGCCCCGATCGTTACCTGATATTCCGGAGGAACACTCAGTTCCGACCGGATCATGATTTCAATTTTCCGATTCAGGGAGGGTGACGCGGTCACTGCGCTGGTATCGGCCTGCTGCGCGGTACATCCGGCTGCCAGAACCAGCGCGCAGCCAAAAAGCAAAACCCTGCTCAACAAGAAAAACCGCCTTCTCGGCTTAAAGCCATCTTCAATAAAGTCGCTTTCTTCATTATCGCAGTTCACCGCCGAGATGCCCCGAAACGTCTTCAAAACAGGCTGATCCGACGCCGGAGGTCCCCAACGCTGCTGATTCCCGCCAGGCTCAGGCTGTAAAAATACTCGGTATCGTCGCGAATGGAGCCCAGCGAGAACCGCCGGTACTGGAACATCAGCCCGCAGCAGTTCCAGTTATACGATCCCTGGGCCGCCCCATACTGCAACTGCTGGTGGACCAGGTCATAGGCGATGTTGGCGCCAGTGCTCAGACCCAGCTTGTTGGCCGCACCATAGACCGCGGTCAGGTGGATCTGGTTGAACTGATCGAGCTGGTTCGAGGAGGCGGCCGCCACCGGGCTCGTCGTCAGGGGCGTCGCCCCCAGTGGAACGTTCATGAAGGAGTCGCCAAACTGGAACCGGTAATATCCGTGCTGGTAGCCGGCGAAGATGTTGCTGGAGGTAATCCTGCCTTCTTTGACGTCGTAGTCCAGATCCCACTCCGCATCGGTGGCCGGTCGTCGTCCGCATCCGCAGCCGCGAAATCACCGGCGTCGTGTGCCGTGGGGCGGTCAGAAAGTCCACGCCAGTGAAGTCCAGAGTTGTCTCCAGCGGATTCGGCGTCCCCGGCGTAATCGCGCCATCGAAATTCGGCTCAAAGTAGTACTTCTGCGCCACCCGCCAGGAAACCCAGTCCCGCGTTCCCCCCGCACAGCGCGTCCCGGCCCAGCGCTTCGTCGCCTTTACAGGAATGCGCAGGCAAATGCCGCAAAAACAACCTCTGCGTCAGCCCATACTCCATCTCGTTGGTGTTGCTTGCCACATCGGTCTGGTCGAATCGGAGAATCTGACGAAAGTTATTGATGCCTGTCACATAGCGATACGACACCTCCGGCTCAATCGTGTGCCGCACATTGCCACCCACCAGATGCTCCAGCCACGGCGCCGCGAAGTCTCTCTCCACCGCCGGCGGTCGCAGTTCAAATCCGGCCTCGACGTCGTTGCGGCTGGTTCCGTCGGTTCGCAGCACGGGAATCTGCTCCAGAGACGCCGGGTACTGGCTTTTTCCGTACAAGGTCTCACGGAATCCCGCCTCCGGTCGAAACGTCCATCCCTCGAAATGCAGCGGCAGAGAAGCTCGTGGATGAAGATCCAGGCGCGGCACCTCCGCCGACGTGCGGAAACTCGGATAATCGTGCCGCGACAGAGCCCCCGCCGACCCGCTGAATCCCCAGTTCACCGGCGAACCGTCCAACTGCCGGTCGGCGATTTCCATGTCAATCTGCGGCATATGCAAAATGCGCACCTCATCGCCGGCAATCGTCGAGCTCTGGAAATCCTGGTAGCGATTCATGCGCAGGCTCGCCCACATATCTCGACTCTCGTGAGTCAGAAAAGCCTGCGACTTTACCTCTGAGTTGATCGCCTGAGCGTATTCTTCCTCGAAGACCAGCCGGTACACATATGAGCTCAGATACTCCGCATCGATTACACCTGTCGTGTGCGGCGTAAAGTCGTATCGCCCGTCTGCGCCGATATCCACGCCGCCCTGGTTGGCTCCGCGGCTTCCGTTATCCTCAAGCACCCCCTCGTCCAGAAGACTCTGAAAGTGGAGGTTTCCGAAGTTCAGCCCGCGTCCGCGATAGCGGAACGTTCCATTGGGCGCCCATCCGCGCTTCGAATAGAACTGCGTTGCCATGGTCAGGTCGGCACTGCGCCCCAGCGTCAGATAAAACCCCTCGCCAAAAATGAACCCTTTGGTGGTGTTGTTACCTACATAGGGCAACGAATTCCCGACTGCCGCTCCACGGCCACCGGATGCGTCACGTATGGCAGATAGAAGACGGGCACATGGAACAGTTCAAATGCGGCTCGGTTGGCGCTTGCGACGCCATTGTTGAGCGCGATCTCATGCGAAAGGATGCGCCAGTCCGGCTTCGGCAGACGGCAGGATGTCATGGTCCCGTGAATGATGCGATAGTGCCCCTTGCCCAGCTGCAGCACCTCCCGGCCCGTAATGGCGAAAGGATTCGGCGCTGTAAATACCATCCTTCCCCGCGGCCTGCGCTCCACACCCAGCGTGCCCACCACATCGAAAAAGTCGCCGGTATCCTCCTGCACATTGATCGTTCCGTGGCTGGCTTCGAAGTGTTCGTCATCCGGGCCACCGTCGACCATCAAATGCCCCTGCGCAGCAACGTCACCTGTCGTCGCGTTGTAGTTCACATGATCGGCATGGATGATGTAGTGCCGGTAATACAGGACCACATTGCCGTCGAGTGTATAAACGGTCCCGTTTCTCGTCTCTTCCCGCGATTGCGTATTGGCGACGATCTTCACCGGCACGCCACTGGCCGGCTCCGGCACCACGTGCGCCTCCGGGATTGAGCTGTGCAGGCTGGGATCGTCGGGCAACGTTGCCGAAGAGTTGTTCTGTACGGGGGGAAGCTGCGTGGTTACCGCCTGCGCCCGGAGTCGCGGATGACACAGCAGATACAGCGTGATACACCAAAACAAGCGGGTTCTCATCGCGCGCGGCAACTCCAGCATAGCAAAGCGGAATGCGGATTCTCCGGCGTGTCAGGTGCCCGGCCCCGGTTGGGAAGTCCCCGAACATCCCGGTTCGTCTGCTGCGGACAAGCCGGAAGCTTTGCCGCCGTTTTCAACTCGCGAGGATTGATTTGACGCCGCTCACGACCGATCTCCCCCATTCGACCTCCACGGCGCCCGTCCCCGCTCCGCCCTTGCCAGCATGGAAGAACGAGGTCACGGCTCGAGTCCGCGCTCATCGCACCCGCCGCATGCCATCGCCCGAAAACCAGCCGGCCCTCCCTGGACTCGAAAATGCGCTAGCCTCCTCAACCATTGCCGCACGTGTTGCCGAACGATACGCGCGCGTTCCCTCCTACAGGGAGGTTCTTGCGGCTCAGGCTGCCGCCGCTGAAGCCAAAGCATCTGCCGAAGCGAGAGCCGCTGCTCTGGCCGCCGCCGAGGCCATAGACGACTCCGTACCCCCGCCTGCCGGCGCCCCACTCCAGGCTACCCAGGCCGAATCTCTTCCGTATGAGCCTGCTCCGCAAGCCTGGCAGCCCGACCTGCTTCGCTATTTCGTCAGCAGCGAATCGCTTCCACCTGCCCCTTCCACGCCGGCAGAGGCCCGCATCCCCTCCAACCGCGCAATGGAGATCCCGGAAGCCGGAGCCGACCCCATGGAAGACGCGGTTGTAGAGCCTGCTCTTTCCCTGCCCGCTCGCGTCCTTGCCTTTCCGCGCGAGCTGATCGCGCCCCGCAAGGCCCGCCCTCGCCGTGCCGAAGGCCCCCTCCTCGACGACTCCCCGGCTCGGAACCATTCTCCAGAACACACGCCGGAGCCTGTGGCCGGATCGGATCCCGGTGAACTCCGCATCTTCGAAGCCGAACCCGCCACCCCGTCCCTGGATTCCCGGGAATGGCACTCCATTCACCTTGACGCGGAGGCCTCTATGCCCCAGCCGAAGCAATCCGCGCGGAACCCCGCTTTTGACGACCTGCCCCTGCATGTCGCCCCTCTGGGGCACCGTGCAATGGCCGGTCTGGTTGACTTTTCCCTGACCCTCGCCGCTTTCCTTCTCTTTTCCGTCGTCTTCGCCGCTTCGACCACCCATTTGCCGTCAGGTCGCGTGGCCCTCGTCGGAGCCGGCGCTATCCTCTTGACGATGTGGATCTTGTATCAATTGCTTTTCTTCACTCTCACCGATACCACGCCTGGCATGCGCTACGCCAAAATCGCTCTTTGTACCTTCGAGGATGAGAACCCGTCCCGGTCAGCCATGCGCACCCGGATCGCCGCGATGCTGCTCTCGGCCCTTCCTTTGGGCCTCGGGTTTTTGTGGTCCCTCTTTGACGAGGACACTCTGGGCTGGCATGATCGGATCACCAGGACCTATCAGCGCAGCTACGATTCGTAGTCTTTGAGTATGACAGCGAGATTGCACGACATTTAACGTGAATTTAGCATCGAATATTGGCGTGAATACCTTTGCTACAACGTCGCATGCTGCATCTGCTGCCAGTTTCGGGCCCTATCATGGTCAATATGAAGGACATGCCCGGATCGCGATGGTTCTTGCTCTGACCGAGGTCGTGTGTCTGATTGTCCTCCCCTGGACCGTTGGCTGGATCGCGATGCTTAGAAATCCAGGTTTCGTTTATCTGAATGGTTTGCTCATGCCACCCGGCTGGCTGGCGATTGTGGACCTCCTCGGCATCTTTGCGGCATATGCCTATTTTTCGCTGTATAGCGCATCAGTGCCAGGATCGCCGACGGAGTACCGGGTTACGCCTTCCTCGACCGTGTCCGGCTCAGCCTTACGTTGCTCTCGCATTCTGTCATCGTTCTGATCGCCCTCCTCATTCTGAAGATTCGCTGAGCAGGCGGACCGTTCGGAAGAGATGGCGAGTGGAAGGCGCATGTAAAATACGCAAACGCCTCCCCCTATTGAATTGGCTTCTCCTGAACCGGCTGGTAGTTGAAATCCCACGGCTGGTCTCGCCTTCCCGACTCATACCGTGTATCCCAGAGTCTCAGCCAATAGCGGTCCGCAGCAGTTCCCTCCGGATAATGCTCGTTGGTCGGATACGGGTACCGTGTCATGGCCTGGAACGGCATCGGGCCCACTGTGAACGGCGCCTCCTCCCAGTAGTCCATGTCCTTCACAAAGCCGTTCGCGTAGAAGAAATAATCCCGTTCCATCCGGCCGGCAGAGTCGGGAGCGACCCCGCCCGGAATTCCGCATCGATCTCCTCGCCCGTCCCAAAGATCACATAGCGGTTATCCACCCGATCCAGCAGTCGTGTCACATCCCCATAGCGCGTGTACACACCCCGCGCCCAGAGAAACGGCCCAGTCTGACTGATCCGGTTGTAGTCGTATGTGAGGTCCCCCGAGCTCTTTCCCTCAATCTGCTGCGGATATCCCCGGAACTGCAGATGCGCCTCCGCCAACGGCACTTCGATTCGCCGTATTTGCGTCGCCGCATCCGGTCCGTTGTCCACCAAAGCCTGATCCCAGTAGATCTGCAGGTTAGTTCAGATCCGGATCTTCCGTGCCCCAAGCGGCAGCTTTCCGGTTAGATCCACAACGATCGTTCGGGGCAGCCCCGCTGGGAATCCCATGTCCTTGATCACCCGCTTCCAGCGGCCGTCCGGCATCTGCACATCCACCTGCGGTGGAACGGGGTGCAGCCCAGCCTGCCATGCCGCATACATCGAGCTCGCACTGAAGTACTCGATATATCCGTGCAGCAGCAGACGCAGAGGATGCGCCGGCGTCCACGACCCAACATCCAGGGTTAGGGTGTGCGGATTCGCAAAACCCGCATAGGTCAGGTTCGTGAAGTCTCGTACGTAGTGGTGGTCGATCTTCGCCAGTTGCGCCCCCACGTCACGTCCGTGCTCATCCCACGCGCCTGCCACCGGACGCGGCGCTTCCACAGCTACCGTCTTTCCGGTGGCAAACGGCCGCTCGCTCAGGAATCGCTCATCGGGGTATACATCCACGCCTGCCGGATGATCGACCGCCACCAGACGCAGCTGATCGATGTAGTTCACCTCTTCCATCGGCTCGCCGAACCGCAGACTCAGCAGACCATTGCGTGCTCGCAGCTGGTCGCCGTCCACCTTGATCCACTCATCCGGATCGTTCTCGTTGGTCGCCGTTGGCGATACCCAATGTCCGACCACCGCCGCCCCAATCACGTCGGACACGAACTGATACTGCTTGCCATCCCAGGCAAACAGCGTCGGACACGAGCTGCCCCGGCGGTCCAGCTCCTTCAGCGCCAGCGCTTTGTTCGCTGCAATATCGATCTCGTCCTGGGGAACCCCCGTTGGCCACAGCAGGCGCACAACATCTACCTTGTCTGCCGAACCCAGCCCGGCAATCACATCCATCGATCCCTGGCTCAGATAGCCTGATCCCCCGGCAACCTCGAATTTCTGCCAGTGTCCGTTTGCCAAAACCTCAACCTTGGTCCCGATCCCCGACTTGTTGTCCGCCAGCCCCGTCAGAGCAATCCGCAGCGAATGATTCCTGTTGCCACCGATATTCTTCAGCACGACCGGAGCTCCGTTGAGGCGCGTCAGGATCAGGTCCGCTGCTCCATCGCCGTCAATATCCGCCGCTGTCACCGACCGCGCATCCCTGAGTGCGATCTTGTTAAGCCCCAGTTGCGCACTAACGTCCTCAAACCCCTTCGGCCCCATGTTCCGGAAAACGTGCAGCTCCGTCCCACGCGGCGTCTCCAGTACCGCCGCCAAATCGATCCACCCATCGTTGTCGAAGTCGATCGGCGTCACGCCCCATCCGCCGGTCACTCCTGCCGGCAGAGAGAGGTCCACTTTCTCAAAGTGCTTTCCCTCAACATCCCGCCACAGACTCAGTCCCGGCGCCCCGGCATGCGTGACCGCCACATCCATCCAGCCGTCCTTGTTGAAATCAAACACCGCCACCCCACGCGTCGCGGGCAGCCCGGGATCCGTGTACAGCGGTATGGGCCGGAACGCCCCCTCCCGCTGATTGAAGTAGATCGTCGGAGCGCTGCTGTCGCCCGTCACCACCAGGTCCACCGCGCGGTCGTTGTTGATGTCCGACAGCGTCGCCTGGGCCGTGGTCCCGTGCCCCCCAAGCGCGGTCGGCCCAGTCCATTCCGTAAAGGTCGAGTTCCCGTTGTTCCGCCACAGCACGCTGGGCCCGGACTTCCCTTGCTCCGTTGGCGCGCCCGTGATCAGGATATCGAGATCACCATCGTGGTCGAAATCCACAAATGTCAAACCAGCGGGCCGATTGAGTTGCTGGATCCCCACTTTCGCCGTCACATCTTCAAATTTCCCGTGGCCCAGGTTGTGAAACAGGATGACTCGATCCTTCACGGAGTACGGCCAGATCCGGTAGGCCGTCGTTGTCGTAATTCACCCACAGCGCAGGCGATGCCCTCGCCACTCGCGTCCAGACCCGTCTGACTCGCCGGAATCGGCTCAAAAGACCCATTTTTGAGGTTTCGATAGGCCTGGATCGCCTGCGGACCCGGCGTCATCACCACCAGATCCTGCGATCCCGCGGCCTCCATATCCAGAACGCACGCACCCCCACCCGGGGAGTTGGCTTCCTGCGACGCCCGGGCACCCTGTCTATAGCGCGACGGCGCGAATTGCATCACGCGCTGCGCCTCGAAACGCACCGGAATCATCGCCCCTACCGGTGCCTCCGGCATATGCCTCTCTTCCATCGTCGAATAGCGCCCGCGCTCCCCATATCCAACGCTCAGCGGCGAAGCGATCTTCGCCTGCGTCAGGTGCTGGAACGTCTTCAGGTGTTCATGCGCCTCCTGTGTGCGCCCTACCCTTTGCAGCGCCCGCGCCAGCCCAAACTGCGCTGAACAATGAATGGGATTCAACTCCAGCGCCTTCTCGAATTCGGCAATCGCATCGGTGAAGTTCCCCAGCGTCAGATCCAGCTGTCCCACAAAATAATGCGCATCGGCATCCTTCGGATCCAGGGCCAGAACCTTCCGCATATCATCGATTGCCTGCTTCTGATTGGCCTCGTCCATCTGCGTCAGGCCCAGGTTGTACCAGACCCGCGGATTGTCAGGCGTCATCCGCGCCGCCTGCTGGAGTTCCTGCTCCGCCTCCGGCAGTTTTTCCAGATACAGCAGCGAGATTCCCCGGTTCAATACTGGAATAGCTGACTGCGGGTCGGCCTTCTCTGCCTCGGCGAACTGCGCAGACGCCTTTTCGGTCAGTTGCTGGTTCATCAGCGCCACGCCGATGCTGTTCAGCCGCGCTGCCTCCGTCACATTCACCGACTCGGCGGACGGCCGCGCCGTCAACGCAGTCATTCCCCCGACCAACACAACCGCGGGCACAAAAAAGCTCAGAAACTGGAGAGGAGTTTTCCTGGATGGCATGATTCGCCGTCCATTATAGGGATCGGCGAAGACGTCGCGCTAAGCAAAACTATTCATGGCGTCATCGAACGGCCACGCGACCGCCGCGAGAGCCTGCGCAGTCGATCTTTGTAGATTCCTGGACGAGAAAGCGCCGGCCGCCCGGACGGCAGTCCGCGAAGTGTTGCTCCTGGCATATCTGAAGCGCGCAAGCGCGCCCGCCGGACGGCCAGTCCCTAACCGCCGATGTGGACCATGCTCCGGGATGGTTTCAGAAAGCCCGGTTCCCCAATATGGTGCCGCGCTTCCTTCTGCTCGACGGTCTTGCGGATAAACGCCACCATCGACTCATCGCTGCCGCCCCGCTGCATCACCCCGTAGAGATCATGATCGGACTGCGAGAACAGACAGGTCCGGATCTTCCCGTCCGACGTCAGTCGGACACGGCTGCAGTGCCCGCAAAAGGCCTGCGTCACCGGCGCGATGATCCCCATCTCGCCCACGAAGTCATCGAAGGTGTACCGCACCGCAGTCTCACTGGCTGCATTCGGCGTCAGACGCCGCACCGGCCGGAAGCTCTCCAGTGCCGCAACGATCTCCTTCATCGAAACCACCGACTCCGGCGTCCACAAGCGGCCCTCTTCGAGAGGCATGAACTCGATGAAGCGCACGATCACGCCTTCTTCCCGCGAAAACCGCGCAAACGGAACAATCTGATCCTCATTGAAACCGCGCAGCAGCACGCAATTCACCTTCACCGGCGCCAACCCGGCGCGCTTCGCCGCCCGAATCCCGGCCAGCACCCGTTCGTAGCTGCCCGGCACCCGCGTAATGCGCGCAAACTTGTCCGCATCCACCGCGTCCATGCTCACCGTAATCCGGCTCAGGCCCGCGTCGTGCAGCGCTTCCGCCATCCCTTCCAGCAGATGCCCATTGGTCGTTATGGCCAGATCCAGCGGCGCTCCGTCCAGCGTCTTCAACCGGCCCAGTTCCTGCAGGAGATCCAAAAGCCCCCGGCGCAAGAGTGGCTCTCCGCCCGTCAGCCGGATCTTTTCAATCCCCAGCGAAACGAACACCCGCGCGATGCGCAGATAATCCTCGATCGGCAGCTCTGCGTAAACCGCCCCTTCATTGCCCGTCCGGCAATAGACGCACTTGTAGTTGCAACGGTCTGTAATGGAGATGCGGAGGTCCGTGATCGCCCGCCCATGCTTATCCCGCAGCCGCTGCGAAGCGGATATAGTGTCCGGGCTGGGGGTAATCGTCGAGGCCATGAGTTCTTACTCTATTCGATGCGCCCCCGGGCCGTCAGCACCATGAATGTCACCCGGAACGCCCTACATCCCGTCATAGTTCGGACCCCCTCCACCCTCCGGAGGCACCCAGTTAATGATCTGGTAGGGGTGCCCATGATGTCGCACGTCTTGCAGTGCACGCAGTTGGTGAAGTTGATTTTCAACTCCTTCCTCGCCGCGTGCCCGCCGTCCGACGCGTGTCCGTGGTTGTCCGACGCCACCGAAATTTCCGGCGCCGTATCCACCATCTCGTACACCGCTGCCGGGCAGAAATACTGGCACGGATTCCCGAACTCCCGCGTGCACCGGTCGCTGCAGACGTTCAGGTTCGCTACCACCAAATGCACCGGCTGATCCTCGTCGTGCCGTGTGCCCGAGTGGAACACATCCGTCAGCCGGTCGAAGGTCAGCTTCCCGTCCCCGCGCGCGTTACCGATCATCGCCGCACGGTTTAGATCCGGCGGACCCAACTCATCGACGCCCGCCATGCGCGTATATCCAGCCGAATTCTTTGCGTCCGGCCCCAGCCGCGCCCCGAACATCACCTGCTGCACCGCCGCGCTCGCCAGCCCTTCCAGCAGCCCGTGCTCAAATCCCTGATGGAAATTCCGCACCCGCCACAGCTCGTCGCGAATCCAGCTGGCGTCCACCTTCTCCTTGTACTGCCGCAGCGTGGCTTCGGAACTATCCCCCGACAGCAAGGCCTCGAAGGCCGCCTCAGCCGCCAGCATCCCGCTCTTGATCGCCAGATGGATCCCCTTCAATCGTTGCGAATTCAGGAAGCTCGCCGAATCCCCCAGCAGAACCCATCCGTTCCCGTAAATCCGTGGCATCGTCAGCCATCCGCCATACGGCAGGCTCTTCGCCCCGTAGCGGATCATCTTCCCGCCTTCCAGAATCCGCCGCGCCCAGGGATGCTCCTTAAAGCTCTGGAACACATGATGGGGATCTGTCCGGGGATCCTGATAGTCCAGCCCCGTCACATATCCCACCGAAATCAGCGTGTCGCTGATCCCGTAGATCCACGCGCCGCCGTACTCCCGGGTCGTCAGCGGATACCCCATCGTGTATCGCACCTCGCCCTTTGCGATCCGCCCCGCCGGAACCTCCCACAGCTCCTTGATCCCCAGCCCATAAGTCTGCGCATGCTCCGGATCCTCGAGACCCAGCCGCTCAATCAGCTCCTTCGCGCAATTCCCGCGCGTTCCCTCGGCCAACACCGTCACTTTTGCCCGCAGATCGTAACCCGGCTCGAAGTTTCCCTTCGGCTGCCCTTCCTTATCCACGCCCTTGTCATCGGTCTGAACGCCCGTCACGCGTGCGGTCGCCTCATCCCTGCTGTCGCCATCCCACAACAGCTGCGACCCCGCAAATCCCGTGAAGATCGTGATGCCGGCTTCCTCAACCTTTTGCCCCATCCACTTCACAAACTTATTCAGCGAGATGATGTAGTTCCCGTGGTCCCGCAGCGGCGGCGGCACAATGGGGAATTTCCTCTGCCCCGTCGCTGTCAGATACCACACCGACTCCTGCGTCACCTCTGCATCCAGTGGCGCTTCCTTCTCGAAGCCCGGCAGCAGCTCCCGCATCGACTCTGGATCGAGCAGCGCTCCCGACAAACAGTGCTGCCCCACCTCCCTCGCCTTCTCCACCACGTAGATGTTTTCTTTGGTCAGCTGCGAGTCCGGATGCGCCGCCTTATGCGCATCGATCAACTGCGCCAGCCGCAACGCGCACGCCATGCCCGCCGGCCCGCCGCCGATAATCACCACGTCCGCTTCCATCTGCGGACGCTCAATATTTTCTATGGGTTTTCGAAAGACAATCATCGGGTTTAAAAGTCCGAATTGACCGACCATCTTACCAGTCAGAGAATGGAGCTGGTTACATCTCGCTCCACCGCCGTTTCCGTAATTTGTAAGACCAGTCCGGTTCAGACTCCGGTATCAGATGCGGCGACAATACCGGAAAGATGAATCGCCGCTGCCGCCTTACGCTCTCCATACCGATGGGCCAATGTGATCAGCAACGCCGCCGCCAGAATCGGCGCGGCGAGCGTGACAAGCCCTCGCTGATATCCGCCCATCCAGCCCGCCGAGAGGCCCATCCAATAGGGACCGACAAATCCGCCCAAAATCGCAATCATATTCACCGTTGCGATTCCCGCAGCAGCCGACCGGCCTTGCAGAAAACTCGTGGGTATCGTCCACAGCGGCCCCTGGAAGGCGTTGAATCCGATCATCACCACAGCCAATGCCGCAATCACCACAGCCGCCCGGCTCGAGCACCCAGCCGCCACAAAAGCAGGCGCCATCAGCACCACCGGCAGAAGAATGTGCCAATACCGCTCCCCTTTCCGGTCGGAATGCGAGCCGTTCAGCAGCATGGCCGCGGCTCCCACCACCCCCAGACCCGCAATGATCATGCCCACGCCCGTCGCTTGCAAACCCGTGACCTGCCGCACCAGCGACGGTGCGATAAAGGTGTAGCCGTAGGTGGCCACGTACAGGCAAAACAGAAACATCCCTACCAGCCAGACCCGAGGGTCGCGGAACGCCCCCATCGTGCCGTGCGTCTGCTCGTCTTCCCCGGATTCGCGTTCTTGCAGCTCGCGTGCAATCCAGCCTCGCTCGGCATCCGTTAGCCAGCGTGCCTGCGAAGGGCCGTCCGGCAGCGCCACCAGAAACACCAGGCTCATCGCAACCGCAGGCAGACCTTCCATCAGCAGCAGCCACTGCCATCCCGCCAGATGACCTCTTCCGTCCAGATGCATCAGGCTGCCCGCCAGCCCTCCCATCACCGTCGAGGCCAGGGGAAACGCAATGTAGAACCGGCTGACCGCTTTGGCTCGATCCTTCGCCGGAAACCACCGCGACAGATAAAAAATAATCCCCGGGAAAAACCCCGCTTCCGCCGCCCCCAGCAGCAGTCGTCCCGTATAGAACTCCAGGGGAGTCCGCACGAAGATCATCCCCATCGAGAGCAGACCCCATGTGAACATGATTCGTGCCAGCCATCGTCGAGCCCCAAACCGCAGCAGCATCAGATTCGAAGGAATCTCCAACGCCGCGTACGGCAGGAAAAACAGCCCCGCGCCCAGCCCAAACACCGCCGCGGAAAAATGCAGCTGCTGGTTCATCTGGAGCGCGGCGAAGCTGACATTCACGCGATCCATGTACGCGATCCCGTAGCCGATCCCGATCAGCGGCAGCAGCCGCATGCTCGCCTTGCGCAGAGCCGATCGGCCGATCGCCTCCTCGCTGCGAGGGTGCACCACCGCCAGCCCCTCCGAATCGGGTTTCGGCACCGCCTGATTTGTCTGCATGGGAAGCGAAGAGTTGGCAGAGTATAGCATCGGCCACGCATGCTCGCTGACCGCATCATCAGCTGATGGGAGTTGAGCTGACCGGCATTAAGCTGACCGCCTCTGCGCTGACCGGCCTTGAGCTAGCCGCTGTCCGCTTCCTAGCTGCTCTTCGCCTTCTTGATCTCTTCCGTCAGCGCCGGTACGACCTGGAACAAGTCCCCCACCACTGCCACATCGGCAATCTCAAAAATCGGCGCTTCAGGATCCTTATTGATCGCCACAATCGTCCGCGCGCCCTTCATCCCCACAATGTGCTGGATCGCCCCGCTCACCCCCAGCCCGATGTACAGCTTCGGCGCTACCGTCTGCCCCGACGATCCAATCTGTCGCTCCAGCGGCAGCCATCCGTTGTCGCAGATCGGCCGCGAGGCTCCCACCTCGCCGCCGAGTGCAGCTGCCAGATTCTCCACCAATGCCATGTTCTTCTGCTCTTTGATCCCGCGTCCGACGGCAACAATCACCTCCGCCTGCGACAGGTCTACCGTTTGCTTCGCTTCCTGAAAAACCTCATGCGGGGTCACACGCGGCTCGGTTTCGGCTACCGCAGCCGCCACGTTCTCCACCGCGGCCGATCCGCTCTCTGCCTGATCTCCGCGGAACGCCCCAATCTGGATCGTCGCCATCCATGGGGCATCGCCACCAAAAGATACGTCCGCAGCAAATTTCCCCTGGAACATCTGCCGCGTAAACAACAGCCGTCCGCCCTCGTACTTATAAGCCGTCGCGTCGGAAATCAGTGTCCGATCCAGCGCCAGCGCCAGCCGCGGCGCAAAGTCGCGCACCTGATACGTGTGAGGAAACAACACCAGCTTCGGCTGCTTCTCGGTAATGAAGGCTTTCAGCGCGTGCACGTAGGCGTCTGACGTGTACGGCTCCAGAGCGTCAGCCTCCAGCGCGAGCACCTTTGTCACAGCCTTAGCCGCCAGTTCCTGCGCCAGCGCCTCTGCGCCATGGCCCGGCAGCACCACTTCGACGCTCCAGCCCGTCTGCTTCGCAATCGCCTGCGCCGCCGCAATCGTTTCGAAGGAAACCCGGTTCAGCTTCCCTTCCCGCTGTTCCGCCACCACCAGAATTAAATCGGCCATAACACAGGTCAGGGGAGCCGCAGCTCCCCTTTTTCCTTCCTGATCCACAATCCCTAATCCCTGCTCTTCTCAGTACTCGTGCAGCTTGCCGCGCCGCAGATACGTGCCATAGATGCCGAAGATCACGGCCAGCACGCCCGTCACTACGTTGTAGTAGAACATCGGATGCACCCAGCCCGGGCCGTATTGCAGATCCTGCCCCGTCCACAACAGCAGCAGCACCGCGAAAAATGCGCACTGCCCCGAGACCACCTGGAACATCAGCCCCCGTTGCCGCCGCTTGTCCAGCGCGGCCACCTGCGCCGGCGTCAGATTGCGTTCGCTCTCGGGGATCGTCATGTTCGGCATCGCTTGTCCATCTCCTTCGTCGTGTTGCGCACCATTATATCCGGCCGTCGGGAGGATTTTCCCCTTCGTCCGGGGACTTGCTGTCTTTCTAAACTCTAATGCCCAAACTCTAAACTCCGCTTAACAGCGCCCGCGCCTCGTTCTTCAAATACTCCACCAGTTCCTTCGCCGCCTGCGCCGCCGGACCCTCGATCTTCCGCGTCTTCTTCGTGCTTCCCGGCACGTACAGCTTCTCAATCTTCTGTACGCTCTTCGACAGCTTCCCCTCAATCTCCGCCCACGCCACTTTCCGCATCGGCTTCATCTTCGCCTGTTTGATGCCGATCAGCGTCGCATACCGCAGCTTGTTGATCCCGCTCTGGATCGTCAGCACCGCCGGCATCGCCATCTCGATGTGCTGGTAATGCCCCGCCTCCAGTTCCCGCTTCAGCTTCAGCCCGGCGTCCGTCTTCTCGATCCCAATAATGATCGTCGCGTGCGGAATCCCCAGAATCTCCGCCAGCAGCACGCCCGTCTGCGCTGCGCCAAAGTCGTCCGACTGCAGCCCGGTAACGATCAGGTCGAAGTTCTCGCCCTCAATCGCCGCCGCAATCGCCCTGGCCGTGTTCGCCGCGTCCATCTGCGCGAACCGGTCGTCTTCCAGATGAATGGCCCGGTCCGCGCCCTTGGCCAGCGCCTCCCGTAGCACTTGCTGCGACCGCGCCGGCCCGGCCGTGATCACCGCTACCTCGCCGCCGTGCTTCTCTTTCTGGCGAAGGGCCTCTTCCAGAGCATAGGCATCCGGCTCATTCGTCTCCCACGAGACGTCATCGCGAATCCACGTCCCCGCCTCATTCAGCCGCAGCGGAGCATCCTTCTGCGGCACCTGCTTGATGCAAACCAGAATCTTCATAACCACCGCAAAGTATAATCAAACCTGGCAGGCGTCCGCCCGAAGCGGTATTCCCGCCCCTCGGAATCTGACGCAAAGCGCGCTCCGCCCGGACGGCCGCGTCCCCAGAATCCTGAAGAATCCCTTTTTTGAGAGCTGCATGATTTCTGTTAACAACATCACCATGCGCTACGGCGCTAAAGTTCTGTTCGAAGAAGTCACCACTACCTTCACGCCCGGCCGTCGGTACGGCCTCACCGGCCCCAACGGCGCCGGTAAGTCCACATTCATGAAGATCCTCTCTGGCGACCTCGACCCGCAAAAGGGCACCGTCGTCCGCCCCAGAAAGCTCTCCGTCCTCAGTCAGGACCAGTATGCCTTCGACGCCTTCCGCGTCATCGACACCGTCGTCATGGGCAACAAGGGACTATGGGCCGCCCTCGCCGAGCGCGACAAGATCTATGAGAAGTCCGACACTGACCGACGACGACGGCATGCGTCTCGCGGAACTCGAAGGCATCGTCGGCGAAGAGGACGGCTATACCGCCGAATCCGACGCCGCCATCCTCCTCCAGGGTCTCGACATCTCCGACGATCTTCACGATCGCAAGATGTCCGAGCTCCAGGGCGGACAGAAAGTCCGCGTCCTCCTCGCCCAGGCCCTCTTCGGCAAACCCCAGGCCCTGCTCCTCGACGAGCCCACCAACTACCTCGATCTCGACTCCATCCACTGGCTCCAGGATTTCCTCGGCCGCTTCGAAGGCACCCTGATCACCATCTCCCACGACCGACACTTCCTCAACAGCGTCTGCACCCACATCGCCGACATCGATTACCAGACCATCATCACTTACACCGGCGGCTACGACGACATGGTGCTCGCCAAGACCCAGATCCGTTCCCGACTTGAATCCGAAAACGCCCAGCGCGAAAAGAAGATCGCCCAGCTCAACGAATTCATCGCCCGCTTTTCTGCCGGAACCCGCTCTTCCCAGGTCACGAGCCGAAAAAAGGAAGTGGAGCGGCTACAAACCACCGAGCTCGCCCGCTCTAACATCGCCCGTCCCTACATCCGCTTCGATCAGAACCGCCCCTCCGGCAAATACGTCGCGGAAATCGAAGGACTGCGCAAGAATTACGGCGACCTTACCGTCATCGATGGCTTCAGCGCCGGCATTATGCGTGGAGAAAAGATCGGTCTCATGGGCCGCAACGCCCAGGGCAAAACCACAATGCTCAAGTCGCTGCTCGCCAATCAAAGGACCTCGCCGAAAGAGACTTCACCCTCGACGCCGGCAACGTGAAGTGGGGCCACGAAGTCCAAATCGGATACTTCCCTCAGGACAATACTGGCGTCATCGAACCCGGCACTACCGCGCTTGACTGGCTCCGTCAGTTCGACCCCAAGGCCACGACCGAAGACATCCGAGGCATCCTCGGCCAGATGCTCTTCCGCGGCGAAGAAGGCCTCAAGCCCACTGCCGCCCTCTCCGGAGGAGAGGCCGCGCGCCTCCTCTTCTGCAAGCTCATGCTGCTGAAGCCGAACCTCCTCATCCTCGACGAGCCAACCAATCACCTGGACCTCGAGGCCATCAACGCGCTCAACATTGCGCTGCAGAAATTCGAGGGCACTGTACTCCTGGTCACCCACGACCACGACCTCATCGACGAAGTCGCCACCCGCATCTGGCACTTTGACCAGGGCGCCGTCGAGGACTTCAAGGGCCCTTACGAGGAGTACCGGCAGACCGCTGCTGCCGCCCGCTAAGTCCAATCACAGCAGTCCGGTGTGCCGGGGTGTTCTCAGCGCCCCGGCATGACGCAATTGTCATGCGCGCTCGTCGGTTTCCTCGCATCCAGGCACTGGAGTTCGCCTGTGTCAATCCGCCGCCTATCTATCATCACCGCCACGACTCTGCTTACCGCGCTCATCGCCTGCGGCGGCAGCAGCACCACCAGCACTCCGCCGACGACTCCGCCCACAACCCCGCCCGCCTCCAGTTCCATTACCTCCGTCTCTGTCACATGCAGTCCATCGACCATTGACGTCAGCACCAGCGCGCAGTGCAGCGACACCGTCAGCGGAACCGGTAGCTACAGTTCCTCTGTCACGTGGTCCGCCAGTACTGGAACCGTCGACAAAAACGGCCTTTTCACCGCCCCCGCATCTGCCACGACGGCCACCGTCACCGCCACCAGCGCCCAGGACACCACAAAGTCCGGCCAGGCCTCTCTCACGGTCCAGGCCAAATCCACTCCCCCTCCCTCCACACCGCGCAGCAATCACGTCGTCCTTGTCATGGAGGAGAATCAGAGCTACTCCACTGTCGTCGGCAGCAGCGCCTGGCCCAATCTCAATCACCTCATCGCCACCGGAGCCCTGGCGACTCACTACTATGCCGACACTCACCCCTCCATCGGCAACTACTTCATGCTCACCACCGGCCAGGTCCTCACCAACGACGACAGCTCCACCACCGTCTACTCCGCGGACAACATTGCGCGCCGCATGCTCTCGTCCAGCGTCTCCTTCCGTGTCTATGCAGAAGGCATCGCCCGCGGCTACCTCGGCGGCAATACCGGCCTGTACCTGATCCGCCACAACCCATTTGCCATGCTCTCCGACGTAGCCGACAGCGCCACCGTCGCCAGTCAGGTCCTGTGGCCTTTCTCCCAGTTTTCCGCCGACCTGACCGCGAGCGCGCAACCCGCATTCACCTACATCGTTCCGGATGTCGACGACGACGCCCACAATGGCACTCCCCAGGCAGCCGATACATGGCTCCAGACCAATGTCGTCGCTCCGCTCTCCAAAACCCCCGCCTTTCAATCCGGTGGCGACGGCGTTCTCATCGTCGTCTTCGATGAAGCTGCCACCAGCGACACGACCCACGGCGGTGGCCATGTCGCCGCGGTTCTCTGGGGACCCGGCGTCAAGGTCGGCTTCACCCAGTCTTCCTCCACCGTCTATCAGCACGAGAGCATGCTGGCCACCATGATGGAGCTGCTTAACCTCTCCAACCCTCCCGGTAGCGCCGCCAATGCCCCTCTTATGAACGAATTCTTCGTCCAGTAGAGGCGCATTTTGGCCGCCTCAGGCGACCCCTTCGCGTCTCCTGATCCGGTTAACCACACGATAACTCCGGGCATCCGACTCGGTAGCGCGCTGGATTTCGTTCCCCGGGCCCTGCTGCCCACAATGTCAACTTCCTAAGGAGTTCCCACAATATGAAACGCATTGCCATGATCCTTGCCCTGGGCTCACTGGTCGTACTACCAGCCGCCTCGTTTGCCCAGAAAGATCACGGAGAAGTCGGTGCCTATGCGGACTACTTCCGCCTCAACCCCGGCAACACCGCCACGAACTATGTCGGCGTCGGCGGCCGATTGGCTTTCAATGTCAGACCCACCGTTGCCATCGAAGCGGAGATGAATTACGACTTTGCCCGCAACTACACCACCACCTACACCACCGGTAATGGCGCCGGAGCCACCACCTCTTTCGTGACCTCCAGCATTCGTCCGCTCACCGGCCTCTTCGGACCCAAGTTCGAGACCCCCGGCCCCTTCAAGGTCTTCGTCACAGGTAAAGTGGGGTTCGTTGACTTCAGCGTCAATAACAGCGGCAATGTGACCACCACGGGCGCGACCAACGCGGTAGCGGGCGTCGGTGGCTCCGGGACTCACCTGGCCCTCTACCCAGGCGGCGGCATTGAAGGTTTCTTCGGCCCCATCGGCCTGCGTGCCGAAGCCGGCGATGAGGTCTACCTCAATAATGGCGCCTATAACAATCTGCGCATCACCTTCGGCCCCAGCATCCGCTTCTGAGCGTCCACGTAACGCCGATCAGATCTCATCCTTGCTCCACCGACGCTCCCCAATTCCGGGGAGCGTCTTCTTTTGCGCTGCATCCCTGATGTACATTGGCACCACGATTCCTTCGAGGTGCTTTCCTCATGCTCGTCCGCTCTGCTGCACTCCTGCCCTTTCTTGCCGCCTCCCTGCTGACCGGCTCCGCCTTCCCTGTCTTCGCGCAGGGGCCCGCTTCCGGCGCCGACACCGCTCCGCTCCCTCCGGACAAGTACCTCTGGCTCGAAGACGCGCACAGCGCCCGCGCCATGGCCTGGGTTAAAGCCGAAGACGCTCGCACCGCTAAAGTTCTCGAAGCTGATCCCCGCTTCGCCACCTTCAGCGCGGAAGCGCTCAAGGTCAATGAAGACCCCAACCGGCTACCCCTCCCGAGCTGCGCGGCGACGACATCTACAACTTCTGGCGTGACAAGAACAACGTTCACGGCGTGCTCCGTAAAACATCCGCCTCCGACTTCGCCAGCCCCGATCCTCACTGGCAAACCGTCCTCGATATCGATGCCCTCGGCAAAAAAGAAAACACCAGCTGGGTCTTTCACGGAATGTCCTGCCTCTATCCCGGCACTCGCAACGCACCATCTCCCTTTCGGCTGGCGGCGAAGATGCCTCTACCGATCGCGAATTCGATCTGCAGTCCGGCCATTTCGTCGACGCCGGCTTCGTCTCCCCACACAGCAAGCAGAACGTCGCGTGGGAAGACAAGGACACCCTCCTCATCGCCCGCGAATGGGGATCGAATACGATGACCCAGTCCGGCTATCCATTCATCGCAAAGGAATGGAAACGCGGCACGCCGCTCGCCAGCGCGAACGAGATCTTCCTCGGTCAGCCCACCGACATCTTTGTCGCTCCTGCCGTCCTCCAGGACGCCCAGGGCGATCACCTCACCGTTATCGACCGGGCCGTCACCTTCTTCCAGTCGCTCTGGTTCGTCCAAACCCCTGCCGGTCTGAAGGAAATCGATATGCCGCGTAAGGCCACTCCCGACGGCGTTCTTGACGGCCGCATGCTCATCGAAATCCACGAGGACTGGACCCCCACTCCTGGCGGTCCCAAATTCGCTCAGGGCTCCTTGCTCTCGGTTCGCATCGCCGATCTTTTGCGCGATCCCGCGCACCTTCATCCCACCATCGTCTTCGCGCCCACCTCCGACGAATTCCTCAACGAAGTCGCCACCACGCGCTCCCACGTTATCATCACCACCCTGAAGCACGTGCTCGGCCAGGCATACGTCTACGCACCCACCGGGCAGGACGGCTGGACCCACCGTGCCTCAACGTCCCCTCCAACAGCACCATCGGGATCGTCACAGCCAGCGACACCAGCGATGCCTTCTTCCTCAGCGTCACCAGCTTTCTCACTCCGTCTTCCCTCCTCGCCGGCGACGCTGCCACCGCGAAGCTCACGCCCTCCAAATCCGAGCCCGCCCTCTTCGACGCCTCTCACGACACGGTCGACCAGCTCTCTGCCACCTCCAAAGACGGCACCCGCATCCCCTACTTCGTTGTCCATCCCAAAAACATGCCGTACAACGGAAAGAATCCCACCCTCCTGAACGCCTACGGCGGCTTCGAGGTTTCTTCGACACCCACTTACTCCACCATCCGCGGCAAGCTTTGGCTCGAGAACGGCGGCGTCTTCGTCCTCGCCAATATCCGCGGCGGCGGCGAGTTTGGTCCTGCCTGGCACGAAGCCGGCCTCAAGACTCATCGACAGCGCATCTATGATGACTTCGCCGCCGTGGCGCAGGATCTCATCGCCCGGAAGATCACTTCCACCCCGCACCTCGGCATCATCGGCGGCTCCAACGGCGGCCTGCTCATGGGCGTTGAAATGACCCAGCACCCGGATCTGTACCACGCCATCGTCATCCAGGTGCCCCTCCTCGACATGCTTCGCTTCGAAAACATCGCCGCCGGAGCCAGCTGGGTCGGCGAGTACGGATCCGTCACCGTTCCGGCCGAGCGCGCCTTTCTCGAGAAGATCTCGCCCTACAACCAGCTCAAGCCCGACGTGAAGTACCCTGAGCCCTTCATCTTCACCACCACTGCCGACGATCGCGTCGGTCCCCAGCACGCCCGCAAATTCGCCGCCAAAATGGAGGAGTACCACGAGCCTTTCCTCTACGACGAAATCACTGAAGGTGGCCATGGCGCCGGCGCCGACCTGCAACAGGAAGCCCACACATGGGCCGAAACCTTCGTCTACCTCGCCGAAAAGCTCATGGACTGAAAGTGCCTCTCTGCGTTCTCCGTGCCTCTGTGGTAAGTCTTTCCGGCAGACGCACGCATATCACCGGACCAGCCACTAAAACGCTTCATCTTGACGCTGGTCTTTCTGGCGCGTAGCATGACGCTCGTCCGAGGTGCTTATGTCTCTCCCGGTTTTTTCTCTGCGTCGCACCCTGTCGTGCGCCGCCGCTGCCCTCTTTGCCCTCGCCATTTTTGTCCCCGGCCACAATGCCTTCGCTCAAAGTCAGGCCCCCAATCGTCCCTGGATGAACAAGTCGCTCTCACCTGACGAGCGCGCCGACCTCGTCATCAAAGAATTGACTCTCGACGAAAAGATGAACTTCGTCCACGGCACGGGCTGGAACGGCCTTCGCGAGAAAGCGGAAATTCCCAAAGGCTCCCTCGGCAATGCCGGCTACATGGAGGGCGTTCCCCGCCTCGGCATCCCCGGCGTCAATATGGCCGACTCTGCCGTCGGCGTCCGTCATCGCCGCCCAAGGCTCCCACTACGCAACTCTGTTGCCCTCCGTTAACGGCGCCGCCTGCAGCTGGGATCACCACGCCCCCTTCCTTTACGGCAGCGTCATCGGCCGCGAGCTTCGCGAATCCGGCTACAACATGTCCATCGGCGGCGGTGTCGATATCGCCCGCGATCCCCGCAACGGCCGCAACTTCGAATACGCCAGCGAAGATCCCATCCTCGCCGGCACTATGGTTGGCGAGCTCGCGCGCGGCGTCCAGTCCAACCAGGTCATGGGCGACATCAAGCACTACGCCTTCAACGATCAGGAGACCGGCCGCAACACCTCAACGCCCAATCGACCAGCGCTCCGTGCGCGAAACCGACCTGCTCGCCTTCCAGATCGCCATCGACATCGCCAATCCCGCCGGCGTGATGTGCTCCTACAACCACATCAACTCGGCGACCACTGCCTGCGAGAACGACTACCCCTCAACCAGGTCCTCAAACGTGACTGGGACTTCAAGGGCTTCGTCCTCTCCGACTGGGGCGGAACCCACTCCACCGTCAACGCCGCGCTCGCAGGTCTCGACATGGACCAGCCTGGCGACGAGCTTCTTCAGCGATCCTCTGAAGCAGGCCGTCCTGTCCGGCCAGGTCCCCAGGCTCGCCTCGATGACATGGTCCATCGCATCGTCCGCAGCATGTTCGCGGTCGGCGTCATCGACAATCCCCCCCTTCCCCCAGGTCGTCGATCCCTTCCGCGGCCGCGACGACGCCCAGAAGATCGCCGACGAAAGTCTCGTCCTCCTGCAGAACGCCGGCAATATCCTTCCCCTCTAAGCCGCCGACGTCCACATCATCGCCATCATCGGCGGACACTCCGACGTCGGCGTCTCTCCGGTGGCGGCTCCGCCCAGGTCGACGCCCCCGGCGGCAACGCGATCGACCCGCACCCAAGGCGCATCCATCTGGGGCAAGCCCGTCTACTTCCCTTCCTCGCCTCTCAAGTTACATTCGTGAACAGGCTGCCCCCGACGCCACCATCACCTTCGACGACGGCATCGCCCCGCCGCGCCGCCAGGCCGCCAAGCCGCACAGGTCGCCATCGTCTTCGTCACGCAGCCGATGTCCGAAGGCCAGGACGCCGCTACCCTCAGCCTGCCCGACCATCAGGACGCGCTGGTTGCAGCCGTCGCCGCGGCCAACCCCAACACTATCGTCGTCCTCGAAAACGGCGGTCCCGTCAACATGCCCTGGGCTCCGCACGTCAAAGCCATCCTCGAATCCTGGTATCCCGGCATCGCCGGCGGCCAGGCCATCGCCAATATCCTCTTCGGCCGCGTCAACCCCTCCGGAAACTCGCCCGTCACCTTCGCCCACCGAGGACGGACCTGCCCCATCCCCACGTTTCCGGCCTGAACCTCCTCAAACCGCCACCGGCAACAACCCGAGGCGCACGACACGCGGGCGGGCGAACGACCCGAACTTCAACGTCGACTACAACGTCGAAGGTGGCCGCGTCGGTTACAGATGGTTTGAGCGAAAGAGCTCAAGCCGCTCTTCCCCTTCGGCTTCGGCCTCTCCTACACTACGTATGAATTTTCCGGCCTGAACGTCGACACCGGCACGAACACCATCACCTTCACCGTCCGCAACACCGGTCATCAGGCAGGCGCAGAAGTCGCGCAAATCTACGCCTCCCTGCCCGCTTCCACCGAAGAGTCAAATTTCAAGCGCCTCATCGCCTGGGACCGCGTCGAGCTGGCCCCCGGCGATTCCAAAACCGTCACCGTCAAAATCGACCCAGTCTATCTGTCGATCTTCAACGTAGACAAAAACAGCTTCGAACTCGCTCCCGGCGACTACAAGATCTTCGCCGGCTCCTCCAGTCCGCCGACCTGCCCCTCAGCAAGACCGTGCACTTCTCCGAATAGCGGCCTCGCGTCAAACAAAGAGGCTCCGCATCCACGATGCGGAGCCTCTTTTCTGTATCCGGATGGCTACGCCGAGCCGCTGCCGGCGAACTCGCTTCCACCTTGCCTGCCGCTTTCCCCCCTCTGCCCCGCGGCCTTTGCGCCCTCAGAACCCGCGCCCGTCCCGTCCAGCTCAACCTTGCCTGAATAAATTGCGTTGCTTTCCACGACAGCCGCGCCGCGCGAATATTCCCGCTCACATGGCTTCCGGCCCGCAGCTCCACGCGTCCCGGTCGCTTGCACATCGCCTTCCAGCACTCCCAGGACGATCACATCGCGTCCCACCACATTCGCTTTCACGCGCGCATGCTGGCCCACCGTCAGACGGTTCCCGCTCAACGTGATCGTGCCTTCCACAACCCCTTCCACCACCAGATCCTCGTTGCCTTTTACTTCTCCGCGGATCTGCACCGACTTTCCGATCACCGCCGTGGCCTCGCCTGCCGCCATGCAACCACCCCTTTTCGCATTATTTTTACGTTTGCATCTTTGCTCGAACTATACGCAACGCCCTGCCACCTCGCAACCCAATTGGCGTGAATCCCCACTCGTTCGTGCCCGCCGCTGGATCGCCCGGCAATCTGCGCCATAATCGAATCAATGGGCAATTCCACCAGCGGACCCACTCGCCGCACCCTCCTTCGCGGACTCGCCGCCGCCATCGCCTCCACACTCCCCGCATCGATCACCCGAACCGCGGCCGCCGCCGTCCGCAATCTGCAGCCCGCCGTCAAAGATCGCGCGCCCCGCTCACGCCCTCGGCCTTCTTCTTTCTGCCCCTCGGATCTATCCGCCCTCGCGGCTGGCTCCTCGATCAGCTCCGCATTCAGGCCTCTGGCCTCTCCGGACACCTCTACGCAATCTGGCCCGACGTCGGCCCCAACTCCGGATGGCTCGGCGGCACCGGCGAAAGCTGGGAGCGCGGCCCCTACTACCTCGACGGCCTCCTCCCCCTCGCCTACCTCGTCAACGACGCCCGCCTCAAAGCTCTCGCCCAGCGCTTCGTCGACTGGACCCTCGACCACCCCTGGCCCAACGGCATGATCGGCCCCGCCCAAACAATGACTGGTGGCCGCGCATCGTCATGCTCAAAGCCCTCACGCAATATCAGGAGCTCACCGGCGACCCGCGCGTCCTCCCGCTCATGGACCGCTACTTCCGCTATCAGCTTGTCACTCTGCCCTCACGCCCGCTCCGCGACTGGGGCAAGTTCCGTTGGCAGGACAACGTCCTCTCCGTCCTTTGGCTCTACAACCGCACCGGCTCGCCGTATCTGCTGGAACTCGCCCGCCTGCTCCACCAGCAGGGTTACGACTGGATCGCCGACTTCGCCCACTTCCAGTACACGCAACCCTGCACCGCCGCCTTCCTCAAGCTCGCGCAGGGTCAGGGCCTCAACGATCCGGTCTCGCTACCCACGGCGTCAATAATGGACAGGCCCTTAAAACCGGCCCCGTCTGGTCGCTCGTCTCCGGCTCACGCTGACCGCGCCGCGGTACTGCGGATGATCGCCGAGCTCGACAATATCACGGACTGCCCAACGGCATGTTCTCCTGCGACGAGCATCTCGCCGGCCCCGATCCTCGCACGGATCCGAGCTCTGCACCGTCGTCGAGTACATGTTCTCGCTCGAGCGCGCCCTGGCCATCACCGGATCCGCACTCGGCGACCGCCTCGAAAGCCTCGCCTTCAACGCGCTTCCCGGCACCCTCACCGACGATATGTGGGCGCACCAATATAATCAGGAGCCCAATCAGGTCGAGTGCAGCCTGCACCACAAACCCTGGGTTTCTGACGGGCCCGAGTCCAACCTCTTCGGACTCGCGCCCAACTTCGGCTGCTGCACCGCGAACTTCAATCAGGGCTGGCCAAAGTTCGCCAACAGCCTCTGGATGCTGTCCGGCGCGCAGGACCAGACCGCGAAGACGGACTAGTCGCCGCCGCTTACGCTCCTTGCGAAGTTCGACGCTCGTTCGCGGAACCGCCGTCACCGTAACCGAAGAAACGGACTATCCGTTTCGCGGATCGGTTTCGCTGACCGTCAATCCGGAAAAGCCGCTCGCCTTTCCCCTCCACCTCCGCATTCCGGAGTGGGCCGCCGGAACACGATCCGAATCAACGGCCAGCGCGTCGGTCCGAACCGTTCAATCATGCGGCTTCGCTCGCATCGAGCGGACGTGGAAACCCGGCGACCGCGTCACCCTCACTTTCCCATGCGGTTGCGCACCTCGCGTTGGTTCAACCAGGCGGTTGCCGTTGAACGGGGTTCTCTGGTTTTCTCGCTCCAGGTTGAAAGACTGGTCAAGCTGCAGCAGCACGGCGAAAAATCCGCCGACTGGCAGGTCTTCCCAACGCGCGAGTGGAATTACGCGCTGGCCGTCGATCCGGCGCATCCGGAGAAGGACCTGGCCGTGACGGAGACGCCGATTGGCGCCGTTCCCTTTTCGGCAAAGGACACGGGCGTTCGCATCGCGGCTCGTGGACGTCAGGTGACTTCCTGGGTCGCCGATGATGGAGCCGCGAATCCACTGCCGGAAAGCCCTGTCGCCAGCGAAGCTGCGGAAGAGCGGCTGACGCTTTTGCCGTACGCAGCGAAGCTGAGGATCACGGCGTTTCCGGTGCTCAAGGGCTAACAAAAAATTCACGCAAGTGTCTATGTGTGTCAAAACATGGCACTTGTCCATCCAGAACTGCGTAAGTGTGTCAGGCAGAGGCACTTAACAAGGCTCTGAAGCCTGGATGGCCGTCATCCATTGGCAATGCGGACGTACCCCCTGGTGTTGAAGAAAGGCAAATCGCTGATTCTGCGATGAATGGAGGGTAATACCCTTTGGGTATTACCTTGCGGCGTCCGGGCCTCGTTCAGATTGGGCCGGGAACGGGAAAGCGGGCGGTCGTCTCAAAGAGCGTCGGAACTCCACCTTGGTGGAGGGGCAAAAGCGAAAAGTCCTGGATGGGCAGGGCTCTGCGCATGTCCAGTTTGGAATGCGTGGCGGCTGAGTGCAAGAAGAATTGGCAGTGCGAACGGTACGTAGGTACTGGATGGGGAGAGTCCGCTGCGCTCGTTCCGAGCTGCGCGGACAGAGCCTGCGGCAGCAAGGAAGGCGCCCGTCGGCGCGTCATTTTCCCCGGCTTGAAAGCCGGGGCTTTTTCCGCCGTCCGGCTTGCGCCGGACCCCTGGCGGGGTTGGGCCGAGGCGGGGTCCTGCAGTTGAGGGGCTCGTAAAGGGAGGCGCCCGTCGGCGCGTCATTTTCCCCGGCTTGAAAGCCAGGGCTTCCTCCCCCGTCCGGCTTGCGCCGGACCCCTGCGGCCGGGGATTGCGGCCGAGGCGGGGTCCTGCGGTTGAGGGGGCTCGTAAAGGAAGGCGCCCGTCGGCGCGTCATTTTCCCCGGCTTGAAAGCCGGGGCTTTCTCCGCCGTCCGGCTTGCGCCGGACCCCTGGCGGGGGTTGCGGTCGAGGCGGGGTCCTGCGGTTGAGGGAGCTCGTAGCGGAAGGAGCGGAGCGTAATTTTCCCCTCGCGATGCGCCTTCATCTCCTCGATGCCTTCCATCAGTTCATTGAATAGCTGGCGTTTGCCATCACTGCCCCCGTGGACAGATTATCGGCTGTTTTCGCCGTGCCAGTGATGTGGATGCCTCGGGGGGAGATGGTGATGGAGGGTGGGCGGAGGCGGGTGAGGAGGAGGTGGATGGTCTGGAATCCGCCGGTGAGGGCGAGGAGGGCTCCGCTGCCGACGAGGAGGCCGAGTTTGGAGGTGGGGTCGGGGTCGACGATGGCGGCGACGATGAGTCCGGCGCCGAAGACCGTCATGCCGCCGGAGACGGAGACGGCGGTCCACTCGCGGCGGGAGAGGCGGCCGGAGAGGCCCATCTGGAGGAGGGACTGGCGGGCGGGGTCGATGCCGGCGCCGGCGTCGTCGATGAGGTCCACCTGGGCGTGGCGGCGGTGCCCTCGGTGAGGCGGGCGAGCCAGTCTTTTTCGGAGGTGCGAATGGTGACCACCCCATCGAGCAAACGCGGCTCGCTGGGGGCCCCGGTGAGGCGCCGGTGGGGCATGGCTTTTGCCGGAGGCGTGATCTCGGAGCAGTGCTCGGGGCACGGCCTCTGCGGGCACGACGATTTCGGTGGGTCCACCGGCGCGATGCGCCTTCATGGCTTCGAGGCCGACTTGGAAGGCGCGGCGGACTGGAGTCGGCCATACGAGACCTGAAGCCATTATCGTCGCTAAGTGCGATGGGGCCAATAGCCGGCGAGTGGGACAAAATGAACGCGGAGCTCGCGACATCCGAGCGTTCGAACTCAATGCCGCTTTGGAAGGCCTGTTTCCTGTTCAAGCGAAGGGATATACAACCTGCAGCTGCTACTTCACGCCAGCAGCGCGATGTGGGAGGCCGAACGATAGAGATTTATTCCAGCAGATGTGCTGTTCAATAGATGGACCCTGCGGTCACTCCCTCGGCACCTGCCAGCGTAGTTGCTAAAGACGGAATATGAATAGGAAAGGCCGTCCCCCTCTGAGACGGAATAGCCTTTGCCTCTTGTCTTGACGAAGTTCGCCATCTGCCAGAGCCCCAAGGCTCGCAGCGCCTGCTTCAAACTGCGCCCCGCCAAAGACCCTTGCCCAAAATTGTTGGAGTCCGAAATGAAAATGGCCTTCGCAGAGACTCGCAGCATTTCCGAAACAGCCTTGCTCGGCTCGGGTATGTGATGCAGCGCCCCAAATTCGCATACCAGATCGAAAGACCCATCCGCATAGCTCAGTTGCTGTGCGTCTCCATCCACGAGTTCATCTGGAGAGAGTCCCTTGGAGTAGCCGATATTGCGCAGATTCTCCGCGGGTTCAACGCCCAATATTTTCAGCTGCGGAAAGGACTCCTTCGTTTTGAGGAGAACTCGTCCGGTCCCGGAGCCGAGGTCGATAACCGATCGAATCTCGAGATGCGTGACCATCGATAGAAGAAAGGCTGCCGCAAAATCGTGCTCCCCTTTGCTCTCCACGTGGCAGTGATCGTACGAAGCCGCCGTTCTCCTGTAGTAATCCCGCTGTGCTTCCACCTCCGATTTCACATCCGGTCTCATGTCCCCTCCGGTTACGCAAGCATGAATTGCACGATGTGCGCCTGGATACCAACTTACCAGGAAACAAGTTTGCAGTTCGTAGATGCTTCTCGAGGAAGCCGTGCGGAGTGCTTTTTTAATGAAGTGGAGAGGAGCACTTTGCATTTGCCTTCGGTTTAAGGCCAGACCCTGGCAAACGGTTCCAGCCTGCGAATACGCCTGAATAATCCGCGCCCATACCGCACAAACGTTCGCAGATAAGCGATTTCGAGCAGACTTACGCCAGTGCGACGATTCAGGAACAGTACGTCGGTGGAGTCAAGCGAGAACGGCAGTACCCAGAAACCTATCGCTCCCATTCGTTTGCAAATGCGGGTCACGGCCGCATGTTGTTCGGGAAAAGGAACGCGTGAAATTCGACCGTGATCTGGCCAATCGAGCTTAGCTCTTCATCAGTGCAGTCATCGAACATTCCGATTTCCGCCCCTTCGATATCGATCTTTAAGAGATCGATTCGATCGACGCCGGCGCGGCGGCGAAGTTCGCGAAACGTGATCATCTCGATAGGTTGACACCTCGTTAATTCCACCGACTCCTGGGGCAAAACACTCGCACATCTCGCCGCAAACACATTGAGATGGACGGATTGATTCTCTCCGCCGACCGCGACCGGCAGCACTTGAAGATTCGGATGGGCCGGTACTCGGTGAACGAGTTCCTCAACGGGTTCAGCCGCAATCACGCGGCAACCGAACCGGCGCAAGATCGCTCTGGTGAAATCGCCGTCATAGGCCCCAAATACGATATCGAATTCGAGTCGATCAGTTGAGGCAGGAAGCTGTGGTTGCTGATTCGGCAGATGTTCCAGATCACAAGAAACCTACCTGTATGGTTGGGTGAGCGAACATTCTCGGTGGTTTGATGATCAAATCATGACACCTAACATGGCCTCGAGCAAACTTAGCCTCTGAGCAACTCGACCCATTTGTCTCCATAGTCCCTCCATCCTCCGATCCGCTGCACGCGCCGGAGTGCGGCTTCGCGCATGCGCTGGCGAAGGGCGGAATCATCAGCAAGCTGCTGCAACCGTTCGGCGATTATTCCAGGAGAACGGACAGGGATCAAAAACCCCTCGAGACCATCTGTAAAGAGATCTTCTCCCCCGGTGTTCCGGCTGCTGATCAACGGACAACCGCAGGCCATTGCCTGGGCCTGTACCAGCGCGAGCCCCTCCTCGATTGATGGCAAGACCATCACGTGGCTGGTGCTCATGAGTCCGGCGAGGCGATCCTGCGGAACCGAACCGAGGAACTCTACGTTTTCCTCGGGCAACCGGGCTAAACGGAACGAATTTCCGGGCTGATGTTACCAGCGATCCTCAGCCGCTTGTGCGGGTGACGTAGTTTGGCAAAGCCCTGAAGAAGATACGGAACACCCTTGCGCAGGCTCACTGAACCAGCAAACAAAACCTCGAAACAGCCCGACGGTGGCTCTCCGCTGGGGTGAAATTGATCGAGGCGGACGCCATAAGGGATCTTATGGATTTTTCCCGACGGCACGCCCATCTCGATGAAGGAGCCGCGAGCGAACTCCGAGGGAACGGTGATCGCATCCGCCTGCTCGTACTCCGCTTCTTCCCGAGCGATCATGCGCCGATCGACAATCTCATCGCGCGCCATGCCCCAAAGGGCATACTCTTCGCGAAGAATCCGATCCTGATAACGGATATGCGACGAACCGCGATCGCAGAAGTAGTGTGCACCCATTGCCTGGGCTTTTGGCCGGATTTGAGACCGGTTCCGGAAATGGCGATGAAAGCATCACAATGGGGCAAGCGGTTGGAGACCCATGCATCGAAGGTGTGGAACATGACCAGCGAGATTTCTGTGTTCAGCCGAGCGGGAATCAGCCTGCGACGGCTAAGCACGAATTGTGGCGTATGGATCCATGGAAAAGTGCCCACTTTGGCATGGGGAACCGATTCCCGCTGGAGGCGAATCCACGGAAATGTCGAATAAATCCGATTCAGATAACCGCGTGACTCGAGTTCCCGAGCCAAGTCGAAATGATGAAATGTGCCGCAAACGGCCTGGACCACCTGGAGTTGGCGAGGCTTCGATTCAATTTGCGACATTTGCAACGTTCTCCTCTAGAATCCTATCGGTGAAACACGGATCGCGGGCGCGCTACTCCAGATCGTCGTCCGAGCCAGCCGCGACCGGCACTCCGCCTTGCCGCTTCATCAGCAGATACCCGCGGATGAACGGGTCGAGGTAGCCGTCCAACACCTTGTCGACGTCGCCGACTTCTACCTTGGTGCGGTGGTCTTTGGCGATGCGGTAGGGCTGCAGGACGTAGCTGCGGATCTGGGAGCCGAAGTTGATTTCTAACTTCGAGTCCTCGATTTTGCGGGTGGCGGCGTGCTTCTTTTCCAGCTCGTATTCATACAAACGAGATCGCAGCATCTTCATCGCCTTCTCCCTGTTCTTGTGCTGGGAGCGCTCGTTCTGGCACTGCACCACGATGTTCGTGGGAGATGGCGTGATGCGGACGGCCGAGTCCGTAGTGTTGACGTGCTGGCCGCCTTTGCCGCCTGAGCGGTAGGTGTCGGTGCGGATCTGGTCGGGCTTGATGTCGATCTCGATCGAGTCATCGATTTCAGGCGAGACGTAGACGGAGGCGAAGCTGGTGTGGCGGCGCTTGGCCTGGTCGAAGGGGGAGATGCGGACGAGGCGGTGGACGCCGGTTTCTCCGCTGAGCAGGCCGAAGGCGTTCTCGCCGGTGATGGTGAAGGTGGCGGATTTGATGCCGGCCTCTTCGCCGTCCTGATAGTCGTTCATTTCGGTTTTGAAGCCCTGCTGCTCGGCCCAGCGGAGATACATGCGGAGGAGCATCTCGGCCCAGTCCTGGGACTCGGTGCCGCCGGCGCCGGGGTGGACGGTGACGATGGCGTTGAGGGGGTCGGTTTCGCCGGAGAGCATGGTGCGGGCTTCCATCTGCTCGGCGAGGTCGGCGAGGGCTTTGATTTCTTTGTCCAGGTCGACGAGGATCGCGGCGACTTCCTGATCGGCTTCGGATTTGGCGTCGCGGGCTAACTCGAAGTAAGCGTCGATGTCGCCGGTGCGGCGCTCGAGTTCGGCGTCGTCGGCAAGCTGTGTGTCGATGCGCTTCTTGTCGCGCATGAGCGGCTGCGACTGTGCGGGATTGGCCCAGACGGCGGGGTCCGAGAGCTTTTGTTCGAGGGCGGCTAACTGGGAGCGGAGGCGGGGGGCGTCAAAGATACTCCCGCAGGCCGCGGACTTTTTCGCGGACGGGAGCGTAGGCGAATTCTAAATCGGAAAGCATTCTTAAAGTCTAGCGTACAGCGGATAGCGGATAGAAAGGCCACAGGCCACAGGGCACAGAAAGCAAACAGGGCACGGGAAGGATCAGGGATTCGCGATTGGACGGCGGAGGAGGGCGAATCCGAGAGCGGCGCAGGCGAGGATCACACAGAGGTACGCGAATACGTCGCCGTGGCGGGTATAGAAGGTCAGGTCAGAGCGGTATCCGTAGCGGGCGACGAGGGACGTGAGGGTGTGGCGTGGGGCGGAGAGGGTGACGCGGCCGCTGGGATCGATGACGGTGGTGACTCCGGAATTGGTGTCGAGCAGGAGCCAGCGGTGGTTTTCGATGGCGCGCATGCGGGTCATGTTGAGGTGCTGCCAGGGAGCGGAGGTGTCTCCGTACCAGCCATCGTCAGAGATGTTGACGAGGACCTGGGCGCCGTTGAGGGCGAAGTGGCGGATCTCGTCGGCGAAGACAGATTCGTAACAGATGAAGAGGCCGAAGGTGTGGCCGTCGGCGTGGAAGACGGAGCGGGACGTGCCGCGCTGGAGGTCTTCAAGCTGGTGGGTGAGCTTGGGGGCGAAGAAGAAGAGCTGGCGGTAAGGGATGTATTCGCCGAAGGGGACGAGGTGGATCTTGTCGTAGCGTCCCTGGACGGAGCCGTCGGGATTGGCGAAGACGCCGGAGTTGTAGAAGCCGCGGGCGTCGTGTCCGAGCATGCCGGCGATGACGGGAGCATGGGCGGCGGTGGCGACGGTACGCATGGCATCGAGGGTGCGGGGCTGATCGCTTTGAAACCAGGAGGCGGTTTCGGGCCACAGAATAACGCCGGGGGGCGGGGTGTTCTGCGCGCAGTCGGTGGGTGGCGTGGGCGGATGCGCGAGGGTGGGCACGCCGGTGAAGGCGGGTGCGCAGGTGCGGGCATCCTGCTGAAGGATCCAGGAGAGCTGACCGTTCCACTGGAGGCCGGGCCACGTGGTGGCGTCTGCGGCGGCGACGTTGATATTGGGCTGGAGGAGAACGGCGTAGTCGGACGTGGATGAAGCCGGCGCGGCCACGAAAGAGCCGGGCTGGAGGATGGAGACGAGGAGGATTCCGGAGACGATGCAGATGAGCCGTGTGCGGGCGACGGTAAGCATGGCTCCGACAAAGAGGGCGTTGACGCCGATGAGGACGAAAGACAGGCCATAGACGCCGGTCCACGGGGCGAGATGGGTGAGGAAGAGATTATCGACCTGGGCGTAGCCGAGCTGATCCCAGGGGACGGAGGTGATGCGGGCGGCGGCGAGTTCGAGGGCGGTCCAGAGGAACGGGGCGAGGACGAGGGCGGCGGTCAGGCCGAGACGGCGGCGAATGAGGGCGAGGAGAAATCCGAAGAGGCCGAAGTAGAGGCCGAGGATGGCGCTGAAGGCAAAGACCATGCCGGCGGCGCCAATCGGGGGCATGTTTCCGTAGAGGTGCATGGTCTGGTAGATCCAGTAGCAGTTGAGGATGTACCAGAGGAGTCCGGAAAGCCACGCGATGAGGGCGGCGCGGCGGAGGTAGCGGGGGTGCTCGGCCTGGGCAGGAGTGAGGAGCGCCCAGAGCAAAGGGACGAGGGCGAACCAGGCGAGGATGCCGCGCCAGGGTGGGAGGGGTCCCGCGACCGGGAAGCAGAAGTCGAGGAGAATCGAAGAAGCAAAGGCGAGCAGGATAGGCAGACGGAGTGATGCGCGCGACGGCTGGGCGGGGAGGGGCTGGGGAGCGGCTACCACAGCGGGTGATCCGGGGTAGGCATGGGATCTACTCTTTGCCGACGAGTTCGTTCAGGTCTTCGAAGAAGCTGATGATGATGACGAGGAGGGACCCGGCGACGCCGATGAAGAAGATCCAGGTCATTCCGGTCATGCAGGCTCGGGCAAGAGCGATCACAGGGGCATTGTAAATCAGGGGCGTGGGAAGAGACTGAGAAAGCGGCCGGATTGCGGCCGAAAGCGCATGCTAGGATGACTTCGAGCGGGCCTCCGTGGACCAACAGAATTGGGGTACCCATGAAATGCGGAGCCGCATTTTTCCTGTGGGGTCTGAGCACGGGGGGCGGAAATCACGTTAAAGAATCGAGAAATCTGAGGAGCAATGATCCAGGGTATTTCCATCGCAGTGGTTGGGTCCGGCTATGTCGGGCTGGTGGCTTCGGCGTGTCTGGCGGAGATGGGCCATCGCGTGATCTGTGTCGACAACGACGAGGCCAGAATTCGCCTGCTCAGCGAAGGCGGGGTCCCGATCCACGAGGAATACCTGCCGGAATTGCTGGGGCGGCATCGGGCAAATCTGGTGGAGTTCACAACGGACCTGCGATCGGCGGCGCAGACAGCGCAGGTGATTTTTATCGCTGTGGGAACGCCACAGAGCCACACCGGAAGCGCGGATCTTTCCTATGTGGACGCGGTCGCGAGTGAAATAGCCCGGTCGATCAGCGATTACAAAGTCATCGTGGAGAAGAGCACGGTGCCGGTGTACACCAATGAATGGATCCGGCGCGTGATCGAACGAAACGGCGTCTCCAGGGATCTTTTCGACGTTGCCTCGAATCCGGAATTTCTGCGGGAAGGGACGGCCGTGGTGGACTTCCTGCATCCTGACCGCATTGTCCTGGGCGCGGACACTCGACGGGCGGAGGAATTGCTCAGAATCACATATGAACCGCTGGTTTCAGGCAGCTACTATCGTCGTCCGCAGGCGGTACCGGGGCCAAGGGCGGCATCGGATCCGCCACCAATGCAGGTGACTTCGACGAAGGCGGCAGAGATCATCAAGCATGCCTCCAATGCGTTTCTGGCGACAAAGATCTCGTTTATTAATGTTGTGGCAAACCTTTGCGAAGCGGCGGGCGCCGACGTTGAGGAAGTGGCACGCGGTATGGGCCTGGACAGCAGGATCGGCCCACGTTTTCTGCGCGCGGGAATTGGCTATGGCGGATCGTGTTTCCCCAAGGACGTGGCCGCCTTCCGGCATGTGGCCGAGCAAATGGGAGTGGACTTCAGCCTGCTCCGGGAAGTAGAAAAAATTAATGCCGAGCAAAGGCGGCGCTTCTTTCAGAAGGTGCGCTCAGCTCTGTGGACCTTCCGCGGAAAGAGACTTGGGGTACTAGGCCTGGCGTTCAAGGGCGGTACGGACGATATCCGGGAATCGCCGGCGATTGATATCGTGCGACAACTGCTGCATGAAGGCGCGGTCGTGACGGCGTATGACCCGGCAGCCGTTGAGCGGGCAAAGGAAGTGCTGCCGGCGGGCGCGCAGATGCACTATGCCGACGACGCTTATGCGGCGGCCCAGGATGCCGATGCCCTGCTGATTCTGAACGAGTGGGAAGAGTTCGCTCAGCTGGATCTGCAGCGGCTGCACTACACGCTGCGTTATCCCATCATCATCGACGGGCGCAATCTTTATGAGCCGGACACGATGGCGCAGCATGGGTTCACGTATCTGAGCGTCGGGCGTCCGGGATCGTCGCACATGCGGGATGTCGGGGTGGGCTTTCCTGAGGCGACGAGCGGGCCGCGATCAGCGGAATGGCCCAGACAACAACGCGTTTTTCACTACGGTGCGACCGACCCGTCCACCAGGCTGAATTCGATGCGGTCCTCGACAGCAGCTTTGCAATGATAATTAGATAGGCTCACTCCTCGTCAAAGAGAGTTCGAGAGTTACCTGGATTGCCGTCCGGATCCGGTTGGACGGGGTATCAGAACATGTCCGAAAAGGGATCGATGGTCAAACGGGTGCTTATTTATCGGTTGGGAAGCCTCGGCGATACGGTTGTGGCATTGCCGGCTCTCCATCTGGTGGAACGAGCATTTCCCGAGGCTAAACGCGTGCTGCTGACGAACATGCCGACGCACTCCAATGCGCCGGCTGCGTTTGCTGTGCTGAAGGACTCGGGGCTGGTCGAGGGATATATGGATTACCCCTGGAAAACGCGGAGCTTCAGGGATTTGGCACGCCTTTGGTGGAAGATCGTGCGATTTCGCCCCCAGGTTGTGGTTTATCTGATGGGTCTTCGCAACACGGAAAAGCGAGACTGGTGGTTTTTCCGGCTCTGCGGAGTGCGGCGGATGGTTGGGTTTCCAAAGGGAGATATGGGCGATTCTCTCTACGACGCGGAGACCGGACTGTGGGAGAGGGAGGCGGCCCGGTTGCTCCGATGCGTGCACGAACTGGGCACAGTGGAGATAGATGACCTCGCCAACTGGGATCTGCGGTTGACGCCGGATGAGGAAAAGACTGCTTCGGATCTTCTGAAGAGTTTTGCCGGTCGACCTCTGATCGCCTGCGGGCCGGGAACGAAGATGCAGGCCAAGGACTGGGGACAGGATAACTGGCGCAAGCTGCTGGGCCGGCTCAGCTCGGAAATGCCCGAACACGGTCTGGTTCTTGTGGGGGCGAAAGAGGATGCCGCCATGACCGAGTACGCAGCCGCAGAGTGGCGAGGGCCGGTTGCAAATCTGTGTGGGCTGCCGCCGCGCGAAACGGCTGCCGTTTTGCGGCGTACGGAGTTATTCCTGGGGCCCGACAGCGGACAAATGCATTTGGCAGCGGCCTATGGTGTGCCCTGCGCGATCGTCTTTTCATCGAGGATCCGCCGTGGAACCTGGTTCCCAGCGGGCAGAGGACACGAGGTCGTTTATCACAAAGTGGAATGCTCTCACTGCAACCTGCAGGTCTGCATAGAAAATCAGAGGAAATGCATTATGTCCATTTCCGTTCAGGAGATGTTGTCAGCGGCGCTGAAAGCGCGAACGCCGGTTGTAACCATCGCACGCCATCGGCTCGTGCGACGCACCCGCGAGTAGAAGTCTCCGTTACACTGCGCCTCGATCCTGAATTGGCGAGGATTTCCCTGGAGAAGAATCGACCGATTTGCCGTAGATGTATGGGTTCAGGCCTGGATCGTTATACATCTTCAGTTGCCTGTAGACCTTGAAGCGGCGAGTACCCGTGAGGACCTCAGACCAAAGGCGGTCGAGGCAGCCGATGAGGTCGTTGCGCTGCTCGGTGAGAAAGGCGAGGCGCTCGCGATTGCGCTCCGCGTGGCCCTGCGGTGCATCCGAACGGGAAATCTGTTCGACGGTGTGGTAGAGCTTGAGGGCGAGGATTGAGAGCCGGTCGATCATCAGGCCGGGACTCTCCGAGCTGAGTTCACCTTCAGAGTTGGGCAATTCTGACGCACGAAGAGCATCGAGTAGCATGGTGTCGCATTGTTCGGCGAGATCGTTGCGGGTCTGATTCAAACGATCGATGGCACGCTTGACCTCGGCAATCTCGCGGTCCGAGGCAGAGGGATCACGAGCACGGTCCTCTGTATGCCAAAGGTCGAAGTTGGCGCGATTCTGAGCGAGCACTTTCTCGTAGAGGGGGCTCGACGCCGGTACGACACCAGCCAGATCGTCATGCCAGAGGGCGATGGAGTTGTCATGCAAACGGGCAATTTCGATTGCGGAGAACGAAAGATCTGGAGCAGGCATAGCGCGTGGTGTGGCTAGGATAACGTAGCCGAACCGTCAGATTTTGCGGAGGTCGATGCGCCGAGCAAGAGATGGTTCGCGCTGACAGCGGGGCTAAGTCCCCTGCAGCATCTGACGAATGCCGCGCAGTGCCTGGCGGGTGCGCTCTTCGTTTTCAATCAACGCAAAGCGGATGTGATGGTCGCCGTATTCGCCGAAACCGATGCCTGGACTGACCGCGACCTTCGCCTCCTGCAACATGCGTTTGGAGAACTCAAGGGAGCCGAGCGAGCGCCAGGGTTCGGGGATCGGCGCCCAGACAAACATGGTGGCGCGCGGTGAAGGCACCTCCCAGCCAAGTTTGTTCAGGCCGCTGACCAGGCAGTCGCGACGGCGCTCATAGTTGTCGCGAATTTCAGCAACGCATCCCTGCGGACCTTCCAAAGCGAGGATCGCAGCCACCTGAATGGGCGTGAAGGTCCCGTAGTCGAAATAGCTCTTGAGACGGGCGAGGGCCGAAACCAGCTCGGGATTGCCCACCATAAAGCCGACGCGCCAGCCCGGCATGTTGTAGCTCTTGGACAGAGTGAAAAACTCGACGGCAATGTCCCTGGCACCGGCAACCTCGAGGATGGAAGGAGCGCGGTAGCCATCGAAAACGATGTCGGCGTAGGCGAGATCGTGGACGATCCAGATGCCGTGCTGTTTACACAGCGCGACGACGCGCTCGAAAAAGGCCAGATCGACGCACTGAGTCGTCGGGTTCGCGGGAAAGTTCAGGATGAGCATCTTCGGTCGCGGCACCATGAGCGGAATCACCTGCTCCAGTTCGGCCAGGAAGTTGTCCGCGCTGTGAATGGGGACGCTGTGAATGGTGGCGCCGGCGATCACCGGTCCATAGATGTGAATGGGGTAGCTGGGATTGGGCACCAGGACCACGTCGCCCTGATCGAGAGTGGCCAGACAAAGGTGGGCGATGCCCTCTTTGGAACCGATGGTAACGATCGCTTCCGTTTCGGGATCGAGGCTGATTCCGTACCGGGAGCCATACCATTTGGTAATGGCACGACGGAGTCGCGGGATGCCTTTGGAAAGGGAGTAGCGGTGAGTTTCAGGGCGGCGCGCGGCCTCGATCATCTTGTCGACGATGTGGCGAGGCGTCGCGCCGTCGGGATTGCCCATGCCGAAGTCGATAATGTCCTCGCCGCGGCGGCGGGCGGCGGCTTTTAGTTCCGCCGTAATGTTGAAGACATAGGCGGGAAGTCGGCGAATGCGCGGAAATTCGTGCACGGAGTCCTCATAAATAGTTAGGGGCTGACGATGCCAGATGCGGCCTGCACGGGCGTGCCTCCATCTTTCACCACATCTTAACGAGGCCCGGTAAAAAGCGGGCATCTCAAAGAAGGTTCGCACCACATTCGTTATGCACGGCCTGAAGGAATTGCTGCAGGATTGCAATTCGGGGCGCGGCCAGGCGACGGGAGCTCTCAAGGCACAGCTTACCGGGAAGTCCCTCGAGATTCCGGCTCAGGACGGCAACTGCGTCGGAAAAACGAGGAAACCGCGTGTCGCGGCCGACTTTGCTGACGATGCGCAGGATGCCGATGGCGCCGAGCTGTTCGAGGATGTCGGCGTCACGGAGGATGGTGGCCTCGATCGTTTGCGGCTCATCGCCGGGCTGGTGCTGACCGAATGGCCGCGAGCACGCGAGGAATTTTGTCCTCCGGGAAGCCCACCTGGCGCAGAATAACCGGAGCATGGGAGCAGGCGTAGGCGACATGGTCCCAGCGGGCGAGATCTTCCGGGTTGTCGGGGCGGTGACCCGCGAAGACGCCGAGATCGTGCAGCCACGCAGCGGCCTCGACGACCTGCTGGTCGTGGGGAAGATCGGCGGCGATCCGCCAGGTCAGTTCGATGAGGCGGGGCTGGTGACCGAATTTATCCACAGGCCGGGCCTGGGTTTCCACGTAGTCGGCCAGTCGATCGAGGATGGCGGGGGACATGGCACGTTTGTAATCTTTCGGAGGCGGGTTTGCAGCGGCAGAATCCAGGAGGAACCAGAAGGTTCAATCCGGCTCAACCAACTTTTAATGACCGATTTTGTGACATTTTGCCGAAAATTGATGAGGACGTTGATTGACTACTATCGGGGGCGAGCGCCAATTTACGACGAAGATAACCGAAACAGGCGAAGTTGTTGTATCGTGCTTAAAAGGCTAAAAACAGCCAGCCAGCCAGCGATTGTTTCTGTGGCTGAAGTTGGGATGCAGTCTGAATCCGCCGGATTTCTGCTGTTGAGGAATTTACCTGCAGTTGCTCGAGAGTTCCATTTGCAGGGAGGGCGCGGGTTCCCGAACCGAACCGAACCGGGACGGCCGGATCAATCCGCAGCGCGAACACTTTACCCAGCCGGATGACACCGGCCAGACCCAAAGATATGGCGACCTCAGAATACCTGCGGAATGGTGAGGGAAGAGAGCGAAGTCAGGGTTCAGTGCTGCAGCTGCCGGCAGGCACGCGGCGGGCGGGGATTGGGCCGTCGACCATAGCCTCGGCCATGGTGATGGCCAATGATGTTCTGGCGATCCTCGTGGCGTTCGGCATGTCCCTCCTGCTCCGGATGCTCATCACACGGTGGAACCTCATTCCCGGAGCCGGTCTGAAGAGCGTCCCCAACACGCCGGTGGACCTGTTTTATCTTGGCTGGTTCCTGCTGGCGTATGTTCTGGTGGCCCGGCGCTATGGGCTGTATGCCACTGTGCCCGCGGGTACTGGAACGAATGAGCTGCGCCTGGTGCTGCAGGGCTGCATGAATGCAGGGTTGTTGCTTTGCGGAGCGCTCTTCATGTTCCATGGATTGGCGATCTCCCGCATTCTGGTGGTGCTGCTGGTCGGCACCTCATCCCTGACGCTGTGTGTGCGCCGCGCGGTGCGACGGTATGCGCTCTACCGGCAATTTGCCCAGGGCATCGAGTTACGAAACGTCGTCATCCTGGGAACGAATCAGCTCAGCTATGCCATGAGCCGGCATATTCGGACACATAGCCGGCTGGGATACCGGTTCGCTGGCTTCGTGGCCGCTCCGGGCTCAGCCGTCAGCCGGGAAATCGCTCCCGAGGAAATTCTGGGCGGGACAGACAAGCTGCGCCAGGTGGTGCGCCAGCACTTCATCGACGAAGTCGTGATCGCCGAATACTATCCCTCGGACAGCGCGATTCGCCTGGTGCAGGACGCCCGGGAAATGGATCTGGACGTACGGGCGATCTCCGGTTATTACGGCGATTTGACCACCAATGCGCCGGTCGAGTTCCTGGGTATCTTCCCTGTCTGCCCTTTGCACCGGCGCACCCCGCGCATGCTTGGACTGCTCTGCAAGCGGGGTGTCGACATCCTTCTCTCGCTCACGGCTGTGCTGATTGCCGCGCCGCTGCTGCTGGTAATCGCGCTCGCGGTGAAACTGGAATCGGAGGGGCCGGTCTTCTACATTTCCGAGCGCATCGGTAAGCGCGGGCGGGTATTTCCTTGTTTCAAGTTCCGCACCATGGTCAACAATGCGGAGAAGATGAAAACGGATTTGTCCTCTCTGAATGAGCGGGACGGCGTCCTGTTCAAGGTAAAAAACGATCCGCGGGTGACGCGACTGGGTCGGATTCTGCGAAAGTACAGCCTGGATGAGCTGCCCCAGTTCCTGAATGTGCTGCGCGGCGAGATGAGCATTGTGGGGCCGCGGCCGCCGATCGCCAGCGAGGTAGAAAAGTACGAACTGGAGCACATGCGCCGTCTGGAAGTGCTGCCCGGATTGACTGGCCTTTGGCAGGTGCAGGCCAGACACGATCCTTCCTTCGCCAAGTACATCGCGCTGGATACGGCTTACGTGGAGAACTGGAGTTTCTGGCTTGATCTGCGCATTCTGCTGCAGACGGCCAACGTAGTGGTGCGCGGAACCGGCTCCTAGAGCGACCGCAGTCGGGCCGTCCGTCGAAAGCCATGTAACCTCTTTTTGCGACAGGTTTTGCAGTTTTTGATGAGACTTTCCGCGTCTGTGGATCGTCCCTGACGGCAGGCCATTCCCTGGCTTGTTTCCCAGGCACATTTTCAAACGATTATTCCTTTCGGAGGTCACCTTGAGCCAGTTGCTGCGCAGATCCTGCGTCCTCATGCTGGGGATGCTGTTTGCCGTAGGCACCATGCAGTCGCTCCGCGCACAGGAGCAACGGCGTCCCGACGAGCCGCACGCGGGCGATGCGAATAAACAGGAGAAGCAGGAACCGATTCCGCCGGAAAAAAGTTCCGTCACCCACCACGATCTGAATCTGGACGGCAAAGCGCTGCACTATACCGCCACCGCGGGGACGCTGTTGATCCGGGACGGCGAAGACGATCACCCGTACGGCAGCATCTTCTATGTGGCTTACACGCTGGACGGAGCGGATCCAACGTCCCGGCCGGTCACCTTTTTGTACAACGGCGGACCCGGATCGGCGACGCTATGGCTGCACATGGGCTCGTTTGGCCCGATGCGCATCGAAACGGCCAGCCCGGACGCGAGCGGACCGGCGCCCTACCATCTTGTTCCGAACCAGTACAGCCTGCTGGACAAGTCGGACCTGGTCTTCATCGACGCTCCGCTGACGGGCTTCTCGAAGGCCGTGGGCAAGGGAACCGATAAGGACTTTCGCGGTGTCGATCAGGACATCAAGGCGTTCGACAAGTTCATCGTTCGTTACATCACGGTGAACGATCGCTGGAATTCTCCGAAGTATCTCTTCGGCGAATCGTACGGCACGCCTCGTTCGGCGGGCCTGTCGGATTCGCTGGAAGAAGACGGGGTTTACGTGAACGGTGTGGTGCTGTTGTCGTCGATCCTGAACTTCGCCGACGGCTCGCCGGGGCTGGACGAGGAATACATCGGGACACTGCCCTCGTATGCGGCGATTGCCTGGTACCACAACAAAGTGCAGGACAAGCCGGCGGACATCAAGACGTGGGTGGCCCAGGCACGGACCTTTGCCGATGGAGAATTGGCCGCGGCTCTGCGGGCCGGCGACCAGATCTCACCCGAACAGCTGAGCGACGTGGCGACGAAGATGTCGCACTTTACCGGGCTGAGCGTGCAGTACCTGAAGGACGCCAACCTGCGGGTGAATCCGTCGCGGTTCCGCAAGGAGCTGATGCGGGAGGACGGCGACATTCTGGGACGTTACGACGCGCGCTTTGAGGCAACGGACGTGGACAATGCCGGCGAGCTTCCTGGCTTCGACCCGTCGGATACGGGCATCACGGGTGCGTTTGTCGCGGCTTTCCAAAGCTATCTGGTGAACGACCTGAAGTACGATACGACCGACACCTATCAGACCCACTCGATCTCCGAGGTGCCCTGGGACGAACACCACAGGATGCCGGGGATGCGGTTCGCCGGCGGCGGGCGGGGCGGAGCGCCTTACCTGACCGGGGACCTGGCAGATGCCATGCGGAAGGATCCGAAGATGAAGGTTTTTTCGGCCAACGGATACTTCGACCTGGCGACGCCGTTCCACATCACGGAATACGACCTGGCGCAGGTGATGCTGTCGCCGGCGCTGGCAAAGAACATCGAGTTCGGATACTACCCCTCCGGGCACATGGTGTACCTGAATGTGGAAGCGCTGAAGGAGTTCAAGCACGACATGGCAGGGTTCTACACAGAAACCGGTCACTGAGCCAGAGCCATCACGATGACAGCGGGGAGGGATCAATTCCCTCCCCTTTTTCTTTTCTCGCCGGGAGCTCTGAGTTCCGGGGCTACGCTTCACGTCTTTGTGTCGTCACACTTCGGCGTATCGCAGGAAGATGTGCGCAATCAGCGGGAATAGAGGCAGGACAGCGAGCCGCTCGAGGATGGATGCCGTGAGATGGGGCCGATACATCAGTGGGGATCCGTGTTCGATGGAGGGGTCGAGGAAGAGGTCTGGCAGGTGCGACATCCAGGTCGGGCCATACTGCGCAATTTCGTGCGCGAGGATCGCATACACGATCAGGAACCCCAGGCAGAAGATCAGCCCACGGGTGGAGTGACGCAGCGAGACGGTGCCGCAGTGGGTGACGCAGAAGATGAGCGCAAGGAACAGGAAGACACAGAGAGAGCCGACCGTGGCAAGTCCGAAGGGAAAAACGGGCTCGAGGAGAAGCGGCATGGCTGTCGGGTTCGGGGATTCGACGACAAAGTGAAAGATGTGCAGGCGCATGCCCAGCCAATAAAGAAATTCTGCGACAGCCACGAGCAGCGCCAGTACGGTCAGGCCGGAAGCCCACTCCGTCCAGACAAAGCGGCCGCGGGGCGTGGGCCGGGTGAGCATAAAGGAGCCAGCGCCATGGCCGAGGTCGCGGCCAATCCCCACAGTGCCCATTGACCATGCGAGTAAAACGAAGGCCATCTGGATAAACGTAAGCCCGGCCACGAATGGTGGCACCACATACTCCGCGTGGCCTGCGGTGGTGAAGGTGGTGGCGGTGACGTGCGCGTCGCCAAAACCACGCAGGTGGGCATACACGATGGCTGCAGCGACAACTCCCAGCCAGGCCAGACCGATCCAGACAAAGAGGCGGAGATCACGCCAGCACTTCCACAGCATCGGGTTTCTCCTTTCCGACCAGCTCGAGAAAGATTTCGGACAGATTCATGGGCGAGACGTCGAGGACCACAGCGCCCTGGCGGCGAAGCTCATTTGCAAATTCGCCGGCGCCGGAACGCAGGACGTATTCGCTGACGCCTTCCGTCTCTGTAACCGTGACAATGGCAGAATCCTGGCGAGGCAGATCGCGTCCTGAGACGCGAAGGCGAGCATAGCCCGAGCGGATGTCATCCAGCTGGGCCTCGAGCAGGAGGCGGCCGCGGTCGATGATGCCGACCCAGTCGGCGATCTTCTCCACTTCGGAAAGATGATGTGAAGACATCAGGATGGTGCGGCCGGAGCCGGCGACGTCATCCACAAGGATGCGCAGCAGCTGATCGGTAATGACGGGATCGAGGCCAAGAGTCGGCTCATCGAGGATGAGCAGTTCGGCGCCCTGAGCAAGCGCGAGAAGCAGGCAGAGCTTGGTGCGATTGCCCTGGGAAAGCTTTCGAAACTTGCGGTCCATGGGAACTTCGAGAGCTGCGGCGTATTTAGTTACCAGCGCGTCGGACCAGTCAGGGAAGAAGCCGCGATTGAATCGGACGAGTTCGTTACCGGTGAGGGAGGGCAGCAGGTTCTTCTCGATGACGAAGCCGGTGCGGGCCAGCAGGGCCACGCGGTCGCGCTCAGGATTGAGGCCAAGCGCCGTGGCTTCGCCGGAAGCCGGACGCGCGAGGCCGGCAAGGCGCGGATGGCTGTGGTCTTCCCTGCCCCATTGCGGCCAAGAAAGCCGTAGATGCAACCGCGCGGCACAGTGAGCGAGAGCCGTCGAGGGCGGCGGCATTGCCGTAGCATTTGACCAGCGATTGGGTGACGACGACGGGATCACTCATGGCTGTCTCCGAGTTCCTGGAACGATTGATCGAGCAGACGAAGGGCTTCCTCGCGGGTAAACCGGAGTTGGCTGGCTTCGACGGCAAGCTGGATTGCCAGCGGCTTGAGGCGGCGGACTTTCTCCGAGCGAAGCAGGCCCGGCGACTGCTGATTGATGTAACAGCCACCGCCGGGAACGGTGCGGAGGACGCCTTCGCGCTCGAGGTTCTGAAAGGCGCGGGCGACGGTGTTGGGATTCACTCGGAGTTCGGCGGCGAGCTTGCGGACCGACGGAAGCGCGTTGTCGTGGCGGAGGACGCCGGCGGCGACGGCATGGCGCACCTGGTTCTCGATCTGGAGGTAGATGGGAACGCCGGAGGCGGGATGGACACGGAAGAGCATCGGTTCATCGACAATGAAGGCGTATTGACTCCGTCATCTGTATTAATACAGTAGTACGGTTTGCTGGATTGTCAAGAGGTTCTTTTGGGTGGGCCTGACTGAAAAGGCCTTCTCCCGTTTTGAATCCGGCAGCCCGGAAAGTCTGAGATGGCGGCTGGTGGACCCGCTATTGTTCACGATGATCTGGGTGTCGGCAATCGGCCGCTTCGAGGTGGGGCTGTGCGCAATCGCGGGATTTCCGTTGCAGGTGTGATGAACTTACTGGTCTTAGCGGGGTTGGCTTGCTTCGGAGCATCCACGGTGTGGGGTCAGACTGCGCCGGACCCGGGCAAGGAAGCAAAGAAAACACCGGCTGTCGTGGGGCGCTACTCTCTGGTGACGACCGTCGTCGAGTTGTCGCCGGACACGCACGGGCTGAACCCGGCGCCGACCATCACCGTTGCCGCCGGAACGAAATATGTTGCGGCGGAGACGGCAGGCAATCTAACCGTACCAGCGCAATTCGCGATCGAGGAGTTTGGCCTGCCGCGGTATGAGTGCGTGGAAACGGCGGCGAAGCAGCGCGGGTGCGACATGCTCGATCGAACCGATGTCGTCATCCGGGACGCCAACACTGTGGGATATCACGTCGTGACGCATGGGCCGCCGGTGCAGCTGGCCGTGAACCTGAAAGTGCGTGACCGGCTGCCGGTATCGCATGAGGATCCGTCGACAGACTGGCATGAGGGCGAGGTGATCTTCGTCCCGGTGCCGAAGGCGACGTCGGCCTATGCCTTCGTGTCGGAGACGCTGGTGGGCACGTGGCAGGGTGAGGCCATCGTCTTTGAAGTCGGCAAGCCGCTGCCCGCCGCTGCAAAGAAAGGCCTCGATGATCTGGAAGTCCGGCAGGATCTGGGTGACCGGATACTGTATGCGTTTCGCGTGAAGGATCTGGAGAAAAAGAACCCCGAATCCACACCGCAGTCGCTGCCTGCGAGCAAGTAAGCTCGGAGCCGGTCACATGGAAGAACCGGTTGTGACGACGACGGCGGTACACGCGCCGGGTACAAGACTCCGGTAAGCATGCTTCTGGACCGCGTCGAAGTAGATGGCGTCTCCGGGCGCGAGGCGGAGGGTTTCAGCGCCAAGCGTGAGTTCAAGTTCGCCTTCAATCAGATACAACAGTTCGACTCCCTGGTGGTAGTGCGGATTGATTTTCGATGCCGGCAGCGGGTGAAAATGCGCGAGAAACCCGTGCAGCTTCCGCTCCTGAGCGCGGAAGTCGAGACTCTCAAAGTGCCATGCGGCGGTGGGAGCCTTTGGGTCGGAGGGAAAGCGGCGCCGCTCAAGCTTACGGGAAAGTGCGACCACATGGCGCCGCCGAGGATCCGTGAAGAAGTAATCGAGCCCGACGTTGAAGACGGTGGCGATGCGCACCAAAGTTGGGAGCGTGGGCACCAGCCGGCCGTTCTCCAGGCGGGACAACATCGCCGCTGAGAGACCGGTGTGGGCGGCAAGCTGGGCCAGTCCCATGCTGCGCCGCAGTCTCAGGCTGCGAAGCTTTTCAGCAATGGCGTAGGGACGGATGGACTCCGCGATCACATCGGGGACGGGGCCTGCTGAGACTTCTTTTCTGACATTTTTCTTCTGCTTCAAATTCCCCTCACCTTTTTTGCGCCCGACTCAAGCTAAACCGATGGAGAAGGGTGCCTTGCCTCACAATCAAATACTTTTGCTCTACTGTCAAGAGGTGAGAAGCGTTCAACGCTCCTCGGGAGGGATTGATGAAACTGAAAATGACGGGAGTCCTGGCTCTGGCCCTGATGGCAGGTGTGGCGACAGCGGCTCCGCAAAAGGACATTGTTGACACTGCCGTGGCGGCCGGCTCGTTCAACACGCTGGTCAAGGCAGTGGAAGCCGCAGGTCTGGTGGACACGCTGAAAGGCAAAGGGCCGTTCACCGTGTTTGCTCCCACTGATCAGGCATTCGCCAAGCTGCCGGCCGGCACGGTGGAGATGCTGTTGAAGCCGGAGAACCGGGAAAAACTGCGCTCGATCCTGACCTACCACGTGGTGGCAGGACGACTGACCGCGAACGAAGTGGCACAGATGGCCTCAGCAAAAACAGTGCAGGGGCAGCGAATTCACTTCAAGGTTGCAGACGGAAAAGTGATGGTCAATGGCGCGCAGGTGATCAAGGCGGATATTCCGGCGTCCAACGGCGTGATTCACGTGATCGACACCGTTCTGATGCCGCCCAATCCGTAGAAGGCAGCAAGAATCTCAATTGCATTTGGAGGAAAAGCGTATGAAGGCCATCGATGTTTTGACAGCGATTTTGCTGATTGTGGGCGGACTGAACTGGGGTCTGTTCGGAGGATTTCACTTTGACCTGGTCGCGGCGCTGCTCGGCCCGTTCTCCGCGATCAGCCGTGTGGTGTACGTGCTGGTGGGCCTGGCGGCTGTGTATCAGGCGGTGACATTCAGGAGCCTGCAGAGACGGCGGCACGGTGCGACAGCCGCGGCCATCCGATAAAGGTTGATTCTCTTTCAGGGCTGGCTTAACGGCCAGCCCTCTTTTTTTCGATCACGAAGCCGAGGGGAAGCGGTGCGACAGCCCTGCTGGTCAATACACGTCGCGCAGGTAGCGCTTCTGCTTCTTCATGGCGGCGAGATACTCGTTCGCGTACTCGGGCCCACGGCCGCTGTGGGTAGCAATTGATTCCAGCAGCGCGGCTTCGACGTCGGGGGCCATCCGTTTGGAGTCGCCGCAGACGTAGAAGTAGCCGCCCTGGTCGATCCAGCGCCAGATTTCGGCGGAGTTCTCGCGGATGCGGTCCTGCACGTAGATCTTGAAGGACTGATCACGCGAAAAGGCCAGGTCGAGGCGATTCAGGAGCCCGGACTTCTGCCAGGCGAGAAGTTCGTCCTCATAAAGGAAGTCCTGTGTGGCGCGCTGATCGCCAAAAAAGAGCCACATGGGCCAGCGTCCGCAACCGGCCTGCTTGTGCTCAAGATAAGCGCGGAAGGGCGCAACGCCGGTGCCTGGACCGACCATGATCACCGGGACATCGGGATCGGCGGGCAGGCGAAAGAGCTGGTTGGAATGGATGAAGATGGGAATCTGGCCTCCCGGCGGTGTGCGCTCGCCGATATAGCCGGAGCAGACGCCGAGGCGGTCGCGACCAAGGCTCTGGTACTTCACTACCCGAACTGAGAGATGAACGGAATCCGGATGCAGCGCCTGGCTGGACGAGATGGAATAGAGGCGCGGGGCGAGGCGGGGCAGGATCTTGAAGAGCTGCTGCGGGTCTTCGAGCTTACAGGGCGAATGATCGATGAGGTCGAGGAACTCACGGCCCCAGAGCCACGCTTCAAGCTTCTCCTTTCCGCCGGGCTCTGCGAGAGCGGAGAGCTCGGGATGCCCACTGAGCTTGGCCCACGCACGCAGCGTCGAACCTGAGAGCTTGCCGATCATGAGCCACGAGGTAAGGGCCTCGCGCAGGTCGAGGGGCTTGCCGTAGAAGTCCACGACCGGCTCGGAGCCCGTAAAACCGAGGCGCTCCAGGACCAGATTCACAGCATCGCAGGTATTGACCGGCAGGATGCCAGCCAGTCTCCCGGCAGATAGGTAATGCCGGAACCGGCGATGTCAACTTCAATGTGGCGAGTTTCTTTCTCGGAGCCGGAACCGGTGAGAAGCCGGTTGGCCGTGACGGTGGCTGTATAGGGATGATTGCGGGTGTAGGCGACGCCCACGGTTTCCATGGTTTCGGTTGTCTGCGACGACATTCTGCTGCTGCCCCTCCCGGGGATACGGTGGCGCGTGGCCAACGTTTGATTGTACTGGCCAGGCCCCTAGTTTCAATATGAGACCAATGGGGAGGGACGATGTGAGGCAGGTCACAGGGGGACTGGCCGTCCCGGGTATACGCACTTCGCGCCAAAACCAGCGGCAGACGCGGTTCACGAGTCAATCCGCTGACAGGCAGGCAATCAGCACCGAGGGCACGGCAAAGCCCGCTATCGGTTCGTCGCGACCAGATTGTGGGCGATGGCGAAGATGGCCAACTCGAGGCGGGTGGAGACGCCGGTCTTGTCAAAGATGTTCGACAGGTGGCGCTTGACCGTCTCCTCGCTGAGCCCGAACTGTTTGGCGATGTCGCGGTTGGAGCAGCCTTCGACGATGCAACCTACGACTTCCATTTCCCGCGGCGTCAGGCCAAAGGTCTTGCGGTCGGGAACGGCGGCCTGCTGCATCAGGTCGTGGAGGGCGCCCACCAGATTGACGACGCGCTTGCCTCCGATCCAGTAATCACCGCCGAGAGACGGCGCGGATGGCGGCGGTATGTGGTCAGCGACGGCATCCTTAATGACGATGCCGCGGGCGCCGATCTGGAGAGCTTCAATGACCTGTTGAGTGCTGATGGTGCTGGTGAGCAGGATGATCTTGACGCTGGGCGAGCCGGTCATGATGGCGCGCATGGCCTCGATGCCGGGAAGGCGCGGCATGTAGACGTCGAGGAGGAGGATATCCGGCAGCAGCTCGAGGGTCTGGGTGATGGCCTCATCGCCGTCATTGCACTCGCCTATGACTTCAAGACCGGGCTCGGCCTGGAGCATATTGCGCACGCCGATGCGGATGACCGGGTGATCGTCGGCGATGACAATGCGGATATTCCGCGAGACCGGCCGGGCCGGCTTCGGAGGAGCAGGACGAACAGCGGGTGCCTTGGTCTGAGAAGTCATGGGTTCGGCCTCTGTTTGAGCATAATCTCGGTGCTGCGGCAATGCGTCTCGATCTCTCCCAGTTTGCGCTGGCGATCACCAGGATCGTCAATACCCGTCTCCAGGTCGGCGGCGGCGCGGGCCACGAGGACCGCGCCCACCATGCCCGCTCCTCCTTTGATGGTATGCGCTTCGCGGCGGATGGTCACTGGGTCGGCCGAGCGCATCACGACCACCCGCTCCCGCGTATCGTGCAGGAAAACACCATAGACCTCTTCAACGCCCGTTGCCTGGATGGACTTGAGCAGGCGCTGAAAAATCGCGGGGTCGATCACGACGTCACCGTCGGCCTTTCGCGCGGGAACTGCATCCATTTCCGCCACAATTTGACGGCGTGTGAAGGCCGCCTGGAGGCTTTCCGGGGAAAGCGGCTTTTTAAGAACGCCGTCGTAGCCCTCCAGGTGCGCAGGGGGAGTGGCGCTCATAGCGAAGAGCCGGGCGCCGGGCGCCACCTGGCGGAGTGAGTGGGCCAATTCGGTGGAGTTGAGACCGGGCATGCGGAGGTCGGCCAGCACGCAGTCCGGCGCATGGGCAGCAGCCAGTTCCAGAGCCGCTTCCCCGCTCTCCGCCTGCAGCACGGAGCAACCCTCGGCCTCCAGCAGCACCGCGGTAACGGCGAGGCTGACCGGATCGTCGTCGACGGCGAGGACGCGGCGAGGGATGGATTCCATGACGGCAGCGATTGTACACAGCGAGCCCTCGGGATTCACAGAAAATGGTCGGATTGGAGATGCTGCTGAAGCCCTGAAGGAAGAAATCTGGCCACGCCCCAGGTCGGGGTGTAGAGTGGCGCAATGGAGGCGAAGTCCGGGGGAAATCTGGAGGGAGAAGTCGCCAGTCTGCGCGAGCGTGTGCGGCGACTGGAAGAGACGCTGCAATCGCATGGCATTGTGCCGCGGCCCGAGGCGCCGGCACCGGCCGTTCCTCAGTCCTTTCTCCCATCGGCACCACAGGAAAAACCAGAAGTGGCAGCATTGCAGGTGGCCGCTCCTGCGCCTCCGCCCAGCTTTCTCCTCAGGACAACCGCGCAGGCGAGGAGCGCTCCCTCGAGAGCCGCATCGGATCGCAATGGTTCAACCGCATCGGCATACTGGCGGTCCTGATCGCGGCAGCGTGGTTCCTGAAGCTGGCGATCGACAATCACTGGATTGGGCCGCTGGGGCGAGTGCTGATCGGATTGCTGGCCGGAGCGGGGCTGATCGCCTGGTCGGAGCGATTTCGGGCCCGCGGTTATGCGGCGTTTTCCTGGTCGCTGAAGGCGATCGGCAGCGGCGTTCTGTATCTGTCGCTGTGGGCGGCCTGGTCGCTCTACCACCTGATCGGCTCTCCGCTCGCCTTTGCAGCGATGATTGTGGTGACCGCGTTCAACGGATTCCTGTCATGGGTACAGGATGCGGAATTGCTGGCGCTGTATGCGATTGTCGGCGGCTTCGGTACACCCCTTCTGATTTCGACGGGCGAGAACCACGAGGTTGCCCTTTTCACGTATCTGCTGCTGCTGGACCTCGCAGTGCTGGCGCTGGTGGTGCTGAAGCCCTGGTCGCGGCTGCTTTGCGGTGCGTTCGTGGGCACGGTCTTTTTCTTTCTTGAGTGGTCGGCCCGCTTCTACTCAGCCGACCAGTTTGGGACAACGGCCTTCTTCCTGTCGCTGTTCTTTCTTGTGTTTGCCTGGGCGCCGCGTCTGGTGCGGCTGCGTGCGGAGACCAGGCCAGCATGCGACCTGGGATCACCTGGCGCTGGTGGTTGTTCCTCTGGCGAATGCGGGCCTGGGATTTCTGGGCTTTTACCTGATGCTGGAAGGGGCAGGCAACACGGCAGCCGCGCCGTGGGTGGCGGTGGCCTTTGCGGCGTTTTATCTGCTGCTGTTGCGGATGCCGGCGCGCGGAGCGCTGCAGGGAAATCCGGCAGCGCTGGCGGCGCTCCACCTGACCATCGCGGTCGTCTTCCTGACCATCGCCTTACCTCTCAAGACCCATGGGCGCTGGATGACGATCGGCTGGCTGGCGGAAGGCGCCACGCTGATGTGGCTGGTGACGCGCGTCGGCTCCGGGCTGCTGCGAGTGCTGGCGGTGTTGTGCATGATGCTGGGGCTGATGGCTCTGGTGATGATCAGCCCGGCGGCCTCGGTGACACCGATTTTCAACGAGCGGTTTGGAACTTACTGCGTTGGGATCGCAGCCTGCGCGTTTGTCGCGTGGGTGGCCGCGCACGCAGCTGAGGAGCCGAAGGGTCTGGAGTCCATAACCTGGCCGGCGATTGCAGCGGCAGCCGGGCTGGCGGTCAATGCGCTGATCCTGCTTTCGATCGGCTGGGAGATCCATAGCTACTGGTGGTACCTGCGCTATCGCGGCGACTGGACGCTGATGCACGACTATCGGATGTACGCGCAGTTCACCTACTCAGCCTTCGTCATGGCGTTCGGAGCGCTGCTGCTGGTGGCTGGTTTCCTGCGCAGGACCGCGTTCCTGCGCTGGCAGGGGCTGGTGCTGCTGGCTGTGTCGATCGGAAAGGTGTTCACAGTCGACGTCAGCCAGCTGAGCCAGGGATATCGGATCCTGAGCTTCCTGGGTCTGGGCGCGTTACTGCTGGCGGTAAGCTTCGCCTATCAGCGAGACTGGCTGAATCTGCGGAAGACGGAAAGCAAGGCGTAATGCGACTGCGGGCTGCGATGGTGTTGCTGGCGATTGTGGCGATGCCGGAGATGCAACATTTCCGGTATGAGCGCGCACTGACGATACAGACGAATCCAGGCACGCCTGCGGCGCCGTCGCGGCAGACCTGCGTCGCACTGGATGCCGGCCTGTACCAGCACGCGGCGCCCGGACTTGGCGACCTTCGCGTGTATCGCGGTACCGGCCGGGACGCAGTGGAAACGCCGTATGCCATCCGGCAGGCGACTGCGGGGGAGCCTTCTCCGCGCACGATCAGCCCACTCAACCTCGGCAAAAAAGGCAGCCAGACCACGTTCGAGGCAAAGATGCCGGAAGGGCAATACAGCGACGTCGATCTGGACATCAGCGCAAAAGATTTTGTGGCGACGGTGGCTGTGACCGGGGCCCAGTCTGCAGACGGCAGAGAAGGTACCGAACTGGGGCTTTATACGATTTTCGATTTAACGTCGCAGAAGCTGGGTCGAAGCACGGTATTGCATTTGCCGGAATCAAACTTCCGGTATCTGTACTTCGGAGTCGCCGGGCCGGTGAAACCGGAGGATGTGCACGGGCTGTCGGTGGAGCGAGTCCCGGCGAAGGTGCAATATGTCACGGTCGCTGCTACCGATAAGGTCACGCAGAAGGATCACCAGACGATTCTTCAGTTTGACGTGCCGGCGCATGTGCCAGTGGAGCGAATCGTGTTTGTTCCGCAGCCGGGACCGAAGAACTTCAGCCGCAACGTAACGGTCAGCGTCCACAGCATCGCCCGAGCTTCTCAGAGGACCGACGAGGGGGTGCCGGCTGCTGTCCAGACCTCCGGAACCCTGCTGCGGCTCCATGCAGTGCAGGAAGGGCACCGGATTGATGAAGAGCGTTTGGCTGTGGAAGCGCCGGGCGCGGATTTCGGCGGCACTGCCTCGCATTGGACCGTGACCATCGACAATGGGGACGACGTGCCGCTGACTCTGGAGAATGTGCGGCTGGAGATGGCGGAGCGGCAGCTGTGCTTTGACGCGACGGCCGGAGCGACCTACGCGCTCTTCTATGGGGATGCAGCTTTAGCGGCTCCCAGATATGACTACGCAACGCTGTTCACGCCGGACACGACTGCGATTGTAGCAACACTGGGGCCTGAGCAGGCGAATCCCGAATTGAGGCGCGACCGGATACGCGGCCGTTCACCGAGCGGCATCCGGCCCTGTTGTGGGTGGCGCTGCTGTTGGTCATCCTGGTGCTGGAGCGGTGGCGCTGCGAACCGCGAAAGACGGGGCGCTCAAGGCGGCTCAGCCCGATCGGCCGAGGAGTCGGTACAGCTGTCGAGCGCCGCGTCGAGCGGATGACCGCGACCAGAATCACCACGACGAGGATCAGGATGATGATCAGCAGGTCATTGTTGCTGAGCGCGCCGGCGGCGAACGCCTGTCCGAGCGTTCGTCAGCCCGCTGGCGAGAGGCTGGCCAATTCCTGATCGGAGAGGGTGGGATGGCCGTGCGGACCTGGACCGGATCGATTTTGGCATCGCGCATGGCCTTCTCGGCGGTTGGCTCGAGAGAAAGCGGGTCAGGGTGCCGATATCCGTCCTCGCGCGTGGCCGTGGCGTCCTGCACCGCTGCTGGAGCTGATCGGGACTGACGAGGTGGGTGCCCTGACGGGTTTGCTGGGCCCACAGTGCGGGGGTAGTGAGAAACGAAAGCAGGACGGTCGCGGCGAAAGCGCGAGGCGCCCAGAAGAATGTCCGTCGAGATTGCATGGCGGCTCCGTAGGAGGAATTTGAGGGGCCCAAATACCATCGCTGGGATGGTTCCAACCTGGCAACGTATTCGCCAGTCCGGATGAAGCTAGCGTAGTGTTGACTCGACTTCGGAGATCCAATCGGGTGGCTTGAGGATCTCACGCGATTTGAGCCTTCCGCAGGACCGAACAATGCCATCGCGCTCCATCATGTCGATCAAATGGGCGGCGCGGCCGTAGCCGATGCGCAAACGGCGCTGCAGGAGCCAAGTGGAAGCTTTGCCGAACTCGAGCACCAGGCGCACGGCATCCTCGAAGAGGTCGTCGTTAGCCTCCTCGCCGTCTTCGGCAAATCCCGATTCTCCGCTGCCCGCGTCTTTGGGAGCTTCAGGAAGCCCTGTAACGTACTCGGCACTTCCCTGCTTCTTCCAGAAATCCGTAACAGCGGCGATTTCTTTTTCCGTGACGAACGGGGCGTGCACGCGATGGAGACGCGAGGTGCCCGGCGGCAGGAAAAGCATGTCGCCGCGGCCGAGGAGCGCTTCCGCGCCGTTGGCGTCGAGAATCGTGCGCGAGTCGACCTTGGTGGCCAGCCGGAAGGAGATGCGCGTGGCACATTCGCTTTGATAAGGCCGGTGATCACATCTACGGAGGGCCGCTGCGTCGCGAGCACGAGGTGAATGCCGACAGCGCGCGCCATCTGAGCAAGACGGGTAATCGACTCTTCGACGTTGGTCTTGTCGAGCATCATCAAATCGGCCAGCTCATCGATGATGATGACGATGTAAGGCAGCGGTTCTCTTCCTGAGCTTCGTCGAAGAGCGAGGGCGTTGCACCTTCGAAGAGGCGGTTGTACTGGTCGATGTTGCGGACGGAGCGTGAAGCCAGCAGCTTCAGCCGCCGCTCCATCTCCTTCACCGCGTTGCGGAGCGCATTCGCCGCCAGCTTGGGCTCGGCAATGATAGGCGTGAAGAGATGGGGAATGCCTT
>CAVPCE010000045.1:0-158295 GCA_963702295.1 uncultured Acidobacteriaceae bacterium | reverse complement strand
ATCTGTGTAGCGATCACGGGCGGAAGCCCGGCGGAGATGCTGGAGAACGCTGAGCAGAGTGTTCGCGAGAATCATTTCGTGGAATTTCGCCTGGATTATCTGCCGAATCCGCTGGCGATTTTGCCGAAGCTGAAGACATTTTTGTACGAGCGCGGCGAGGTGACGGCAATTGCCACGTGCCGGCGCGCGGCGACGGGCGGCAGGTTCAAAGGAACGATTAACGCCGAGTTGGAAGTGCTGGAGAAGGCGGCGCAGGCGGGATGCCACCTGATCGACGTGGAGCTACAGACGGCCGAGCACATGAAGGCGGCACAGATGAAGAAGCTGCGGTCGTATGGCGCGGCGCTCATCGTGAGCCACCACGACTTTGAGGCGACGCGGGATCTGGACAAGGTCTTCGACAGGATTCTGCCGTTCCAGCCGGAGTTCATCAAGATTGTGTCGACGGCGAAGACGCTGAGCGACAACGTGACGATGATGCGGTTCCTGGACCGCCGGCGGGATGAGGCAAACCTGATCGGGATCGTAATGGGCGATCAGGGGACGATCAGCCGGGTGCTGGGACTGCGGGCAGGGAGCGTGTTCACGTTTGCGGCGCCCCAGGCGGGCGCGGAGACGGGGCCTGGGCAGATCGACGCGCGCACGCTGCGCGAGGCGTGGCGGATCGACCAGATTGACGCGTCGACGAAGGTCTATGGGGTGGCGGGGAATCCGGTGCGGCATTCGCTGTCACCGCTGATGCACAACATCGGTTTCCGGCGGGAGACGGTGAACGCGGTGTTCCTGCCGCTGCAGACGACGCGGGCGAGCGATCTGCTGACGCTGGTACGGGAGGTTCCGCTGCATGGGCTGGCAGTGACCATGCCGTTCAAGAGCGAAATGCTGAAGCACCTGGAAAAGACCGACGCGCTGAGCGAGAAGATCGGGGCATGCAACACGGTAGTGCGCGCGCAGGATGGGAAGCTGTATGGCTTCAACACGGACGTGGCGGCGATTGTGCGGCCGCTGGAGCGGCGGCTGCCGCTGAATGGCGCGAAGATTCTGGTGCTGGGCGCGGGTGGCGCGGGACGGGCGGCGGTGTTCGGGCTGGCAGAAAAGGGCGCCGAAGTGTTCGTATGGAATCGTACGGCGGAGACGGCAAAGAAGCTGGCGCGGCAGGCGAAGGCGAAGACGATCAAGCGGGAGCAGATTGCGAAGTCGAGCTTTGACGTGATCGTGAACGCGACTCCGATCGGAATGCGCGGGGTGAAGCCGGCGAGCCTGCTGGAGCCAAAGGAACTGAACACGCGGCTGGTCTTCGACCTGGTCTACAACCCGATTGACACGCCCCTGATCCGGATGGCGCGAGAGAAGGGTCTGCCGGTAGTTACGGGCGTGGAGATGTTTGTCTACCAGGGCGCGCGGCAGTTCGAAATCTGGACGGGAAAGCCGGCGCCGGAAGAGGAAATGCTGCGGGTTGTGGTGCATGCGCTGCGGCAGCAGGCGGCGGAGAGCAAGGACAAGGCTTGAAGTTTGGGGCTTGGAGTTTAGCGGACAGCGGATTTACGGGTCGGGCTACTGCGCGGACCAGGCGGGGTGCAATGGGGTTACCAACGAACGTTTTGGGGGAGGCGCGCATGCTGGTGACGGCGCGGTCCGTTGTCTATAGTGAAAGAAGGAACTCTCCCATGAATCGGAACGCGAGCGAAACGGCGGTCGATCGACTGATCGCGCTGGCTCTGGATAAGCCGGCGAAGCCGGGAGCGCAAAACACGGGGCCCGCGGGGCCTGCGGAACTGGAGCCGGTGGCGCTGCTGGAGGATCCCAGTGTGCCGTCGATGAGGGAACTGGAGCACAGCCCAATGTGGAAGACGCTGCTGCAGTTCCGTGCTTTCTTGCCTCTGGTGTCGCGCCTGCTGGAGGCGGACAGCCCGACCCGGGCGACGACGGCGCTGTCGAACGAGATGCGGCAGAGCGTGGGCGAGCTGCAGGGCTCGCAGCGGGAGATGCGGCTGGCGGTGCAGGATCACACGCTGCAGCTGAAGCGCTTCCAAGAATCAATGGCGAAGACGCAGGAAACGACGGAGCGCCACGCGTTCGAGCTGTCGGAGCTGAACGAGGACGTGAAGTCGATGCACTCGCTGGTGAAGCGGGTGACGGGCATTATGGTGACGCTGCTGGTGGCGCTGATCGTGCTCATCGTGGTGCTGCTGGTGCGTCTGCCGCATCTGCTGGAGCACTGAGCTTTCCGTTCGATTCGTGCCGGGGTTGGTCCCGGCGCTTCTGTAAAAGACCGGATGTCTTTCCTCCGCGAGGCAACGGGGACGGTGAGGACTGCCTCTTCCCTGAGAGGAGGTGGGTATGGTTCAGCCATTGAAGAAGGCAGACGAGTTTCCGCGGGATGCGGATGAGGCGCGGCAGGTGGCTGCGGAGCACAAGCCTCCGAAGCCGACGGAGACGCCAACACATGGCATGGAGCGAGAGCCGGCGGAAGTTGAAGTGCGGCCTGAGCCGACGCGTACGTCGCTGAGCGAGGATATTCGGGCGCAGGTCGAACGTCCGCATAAGGGCGATGTGGGGCGGCCGGGGACGAACGAGGAGATTTTTCAGGGGTCGAAGCAGCGAGAGCTGAGGTAAAGCAGATTACAGGGTGCAGGGCGTTCCGGACTGGAGGCCAGGCGAACCTGAGTGGAGACGGTCGGGGAAAGAGACAGGTTTTCCTGAGGCGCCTGGAGCTATACTGCGCGAAGAAACCTCGAGGAGAAGTGGATGGCGACGCTCAGCGTACAGGAAGAGGAACTGTCAACGACGGTAGATGACTTCAGCGCCCTGGAAGAGCGGGTGGTGCGGGCAGTAGAAGTGGTAAAGACGGAGCGCGCGGCGCGCGCGCAGGCGGAGGAGACGCTCGAGAAGCTGCGGCACGAGGCGGAGGAGCAGGGCGCGGCGCTTACGCTGGCGCGGGAACAGCTCCGCACGCTGGAGCGCGAGCGGGAGCAGGTGAAGCAGAGGGTGGAGCGGCTGCTGAAACAGATCGACGAAATTGCATCCTGACAGCTATGACTGAGAACGACGCGACGCACGACGGGAAGACTGGAGCGGCCGGGGGTCCGGCTGAGGCGCAGGCGATTACGGTGGAGATTTATGACCAGACGTATCGATTGCGGGGCAGCGATCGCGCGTACGTTGAACGGCTGGCAGCGCTGGTGGATGGAAAGATGCGGGCGGTGGCGTCGGGCGGCCGCACCGTCGACTCGCTGCGCGTGGCCGTGCTGACGGCGCTGAACCTTGCCGATGAGCTGACGCGGCTGGAAGAGCGCTATGCCGCAGTGACGCGGACCGGGGACAGCGCCGCTTCCATGCGGAGCCGGGCGCACTCGCTGACCGGGCTGCTGGACGAGGTGCTGGCGGCTGAGCGCAAGGCGGGGTAAAAAAAGGGCACAACCGACATTGAAGGCGCGGGTGTGTCGGGCTCGGCTTGCTTTTGTCCGGCATTCATCTATACGAGGCAATCGATGGCGCATCCCGCGGGGATTGGGCTGGGCGGAGTTGCGCCGTCGCCGGGGTGGCGTTGACGTGAGCCTTGCCGAGCATTGGAACGAGGTGTATCGGACGAAGTCTCCGGAAGCGATGAGCTGGCACGCGGGGCATCTGGAGACCTCTCTGGAGTGGATTGAGCGGGCCGTGCCGGAGAAGACGGCGGCAATTCTGGATGTGGGCGGCGGCGTGGCCACGCTGGCCGTGGATCTGCTCGCGAAGGGCTACGCGAATCTGACAGTGCTGGAACTGGCACCGGCGGCGATCGAACGAGCGCGCGCGGAAGCCGGCGAGGCGGCGGACCGCGTGCGGTGGGTCGTCGGCGATGTGACGACGGTTGAACTGGCTGTCGCGGCGTTTGATGTCTGGCATGACCGGGCAGTGTTTCATTTCCTGACAAAGCCGGAGGAGCGCGCGGCCTATGTGCGGCAGGTGAGGCGTGCGCTGAAGCCGGGCGACCAGGTGGTGATCGCTACGTTCGGGCTGGAGGGTCCGGAGCGGTGCAGCGGCCTTATGACCTGCCGCTACGATGCTGCGGGACTCGCTCGGGAGTTTGGGGCAGGGTTCGCGTTGGTGCGGAGCGCCGTGGTCGAGCACAGGACACCGTGGGGGGCGGTGCAGCCGTTTCTTTATTGTCAGATGGAGAGAACCTAGCCTGGCGCCTGCATCTGGGAGCGTCGTTATTCGGTAGTAGTGGTGCCGTACGCCGGGGGTGGCGGGGCGGCGCCGCGGATTTGCTGGATGAAGAGCGGGACTTCGCGGTCGAGCAGGTCGGGGCGCTCCAGCTGAATGTAGTGGGCGCTGTTGCGGGCGATGATCTGGCGGATGCGGGTGGAGAGGTTCTTCAGGTTGGACTGCATGCGGTCCCAGGCATCGACCATGTTCTGCGGCTGGTGCTGGGCGAGGGCTTTCGCAGGGTCCGAAGTGAAGATGAGGATAGGCAAGTCGCCGTACGGGCCAGCGTGGATGGTTTCTTCACCGGAGCGATCGAAGTTGGCGGATTCGCCGGCGGGCGAGGACACAACGAGGTGGCAACGCTCCTCGGACTGCAGGCGGCCACGGTCGAGCGGGAGCTGGGGGAAATTATTTTTGCAGCCACCCATCCAGCGGGGGATCCCGAGGACAAAGAGACTCTGAGTCAGGAACATCTGCAACGGCGGCGGACCGCCGGGACGCATCAGGCTGACAAAGGCGGGGTCGCGATTCTGGAGGGGCGTGGAGGCGTCAACGAAGATGAGGCCTTTCACCTGATCGGGAAAGTGCGAAGCGTAATCGCGGATGTAGATGCCGGCGATGGAGTGACCCATGAGAACGATGGGTCCGGTAACGCCGGCGGCGCTCAACAGCCCGTGAAGTTGGGCGGCGATGTGGTCGGCGTCGCGGGGCGGCGGGACGGGATCGCTCCATCCCATGCCGGAGCGGTCGTAGGAGCAGACCTGGGTGGTTTGGGAGAGCGTGGGCTGGACAGCGCTCCAGATCAGGCCATCGTTGCCGAGGCCGGCGTCGAGAACAAGGGTGGGAGAGCCGGAGCCGGTGCACTCGATGCGCATGCGGTGGCCGCCGACGTCCACGAGGCGGCCGGGCATGGAGGCGCGCTCCTCGTGGAGGAGCACGGCGTTCATGCCGCTCGACAGGGCGATGGCGAGGAAGCCGAGCGCGACCACGGATAGAGCCAGGCGTTCGACCAGGCGGCGGCCGCTGGACGAGGGTCGGTCGCGCAGGGATAGCATGCGGCGAACGCAGAGAGCGGCGATCAGGATTCCCAGGATCACCAGCAGGGTGGGGAGCAGTCCGTAGAGGAAATCCATGGGGGCCATGATACGCGCGGGTGCGGCGACGAAGAGAAGTGGTCATGGGCGAAGGGGTGCGCGCGGTGGTATGCTCGGCGGCAATCTTTTCCTGAGTGAGGATTCGATCCGATGAAGAGAGTGGCGTATTTCGTGCTCCCGCTGCTGACCCTGTCGCTGGCTGCGACTGCGCAAACCAAACAGCAACCGCCGACAACGCTGCGAGGCGTGCTGCTGGAACAACTGCACACGACGCATGACAAGGAAGACTGGTTTGTGCCGGCCAATGTGGCGGTGGCGGATTTGACCGCGCAGCAGGCGCAGTGGATGCCCCCGGGCGGCGGCCATTCGGTGGGTCAGCTGGCGTACCACATCTGGTATTGGGACAACCGGGCGCTGGAGCAGTTCAAGGGGGAGAAACCCGCTCCCTTTGACGGGAACAACAACGAGACGTTCACCAACTTCAACTCGGCGCAGTGGGCGGATCTGCAGAAGAAGCTGGACCAGGTGCTGACGGACTGGGAGACGTCGGTGCAGAACGCTGATGACGCGACGCTGGCGAAGTATGCATCGCTGATTGCGCATGTGGGGGCCCACAACGCGTATCACATTGGGCAGATTCTCTATGTGCGAAAGCTGGAGGGGGCTTGGGATCCGAATAAGGGGGTGAAGTAAGGGGAATCAGAGGACAACGCTTTGAGATTCATGTCGGTGGCTTGGCCGCCGATTCCCTCCGCGCCTGGTGTGCGGTGATGCCCACCTCGCGTTTCGCTATGGGAGTCCCTCCACTCCGCGCCGGGGTGCGTCTGGCACCGCTGGACAGAACCTTTCCGACGCTTCGGTCGGGATGACAGTTCTATCTATGACAGAAGGAACTGTTTTGCGAGGCGGTCGAGGAGATCGCCGGTTTCGTCGCAGACGCCGGTATGCACCGGGCCGGGCTGGAGGATGGTGCTGCGCGGTGAGGTGAGCCAGTGGAAGCGCTCGCGCTGGGAGAGGCGGGCGATGGGTCCGGCGGCGGGGTCGCCCGAGCAGATGCGGGGGATGGCGTCGAGGTGCTGGCGGATGAGGTCAGTGTCGGCATCGGGCCAGAGGGCGCGGAGGCGGTCGGGGTTGAGATGGACGCGGGCGTCGAGGTAGCGCTTTTCGAGACAGAAGACGACGACGGCTGCGTTGATGAACTCCTCGCGGTCGGGGCGGGGGACGACGCGGAGGACGGCGTAGTCAAATGAGGCGGGCACGGAGCGCCTCCTGTTCGAAGAGGGATGAGGTTGCGAGACGGCGGGTGAGGAAGTCGAGGTAGCCGGCGCGGCGTTCTGAAGGGTCGGGGGCATCGGGGATGGCGGCGAGCCATTCGTCGGGGACGAGATCGACGATGGAGGCGAGTATTGCGGGCGTGAGTCGCTGATGGGCGATGGTGCTGGCGGACTCGATCTCCGACGCCCAGGGAAGAAGGATGTGCTGGGCGATTTCGGGGAAGGGCGAGGCGATTTTTTCTTCGAGCTTGTCGGGGCTTGTCGGCCAGTTGTGATGGAAGAAGAGGGCGGCGCCGTGGTCGATGGGGTAGAGCTTGCGGTGCCAGACGAGGAGGTTGGCGTTGCGCGGGGTGCGATCGGGATTCAGGACAAAGGCGTCGAACCAGACGAGGAGCGAGGCTTCGTCGGAGGGAGCGGTGTCGCGGGCGGCGGGGTCGAACATGGTGGATCCGGGGAGATAGTCGAGGGCAAGGTTGAGGCCTGCACTGGATTTGAGCAGGTGGCGGATCTCGTAGTCGGGCTCATTGCGGGCGAGGGCGGGATCAATCTGGGCGAAGACCAACTCGGGGACGCGCAGGCCGAGGGCGCGACCGATTTCTCCAGCGATGAGCTCGGCAATAAGGGCGAGGATGCCCTGGCCGGCTCCGCGAAATTTGACCACGTAGAGACCGAGATCGTCGGCTTCAACGATGGCGGGCAGCGAGCCGCCTTCCCGCAGAGGCAGGACGTAGCGCGTGGCCTGAATGGTACGGAGCATGGAAGGGATAGTGTAGCGGGGACGAGTGAGGGCGCGGTGCTGACCGCTGGTCTCCTCGTCTTGCGGCGCGAAGTTTAGTCCCGGGAAGGTGGCTCGTCAATGGTCGAATTGGGGGTTCGATCGAGGGATGAGTTCCGAGAAGGTTGCCTGATTGAATTGGGTCCGCAATGCACGAAAGGGTTACGCGAAGCGCTTGCCAAGATGGTCCAGGTGTCGTTAGCATCCAGTCATGAGACCGGCCTGCAAAGCAGGTGAGGGCGGTCAACGCTGGATGAACCTACATTCATTGAACAGGGAGCTCGACTCGACAAATCGGTTCGGTGTGCAGTGTCCGCCAGTCCGGAATGCCTAAAGAACCGCGGAGAGTTCCCACCGTCTTAGGACGGGTTCACCAGCGCATCGCCCCACGGCCAAGCGGGCCGGTTTTCTAATTCTGAACGCCTGAACAGCGGCGCGTTAGAAACCTTTTCCTTCTCCCTGTCTCTGCACGTGTTTCCTGTCCTCTTCCATTTCGGACATTTTGCAATTCCGACGTACGGCATATTCACGGCGGCGGCGCTGCTGGCTGCGCTGGCGGTGAGCGTGCAAATGGCCGAGCGGCTGGGACTGCGCAGCGAGAAGATCTGGAACCTGGGACTGATTGCGATTCTGGCCGCGCTGTTCGGAGCGCGTTTACTGCTGGTGGTAGCGCACCTGCGGACGTTCCGGGCGCACCCGTTCTGGATGCTGGGGCTGGCGAATATTCCGGGACGTGGATCCCGCTGGGCGGCGTTGCCATTGGCGCAGCGGGCGCCCTGTTGTACGCGCTGGCCGAGGGGCTGCCATTGCGGGGCACCGCGGACGCGCTGGCTCCCGGGACGGCGCTGGGATTTGCCATCAACCGGATTGGAGCGTTCTGCGGAGGAGCGGCTTGGGGCAGGCGGACCAGCCTGCCGTGGGGCGTGATCTATCGCAACGTGGAGGCGTACCTGTGGTATCAAACGCCGCTGCGGGTGAAGCTGCAGCCGGTGCAGATCTATGACGCAGTTCTGTCCGTGCTGCTGTTCGGGCTGCTCGTGGCGATGATCCGGCGGACGCCGCGTGCCGGGGAGATGGCTGGGACCTGGCTGTTCCTGTATGGGGTGGGGCGGTTCTTTCTGGAGTTTCTGCGCGGCGACACGGCGGGGGAGCGGCTGCTGGGCGGAGCGCTGACTCTGGGCCAGGCGCTGGCGTTTGTGGCCGTGCTGGCGGGGGGGATTGTTGTGGCTGCAGCGGGGTGATTTGCCGGAAGCGGCGACGGCGGACGCGACACTTCCTTCATAGAAAAGTCAGTTTGCGGTGGTAGTATGCGCCGCATGCGGGTAAGGGTCCCTGGGAAAATTCGATGGTGGGGGGCGGCGCTGTGCGCTCTGGCGGCGGGGCTGCCGGCGTGGGCGCAGGGACCTCCGTATCAAACGGACGATCCGGTGCCGGTGGATCTGCACCACTACGAGTTCTACATTTTTGGTTCGACGGACGGCACGCCGGTCGAGGTCGACTCGGTGGGGCCGGCGTTCGAGTTCAACTGGGGTGCGATTCCGCGGGTGCAGCTGCACGCAATTCTGCCATTGGGCGTGGCAGCGCCTTTGAATCACCCCGCCTACGCTGCATTCGACGAGGGCCAGGGTCCGACGGAGTTCGGTCTGACGGACCCCGAGCTGGGGGCGAAGATCGCCTATATCAAGGAGAGCAAATACGTGCCGCAGATCGGCACCTTCACCATGTTCGAGATGCCCACGGGCGATTATGACAAGGGCCTGGGGATTGGGAAGGTGTGGTACCGGCTGCCGCTGTGGCTCCAGAAAAACATGGGACACTGGCTGCTGGATGGCGGCGCGGGCGAGACGGTGGTTCCGCAGACGGGCTATCGCGATTTTCCGTATGGCGGCTTTCTGGTGAAGTACACCTTTGGCGAGACGCTGGAGTTTGGCGGCGAGGTATTCAGCCACGGGAAGGAAGGCGTGGCCGCACCGCAGACGCAGGCGTCGACGATGATCGATCTGGGCGGGTCGTATCACTTCAAACACAGCGAACACCAGCAGCTGTTGTTTGCTTACGGCCATTCGGTGGCCGGGCAAACGGAGAACTACGCGTACCTCGGGATGTACTGGACGTGGGGGAAAGACGACAAGAAGGCGGGGGATGCTCAGGGGTTGCTGCACAACCTGCTGCCGCGGGCGTTGCAGCACGAGCGATATTCGCCCTGAAGCAGGGTCGAGCCATGCCGATCGCCGCATGAGGACATGGCTGCCTATACTGAGCACATGCGGTTGCGCAGACATTTTTCTTTTCTGATTCTGTTGCTGATGGGTATCTCGGCTCGCGGTTACGCGCAAACGATGGTTGCGCCGCTTCCGCCGGGAATGCCGCAGCCGGTTTATCTGTGGCCGAACGGCGTGCCCGGGGCGCTGGGACATGCGGAGGCCGATATTCCGCGGATGTATCCCTTCATGCCGAAGGCGCGCTCGACGAGCACCGCGGTGCTGGTGATTCCCGGCGGCGGATACGAGCATGTGGCGATGGGCTACGAAGGCGTGCAGATCGCAAGCTGGCTGAACGCGCAGGGAATTCCGGCGTTCGTGCTGGATTACCGAGTGAAGCCGTATCACTATCCCGCAGAAATCGTGGATGGGCAGCGGGCGATGCGCCTGATTCGGGCGCACGCGGCGGAGTACGGGATCGATCCGAACCGGCTGGGTGTATGGGGATCTTCGGCGGGCGGACATCTGGCTTCGACCCTGGGGACGCACTGCGATGCAGACGCAGTACCGATGGAAAAGCCAGGCGCAGTGGACCGCGAAAGCTGCAAGCCGGACTTTATGGTGCTGGCGTATCCGGTGATCAGCATGATGCTGCCGGAAGCGCACGCGGGCTCGCGAATGAACCTGCTGGGACCGCAGGTGAATCCAGAGCTGGAAAAGCGGTATTCGAACCAGTTCGCGGTGACGGCGGGGACGCCGATGACGTTTCTGTTTGCGACGACAAGGGATCCGATTGTGCAGGTGGAGAACACTCTGGACTTTTACCGCGCGCTGGAGCGGGCGAAGGTGCCGGCGGAGCTGCACATCTACGATTATGCGAATCACGGGTGCGGGGTGTGCGGATCGATTCAGCCGCTCGCGACGTGGCCGGTGCTGCTGCGGAACTGGCTGGTGCAGCGGGGATGGGTGCCGTCGACGGCTCCGGCGCCGCCTGCGCCGCAGCCGAATTTGCCGGCGTGGATTCCGGGGCTGACGGGTCCGGGTAAGCCGGAATAAATACCACGATGATTGTTACGTATACAGTGCCCGCGGAGGCGGCGAAGCAGCGGCTGGATGCCTGGCTGGCGGCGCAGATGGAGGGCGTGAGCCGGGAGCGGGTGCAGGCGCTCATCGATCAGGAAAAAGTTCGGCTGGACGGTAAGTCCCCGCGCGCTTCGTACCGGCTGCGGGGCGGCGAAGCGGTGGAGGTGCTGGGAGATCCCACACCGCGGCCGCTGCGCGCGTATGCCGAGGAGATTCCACTGACGGTGGTGTACGAGGACGAAGATTTGTCAGTCGTGGATAAGCCGGCGGGGATGACGGTACACGCGGGAGCGGGCCCGGAGAGCGAGGCGGGCACGCTGGTGAATGCCCTGCTGCACCGGTATCAGACGCTGTCGCAAGTGGGTGGCGAGACGCGGCCGGGAATCGTGCATCGGCTGGACAAGCAGACGAGCGGGCTGATTGTAGTGGCGCGCAACGATGCGACGCATGCGAAGCTGGCGGCGATGTTTTCGCAGCGGGCGATGAAGAAGACCTACATCGCGCTGGTGCACGGGCACCTGAAGCAGGATCGGGGAACGATTGACGCGCCGATCGCGCGGGACCTGCTGCGCCGGACGCGGATGACGACCAGGCGGCAGGTGGGTGCACGAACGGCGGTTTCACACTACACCGTGCTGCAGAGGATCAACTCACGATTTGGAGCCTTCACCCTGGTCTCCGTGCTAATTGAGACCGGGCGCACGCATCAGATTCGTGTGCATCTGGCGTCGATTGGGCATCCCGTTCTGGGCGATACGCTGTACGGAGCACCGGCGCGACTGGTGATCGGCCCCTCGCGGCAACGGACCGATCCGGAGCTGGAGAGTCTGGAGCTGCGGCGGAATTTTCTGCACGCGGCGGAGCTGGAGTTTACGCATCCGCGGACGGGAAAGCCGATCCATCTGGAGTCGAAATTGCCGCGGGAACTGGATGAGCTGCTGGTGAAGATCTCGTCGATAGGCTAGAGGGTGGCCTGCGTCATCCGGGCAACACTCGGCCGCGGGATACCAGCAGCAGATAGAATCGGATCGATCGCAGACCTTCGTCGCAGAGGCGCCTTTGTCTTCGGCACTCCCCGTCCTCCTGTCGCAGCCGACCCCGAACTCCGCTGAGCGGCGCCCCTCTCATCTGAATTCGCTGACAAGCATTCGCTTCTTCGCTGCTGCCTACGTGGTCGCCTTTCATCTGAATCCAGAGAAGGGCCATTCACACGGATTGTTCTACCGCTTTCTGGATCACGGTTATATCGCGGTCTCGCTATTTTTCATCCTTTCAGGATTCATCCTGACCCGGACCTACCGGGAAAAGTGGACGGCAAGAAAGAGCTTCGCACCCTTCCTGACAGCACGAATCGCCCGCATTTATCCCGTGTACCTGCTGGCGCTGTTGCTGCAGCTGCCGTTTTATCATGCAACCGCAGCGACGACCGCCGCGGTTCTGCTGATGGTGCAATCCTGGACCATACTTCCCTCAAGATTTCCAGGCGCATGGAACTCCCCGGCGTGGACACTGTCAGTGGAATGGTTTTTCTATCTGATTTTTCCCATCCTGCTGGCGCTGCTTGCACGGGTCCGCCGGCGCCGGCTTTGGATTGGGATTGTGATCGTCCTGATTCTGGCCCTCGATGGTCCACAATCTGGACTCGACAAAACCAACTGGCTGGTTCAGCATGTCCCGCTGCCTTTGCTGCGGGTCCCTGAATTCTTTCTTGGAATGCTGCTGGGGACGATGAAGGCAGAAGAGCGCCAAAGCAGTTACGGGTACGGCGTTGCGATTTGTTTGGTGACGATTCTGCTTCTCTCAGTAAACATCCATCGATTCGTCATTTTGGCGGTGGTGCCCTTCGCTGCGCTGATTTGGTTTCTGGCAGGACGGGAAAGCCGGTTTCGCAGCTGGCTGGAGGTCGCTCCGCTGGTGCTTTTGGGACAGGCGAGCTATGCCCTATACATCCTGCAGGTACCGATCCGGAACTGGGTCGCACTCTGGAGCCGGCGGGGCGATTTACCCAGTGCACAGCCGCTGGTCTATGTCGTTCTGCTGGTGATGGCATCGCTGTTTGCTTATGCAGTGGTGGAGCAGCCTGCGCGCCAGTGGATTCGATCGCTCGTCAGGGTGCGATGAGACGACTCGCAGTGGAACGGCCGAACTGGGTGGCGAGATACGCTGCCGGTCGGAGAGAATCGATGGGGAGGGTTGGACATGAAGGTTCTTTACACAGCGGATGTGACGGCGGAGGGGGCGCGGCACGGGCACGTGCGCAGCACGGATGGACTGATCGATCTGGATCTGGCGCTGCCGCCGGGGATGGGTGGACGGGGAGACAAAACGAATCCCGAACAGCTCTTTGGCGCGGCGTATGCGGCGTGTTTCGGCGGCGCGGTGGAGTATCAGGCGCAACTCGCAAAGAAGAAGACCGGTGTGGTGAGCGTCCGGGCGCAGGTAGGCGTGGGTCCGTATGACGAGGGGCAGGGCGAGGGCTTCACGCTGCGAGTGGAGCTGGACGTGACCATTCCGGAGCAGGATCAGAAGAGTGCGGAGGAATTGGTGGCGGCGGCGCATCGGGCCTGTCCGTACTCGAATGCTACGCGCGGAAATGTTGAGGTGGTGGTGCGGGCGAAGGGCGGGAAGGCAGGGATTAGGGATTAGGGATTCGGGATTCGGGTTACAGCTTCTGGGAGCGCTGAACGTCGCGAACGCCGGGCAGTCGGCGTAGCGCCTGGACGAGGCGGGTGAGGTGGCGGACGTCTTCAGCGTCGACGACGAACTCGATGAGTGCGTCGCCGGTTTCGCGGGGATGGGTTTCCATGGAGCGGATGTTGGTGTTCTCGTCGCTGATGACGGCAGTGATTTCCTTCAGCATGCCGGAGCGGTCATCGCAATGCACGGTGAACTTGACGGGGTAAGTCTGGAGGCGGCCTGACCTTTCTTCCGGCGTACGAGCCCACTCGACGGAGATGCGGCGGTCGGCCTCATAAAGCAGGTTCTGCACGTTGGGGCAGCTGCGGGCGTGAACGGCGACACCTTTGCCGCGGGTGACGTAGCCGATGATCTCTTCGCCGCGGATGGGGTTGCAACATCGCGCGCGATAGACGAGCAGCTCGTTCTGGCCCTCAACGATGAGTGAATCGGTGCCGCTGACGGCGGCGGCGCGGCGGATCGCTTCACTGCCAGGCGTGGTGGCCGGAGTGGGAGCAGCTTCGGGCTCCTGCTGAAGCAAACCGGGCGCGAGGCGGTTGAGAACCTGACGGGCGGAGTATTTGCCGAAGCCGATGGCTGCCATCAGATCGTTGGGCGTGGCCACGCTGTAATCGGCGGCGATGCGGGCGTAGTCGGCTTCTGCAAACTGGGAGAGGCCGATTTTGTATTTGCGAGCTTCGCGCTCCAGAAGCTTGCGGCCGATTTCAATGGCGCGCTCGCGCTGGTGCTCGTTGAGCCAGTGGCGGATTTTGTTGCGGGCGCGTGGGCTCTTGACGAAGGTGAGCCAGTCGCGGCTGGGGGTGTGGCCGTTCTGGGTAATGACTTCGACGATGTCTCCGTTGCGCAATTTCGTCCGCAAAGGGACCATGCGGCCGTTGACGCGAGCGCCGACACAGGTGTTTCCCACCTCGGTATGAATCGTGTAGGCGAAGTCGATGGGGGTGCCGTCGCGAGGGACAACGACGACCTTGCCTTTGGGGGTGAAGGTGTAGACCTCTTCCGGGTACAGGTCGATTTTGAGGGTCGACAGGAACTCGTTGGGGTCGGTCATGTCGCGCTGCCACTCAACGAGCTGACGGACCCAGGCGAGGCGCTGCTCATCGCGGGCGCTGACGGGCGAGCCGCCGGCTTTGTATTTCCAGTGGGCGGCGATGCCTTCTTCGGCGATGCGGTGCATTTCGTCGGTGCGGATCTGGACTTCGAACTGGTGGCCGCCCTCGCCCATCACGGTCGTGTGCAGCGACTGATACAGATTGGGGCGGGGCATGGCGATGAAGTCCTTGATGCGGCCGGGGACGGGACGCCAGATGCTGTGAATGATGCCGAAGACGGCGTAGCAGTCCTGCACGCTGGAGGTAATGACGCGCAGAGCGAGCAGATCGTAGACCTGATCGATGGAGGTACGGGGACTTTACCAGCTTCTGATGAATGGAGTAGAGGCGCTTGATGCGCCACTCGACGCGGGCTTCGATGTTGTTTTCGCGGAGGCGCTCGGAGAGCAGGCCTTCAACGCCGGCGAGGAACTGTTCGCCTTCGGAGCGGCGGGCTTCGACAGCGGCGTGGAGCTGCTCCCAGGTGATGGGGTCGACCCAGCGAAAGGCCAGGTCCTCGAGTTCCCCGCGCAGTTTGCCCATGCCGAGGCGGTGAGCGAGGGGCGCGTAGATGTCGAGGGTTTCGCGCGCGATAGAGCGCTGGCGCTCGGGCTCGAGGTGCTCGAGGGTCCGCATGTTGTGCAGCCGGTCGGCGAGCTTGATGAGGACGACGCGCACATCGCTGACCATGGCGAGGAGCATTTTGCGAACGTTCTCGGCTTGGCGGTCTTCGCGATTGGCGAATTGGATTTTCTCGATCTTAGTGACGCCCTCGACGATGTGGGCGACCTGCTCGCCGAAGCGCTGGGTGATGTCCTCGGTGGTGACAGGGGTGTCTTCGACGGCGTCGTGGAGGAGGCCGGCGGCGATGGCGGTGGAGTCGAGCTTCATCTCCGCAAGGACGAGGGCGACCTCAAGCGGGTGAAGGACGTAGGGCTCGCCGGAGGCGCGGAGCTGGCCTTTGTGATGTTCGAGGCAGAACTGCCAGGCCTGGCGAATGATGTTGATGTCGTCGGTAGGTCGGTTGCGGCGAACGGTGTCCACGAGCTGGCCAAACTTATCCCGGAACAGGTCAGAGACCCGCTCAGCGGGAAGCGCCGTGGACTCGACACTCGCCATAACCCATTATAGGCGGAGGTTGCGAGAGCGGCATCAAGGGCAGGATACGGCGTAAAGTGTGACGCCGTGTCTCATAGCCCGGAGATTCTCTGACGATAGGCTCCCGGCGGCTCGATGATGAACTCTGTTTGTCCGGCGAGGACGAGCAAATCCTGATCGCCACTGACCAGAACATCGGCGTTTCCACTCTGTGCCAGATCCAGGAAGGGTTGGTCGCGGAATTCGCGGCAAATCACGATGCATCTCTTCGTAATCTGGACCGTTTCGCACCAGGGAATGTAGTCGGCAAGGAATTCGTAGCGAACATCTGGCGAGAGTCCAAACTTTGGATAGGCGAGAACGCGCGCGATCTCGGCTGCGGTGGTCCGGGAAACAAGTGGTGTACACCCAGACGCACGCCAGTGTTCCCGAAGCCAGTGCAATCTGCCGCCAGGGAAGCACAGAGCCGAAACGACCGTCGTCGAATCGAAGACAACTCGGGGCTTCACGGGTTGTTACGAGCCCATTCCACCGCATCTCGGACATCGTCTTCGGTGATGCCCATCTGAACCAGCCGTTCGCGGGCTTCGTCGGCTCGACTGGGTCGCAGTGGACGGAGCACGATGGACTCGCCATCGGTGCTGACATCAAAATAGTCCACCCCTCCAAAATGGGTCACAACCGATTTGGGCAGCGTGATTTGGTTTTTCGAGGTCTTCTTTGCCAGCATGATTCCATCATAGCAGGATACAAGGAAACAAGGAATCCTTCCGAGGCAGTCTCATTTTTACGAGTATCAATTATCTCCATTCAATCCCCACGAGCACAGCCTCACTCCGGTTTGCCGGGGTTCTTTGGCTTGGGCGGCGTCTTTACCGGCGGGGGTGGGCTGCCAGGCAGAAGTCCGGGGGTGGGGCGCTTGCCGTTGTGAACCCAGTCGAGGAGCTCGTCGAAGGCAAGGCCGGTTTGGGCGGCGGTGACGTTGCAGTGGCCGTCGCGATCGACGTACTGCTCGACGTAGGAATCGCCATTGCCAAGGCGGCGGGTGAGCTCGTCGTACCAGGCGGTGGTGAAGGCGGGAACGAGCGGATCGTAGATGGTATGGATCTCAAGCAGCGGGCGGTGGAGGCTACCCGTAGGCGAATACCAGGTGGCGAGAAATCGATAAGCGTTGGGGTCGGCAGAGTAGCGGTGAACGCGCTCGTTGAGCAGCGGATCATTGGCCGTGCCGTTGTAGATAAGGTTGCGGTTGTCAAAGGGATTGCCGCCGGATTTGAGGCGGAGGTCCTCGATAACGAAGGTGTTGAAGACGAGGACCTCGGCGAGGCCGTGGTTGGTGTGAATGTTGGCCAGCTGGCGTACGAGAGCCGCCTGCTCCGCATTGAGGTCGAGGGCTTTCTGCACCTTGGTGATGGTGGGAATGTCGTTCATCGCGAAGGTAGCGGGGATGTGATCGACGTCGGGCAGAATGCCGGGGAAAAACGCGTCGAAGGCGACGCGGTTGGCGAAGGCGCGCTGCATGACGAGGTCGGCGGGCGCAAGGACGCCGCAGAAGGCGAGCCCGCCGGCGTAGTCCTTCGGATTGGTTTCGAGGTCCATGAGCGTGAGAAGGCCGCCCATCGAGTGGCCCATCACGAAGGTCTCGCGCGGGGCGCCATATTTCTTGCGGAAGTAGCGGCGGAGGGCCTCGGTTTCAGCGGCTGCCTGGGGAACGGCCCATCCGCCTGTGGCATAGCCAGACCGGGCGACGGCGTAACCGCGGTTGAGGATTTCCTCGAGGACGCGGCCGGGTGGGTATTTGGGGTCGAAGATCTGTGGGGTTGACTGGTATCCGTGGAAGTAAAGGACCAGACCATGGTTCCAGTTCTGTGGAATGTCGATGCGGAAGGAGGCGCCATCGAGGCGGCCAGTCTCGGTTTTGACGGGGACCGGGGGCGGGGTGGGCGCGACGGGGGCCGGTGTCGGGGATGTTGCGGAGCCGGATGCGGCTGGGACCGAAGTCGGGGTGCGGCCGCTTTGATTGGCTGCTGGAGACATGGCAGGGTTGGCGGTGGCGGGTGGAGCGTGCCCCGTCTGCGCCGCTGGCGGTGGGCTGGCTGAGGGTGCAGTGGCATGTCCCGGCGCTGCCGATGGAGTGGTCTGGGACGCTTCGACCTGGGCGGCCGCGAGCACAGGAATCAGGGCGGCGGCGAGAAGGCAGGGCAGAGACATCTGGATTATGGAGATGCGCCGGCGGACCCGTCCCGGCATGGCGAGGGATTCTCGCTGTGCGAGGATACAGGTAGCCCGAAAAGTTTTTCGGCGCCCTGGCCGATGGCGATGTCCCCTCATTCCCGACGCGAACCTTCCCGAAAAGAGCAATCCCGGAAGAAGCAGGCTACAAGAAAAGCGATGGCCGACGCACGCCCGAAAGCGGACACCGCTGCGAAAAGGCCGAGACCGGAGAAGTCCGGGAACGGAGTGAACGCCGGCGGAGCAGCGGATTTGGCACCTCGACCCCAGGTACAGGGGGCGGTGCGTGTGTCGCGACGGGCGGCCGATCGGCTGCTGGCGGGACATGTCTGGGTGTATCGGTCGGACGTGGAGCAGTGGCCGGAAGGCGAGCTCGCGGCGGGGCTGGTGCCCGTGGCGGATCGGCGGGGTGCACTGCTGGGGACAGCACTTTACAGTCCGGCATCGGAGATCGCGCTGAGGCTGGTTTCTCCGGAGCTGATTGCCAACGAGGCAGCCTGGCTGGAGTTGCTGCGGGAACGCTTGCGGGCGGCGATCGCGCGGCGAGCGCCGATGCTCGATGAGAAGAATGACGCGGTCCGGCTGGTCTTCAGCGAGGCGGATACGCTGCCGGGAATCACCGTGGACCGGTATGCCGGGCTGGTGATCGTGCAGTTGCGGCATAAGGCGCTGGATACGGACGCGGTGCGTGCGGCGGTGACGGAGACGATTCAGGGGGCGGTGGATCCGGAAACTATCCTCGAGCGCGAGGATCCGCGCATCCGAGAGCTGGAGCAGCTCAGCGTGCCGGCGTCGGCGACGCTGTATGGGCGGGAAGCCGAGCACCCGGTGACGAGCACGGTGTTTCGGTTGAACGGACTGCGATTCCATTTCGACGCGACGAGCGGGCAGAAGACCGGCGCGTTCCTGGACCAGCGAGAGAACTACGCTGCGGCGGCGCGGTGGGCGCAGGGTGAGGCGCTCGACGTTTGTACGTACCAGGGTGGGTTTGCGCTGCATCTGGCGCGGGTGTGCGCTCGCGTGACGGGTGTGGATGTATCGCGGGCAGCGTTGGAGGTGGCGGAGCGGAACCTTCAGGAGAACGGCGCGGCTGAGGTGGACTGGGTAGAGGCGGACGCCTTCGCGCTGCTGCGTGACTGGAGCGATGCGGGGTCGCAGTACGGGACGATCGTGCTGGATCCGCCGGCGTTTGCGAAGACGAAGCGCGCGGTGGAGGGTGCGCTGCGCGGATATCGCGAGCTGAATCTGCGGGCTCTTAAGATGCTGCGGCCGGGCGGGCGGCTAGTGACGTGTTCGTGCTCGCACCATGTGAGCCTGGGAGATTTCATGGAGACGCTGCGGGGGGCAGCCGGCGATGCGCGGCGGCGGGTGCGGATCCTCGAAGTGCGGGGCGCGGCGGCGGATCACCCCGTCATTCTGAATATCCCGGAGACGGAGTATCTGAAGTGTGTGGTGCTGGAGGCGGAGTGAAGTTTCGCCCAACCTGTCGCGAAAAAGTGGCGACAAGGATGGAGCACCCAAGGCGCATTCAGGCTTAGGTGATGTCGGCGTAAGCGGGCGAGAGTTCGCGGAGCTTGCGCACGACGTCGATGAGGCGCTCCGCGACGAAGTCCACTTCCTCTTCCGTATTGAAGCGGCCGAGACCGAACCGCAAAGAGCTGTGGGCGGTCTCCTCGCTAAGTCCCAGGGCACGGAGGACGTGCGAGGGCTGGATGGCGGCGGAGGTGCAGGCCGATCCGCTGGAGAGCGCGACGTCGCGCAGTCCCATCATGATCGACTCGCTGTCAGCATGGGCGAAGGTCATGTTGAGATTGCCGGGCAGGCGATGCTGCTGGGAGCCGTTGACCTGAACCTGATCGAGGTCAGCGAGCAGCTTGGCCTGAAGACGGTCGCGCAGGGAGCCGAGTCGGACAGCTTCCGAGTCCATCTCATTGGCAGCGAGCGCGCAGGCTTGGCCGAGTCCGACGATGCCGGGAACGTTCAGCGTGCCGGAGCGGAGGCCGCGCTCGTGTCCACCCCCGTGCATCTGTTCGGCGAGAGATCCTTTCGGGTTGCGGCGGCGAACGTAGAGGGCACCGATGCCCTTCGGCCCGTAAATTTTGTGGCCGGAGATGGAGAGCAGGTCGATGGCGTTGCGATTCACATCCATGGGGAGCTTACCTACGGACTGGGCTGCGTCGGTATGGAAGAGGACGCTGTGTTCGCGGCAGAGCGCACCGATCTCCTCGATAGGGTGCAATGTGCCGATTTCGTTGTTGGCGGCCATGATGGAAACGAGCAACGGCTTTTCATCCTCGATCGCGCGGCGCAGATCATCAAGGCGAACGCGGCCTTCCGCATCGACGGGCAGGACAGTGATGCGGCAGCCTTGCTTTGCGAGCCACCCGCAGGGGTCGAGCACAGCTTTGTGCTCGGTGGCCTGGGTAACGATGTGCAGGGGACGCTGCGCGTCGGCGGTGCGGGCGGCTTCAACCGCTCCCTTGATGGCGAGGTTGTTGCTCTCCGTGGCTCCGGAGGTGAAGACGATTTCTTTGGGCGAGGCGCCGATCACCCGGGCGATTTGTCCACGCGCGGTTTCGGCGGCCTGCTCAGCGGCCCAGCCAAAGGAGTGACTGCGGCTGGCGGCGTTCCCATAGAGGTCGGTGAGATAGGGCAGCATGGCCTCGAGCACGCGCGGATCGATGCGCGTGGTGGCCTGGTTGTCCATGTAGATCGGAAGGTTCATCGCAGGCGCGGTCAAGTCAGCCGGAATAACTCAGGGGCTAAAGCCCTCCTCTTATTGTGAACGCTTTCGGCATGACTGGAAGTCATGCCCTGATACGAAACCGAATCCGCCCCCGACCTACAGCTGAATTGTGACGAGTTCCGACCCGGATCCGGACCTGGCGTGCCCGGCATCGGCTGTCTCGGCAAGGTCGGAGATGCTGATCCGGCGGAGCAGTTCAGAGATGCTGTCGTTGACGCGCGCCAATGGCTCTTTGATGGTGCAGCTGTCGGTCAGGTCGCAGCCACTGTCGCTGGTTCCGCAGGAGGTGATGAAGAGCGGACCGTCGATGGCGTGGATGACCTCAAACGCGGAGATGTCGTGAGGCTTTTTGAGCAGGGAATATCCGCCGCTCATGCCGGCGTGCGATTGCAGGATGCCGACCTTCGCCAGGCGCTGGAGGATCTTGGCCAGCAGCTGCGGCGGAATGTGGTAGGCCTGGGCGATGTCCCTGGCGCTGAGCGAGGCTTCGTTGGGGTGCTCGGCGAGGTACTTGAGGGCCATCAGGCCGTAATCCGCTTTTTTGGTGAGCCTGAGCATAAAGGGGCCGTATAGCAATTTTACGGCCAGAAGGAAGCGAATTCAATCGAAACGGCACCAGCAGGAAGCGAACGGGAATGACGCTTCTCACCAGCCGATGTAGTGTGGCATCCTGCTGAGCGATATGGAGATTACGGCAAAAATCGATAACCGGCGCGGCGAGCATGTGGTCCCGGTGACCACCAACGGGCGAGAGCAGTGGCCTGGCATTCCACCGAAAACCGAGCCCAGGGCTCGGCCGTGAACGGGGGAGATCTGCTGTTTCTGGCGCTGGCCACGTGCTACTGCAACGACATTTATCGGGAGGTGCGCCGGCGGGGGATTGAAGTCGAGCGCCTGCAGGTGAAACTGAGGGGGAGTTTCGGCAACGAGGGCGAACGGGCGCGCGATATTCGATACCAGGCTGTGGAAAAGCCAGGGCCTCGCGCGAGGCGATTCTGGATGTGATGCGGCACACGGATGGAGTCGCTGAAATCCAGAACACGCTGCGGGAAGGCATGCCGGTTGTGCTGGAGGCCTGTGAAGCGCGGCCGATGTAAGGCGGAATGGCGAGGAGCTGCGCAATCGTTTCACTCACGGCTGCGGCCATCATCAGGACGCGAATCAATCCAGAGGAAATGCTGTAGACTTCTCGCCGTGTGAAAGATCGACCGGGCGCGCGCTCTGGCGAGCGGAGGCCTGGCAACGAAATGGCGAGGGGGCTCATGAATCGACACAGCGTGCGACGGCTGGTTCTGGTAGGAACCGCTCTATTGTTCACATGGAAGATCGCGGCGGCGCAGACGGCTCCGGTGGTGACCGGGGACGCGCGGGTAGATCAGCTGCTGAGCAGCGATGACGCTGAATGAGAAGCGCGTTTATTGATGGCGTGAAAGGAATCCGAGCGTCGAGCTATCAGGGGCAGGCGGGCTATCTGCCGGGAGTTCCGCGGCTGGGGATCCCGGGGCTGCGACTGGCCGATGGACCTCCGGGGCGCTGACGCGCGTGCCGAGCCAGGGCGAGACGGCGACCATGGGCGTGGCGGCTACTTTCAGCGCGAAGACGCTGAAGAGAACGGCGTGGTGATCGGCCGCGAGGATCGCGCGAAGGCATCGACGTGAGCCTGCAACCGTTCGTGAACATCGATCGCGATCTGGAGTTCGGGCGCGGCTACAACACGTTCGGCGAGGATCCTTTTCTGACCAGCGTGATGGGCGCCGCGGAGATCAAGGGCATCCAGTCGCAGCATGTCATGGCGCAGGTGAAGCACTACGTCGCGTACGACTCGGACAGCGGCAACATGTTTGTCGACGATCAGACGCTGCACGAGGTGTACGTCGCGCCGTTCGATGCGGCGGTGAAGGCTGGCGTCTCGTCGATCATGTGCTCGTACAACCGGGTCAACGGGACCTTTGCATGCGGGAACAAGGATACGCTGACGACGATCCTGCGCGACCAGATCGGGTTCAAAGGATTTGTGACGTCGGACTGGGGCGCGCTGCACGCGGTGAACTTCATCAACGCCGGCCTGGACATGGAGATGCCCGGCTCGAGGGCTGGGCCGTTCGATTCCATCGTTCTTCATCCGGGGCCTCTGCCCCCACCGCCTCCGCCACACGCGGCTGACGGATCATTGGGGATATGTTTGGCGGGCATATTCCGGAAGAGCCCACGCCGAAAGACGACGGCGGCGGCGACTTGGAAGTGAAGCTGAGTCCGGAGAGAATGAGCGCGGCGCTCAAGGATGGCACGGTGAGCGAGGAGGCCGTCACGCGGGCTGCCGGGCATGTGCTTTACGAGATCGTGAAGTTCGGCTACATGAACGGGATGCAGAAGCACACGGTGACTCCGCAGGATGTGGATGCGAACGCGAAGATCATCGAGAAGACCGGCGAAGATGCCGCGGTACTGCTGAAAAACGACGATGCCGTGCTGCCGTTGAAGGCAGATGACCTGGGCTCGGTGGTGCTGATCGGTCCCACAGCGGGGCAGGTGGACTCCATTGGCATCAACGGCGAGCGCAGCGTTGGCCTGCCCTGAGCGAGAGGTAGGTCCGCTGGCGGCGATGAAGAAGATCTCGGGCAATGCAAACATTCAGTTCGCTGTGGCGGATGACATGACGGGCACAACGATTCCGGCGAGCGCGCTGAGCCATGACGGGAAGCCGGGCTGGCGCGAACCGGTCGGAGGCGCGGAGCAGACCGATGCGAACTGACTTCACGAAGAAGAACGGGAAAGCGCTGCCGCCGAATTCCACGGTGACCTGGAAGGGCACGTTGACGCCTCCCCATGCCGGGGACTACTGGATTTACCTGCAGGCGATGGGGACGAATGCGCGGATCCTGCTCGACGGCAAGCCTTTTGCGGGAACGGGCGCATCCCAGGGAGGCGTGCACGGCGACATTTTGCAGGCCAATCAGGACAACGTGGTGCCCACTACCGGATGGTCTGGACAATGTGCGCCGCGCGGTCCAACTGAGTGCGGGTCCGCATGCAATTGAGATCGCCACCTCGCGAGACAGCTCGGGCTCGCCTGTCCAGGTGCGTCTGAACTGGTACACGCCGGAGCAGCGGAAGGCGGATCACGAGGCAGCGATCGCTGCGGCGAAGAAGGCGAAGGTGGCCGTCGTGTTTGTATGGACGCGGCTCACGCCGGTTTTTGGCCTGCCAGGTGATCAGGACCAGTTGGTGGACGAGATTGCGGCGGTGAATCCCAACACCATCGTCGTGCTCAACACCAGCCAGCCGGTGGCTCTGCCATGGGTGGACAAGGTGAAGGGCGTGCTTGAAATGTGGTGGCCGGGCGACGAGGGAGGGTGGTCTACGGCGAATCTGCTATTGGGCAAGGTGAGCCCGGCGGGACGTCTGCCGGTGACGTGGGGGAAGAGCTAACGGATTATCCGGCGACGGATCCCCGATATCCCGAGCGCAGCCACAAAGGCGTGGATGGCAAGACCACCTACAGCGAGGGCTGAACTGGATATCGCTGGTTTGATAAGGAGAACATCAAGCCGCTCTTCCCTTTCGGCTATGGGCTGAGCTATACGACGTTCGAGTACTCCGGGCTGAAGACGGCGAAGGCCGACGATGGAGGTCTGGACGTGACGGTTGCGATTAAGAACATCGGCAGCATGGATTCCGACGAGGTGCCGCAGGTGTATCTCAGTGCGCCGAGCGATGTTCCGGAGGGAGTGCAGTTCCCGGTGCGGCACTGGTGGCCTTCGATCGCGTGAACATTCCGGCCGGGCAAACGCAAACGGTCACGCTTCACGTGCCGCCGCGGCAGCTGCAGTACTGGTCCACGAAGGAGCAGAAGTGGATTACGGCCACGGGAACGCACCGTCAGCGTAGGCGGCTCATCACGGTCGCTGCCGCTGCATGCGGAAGTCGACGTCGCAAAAATGTGAAGAGCGGTGATGGTAGCCGGAGGGGGCACCACACCGGTAAAGGTCTACGGTTTTAAGTCTGCTGCGTGCCCGTTACTGATTCTCGAAGAGGAGTGCTTACTCACGTTCTGCCGAGTAACCAGTCACGATCGATGTGCGAATGCGGCGGAAGGACCCGCGGTTCGATTGGCCTCATCCCCGAGGTCCATGGCTGCGATAAGACCGCTGTTCACAGTGAATACGTGGAGAACTTCGCTGTCCGAAAGAACATCCCCCTGAAGGTTCCTGACGAGTTGGTGCACCCTGACGCGGACCTTGCCGCCGTCTCCCTCTGTGATTGCCAGCGGTTCGACGTGGGGATCGAACTCGCCCCATTGTCGGGTCCAATAGGCGCGAATCTCTTCCTTTCCGACAACTTTGCCGCCCTCCGAAGCTTTGGGCCAGCTCACGTCTTCTGTCATCAGCGCCAATGCACCGTCGATGTCCCGCTTGTTGAATGCGGAGTACGCCTGCTCAATAAGGGTCTTTGTATCTGACATACAACCTCCGTCGACGTTCGCCATGCGCGGCGTGTTCGTTGTCCCGTCGTTTCTCATCGCCGGCGAGCTCTGGATCATTTGGTACTCGCCTGCTGCGAAGACGGACTAATCCGCAGCATCATGCCTGGCCAACTGCTCGATCCACTCTGTCGCCGGTTTCTGAGGTTCGCCCATAGCCGCATTCGACACGTCCTCCCACGCCTCCCATTCGGCCAGTCGCTCTGCATACGCGGCGCGCGCTCTCGGCAGAATCGAGTTGCCCAGTCCAAGTCGCAGCGGTGGATCATTAGTATCCACAAGCTTCAGGACGGCTTCTGCTGTCGCCTCCGGGTCGCCGCGTTCCACTCCGGCAAGGCGCGTCAGAAACTGCTTCCGGAACTCTGCGTAGGGTTCCAGAGCGTCTGCGATTCCTGCGGATTTACCGAAGTCGGTTGCGTAAGCTCCAGGCTCAACCAGCGTCACCTTGATGCCGAAGGGTCGCACCTCCTGCGCCAGGCTTTCGTGCAGAGCTTCCACCGCCCATTTCGTGGCACAGTAGAAGCCGATGAGCGGGAGCGCGGTAATCCCAAGACCGCTCGAAACCCCAAGGATGTGCCCGTTCCCCTGCTTCCGCAGCAGAGGCAGGGCCGCTCGCAGCACTCGAACCATTCCGACGTAGTTCGCGTCGAACAAGTCACGGATCTGTTCGTCGCTCGCCTCCTCGGTAGCCGCGAAAAGGCTCGTGCCGGCATTGTTCACAAGAACATCCAATCTGCCGAAATGCCTGAACGCCTGCTGAACGACCTGAGCCACCTGCTCCGAACGGGTCACGTCGAGGGCCATTGGCAACACCGCGTCTCCGAAGCGCTCTTGAAGATCCGCGATGTCTGCCAGCCTTCGCGCGGTGGCCGTAACCTTATCTCCGCGCCTGAGCGCGGCCTCGGCCCAGATGCGGCCGAAACCGCGAGAAGCGCCTGTGATGAACCATGTCTTCTCCATATTGATTCCTCTCAAACTGGCTGAGTTGGGTTTGGCTTGTACGCAGTGTCCTTATGCCTTTGTTCAGGCCTGCGTAGAACGCATATTTCCGGGATCGGTGAGAAGGTCAGGACCGGTCGGGTTGCAGCCCAGCGTTGCTCGGGTCCGGGGAATTCTGGATCCAATGAAACCCTGTGGCGGCTGTGACGAAACCACGATATCTACTCCTCAATCTCTTCGCACCGAGCATTGACTAGCCGGTGTCTTTCCGATTAAAACGGAGATACTCTCCGAATTAATAGATTATGGGAGACGATGTTCGGTTGCAGGATTTTTTGGAAATGAAGAAGAAGCATTCCCAACCTGCTCAGCGAAAGCCGCGAACCGACGCTCTGCGCAACCGCGAGCGAATTCTCGAGGTGGCCAAAGCGGCCTTTACGCGCCATGGTGCCGACGCCAGTCTGGACGACATCGCGAAGCAGGCGGGTGTTGGTGCCGGTACCTTGTACCGCCATTTCCCCACACGTGACGCGCTGATTGAAGCGGTCTATCGGAGCGAGGTGGAAAAGCTGGCGGCCGCAGCGGACAGGTATGCTGCAGCGATGGCCCCGGTCGAGGCTCTGCGCGCCTGGTTGTTGCTGTTTGTCGAGTACATCGCGGCAAAGCACATCATCGCGCCCGCTCTCAACAGCGTCGCCGGAGGCTCTTCCAGGCTCTATGAGGGTTCTCGCAACCTGGTGCAGGGGGCAATCGAAGAGTTAGTGAAGCGCGCGAAAAAGAGCGGCGACGTGCGAAGAGATATCGACGCCTCCGATCTGCTTGGGGCGGTGATCGGCGTCTCTTATGTGGGCTCCGGGGGTGATTGGCAGCAAAGCGCAAGAAGACTGGTCGACATCCTCATCGCCGGTTCTCGCCCAGCCGAATAGAGGAGTGCCCGCGACTCGCAGGCCACGCACGCCCTCTCCGCGGCTTAGAACTCGAGCCGTAAGGCGAACTGCATTTGACGCGGAGTTCCTGTTCCCACCGGGCCAGGATTGACGGTGCCGATAATCTGCCCAAACGTGGATGATGAAAAATCAGCCAGCGGCTGGCCGTATTGCGCGCGATTGAAGATATTGAAGAACTGGCTGCTGAACCGCATCTCCACGCGTTCTGCAATAGGGATGTTTTTGGCGAGGCCGAGATCCGCCTGCCAGAGATCAGGACCGCGGGCCAGGTTACGCGGGCTATCGCCATAGCCCGAGCCGGTGACCAAGGAGAAGGCTGCGGGATTGATCCAGTCGTCGATGCTCCGGCCGCCCGCGGGAGTGAGCGAGACACCGGGTACACGGTTGGGGCGCTGGTTGGTGGTATAGCCGGTTGCGACCGAACTGCTGGAGCGGTCTTCAGTAATGTTGATAGGCAAACCGGTGCGCGCAGTCGCAATCGTCGTGACGCTCCATCGGCCGAGGATGGTTTCGGCGATGCCTGGTTGGGAAAGGAAGGCTCTGCCAGGACCGAAGGGAAGATCGAAGGAAGCGTTGGTGGTGAGGACATTGCGGACGTCGAAGTCTCCTGACGCACGCTCACAGGCCATGCAGGCCGGATTCTGAGGAAAGTCGGAATCGCCGCCGCCCGCTGAGTCCTGATCGATTTCGTGGGAGAAGACATAGTTAGCGGCGAGCTGCAGACCGCGCGTGAAGCTGCGCTGCAGACTCGCCACGAATGCCTGGTAAGTACTGTTATTGCGATTGCCGCGGTACTCAACCTGTCCGAAGGCAGGGTCGGGACGCAGGCCGGATACAGGATCGATCAGGTTGATGTACGAGGTGGTGAGCAGATCAGTGCCTTTGCTGCCTGCGTACGACAGAGTTCCGACCAGGTCGCGGGGCAGAGCCTGCTGGATCGACAGGCCCCACTGGCTGACATACATATCCCTGCGATCACGGTCCATGTCCCGCGGCGACACGGTGCCCGGACCGTCGAGGAAAGGAGGAATCGGCCAGGACAAATTGGGCGTGCTTTTCGCGCTGAGCGAATAACGTCCTACTTCGTTATTGATGGGAAGATCCTGATCGTCTAACTGACCGTCGCCATGGTAGAGACCGAAGCCGCCCCGGAGAATGGTTCTGGAGTCCAGAGCCGCGGGAGCCCACGTGACGGAGATGCGCGGATCGGCCTCGAGGGTATTGGGATTGCCGAAACTGGCGCCCGCGCCGCAGAAGCCCCTGGGACCGCAGGTTGCGAAATCGAAGGGAATGGCTTTGCCGTGGACTTCGTGAAAGATGTTGTAGAAGGTGTAGCGCATGCCAAGGTTCAGGGTGAAATTCGGCTGCAGCTTCCACTCATCTTCCGCATAAGAGTAGACCTCGGTCTTACGCAGGCCGTTGACCGGAAGGTCTGCCGCATAGGTGGCGGAGCTAACCCGGTTAGCCAGGAAGTTGGAAACTGAGGAGAAAGACACGGTACCGGAGGGCGTGTTGCCCTGATTGAGCTGAACTCGACGAACCTCAGCGCCGAGTTTGAGAACATGATTTCCGTGAACGACGGTGAGGTTATCGATGTATGAGAAGGAGTTGCCGACGCCAGGCTTGAACTGGTTATTTGCCAAAGTGGTGAAGCCGGAGACGGAGACGGCATACGGCGATCCGAGGGTGCTTTGATTGGTGGTATAGACATTCCCGCGATTGAATCCAAACTTGATTTCATTGACCAGGGTACGCGAGAAGATGTGCATCCATTCCAGTCCGCCGTTGACCGGGCGCGAGGCGATCTGCTGCTTGTCGTTGAGATAGCTTCCACCCTGAATAAGAGGGATATTGCTGACGGCGGCGTCGAAGTTGAAACGGAGATAGGCGGAATCTGCCGCGGTGAAGTGATGGTCCAGGCGCAGCATTGCGGAGTTCTCGTGGTCCAGCTGCCGGCCTGAGCCGACGAACTCCTCGATCTGCGTGCTGCCTGAGACGGGAAGTGTTCCCCTCGGGTAGGCATTGAGAATGGGAACGAGGACCGGATTGGCAATGGCGACCTGAGCCCGGAGCGCGTCGCTTGGAACAAAGCCGGGCAATGTTTGCCCGAGGGTCTGGCGGAGGCCTTCATAGGTGGAATAGAAGAAAGTGCGATCCCGGAGGATGGGGCCGCCCAAGCTCGATCCAAACTGATTGAGGCGGAAGGCGGGCTTGTGGGGATTGTGCGTGTCGATGGGCTCGCGTGCGTCAAAGATGTCGTTGCGGAGAAACTCAAACAGGTTGCCATGCAGGGTGTTGGAGCCGGTTTTTGAGACGACGGCGACCTGCCCGCCGGGGGTGCTTCCGTTTTCGGCGGTAAAGAGCATGGTGTCGATACGAAATTCCTGTATCGCATCGACGGGGATGGCAAGGCGGACGAAGGGCTGTTGGGCCTGATTGACGATGTTAGTGGCGTCGATGCCATCGTAGGTGAAGTTATTGTCGTCCAGGCGGCGGCCGGCGAAGCGAATGCTGCGCTGGTTGCTGCCTCCGGTATCGACTGCGCCGGGGACCAGCGCGGTGAGAGTCGACCAGTTTCTCCCGTTTAGCGGCAGGTCTTTGATTTGCCGCGGCTCAATGCGTGCGCCGAGGGCAGCCGTGGTCTCATCCATCTGCGAGGTCTGCGCGGAGACACTCACTTGCTGCGTGAAACCCGCGACGTGGAGAGTCATGTCGAGGGTCCGTGTGTGTCCCACGGTCTGCTCGAGCCCATCGATCGTAATCGGTTGAAAGCCGCTTGCGGAGCACACGATGCGATAGACACCGATCGCCAGTTCGGGTATGTCGTAAGTGCCATTCGAGGACGCGACGGTTTCACGAACGACGCCCGTTGCGATTTGGGCCGCGGCGATGTGCGCACCGGGAATGCGTCCTCCGGTACTGTCGAGAACCGTTCCGCTCAGGCCGGAGCGGTCGATCTGCGCAGTGCCGCACATCGGGAGCAGAAACAGAAGAAGGCAGCAGAGGATGGGGCGTGCGATACGACTCTCCATTGAAAAATCCCTGGTAACGATGAAATTGAAGGCCTTTGCTGAACAGAGCTCCCCGGTACTCCGTTGGCGGGACAGGACGTGTCCAGTGAAATCGGATCTCTGCCATGCGTGCACAGAGCCATCCGACTGCGACTGGCCGGTTCGATTCACCCCGAACAAGCTCATATTTAGCCTAACCTGCTCGGTCAGCGCGATCCTCGCCCTCCTGCATCCATCGGCCCACTTTAGTAATCGGAGCGGCTCGCGAGCGGCCGACTCCGGTCGGTTCTGGGAGCTTTGGGTGAAGTTAGAGCCGCCTTGTGTGCGAGCGACTTCCGGTAACGAGCCAGAAGTTGATCGCGGTTTTGGCGCAGGTCCAGACCATTGGGCGCAGCTGGATAAGGTCGATTGCCCATAAGCCCTTTCCAGAGAATATGGTTGAAAGCTACGCCGTCGACCCGGTCTGCATCATTAAAGTCCATTCCTCTGGTGACACGCGCCCAGTACGCGGCGTCCGGCGTGGGATTCAGGCAGGACCGCGCCGGGGCAGGAAGCGGGAGGCTAGTGCAGTAGAGAATTGAGGCGGGAACGGCAGTAAAGCTCCACGGGGCCGCAGACGTGTTGAAGACGTCGGACATAGGCGTGGCGAGAGCATCGTTGAGGTTCATGGGCGGCAGGCCCAGGACTTCTTCCATCGTACGAATGAAATCAATGGTGTCGTAGGCGGTCGAAACGACGCCGTTTTTGACCCAGGCGCCCGCTACGAACGCGGTCGTGCGATGGGAGTCGACGTGGTCACCGCCATCCTGCGAGTCGTCTTCCACGACGAAGATCAACGTATTGTTTTTGTATACCGGACTGTTCGCGATCTTTTGCACCAGCAGGCCGACGGCGTAGTCGTTGTCGGCGACGTCGCGATCGGGAGTATTGACACCGTCAATCGCCGCCGCGAAATTCCCGGTGTGGTCATGCATGAATCGGACTAAGGTCAGGTTCGGAAGACCACCCGCCGCATAGTTGGTATCGAAGTCGCGCTCCCATTCCTTGAAGCGGTAGTAATCCGGGAAGCCCGGATCGAAGCCGCGGAAATATGGATCGGTATACGGCGTGAGCGCAACGTTTGTGGACGGGGCCACAATGGTGTTCGTCAGGAAGGGCATGTGGATGAGAGGCGTCTGGCAGCTGGGCTCGTTGTAGCAGTTGGTGTCGATGAAGAAACCATAGTCGCGCACGGTGAGCCCCGCGCGCAGTGCGTTATCCCACAGATAGCCGGTGTTCACTTCATCGTCTGGTCCGTCCGGGGCAGCCACGTCAGTCTGACCGGGCAGCAAGTCCTCGCCGTCCTCGGCGCCGGGGCTATTCGCTCCGCCAGGCATGAGTGGATCGGAAGCCTGGCGCTGGGCCAGGGTGGGCAGGGCAACGTTGACATTGCGATTCAGGCCCTCAGAGTCGAGGCTGAGTCCGCGTTGCGCATAGTTCACGGGGAACTGGTGTTCGATAACATCGGGCGCGCGGGCGGAGGTGCTCCACGGCCAGCCGTCGTTGCTGGTTTCGGCGCTGGCGCGGAAGTTATCGAGGGTAACGAAGGTTTGTGCCAGCTTATGCTCATTCGGCGTGATCGACTGGCCGAACAAAGCCATCGACGGATCGCCATTGCCGCGCCCGAGGTCGCCGAGAATCTGATCGTAGGTTCGATTTTCCTTGAGGATATAAATCACGTGTTGTACGCCCTGCTGCACGGCGGCCAAAACGGGGCTGGTATTGGAGGTGGCGGCGAATCGGTTATTGTTCTCTACCTGTTTCGTCAGCTGTGGGAGCGCCGTTAGGGCGCCCGCTACCGGGAAGCTCAGCAGGCCCGCTTTGGTCAGCTGAGGATTGTACTCATTCGCCGGCATGCAGGTGGGATATCCGGCAGGTCCATAGACATAGCACCAGTCGGGATTGGCGCCGGTCGGCGACTTGGAATTGACGACATAGGCCCAGGTCCCATCGCGGCTGAAACTCACCGAGTTTGGATACCATCCGGTAGGGATCAGTCCCGTGACATGGTCGCCGCTATTGGTGCCGGAAAGGGTCACAACGGCGATGTCATTCAGATTGCCATTGGTCACGAAGAGCCTGGTCCCATCCGGGGAAAGGGTGACGCTGTTGGTGTTCGCGCCGGTATATTGCGTCAGGGCAAACGACTGCATGTCGGCCGCGGGCGCGATGACGGGAATGGTTTCAATGACCGTGTTCAGGCGTGCGGCACCGGTCTGGCCCGGGACGCCGCTGTCCTCGGGATTAATGTCGATCACATCCACCGTGTCGGACTCGTCTTCGGCGACGTAGAGCAGCGTGTTCGTGCTGTTCAGCGTCATCTTGCTGGGCTGGCCTTTGACGTGAATGCGCGCGGTGACGGACGGATTTAAGGTCATGACCGCGCTCGCGAGGCAATTGGGTTGCTTAGTTCCGGCGCCACAGGTTTCACCAAGGTTCACAACGTCGATTTCACGGTCGCGCAGGCTCGATACATAAGCGGTTGCGCTCGGGCCGCTGTTGCCGGCAATAACGACCCAGAAAGGATATTCGCCGCCCGGCGTGCCGGGAGACGGCGATGAAGCAGCCTTCCCAGGGCGGAGATCGAGTTCCTTTCCCCGGTAGGATCCCTTGGAACCCTGGGCCGAAGTGGTGTCCGTCAACCACTGGCGCTGCCACCTGAGGAGACCTCCGGTGAAGATGGTGATCGAATCGTTATAGTAGTTCGCAACGATGAGGTTCAGGCCATCAGGGGAAATCGCCAGTCCCGCGGCCATGGGAGCCACAAAGACTGCACTGTTGACCGAAGCGATTTGATTGTTGGGCACAGGAAGACCGTTGCCGGAGGAATGGCCAGCGGCAACGTTACTGGAATCCTGACCCAGATCCAGCTCTGCGACCGCCTTATAGGTTCCATCCGCCTGCTGCGTGACGATGTGAATGTTGTCGCCGTTGTTAGGGAGTGGGTACGGGATGGGGTCAGTGCCGAACGGCGCATCGCCCATGCCACCGGAGACATAGAAGGTGTGATTTCCCACAATGGGATCCCAGACGATCCCGTGATAAGCGTTGGGAACGGGAATGGCCTGTTTGAAGGTCGGCGATTGACCCGTGATGTCGAAGACAAAAATGTACTCGGACGAATAGAGCGGATCAAAAATCGGGAAGGGGCCCTGAAAGACGCGGTTGAATCCACTAGTTAAGACCAGCAGCGTCGAGCCGTCCGGGCTCACAGCAGTGCTGACCGCCTGGCCGGCCATCCACTCTACGGGATTTACCCTCGGATTGAACGAATCGGTCACGGTCATGCCGGTGTCGAGAAACTGAAAGTTGGATCCGGTGATGGCTAGCGGCGTAATCGACTGAGCCAGATTGGGCACAGACTGCGGCGAGTTATAGATCGTGATGGTCACCGGCGCAGTGGTACTCCCGGCCGTGTTAGTCGCCGTGACCGTATAAGTCGCACTGGTTGGCTGGGGAGAGCTGACGGCGGGTGTGTAAAGGGGAGGGACAATCGTGGAGGGCACCGCGGCAGGAATTCCAGTGATCGTGCCGCTGCCTGGGTCAAAGCTCAGCCCGGCAGGGAGAGGTGGATTGATGCTGTAGGTGCCGGACGGACCAATGGTGGGGTTTGGTTCCGGAGCGTCTGGAGTAATTTGGGAGCCCGCAACATATACCGGCGCGGGGAAGCTATAAACGAGGGCCGACGGCGCTATGTCCGCTGGAGGAACTGGATTGGCCGGATTGTCCGGGTTTGGATTGACCTGAATGGTGAGGGTGGTCTTGGTGCTGCCGGCCGAATTGGAAGCCGTGATGGTGTACGGGATCGCAGGCGTGACGGTCTGTTGGGGAACTCCGCTGATGATACCGGTGCCATTGTCACCGAAGACGGTCGGCGTGCTGCCGCTCAGATGCAGCCCAGCAGGGAGCGCAGGGGAAACGGTGTAGGCGAAAACCTTTGTCCCGGCTGCGTTGTTGTAAAGGAGCGGCGGGCCGCCGGTACTCGTCGGATAGTTTTCCGGGATTGATACTCCCACGGTGTAAACCGCGTTGGGGGTGCTGTAGGTCAGTCCTGCCGGAGCTGCCAGAGGTGCTTCAGTTGCGGGGTTGACCGTGATGGTCACGGTGCCGGTAGCAGAGCCCCCAGAGTTGGTAGCGGTTACCGTATAGGCGGTCGCAGGGGACACTGCCGTCGGTTCTCCGCTGATAGTCCCGGTCGCGGTCGCTAAAGTCAGACCGTCGGGAAGCGCCGGGCTCACGCTGTACGAAACCGCAACTCCGCCGACGTTGGTCGGATCGTTCGGAGTGATTGGCGTTCCAACAACATAAGTAGCCGTGCCTGCGGCATAGGTGAATTTCCCTGGGCGCCTGATCGGTCACGGTGATCGATAGCGTCGTGGTGATGCTGCCGCTCGACCCTGTTGCATTCACCGTATAGCTGGCCTTAGCAGCCACAGCTGTCGGCGTTCCGCTGACGATTCCCGTACTGGAACTCAGAGTAAGGCCAGCGGGAAGGGCAGGGTGCACGGAGTAAGAAGTCATACTTCCGCCACTGCTGGTTGGGGTATCGGGCGTGACAGTGATTCCTCTGATGAAGACCGGAGCGGCCGCCGAATAGCTCAAAGCGGTCGGCGCAGGGACTCCGCTGCCTGAGCACCCGCACAGAACCAGGAATATTGCCGCCAGAGTAAGAATCGCCACACGCCTGAATTGCATGAATAACTCCTGTGCCGCCGTTGCCGGCGGGTCTATCTTCCCTCGCCTCTTGTGAGTTATGAAGCGAGGCGAGGCAGGTTGAAGGATCGCAGACGAATGCGGTGACGGTGGTTCCATCGAATTGAATTCCGATAACCGACGTAACCCGGATCCGCTGCTGCCCGCGGGGTCGCAAGCGATCCTGCGCGACTTCTTCGCCAGCATTGCACGGGATGGTGCTTGCTCCGGCGCTGAAACGAGCAGCAACTCGTCTGTCGGATTGGGAAAATCCCGAAACCGAGCCAGGTTCCATTTTGGGAATCGACGGACGGGAGCGACAGCCTCGGGATCAATCCGTTCCAGCGCCGAACTCCCCGCAAAATTCGCGACCCAGGAGACTGACGCCTCGCAGGGGCTCTGTCGATAAGGCTCTCAGTCGGACAATTGCGTCCTCTCGATCAGAGCGGTGCTGGAGAGTGTTGCTCACGAGGGCGGTCCGCATCAGGCTCAAAAACGGAGATTCAATATGCCGCAAGTTTCTCGCCGAAGCTTTCTTGAACTGGCCAGCGCCGCCCTGATTTCCGGCTGCGGCACAGGAAAAGTCCCTTTTGCAGCCAGCAGCGCTCCGTTGCTGGCCTTCTCGGATATCCATTTCAATCCGTTCTGCGCCAACGATCCCAAGGTATTTCAGGCGCTCGATGCCGCGGATGCCAGCCAGTGGCAAGGGATCTATGAGTCGGCGGGAATGTCGACTCCATCGCTCTGGGGAGCCGATACCAACTACCCGCTCCTGAAGCTGACCCTGGCCAGCATCCGGCAGAACCTGGGAGCGAGTCAGGTTGCGATCTATACCGGCGACCTGTTGGGACATAACATCGCCAGCCTTTACCAGGAGGCTTCGGGCAGCAGCGATCCGGCGCGAAGCTCAGCGTTCACCGACAAGACCGCCGCGTTTTCATGCAACAGATTCGCGCCGCCGTCGGCAACATTCCTGTCCCCCTCACCGTCGGCAACTGCGACTCCTACACCGGCCTTGGACCCGACACGAACTTTCTGGCTAACAACGCGCAAAGCTTCTATTCGCAGATGCTCAACGGAGCGGCGAGCCAGACGGAGTTCATGGGCACCTTCAAAGCCGCGGGCAACTATGCCGTTGGCCTCTTTGGCGGCGCAGTCATGGCGATCGGCCTCAACACCATTCTTTGCTCTCCCTATGTGTGTTCTCCCTACGTCCCCGGGGCGGGAGTGAATTCGGCCGCGGTGGGCGCGCAGTTCGCCTGGCTCGATACCCAACTGGCGGCGGCGCAGGCCGCGGGCTGCAAGGTCTGGATCCTGATGCATGTGCCGGTGGGCGGCTTTTTTGGCCCCACCGCTGCCAATGTCAACAGCAGCGGTCACATTACCAGCGCAGCGATGATGTGGGTCGACAGCTACCAGACCGCTTTCATGGCAACCCTCGCAAAGTATCCCGGTCTGGTGTCCATGATGATGGCCGGGCATACCCATATGGACGAATACCGCATCGTCATGCCCGGCTATACTCTCGAAGTCGCTCCCGGGATCAGTCCTGTCTTTGCCAACGATCCTGCGTACAAGCTGTTTACTCTCGATCTCACCTCATTCGCTCCCAGCGACTATCAGGCGATGAACTGCAGCCTGGCTCAGGCCGCCGCCAGCCAGTTCCAGAGCTATTACACCTTCACCAACGCCTACGGCGCACCAAACTACTCGTCGGGATCCCTCGAAAGCCTGTACCCAAAGCTGGCTTCAGACCCGGCAATGCAGACGCTGTTTCGCCAGTACTACTACTCGGGCAACAACGCCGGTAACTCCATTACGAATCTGACGTGGCCGGTGTACTGGAGCGGCGCTGGAAATGTGTCGGAGCAGGGCATCGTCGCGGCTGTGAATTCATACTGAGTCACCGGAAGCCGGGCGCAATGAAAGAAGAGAGTGTGCCCATGCGAAAAACCAAAGATGTCTCCGCGGAAAGTGATCCGTGCCTCAGACTCGATGATCCATGTGCGCCTGCTCGCCGCCGCTTTCTAAAGGGCTCGCTCTGCTCGCTCCTGTTGCCTGCGCTTTCTGCGCCGTGGCTCGCGTCTTGCGGAGAAGAGAGCTATGTGCCGCCGCCCACCCCGCGGCTGACTTCGGTGAACAACTTCCGCGACATAGCCGGAGCGGACGACGAAGGGGCGTATCGCACATCCAGTGGTCGCAAACTGCAGCGCGGCGTGATCTACCGTTCCAGCATTCTCGACCCTTCGCCGGCCGATCTGGCGACGCTGAACACCCTGAGGATCGTTGCGGACTATGACCTGCGCACTCCGGGGGAGATCGCGCTCACACCGGATATCCTCCCAACCGGCGCGCTCTATCGGAATATCAATATTGCCGGTACCGCCAACGGTCCGTCTCCGACGTCCCTCGCCTCCGCAGACGATGCCATAGCCTTTATGGAGGCCGCCTATGCGGGATTCGTGACCGACAGCGGGATTCGCGGGCGCTTCGTCGAGGTCTTTCGCAACCTGGCTGCCGTCAATTTCGGATCTCAGGTCTACCGCTGCACCGGCGGGAAAGATCGCACCGGCTGGACGACCGCGATTCTGCTCAGCGTGCTGGGTGTTCCCCGGAACGTCATCATCGAAGACTACCTGCTCACCAATGTCTACTCCGCGGCTTCGATCCAGACATCCTATGAGCAGATGATCGCCACCTACGGCCAGGCCTATGCCGATATCCACTACCCCGTCTCGATCGCCGACCCGAGATACCTCGACGCGGCTTTCAACCAGGTTGCAGCAAGCTACCGAACCATGGCTAACTTCATCAACCAGGGGCTGGGTCTGAGCTCCACCGTACAAACGCTGCTTTGCGACAAACTTCTGGCCTAAGAGGCTCGTTCCATTTAGATTCGAGCAGAAGAGACGCCCATGAGGCGCGAGTTGGTCCTCTCTGCTTTCTCTTGCGAAAAATGGCTGGCGGAGTCGAGCGCTAGTGGGCCTGCGGCGCCGATCGTCCGGAGATCAACTGCGCGATGGAGTGGTGGAGTTTTAGGTCTTCGAGGACGTAGAAGAGACCGCCGCGTCCATTCTGCTGGGTGTCGCAACTACCGGCGAGCGAACCATCCTGATTCATGTCGGCAAAAACGGTGTCGTTGCCGGAGATGGAGACGCCGATCTTGGCGTGGTTGAAATCGCTGCCAAGCCCACCCTCAAGGCCGAGGGTTTTGCCCGCCCACGTGCCGGTGGTGGCGATTTCCACTGGGCCCGGCCGTGGGAGTGAGGGGTCCCAGCAGCCGATCGGAGTCGAGGCAGTGGTGGAAGGAATCGCTCCGGGTCCTCCCACCAGGTTGCGGCCCGCAGAGCGTGCCCGCCAAGGAGGGCGGATACCATCTGCCAGGGCGGGACTTCGAGGTCGGAGGGCTTCGAGATGAGGCGGACGCCGGAGGAGAGAGTGCGGACAACAGCAGTGCGGCTGGAGGACTTTTGGCCAATCACAGAGACCAGTTGTTGGATGTCCGCTGGGCCGCCGTTGCGGACGATTTGCGGATTGGCAGGATCGGTGACGACGCTCGCGTTGGCCAGGGCTTTCAGGACGATCAGTACATCGCCTTTAGTAAGCCGAAGCGCAAAGAACTGCGGGCTTACCAGGACGTCATCGTCTTTGACACAGCCAAGAGTATTGCCATCCGTGAGCCGGGGGTAGAGCTTACTTCCGGCCGCTGGCCAGGAGGGAGTGGTGACCTGCAGGACCAGGCCGTCCCCGCTGTTATCCCAGGCGAGCATGCCTTTGGAGTGACCCCAGGGCGTGTCGCAATAAGTAGTACAGCCGGCGATGGGAGGATCATCGTAGAACTGGTCATTCCAGACTACGAAGTTGAAGTCTCCGTTGTAGATTTCGTCGAAGGTGGCGCCAAGCGGATCGGTGAGGGTGTCGCCGAGGCAGTCGATGCCTTCCTGAAGAGTTTGATTTTCGCTGGAAGCGTAGACGAACTGCTGGCTGAATCCAGAATAGTATTTTCGTGGCTCGCCGCCGAACTGGCAGGCGCGGACGGCTCCCGCTTTGCAGCCCGGGAAATTGGCTGTGTTGAATTTGAAGGCAAACCACCAGTTGACGGGATTGTGTGCGCGGAGCAGCGGGACAGGCAGCGCAGGCGCAGCGTAACTGCGGGAGCCGCAACCGACCACGCCGGAAATCGTCAGAGCGATGGCGAAGAGCACGAGGATGCGGGCGATCCATTGCGGAAGTCGCATACTTCATTGATCGGCCTCTTCGGGCGGTCCTTCAGTGCGCCCGATCAGGAAGCCGGGAAACGCCGGTTCTCAATCCTGCACGAGCAAGGCTCGATTCGAGCCGCTTTTAGTCTTGCCGATATTTGCTGCCGCTTTATATCTGCCGCCGCTTCCACCCGATCGAGGTCGCGTGCTGAAGCTGTTTCATTCGGCAGGTTTGCCCGCAGTCGCCAGGCTGATCGAATACAAATTGCCGACACCCACGTTGGGTTTGATCAGCGGGGAGCCATCCGGTGTCACGCCGCCGAAGAAGCAGTTGTCTGAAACGAGCGGGCGGAGCCCGGTCAGGTCCGCGACTGTTTGCAGCGCTCCGTTGACGGTCACCTGCAGAATGGCAGCGTGCTCCGGCGCGAAAGCGTGGAAGACGATTGCGTGGCTGTCGGAGGTCCAGACCGGATCGGCCGCCCCGCCACTGAAGAGCGTATTCCAGGTCTGGGTCCGAACGTTGAACACAAGCAAGCGAGACTGATCGCGCGACAAAGCCGCGATCCATTCTCCATCCGGTGACCAGCGTGGGCTGAACAGGTCGGCGGAACCCGGAAGGGGCCGAGCCTTGTGGGTGGCGAGGTCGAGAATTTCGATATCGTGCGGCCCGGCTTCCTGACCCATCAGATCGGCCTCGCGCCCGAAGACGATCTGTTTGCCGTCCGCGGACCAGCTCGGATCGGCAAGATTGCGGCTGCCGGTCAGCAGCGGAGTAACAGCTCCGCCTGCAGCGTTCACCGTATAGATCTGCCATGGCTGCCCGGAACGCCGGCCCATCATCACGAGCTGGCGTCCGTCCGGCGACCATTGCGCGCTGAACACCTCAAGATCTTCACCGGTGAGTTGCGAGGTCAGACCCGGAGCGGGCGCGAGCTCGCCAAAGCTGGCCTCGGGAGTCTGTCCAGGCGGCCCAGCTCCCATCCCGCGAATATGTGACGCGTGTGGCATCCTGGAGATAGAGGTTTGCGGGGACGAATTCATGTCGCGCGCGATCGTAGCGTTCCACGGCGTCGGTATTCGCAGTGCCAAATGCGAAGATGACCGTGCCATCGCGACTGGGCAGCGGCGAGTAGAAGCGAATCGGACCGTTGGTGAGCTGAGTCAATGCCGGCTGCGATCCGCTGCGCGCCAGCCACAGGTTGCGCTGTGCGCGTCGCTGGCCTGAAAGACAAACTGCTCCCCCGAGGGTGTCCATGAGCCGCAGCAGAATTCAGCCCGTGCAGACGATCGAATCAACCAGGTGCGGCTTCCTGGTGTGGGCGTCCATCTCCCAGATCCGAGACGAATGCCTGACCGGATCGAGCATCGTAAAACGCAGCGTACTGCCATCCGGTGACCAGCGCAGCCAAAAGGCGCGCCCCGGAGTGAGACGTAGGGCGATACCTAACCGGTGCCCAACTCCACGAGACGGAGATCGGTGCCTGTGGCAAAGAGCACATGATTGGGGGGATCGTTCGGCATCCAGACTGCGTCGTGCGCGACGGACCTCACCCAGCCGTTGAGCCCCAGCGCCCGTGGTGGGCACGACCCACAGCGGCTGCTCCGGGTCCCGATTCAGCACGCTCCGGACCAGCAGGCGGGAACCGTCCTGAGAAATGTCGGAGATTGCGCCCGTGCTTAGGCTGGCGGGGAGCGCGATCGGTTGGCGGTACGCTCTGTTGTCATCCACCGAGCGAGCTGCGAGCGCCCGTCCACCAGAGTGGGTACATACAGTCTGGACCGTCCGTGACCAGGGACAGCAGCGTTTCCTCGTTGGGAGGGCCGGGATAGATGTCGTTTGTCTGTGTGAGCTGCTGAATGCGCGGAGGGACCGGCACGGAGAGACTCTGCGCGATCCGCCACGTCGCCGCTGCGGTGATCACAACCAGCAGAAGAGCTCCAGCCCCCAGCCAAAGCGTATGGGACCGGAACGCCGGGGTGGAGACATGCCCGCTTCGTGAAGCAGGGTCCGTAACCGGAAAGGACGGGGGCTCCGATGCCCGAGGGTGCGAGGCGGACCCCGGCATGGGGCGCTCGGCCGCGTTGGGCAGACGGAAGGCAGCCTCAGACTCCCCCCCTGTCACACTTGCACCCGTTTCGGAGAACCCGGCCTGTTGCGGAATGACGGCGACCGGGGCAATGAATCGATAACCCCTGCGCGCGAGTGTCTCTATATATGTAGGGTGATTGGCCGAATCACCCAGCGCCTCGCGGACCTTATTGATTGCGCTGGCGAGACCGCGCTCGAAATCAACATTGGTATTGTCTCCCCAGATCTCGTGCTGGAGTTCCTCGCGGGTCAGGATCTCGCCCGGGCGTGCCAGCAGCGCGGCGAGCAGGCGAAAGGCTGCCCAGCCAGCCGAATGCGAAGTCCTGCTTTGCGAATCTCTTCGGCATCGAGATCGACCTCAAAGACGCCGAACGACACAACCTGGTGTCTGGTGGTGACTGCCATGCGATGGGTTCATCGTAGCCCGGCTACGCTGTCGAGTAAAGAAATCCGACCAACAAACTCATTCTGAATGATTTATTCGGTGATGCAGAAGTATCAGCAAAATAGGCGCCGATCCATTGCAACCACAGATTCCTGAGGCCGAAAGTCGCCAATGTTTTAGCCGAGATCCGCAGGTTCCGCAGCTGCTACGTGGAATCCGGCACGGCTACTATTTTCGAGGCCAAGCATGAAACTCTCAGGAAAGTCTTACTGGCGGAGCCGGGCGGCGTTGTTGCTTGCCCTGGCCTTCACGCTCTCAATGATCTCGCCCCACCTGTTCGCCCAGGCCGATTCGGGTCGTATTGTCGGCTCTGTCACCGACACTACCGGGGCCGCGATTGCCAACGCGACGATCACCCTGGTGAATCCGCAAACGGGCCTGAAGCTAACTGGCACGTCCAACGGACAGGGCGAGCTGAACATTCCTGCCGTTCCGGCAGGCACTTACGAATCAACGGTTTCGGCGCCGGGCTTCCAGTCCCAGAGCCAGCAGATCACCATCGCCGTGACCCAAAACCTGACGCTGGCCTTCCAGTTGCATCCTGGCACGACAAATGTAACGGTGAATGTCACCGGGGCCGCGGCGCTGGTGGACACGACCGACGCTACTCTGGGCGAGACAATTCAGGGAAAGCAGATCACCGAGCTTCCGCTGAACGGCCGCAATGCTCTCAATCTGGCGCTCCTGACCCCAGGCGTGACCCAGGGGCCTGCGGTGGACCACAGTCAGGACACCGTCGACCGCTACGGCGAGAGCGGCAGCGGCGCCCTTTCGGTGAACGGTACCCGCGTCCAGGCAAATAACTTCATCCTGGACGGCGTCGACAACAACGACGGTCTTCAGAACGACATTGTCTTCTTCCCGCCGGTCGAAGCCACCCAGGAGTTTCAGGTCACCACCAGCGTCGCTCCGGCGCAGTATGGCCGCGCCGGTGGGGCCCTTGTGATTGCATCCATCAAGTCCGGCACCAACACCATCCATGGGTCGGCCTTCGAGTATTACCGCAGCGGAAAATTCGACGCGAATCCGAACTACCGGTTCCTGGACGCCCCGGCGTCGCCGAATCCGTCTTACAACCGTAACCAATTTGGCGGCTCAGCAGGCTTGCCCATTCTGAAGGACAAGCTGTTTCTGTTTGGCGATTATGCCGCTTATCGTGAAGCGTTGCCGGTCGCTGCTTCGTACCATACCGTTCCCACAGCCCTGATGCGCACCGGTAATTTCTCCGAGTTGCTGGATCCGGGGATGACCGGGGGGAGCTTCATTACGACGTTTCCCAAGTGCGTTCCAAACGCCGGCAATATGAACAACGATCTCGCAAAGTACAGCCTGGGCCAGATCTACGATCCCCAGACCTGCACGCCATTCTCCGGGAATATCATCCCCACCGGCCGCCTGAATGCGGCAGCCGTGAATTATCTGAACGATTATCCCGCGCCCAGCCGCACCGACCGCGTTCTGGAAAACTATCTGGTGCATCAGACGGCAGCCAACAAATACAACACCTTTGACACGCGCCTGGACTGGCATCCCACCAGCAACGACATCCTGTTCTTCCGCTTCTCGTATGACAATTCGACGAACACGCTCACGTCGGTGCTGGCCCCTACCCTTCCGGCCGGCAGCGGTTCAGGATCGAACTATGTTCATGCGCGTGGCTATGTGCTGGGTTCCACGCATACATTTTCGCCGCACATCGTGAACGAGGCGCGACTCGCCTATAACCGCGACAACTTCGGTTATCAGCCGCCTTACTACGGAGAGAACATCTCCGCGAACCTCGGGATCGTCAATGCCAACCGAAACCTTGAAACCAGCGGCGGCGCGCTCATCGGTGGGTACAACACCGAGATCGAGTACACCGGCGACTATGGCTTGTATGCGGTGCCGGAGAATACCTACGAACTGACCGACACCGTGAACATCACGCTGGGTAAGCATGACATCCAGACCGGTGGCACTTTCCTGCGGCGCCAGGTCGAGTTTTTCCGGCCCATCGCCGGCAAGGGCTTTTTCTCCATTGCCGGTAACGGTGTGGACTTTACCGGCTACGAGCCCACTGAACTTCTCGTGGGCGGCGTGGATAACTACTCGATTGGTGCGCAGAACGGCTACTTCGAGAATAACAACCAGGAGGACGCTCTCTTTGTCCAGGACGACTGGCGTGTGAACGCCCGTCTGACTCTGAACTTGGGATTGCGCTGGGACCTCCTCACCTGGCCTTATGAGGAGCATAATCAGGCCGCAGCGTTCAACCCGGCTACCGGCACCATCTGGCTCGCCGGACAGAACGGAATCCCGCGCAGCATCGTCAACCAGGATTACCTGAACTTTGCCCCGCGTCTCGGATTCGCCTACTCCCTTTCACCCGATGGCCACTCTTCGCTCCACGGTGGCTATGGCATCTTTTACTTTCCCGACTACGGCGGCATCAGCAACCAGCTTGGGCAGCAGCCGCCTTACGGTGGCGACGTTACCTACTATGCCTTCAACGGCTATTGCATCACCCTTACCGGTCAGACCCCGGCTCCGGGTGCAGCTTACTCCTGCCCCGGATATACCTCCACTGCGGCGGTCGCCACTCCTCTTCCCGCTCCGGGTTTCCCTAACTTTGATCCCAATAGTCCACCGCAGGGCTTGAGCGGATTAGCGGTCGATCGCGACAACAAGCACGCCCGTTTGCAGGAATACAACCTCCAGGTGCAGCAGCAGATCGGCAGTCGTGACGTCTTCAGTCTCACTTATGCAGGCGTTCACAGCGATCGGCTCTCGTCCTACTATCCGCTCAACTCCTACCTCTTTGGCGGGACGACCACCCCATTCGAAAACCTCGGCGGCATCGAGCTCAACCGCTATGACGGTATCTCCAACTACAACGGGCTGCAGGCGCACTACGAACATCGGGCGGACAATCTGCTGGTGACGGCCTCCTACACCTGGTCGCACGCGCTGGATGATTCGCCCGGCGCGTTTGAGGGGTCTACGGTTGACGACCCTGCCGCTCCGATGCTGGACTATGGCAACTCCAACCAGGACATCCGCCAGAACGCCTCGATTTCGGGGCTCTACAACCTTCCGTTCGGTCGTGGCCAGCACTTTTTTGGTAGTGCCAGCCGCCCGCTGGACCTCCTGATCGGAGGTTTCCAGTTCAATCTGATCGCACTGCTCTCCACTGGCCAGCCGGAAGACCTGAGTATCGGCTACAACACGCCCGGAAACCGGCCCGATCTCATCGCTCCCCTGCAGTATCCAAAACAAATTGCCGGACATTGGTTTAATCCGGCGTCGTTTTCAAGCAACATTCCGTCGATCACTTCCACCGATGGCAAGACCCAGACGGTATACACCCGTGTGGGAACAGCAGGTCGCAATATCGTCTTCGGGCCCTCTTCGCGCGTGGTCGACTTTAGTGCGCAGAAGAATCTGCACCTGACCGATCGCTACACCCTGGAACTGCACGGCGACGCATTCAACATCCTCAATACGCCGCAATTCTCCGACCCCGGCGGAAGCATGAACAACCTCACCACTTTCGGTGTCATTACCTCTCTGCAGGCGAACTCCGCTCGCCAAATCCAGCTCGCCGGCCGCCTCGTGTTCTAAGGCTGCAATCGGAGCGCGCGGGACGAACCTGTCCCGCGCGCCTGGCGGAGTGTCCGCAACGTAAAACAACGAGGGAGCCCCGGGTGAGGAGACGAGCTGGGCAATTGTTGTTCGCCGCGCTGCTGGCAGGCGTGTGGCCGGCCAGCAGCGTGGTTCGAGGGCAGGTGCCCGATTACGAAACACGTATCGCGATACCCGCACGCAAGCCCCCAGCGTGGCTCGACACCGCGGTCATCTATGAGATCTATCCTCGTGACTTCAGCCGCGAAGGCACGCTGAGCGGCGTCACCGCCAGGCTCGACCAGTTCCACGATCTTGGCGTGAACGTGCTGTGGATCATGCCTGTCAACCCAGTCGGCGTGTTGAAGCGGCTCGGTCCCCTCGGAAGTCCTTACTCGCCGCGCGACTATTATGCGGTCGATCCCGCACTGGGAACGAAGGAGGACTTCGCGAACCTGGTCCGGTCGGCGCATGAACGCGGCATGCGGGTCATCCTCGATATGGTGGCCGATCACACTTCATGGGACAGCGTGATGATGGCCCATCCGGAGTTTTACACGCACGACGCAGCGGGTCACATTGTTGCTCCACACGGATGGAGCGACGTCGCGGGGCTGAACTACGAGAATCCTGCATTGCGTAAGTACATGATCGATGTCTTCGTCTACTGGCTGAAGACGTTCCATCTGGATGGCTTCCGTTGCGACGCCGCGGCTTATGTGCCGACCAGCTTCTGGGAAGAGCTGCGACCGGTGCTGGACGCTGTCAATCCCGACGTGCTGATGCTCGCCGAAGCTTCGAAGCCTGAACTGATGACGAAGGCATTCGATCTCGACTATGCATGGCCGATGCTGGCAGCGTTCGATCAGGTGCTGGAGAACGGCAGCCCTGCAGGCAGCGTGCAGGCGACGTGGACGCAGCAGGCGAAGCTCTTTCCCGAAGGCGCCGAGCACATGCTGATCAGTGACGATCACGACGAACGCCGCGCCATTGTGCGCTACGGTGAACGAGGCACATTGGCTGCATCGGCACTGGTGTTTACACTGCCCGGTGTGCCGATGCTCTACAACGGCATGGAGGTTGGCGATGCGACGCCATCCGGCGCGCCGGCGCTGTTCAGGAAGCTGACAATCGACTGGAGCGCGGCGCAGCAGGAACGCGTATTTCCGGCGTTCTATCGTGCGCTGATTCAGCTCCGCGAAGACTCTCCCGCACTGCGTCACGGCAGCCTGCAGTGGCTCCACAACAGTGATGAACAACATGTTGTCAGCTTTGAGCGGCATAGCGGCGACGATACCGAACTCGTGACCGTGAATCTTTCCAACACGCCCTTTCACGGCAGCGTTGAGATAGAGACGCCGGTCGGGCAGCATTGGGCAGAAACGTCTCCGCCGCAGAGCGGTTATCATCATGCGCGAGCCACGCAGGAGCCGGCGCCGGTTGCTCTTCCTGCGCTGTCTCTCGACGCGTTTCAGACACGTATCTTCCGGCTTGCGCCGGCGAATCTGTGAGGAGGCTGTGGTGAAGCGAAGAGTTTCACTGGCTGCACAGAACCCCTGGCGCCGGGCGGTTCTGCTGCTGCTCCTCACCCTGGCAGCGTCGGTCGCTCAGGCTCCGCTGCGGGCGCAGGTTGTCTCTGCCCTGGAACACACGCCAAACGGTGTCCGCGTGCGCCAGGACGGCCAGACCCTGGAGGTCACGGCTCTGCGGGACGATGTTATTCGCGTGCGCATGTGGCAAAACGGGGCTGAGCCTGAAGATGCGTCGTGGGCCATTCTGCCGGAAGCACTCCACAGTCGTGCGAACGTCACCACCGAGACCGCAGGTTTCAGCACCGGTGCCGTCCACATCGCCATCGGGCCTCATCTTGCGTTGACAGTCACCGACAACGCAGGACGGGTATTGCAGCAGGATGCCGAACCTGTCCGTCGTCATGGCACAAGCTTCCGCATGTATAAGCAGCGCACAACCGACGATCACTTCTTCGGCCTGGGAGATAAGCCGGGGCCTCTGGACCGCTCGGGCGAAGCCTTTGTCTTGTGGAACACCGATCACTTCGGATGGCAGGAATCCACCGACCCAATCTATAAGAGCATCCCCTTCTTTCTCACCATGCGCCAGGGCCAAACGCTTGGGGTGCTCTTCAACAACACCTACCGCAGCTTCTTCGATTTCGGCCGCGAAAACGAACACGAATACAGCTTCGGCGCGGAAGACGGCGCATGCGATTATGTGCTGCTCTATGGACCCACGCCGCGGCAGGTGCTTTCCGCCTACGCGTGGCTGACCGGCCCAACGCCCCTGCCGCCAGAGTGGGCGCTGGGCTTCCAGCAATCGCGTTACACCTACTCGCCGGAGTCGGAACTCACCGCCGTCGAGCGCCGCCTGCGCGCGGATCGCATTCCCGCCGATGTCCTGTGCCTGGACATCGACTTCCAGAAGGACAATATGCCCTTCACGGTTGATCCCCAGCGCTTCCCCAATTTTCCCCAGCTGGTCAGGAACCTGAAAGTCGATCACTTCCACCTGGTCGTCATCACCGACCTTCACATCGCGCAAAAGCCGGGTATCGGCTACGCGCCGTATGACTCCGGCGTGGCGGGTGATCACTTCGTTAAATTGCCCGGCGGCGAGACGTACGTCGGCGTTGTCTGGCCCGGCAAGTCGGTGTTTCCGGAGTTCACGCAGCGCCGGACGCAGCAGTGGTGGGGCTCTCTCTATGCGGATTTCCTGAAAGAAGGCGTGGCTGGTTTCTGGAACGACATGAATGAGCCTGCCGTCTTCAACACCCCGACGAAAACCATGCCGGACGATGTGCAGCATCGCATCGACATGCCGGGTTTCCGGACACGGACGGCAGATCATCGCGAAATTCACAATGTTTACGGCATGCTGAACTCTGAAGCCACGCACGACGGCATCCTCGCGGGCCGGCCCAATGAACGCCCCTTCGTGATGACACGGGCAACGTTCGCCGGCGGCCAGCGCTATGCGGTGACGTGGACCGGCGACAACAGCTCCACCTGGAACCATCTGCGCATGACCACCCCGCAGCTGCTCAACCTCGGTTTGAGCGGATTCTCGATGGCCGGCGCCGACGTGGGTGGCTTTGCCGGCTCGCCGCCCGCGGACCTGCTGACAAAGTGGCTGGAAGTCTCAGCCTTTCAGCCGATCGATCGCGATCATTCGGCTAAGGGTACGCGGCGCCATGAGGTTTGGGTCGACGGCCCCCAGCAGGAAGCGATACGCCGCCGCTATATCGAAGAGCGATACCGCCTGATGCCCTACCTCTACACGGCTGTCGAGCATACCTCCCGCGATGGCGTGCCCCTGATGCGGCCGCTGTTTGTGGACTTCCCGAGTGCGACACAGGATGGCCAGCCACTGGGTCTTGATGCAGACGGAAGCGAATTTCTGGTAGGCGCCGACCTGCTCGTGGCTCCCAATCCGTCGCCCGAGGAGATTGCGCCTTACGAGCTGCACCTGCCTCCGGGTACCTGGTATGACTATTGGACCGGCGTGCGCCTCGACCGCATCTCGCGCGAACCCGTGCGAGACCTCGAGCAACGAGACAAACTCCAGATCGCGCAGCCCATCATGATTACCCCTAAGCTCGACACGCTTCCTGTCTATGTCCGGGGCGGCAGCATTGTGCCCATTCAACCCCTGGTCCAGAGCACCGACGAGAAGCCGCAGGGTCCTCTGACCCTCCGCGTCTACGCGTCCGAGCCATCCGCGCCGTGTACAGGAGAGGTGTATGCCGATGACGGACACAGTTTCGATTACAGGCAAGGTGACTTCGCACGTGTTGACTTCACCTGTACCAGTCAGCCGGACGGCTCCATGCGCCTGACTATCGCGCCGCAGCAGGGCCGCTTCAAACCGTGGTGGCGGAGCTACCGCATTGAGGTCTATGGCTGGAAGCCGGCCCAGCGCACAGCCAGGACCGATCGCAGCTACTCGCTGGAACCCGCCGGTGCAGCGTGGACCGTGACCGTGCCTGCGGAACCGGCGGGCGAGACGGTTCAATTTCGCTAACCAACCGTGAGGCTTACCTTGTTCCAGCGTTTCCTGTTCAGCGCAGCACTCCAATCCACAATGGCGCTTCTGCTCCTCTCTGGTTCTCCTGTGCTCGCGCAGTCGGCTGCACCTGAAGAGCCGCTTGCCGTCACGAAGATCGATCCGCCGAACTGGTTCAGCACTCTTCCCGAGCCGATGCTTCTGGTGCGCGGAACCGGCTTCGCCGGAGCGAAATTCTCCCTGAGCGATCGCACGCTCAAAATTCGAAATGCCACCCTCTCCGAGAACGGTCATTGGGCGATCCTGTGGCTGAGCGCCTCGTCCGCCAAACCCGAAACCGTAACGCTCTCCGTTATGAAAGACGGACACAAGCTGGGTGTGCCCTACGAGTTCAGCGCGCCGCGTCGTGCGAATCACGGCATGCAGGGCTTTGCGCCGAGCGATGTGATTTATCTCATCATGACCGATCGCTTTGCCGACGGCGATCGCAACAACGACGGGCCCACGGCTCAGAGCGAGTTCGCCAGCCCCGACGCCACAGCCGAGCGCATCCTTCCACGCGGATGGCACGGCGGCGATCTGCGCGGCGTTCTGAAGCACCTGGACTATCTGCAGCAACTGGGAATCACAACGGTGTGGCTGACGCCCGTGTATGCGAATGCGGGCCGCGGCAGCTATCACGGCTACTCCGCGACCGACCAGTACTCAGTCGACCCGCATTTTGGAAGTCTCGCGGACCTGCAGGCGTTGGCAAACGCTTTACATGCGCGCGGCATGAAGCTGATGCTCGACACGGTACCCAATCACGTCGGCCCGCGTCATCCCTGGGTGCTCGATGAGCCTGCGCCCAATTGGTTTCACGGAACGCTGGAACACCACATCCCCATGAGCTACGACTTCTTCCGACTGATCAATCCGCACGCACCCGAGCGCGATCGCGACCCCGTACTGCATGGCTGGTTTGCCAACACACTTCCGGACATGAACACGGACGATCGAACCGTGGCACAGTATCTTCGCCAGAACACGGTGTGGTGGGTGGAAGAGACGGGCGCCGATGCACTGCGCATCGATACGTTTGCATTCGTCAATCGAGGTTTCTGGGACGGCTTCCATGCAGAGCTTCATCAGCTGTTTCCGCGGCTGACAGATGTAGGTGAGATATTCGATCCCCACCCCGAGATCACGTCTTCGTTTGCCGGCGGTGTGACCCGCGCCGGAATTGACACAGGTCTCTACACCCCTTTCGACTTCCCCACGTATTTCGCGACGCGCGAGGTCTTCGCTAACAAAAAACCGATGAGCATGCTGGCGCAGGTCCTGGCATCCGACGCGCTGTATCCGCATCCTGAGCGCCTGGTGCCGTTCCTGGGCAATCACGACACGATCCGCTTCGCCACCGACGTTGCCGATCCGGACGCGCGACGGCTCGCGGTGGCTTATCTGCTCACCACGCGAGGAACGCCGCAAATCTATTCGGGAGATGAGATCGCGATGGACGGCGGCAAGGATCCCGCCAACCGGGCGGACTTTCCCGGCGGCTTCGACGCGGGACCGACAGCGGGCGCCTTTGCCCAGGGCACGCGCACACCCGAACAACAGGCAATGTGGTCATGGTTCCACCAGCTGCTCAAGCTGCGTGCTGAGCATGCTCCGCTGGCGTGCGGGACCGAACAGATACTCGATGCAGAACAGGACGACCTGGTCTACATGCGCATCGGCACATCCGCTTGTCCGGCGGCAGATCGCGGCTCGGTTGATGATGCCGATTTGATCGTTCTGCAGCGCGGACCAAACCCATTGACGGTTGACCTGAAAGCCACCGCGGCAGAGGGTTGCACGTTGTCGGTGCCAGTGTTCGGACAAGCCACCTTCAAACAGCAGGACACTCGACTGACGATTCATCCTTCCACGGATGTCGTGGTGCTCCCATGCCGCCTGGAGCGACCCTGAACGCGCCATCGAATCGTTTACTGTGCTGCCGGTTGACTCTCCACCTGCTACTGGAACTGAGGTAAACCGGCTTCCGGGCCGGCCGCGGGAAAGTTGATACCCGGCTCCTATTGCTGTTGTTGCTCAAGCTGTTGAAGCTGAAGCACCGGTGAAGCAGGCGGCGGTGGTTCCATGGCGCGCTCGACGTGGATAGACCAGTCCTCAGGCATGGGCCAGTTTTGGTCGAGGGGCGGAGCCTCCGGATGCTCGGTCACCTGCACGGCGACGTGCAGCTCTTCTGTAACTGAGCCACGGTAGATGCCCCGGGTCGGCGGCACATCGGAGTAGTCGCGTCCAAGGGCAGTCCGGATGTGAGCCGTGTGGGCGATGACGTTGTTGGTCGGGTCAAAGCCCACCCAGCCAAGGTGAGGAAGGAATGCGTCCATCCAGGCGTGCGAGGCAAGGGGCAGCGAGCGCAGGCCGTCTTTGCCGGTGTGATGAAGATATCCGCTCACGTAGCGGCAGGGGATGCCTATGTGGCGAACGAGGGCAATCATGGTGTGTGTGAAATCCTGACAGACGCCCTTGCGCTGTTCTATGGCCTCGTCCACGGGTGTATTCACCGTCGTGCTGCGGGGCACGTAATCGAAGTAATCGTGCAGGCGGGCGTTCAGTTCGCGAAGCACAGTCATCGGATCATCCCGCCGCTGAACGTCGAGCTGAGAGGCCAGCTCAACTACCGCCGGAGTCGGCTGCGTGAGCGCGCTGGGCAGGAGCATTTCCCAATAGTCACCGGCGGCGATGAGGCGGTCCAGCTCATTCCATGCGGAGGGATCGAGACGATCGGGGACATCGGGCAAGCGCTGCAGCTCGATCAGGGATTCGGCAATGATGACCAGCGTCCCGTGTTCCCGAGGTATATCGAAATGGTGCACGCTGTTACTGAGGTGGTCGCGGTAGCTGAATACGCGGCAGCGGGGACTGACAGAGAGCGCAAAGGTAAGGCATCGCTGGTTGCCATCCGTGCGGGGCTGCATCCGGACTTCCATCAGCGTTTCGCAGACGGGGCGCGAATATTCGAAGCGGGTGAGGTGTCGGATGGAATAAAAGTTCATACCTCTCCCAAAAATCAAATCGCCAGTGCTGTGTCGACGGAATAGCTGATATAGAGGCGGTAGATGAGGTCCTGGATAGCGCCGCATTCCTGGAGGACTCGGCGCATGTAGCCTGCGGCGTCCTGCGCGATTATCTCACCTATCTGGGCGAAGCTCAGAGAAGCGCGGAGCCGCCCGGCGCGGCGTGTAAGCTCTTCTGCCGAGGACCGGCGGCCGTCGTGCCGGATCGAAGTAAGCGCGTCAACCAGAGAGTTGACGCAGTACCAGAGGGAATGCGGGAACTCGCGGTTGAAGAGCAGGAACTCGAGGATTCGTTCGGGGGTTACGTCGGCGGTATGCACTGTGCAGTAGGATTCGAACGCCGTGCAGGAGCGCAGCAGGCCAATCCACTCCGCGTACTGCCCCGCATCGGTGAGCGACTCACCCTCCGCGAACAGCTCGCGGTAGTACGTCTCGAGAAGGGTTGCAATGTGCATGGCCCCTTCCATGTGGCGGCCAGCGCGAATGAAATGCCAGCCTTCGCCGTGAGGCATCATGGTCTCGGTCACCCCTTTGAAGACATAGATCCCCTCAAGCAGAGCCTGCATGATATCCGAGAGGGTAGAGAGCGGGTCGAGAGCTCTGAGCTCGGACAGCCGGTGATAAAGGCGGTTCAGCTTTTCCCATTGTTCGCTGCTGATTTCGTCTCTTACCTGGCGGGCATTCTCACGGGCGGCGGCGATGCACGCTGCCACGGAAGCATCGTTGGACGCATCGAAGACGAGCTGACGCACGGCCGATTCCGCATCCTCGACAGGCAATTCGGCGGTATTGGCCAGCGAGTGCAGGAGCCGGCGCCAGCGGGCAGCGCTGTTGTCTTTGGATCCTTCGAGCAGGAGGTTCATATGGACGTCGAGCAGGTGGAGCCTGTTCTCAGCGCGCTCGAGATAACGCCCTATCCAGTAGAGACTGTCGGCCACTCGCGAAAGCATGCTATTCCTCGAGAACCCAGGTGTCTTTACTCCCGCCACCCTGCGATGAGTTGACCACCAGGGATCCTTTCTGGAGGGCTACGCGCGTGAGCCCCCCGGGAACAATATTGATTTCATCGCCGAAGAGGATGTAAGGGCGCAGGTCCACATGCCGGGGCTCAATGCTCTCGCCGATCAGGCACGGAGCCCGAGAGAAGGTGAGCGTTGGCTGAGCGATGAAGTTGCGCGGGTCGTGGCGGATGAGGTCGCGAAATGTTTCCCGCTGCTCAGCCGTGCTGTGCGGACCAACGAGCATGCCGTAGCCTCCGCTTTCACCGACTGGCTTAACAACCATCCTCTCCAGATTAGCCAGTACATGATCGCGCTGCTTCCGGTCTGTGAGCAGGAAGGTTTCCACATTGCTGAGGAGAGGGTCTTCGCCAAGATAGTAGCGGATGATAGCGGGAACGTAAGCGTAGATAGACTTGTCGTCGGCTACGCCTGTGCCGAATGCATTAGCCACCGTCACGTTGCCCGCGCGGTAAGCGTTCAGCAGGCCGGCAACCCCGAGGATGGAGTCTCCGCGAAACGCCAGAGGATCGCTGAAGTCGTCGTCCACTCTGCGGTAGATCACGTCAACGCGGCGCAGCCCAGCCGTAGTTCGCATGTACACAATGTTGTCGTGTACGAGGAGATCGCGACCCTCCACCAGTTCGATGCCCATCTGCCGGGCAAGATAGGTGTGCTCGAAGTAAGCCGAGTTGTAGACGCCCGGCGTCAGGACCACGACGTGAGGTTCGGGGCGGCCTTCCGGGCCCAGCGAGCGGAGTGTACTGAGCAGGAGCTGGGTGTAATGGTCGACGGGCTGAACATGGTAGGCGTGGAAGAGGCTGGGAAGTGTGCGCTTCAGGGCCCGCCTGTTCGTCAGCATGTAGGAGACGCCGCTGGGGACGCGGAGATTGTCTTCCAGCACGACATATTCGCCGCTCTCGGTGCGCAGAAGATCGGTACCGGTGACCGCGATGTAGATGTTGCGGGGAACCTGAAGGCCACGCATCTCATGCCGGAAATGGCGGCAGGTATAGACGATGTCGCGGGGCACCACGCCATCACCGAGGATCTTGCCCTCGTGATAAATGTCGCGAAGGAATAGATTGAGCGCGGTAATTCTCTGGCGCAGGCCCTTCTCGATGGTTTGCCATTCGCGGTGAGTGACGACCCGCGGCAGCAGATCATAGGGGAAGATGCGTTCGGTTCCTTCATCCCGCCCGTAGACAGTGAAGGTGATGCCTTCGGTCAGAAATGACAGATCGGCCGAGCGCTTGCGGGCAGCGAGTTCAGCCGGAGGCATGGAGAGAAATGCGCGCAGCAGCTCCTCATATTGAGGCCGGGGCCTGCCGTTGGCAGCAAACATCTCGTCAAAAGCAGTGTCGACCTGATACCTCGCCAGCGAGGGATGTGAGGAGAGCGCAGGAGCCGGCATGGCATTCATGCCGGCTCCTTCACTTCTTCAGTTATTACCGTGAAGCGACTGAGGACGGCTTCCCCAAAGTTGGTGGTGATCGCCACGTCGGTTGCGTCCCGCCCGGTGGCCATGAGGATCCTGCCGATGCGCGGGCAGTTGTGCCGAGCGTCAAACGCCCACCAGTGCCCGCCCAGGTAAACCTCAAACCACGCGCTGAAGTCCATGGGAGAAGGGGCAGCGGGTACGCCGATGTCGCCCAGGTAGCCGGTGGCATAGCGGGCCGGGATGTTCAGAGCTCGACAAAAGGCGATAGCAAGGTGCTGGAAATCACGGCAGACACCGACACGCTCGACATACACATCGAGAGCGGTTTTGGTGGGACGCGCCTTTGAGTAGTCGAAGCGCAGATGCTGGTGGACCCAGTCGCAGATCGCCTGCACCCGCATCCAGCCGGAGGCGGCATTGCCGAACAGGTCAGACGCAACAGGAGAAATCAGGTCCACCTCGCAGTAGCGGCTGTTCATGAGGTAGGGCAGAACCTCAGCCGGCAACAGGTGAACCGGGATCTCGGGCGCTTCGAGGCGGATCGGATCGAGGTTGCCCGAGTCGTGAATCATGCTCGACGCGGAGAGGCGGAGCCTGCCGGGAGGGGCAAGAAAGCGGACACCCAGGTTGCCGAACGCATCGACGTAGTCTTCGACCGCAAGCGCCGGGGACACACAAATCGTATCCGGATGGTCGAGATCGGCCTGACGGGTGGGATGTACACGGAGAAGGGCGAGGAAAGTCGCTCCGTGAGATACATCGAATTCAATGTCGTAGCCCAGGCGTATCAGCATCGCGCTATTCTGTCCTTACCCTTTACGGATTTCTGGACGATTTGGCGTTCAGCTGAGGTACGACTCGGGACTCCAGCGTGCACTCATTCGTACCAGCAGCGTGGCGGTTTTCGCAAGTGTTTCATCGACAGAGTCAGGAGCGGCATGACGTACTGCGTTGGCATCAAGACTCACGAAGGCCTGGTTCTCGCGTCCGATTCCCGCAGCAATGCGGGCTACGATCAGGTGAATACCTGCAGGAAGATGTACACGTTCGTGTTGCCCGGCGAGCGTGCGTTCGCCGTGCTGACCAGCGGGAGTCTTTCTCTCACGCAGTCAACGATGACCTTGCTGCACCGGGACTTCAGCGCGGGGGCGGGGCTGGCCACGGCGGAGAACTTCTACGATGCGGTGCGCTGCATTGGCGAGTATGTCCGCCGGGTGGCGAAACTGGATCGGGAAGCCCTGGAGAAGGACGAGTATCACTTCAACATCCACCTGCTGGTAGCGGGTCAGATCCGCGGAGAGGACCCCCAGCTCTACCTGGTATATCCCCAGGGAAATCCGCTGATTGTCACGCCCGAGACGCCGTTTCTGCAAATCGGGGAGTACAAGTACGGGCGACCGATCATTGAACGCGGAGTGGTCCACAACTCGACTACGCTGGCCTCGGCGGCGAAGTACGCGCTGCTGTCCTTCGACGCGACTATGCGCTCAAATGTGACGGTGGGGCCTCCGATCGAGATGCTGCTCTATCGGAACAACGATCTCGATTTCAGCAACTATCGCTGCTTTGCCGGGGATGACCCGCAGTTGCTTTCCATCCACAGCCAGTGGGAGCGCTCTCTCCGGACCGCGGTGGAGGCGCTGCCGGAGATCGAGTTCAATGCCTGCCTGCCCGGTTGCTGAGGCCACCGCCTGACCTGATGGGTTGGCACCCTCACAGAGGTGATTAACAGCTCGCTCCCGAATATCAGTCCTTTTGGGTGACGCCTAAACCGTTGCGGCGGCGATCTTTTCGAAATGAATTTGCGCCAGATCAAGCGACAGCAAATTCGTTGCTCAGTCAAGACTCCAAAGACCTTCGGCAAACAATTACTTCATAAATTGTCGATCTTATGGTGCCCGGAGGGGGACTCGAACCCCCACGACCGGTTAAGATCTCTGGATTTTAAGGTCATTGAGGTCACCAGTACACGCAGCTTGCTATTGAATGGTTCAAACACCACCGTTAATGCCGCGGTCCCCTCAGGAGTGCTACCATCTCTCGGACGAGCGACACCGTAATATACGGCCCGCTGCCTTCATCGTTCGCCCGCCCCGAGCAACATCCCGGGCCCGCAAATCAGGATAGTCGGCTCGCATCCCTGGATTTCCAAAGATGTCCGCACGCGCGGTTTTCGACTGTGCCGGGCCCCCGGCCCAATCTCCAAGGAAAGGTCGGCAGTGACATGCCCCAGGCTACATGGAAACCTCACGAAAAACATGGACAGCTGACGACGCAGAGCGATTTGCCCGACAGGGTCTACGCGTTTCCGATGCAGCGTAAAGAACCACTGACCGACGCCGAGCATGTGCGCAACGCAGTCGCGCGTTTCGATCAGGTGACCGGTGTCTCCGACTCCGACCGTGCTTTGGCGTTCGCAAACATTGAGAAAGCTGCACAACACTACGGCGTCAACCTCGGGGAAACGTCGTGGCACGACCTCGAAACTCATCCCCAGAAGAAATAAAAGCAGGCTGCAGCAGCAGGCAGGAGGAGAAAATGATGGAGACACGCACCGCTGTAGAACGCATCGCCGGCTTTACCATCTTTGCCGCCGCAGCTGCAGTTGTCGCACTGCTCGCCGTCCTCATCCCTGGCCCGACCGCTTACGCGCAGGACAAATACACGCTCCATTCGCCGAGCGGAATCGCCTTTTCCGACTTCAGGGGATACGAGGACTGGGCCGTGGTCTCCTCCGCACGGACCGATCAGATCCTCAAGGTGATCGTCGCCAATCCAACCATGATCAAGGCGTTCAAGGCCGGCGTTCCGGGCAACGGCCAGACTTTCCCGGATGGCTCCAGGATCGTGAAGCTTCAATGGACGCAGAAGAAGAGCACCGAGGCCCCGTTCGACGTCGATGTGCCAGACGCCTTTAGCCAGGCTTTCGTCATGGAAAAGGACAGCAGGAGATTTGCGGCAAGCGGAGGGTGGGGATACGCGGTGTTCAACTACGACCCCCCATCGGACAAGTTCTCGGCCGACGCCAAAAGCCCCTCCAACTGCGGATACGCATGCCATACCCCGGTGAAGGCGAAAGACTACATCTTCCATCCGTACGAGAAGCGTTGAATCGCATTTCTCAGCGAGGTGAAGTATGAAAGCAATCGTCGTCCGCCAATATGGCGGTCCGGAAGTCCTCAAGTTCGAGGATTACCCTGATCCGGTTCCCGGTGAGGGCGAGGTGCTGGTGCGGGTCGCTGCCTCCAGCGTCAATCCCATCGACTACAAGCGGCGTGCAGGGTTGACCAAAGATTTCTATCCCCTCCAGTTCCCGGGCCTCATCGGAATCGATCTTGCGGGTACTGTCTTCAAGCTTGGGCCAGGTGTCGAAGACTTTTCGGTCGGCGACCGCGTGTTCGCCATGGCCGACAATGCCTATGCCCAACTCTGCGTCGTGAAGGCAGATGTCCTGGCGAAGGTTCCCGAGGGTCTGGATTTGATTCAGGCCGCGGCGCTGCCATTGGTCACCGTGACCGGCAACCAGCTCATGGCAGCCACCGGAATCAAAGCCGGCCAGACGGTCATGGTCGCAGGTGCTGCAGGAAATGTCGGTCGGTCGGCGGTATTCACTGCAAAGGACCGCGGCGCTACTGTGATCGCTGGCATTTTGAAAAGGCAGATGGACGAATTAAAGAGCATCGGCGCCGATCAGGCGGTTGCAACCGACGACGACTCCGCCATTGCCAGTCTTCCTCCCCTCGATGCCGTAGCGGATACGGTCGGCCGCACAATCGCCGAGAAAGTGATCGCCAGGGTCAAGCCTGGTGGAGTCTATGCATCGGTCGTTGGACCGCCGCAGAACGCCGCGAGCTTCTCCTCGGTAAAGGTGGTGCCGGTATTCTCCCACTTCGACAGGAAGACCCTCGAGTACATGGTCGCAGCCGTGCGTGATGGCAAGCTGGTCATCCCGATTGGCGAGAAACTGCCACTCCGTGATGCGGCCGAGGCCCAGGCCCAGGCCGAAAAAGGTGGAGTCGGGAAGATCCTGCTGGTGGCCTGACATATCCTGCGAAATCGAAAGGAGCTATCCATGACCGCGGTCGAAGTTGCACAGAATAGCTATGAGATGCCCCCGAAAGAAGGGATCAGCATCGCGCATTTTCTCACCGTCGCCGACATCAACCGATCCGCTCACTACTACGAAAAGGTCTTCGGTGCTCGCATTCTGAGCCTGGGTGACGGCAACGCGCCCGGTTACCTCCAGCTTGCGAATATCTGGATGATTCTCAACGTTGGGGGCGGCCCGACCCCGGATAAGCCGACGGTAACGCTCAGCGTCCCCGACCCGAATCACATCAACAGCTTTCTGAATTTCCGCGTTGCGGATATTCAGGCTTGCTACAAATTATGGAAAAGTCGAGGAGCAGAGTTCATCACCGAGCCGATCCCTAAGTACGGTGAGATACGCTGTTACATCCGCGATCCTGACGGTTACATCATCGAAGTCGGACAGAGCACAGATCTTACCTACGGTTAATGCTCGGTCCCGACTGGTGCAGGACTCGAAACAGATATCGATTTAAGTGCCGCTCCATTGGTGCAAACGATAGAGCCCAGCTCGGCGTTGCCGGACCTTGGGCCGGGATGTCTCATTCTTGCGAAGCGCCGTATGAAGGGAGTCATCGATGGAGCCTGCAGAAGCCGAACAGAAAGGTCCTGAGCTGCACCCGCGCGACGGGTTCACCGTCACATATTTTCTTACCGTCTCCGATATCGACCGATCGGCGGATTTCTATGCAAGGGTCTTCGGCGGCCGGATTCAGAGCAGAGGTGACAGCCAAGGAGCATCGGGGCACATTCAGATCGGGAATAGCTGGCTGATTGTCAACGTCGGCGGCGGGCCCACTCCGGACAAGCCGTCGGTCACCCTCAGCGTTCCCACCGATCCGGATGAGGTCAGCAGTTTCCTGAATATTCGTGTTGCCGATATTCAGGCGTGCTATCAGTTATGGAAAAGTCGAGGAGCCGAGTTCATCACCGAGCCGAAGGAAAAGTACGGCGAGATCCGCTGCTACATCCGCGATCCCGACGGCTACATCATCGAGGTCGGACAGAGCACGGATCTCACCTATGGCTAGAGCTGTCGCGCGGCGCAAACGCCGTAAAAGCCCCTGAGTTGCTCCACAAAAGTTAGGATCCCGGGAACAGAATCGATTGCCGAGAGGAGAACGAAATGACAACAACAGGAAAAGTTTTGGTACTGGTCTCGAGCGGTCACGGCTTGCCGCTGAAAGATGGCAAGGTTTATACCGGCGCTGGCTACTATCTCAACGAGCTGACGGTTCCGGTTCGCGCGCTGATGAAAGAAGGTTACGAGATCACTTTTGCCAACCCCAAAGGCAACACGCCCCAGGTGGATGTGCACTCAGAGGTCGCCGATTTCTTTGGCGGGGATGCGGCCAGGCTTCAGGACTATATGATATTCCGCGACACCCTGACCGGACTCAGAGAGCCAAGTCGCATCGCGGATGTCATTGCATCGGGGCTCGACCAATATGACGCTGTTTTCGTCCCCGGCGGCCACGGCCCGATGATGGACCTTCTTGATGATCCCGACGCTGGCGCCGTGCTGAGACACTTTCATGCAAAATCCAAACCTACAGCGGTGCTTTGCCACGGCCCGATTTCACTTCTCTCCGCTCTTCCGAATTCGACTGAGGTGGTCGCCGCACTGAGCGCCGGTGATGCTGCCGGAGCGCATGCCAAAGCAAAAGGTTGGATCTATTCCGGATATAAGATGACTATCTTTTCGACGGCGGAAGAACAGCAGCGGGAGCCGCTTGAGATTGGTGGAAAGGTTCTCTTCTACCCGGACTTCGCCTTGCGCACTGCGGGCGGTGACGTAAGTGTGGCCGCTCCATGGAAGAGCTACGTTCTTCAGGACCGCGAGCTGATCTCAGGCCAGAACCCGTTCTCGGACGAAGCGCTTCTGAAACTTCTTCTCCCGGCACTTAACAAGGGAAGAGCAGCCGCTTGAGATTGGCGGCAAGGTGCTCTTCTAAGCGACCTCCCCTCCCTTACAGCGGGCACTGATTCAGTGTGGTCGGGGCCGGCCCATCCTCCCGATTTCCGAGAGCATGATGAAGGTAATCAATCACCGATGAATCCCACGCTTTATCGCACAGCACACGTCGATGGCCTCTCGATCTTTTATCGAGAGGCTGGGTCGAAAAATGCGGAAACAATTCTCTTGCTCCACGGCCTTCCATCGTCATCGCGGATGTTTGAGCCGCTTTTCGCAAGGCTTTCCGACCGCTATCACCTGATAGCGCCCGATTATCCGGGCTTCGGGCACAGTGACTGGCCGAACCCGAAGAAATTCGACTACACCTTCGACCATTTGGCTGAGGCCATGAACCACTTCACCGAGGTGCTCGGACTTTCGCGCTACATCCTCTACATGCAGGACTACGGTAGCCCCGTCGGCTTCCGCATGGCGCTGCAGCACCCGGAGCGAATCGCGGCGCTGATCGTGCAGGACGCCGTCGCCCACAACGAAGGCCTGGGGGCAAACTGGAAAACGCGTCGGGCTTTCTGGGCTGATCGCACCGCGAATGAGACCGCATTGCGTACCAATCTCTTGTCGCTCGAGGCCGCGCGTGCGCGACACGTCGGAAACGATCCCGATGTGGAGCGCCACGATCCCGACCTCTGGACCGACGAGTTCTATTTTCTGAATCGGCCCGGGCAGGCCGAGATACAAAGCGATCTTTTCTACGACTACCGAACGAACGTGGACTCCTATCCGAAATGGCAGCAGTGGATGCGCGAAAGGCAACCGCGGCTGCTCGTGATCTGGGGCAAATACGAAACGTCGTTTGACCCGAGCGAGCCGGAAAGCTACCGCAAAGATGTTCCCAACGCCGAGGTCCACATTGTTGACGGCGGCCATTTCGCCCTGGACACGGCCGCCGATGAGATTGCTAAGCTGGTGAGCGCTTTCATGGCGTCTTTACGCTCAGGGTTAATTGCACAGCGCGTTGGGTGAGATCGCCTGAGGAATTTCTGGTCGCGACCGAGGTTCTGAAATGTCAGCGACTCCAATGCGGCGTTGGCTCGTACCCTTGCTTTCCTTGCTGCGGCAGAACCACACCCAGAACGATCGGCCAGCGCGTCAGAACCAATAAGCTCACAGCGCCCCGCCTTTGCAATGTCCCCGTCGCACGCGGCATTCTGTACGCATAGACGGAAAACACGGGATTCGATTCCCGAAGTGCGCGGAGATACCGAAGTGAAGACTGGTTCCCACCTTGGGAATAGGAAGCCAGGATCAGGATCCGTCACCGGCTCCCCTGGCCCGCCCCACGCCGAATTCGGCCGATAGAATCCCTGATGAATACCTCCATTCGATTGCCGCTGCTTTGTGCCTTCGCTCTTTCCCTCATTGCCGGATGCGGCCAGCCGCCCCGCCCGACGACCGTCAATCCACTCCCGTTGCCCGCCACCAACATCAACCTGATCTTCGTGGTCAGTCCCGACCTCAACTACCAGGCGGCCGGAGATGTGCAGATGGACACAGCAAACCTGACCCCGCAGGGACTGCAGCGATCGCTCCTGATGGCGCCGTTCCTGCAACAGAATGTCCTGGGGAACAACAACGTCACCGCGATCTACGCGCTGGAGCCGATGACCCATCTGCAGACGGTCAATGGCTATCCGGATATGGCGGGGCTGGAAACCATTCAGCAGTTCGATATGCTCAACCAGATCACTACCACCAGCGGCGGTCCAGGCACGGTTCCAACCCCTGGCAACAACTTTCCCATCAATGTGTCGTACGCTCCGGGCTCTGTGCCCACGGGTGTGGCCACGCCTTCGCCTGCGTTCCCGTGCCCGAACTGTCAGGGCATCGACTTCAACGACCTCGACGGCGACAACGAAACGCTGCTCAGCGGCCTCGTGAATGCTAACGTCCCGGGTTACTACGTCTTCTCGGCGCCGTGGGAACCGGTCAGCGCCATGCTGGCGAAGTTCAATTCCTTCCGCCACTATAACCTGACCCTGCCTGTCGACTATCAAAGCCCCAATAGGATTGAGGCCATTTCGATCGATCCGTCGGGCAACGCCACTCTGGTCACCTACAACAGCAATGTAAGTCCCCCGGATGCCTATCCCGTCCTGCCGCCCGCGCCTTTAGTGCCGACCGCTTGTAAGGCGACGCACTTCTCCATCCCCGGCAACGGCGGTCCTCTCACCGGAGCGCCCGCGAATATCAATACCAATGAGACCGTCTACTTCATCCGCCACGCCAACGCGCACCCTACAGCCACCTTCTCCGACGGCAACTACGTCGCAGCGGGCCAATGGCGCGCGCTCGATCTGGCCAACGCATTGAAGGGCAAAGTCAATCCCAGCCACGTCTATTCGATGGATCCCGCGCAGGTCACCAATGGATCGTTCAGCGCGTCCGACCAGTCCTACTGGTCGCACAACACACTCGCGCTCACAGCTCAACCGTATGCGATCGCCAACAATCTGCCCTTTACTCTCGTATCCAGCTTCCTGTTGACCGACGCGAACGGTCCACAGGAAACCAGCACTTACTTCTTCCAGAATGGCGAGTTTTCGAACCGAACCATTCTCGTCGCATGGGAGCACAGCAACATCCCGATGATCGTGCGGCAGCTTCTGGCCAGCTATGGAAATACAACGCCGGTGCCTGGCTGGGGGGGCACCGACTACGACTCGGTCTGGACCGTGAAGCTTAACGCCACAGGGGGCCTGACCATCAATAACTCCCTTTGCGAAGGGATTGACTCTGCTTTGCTTCCGAAGCTTGCACCTCAATTCTGACCTTCGCCCGCGAGAGCCCTCCCAGCAGACCGGAACGGAGATTCGATATGCCGCACCTTTCTCGCCGTACGTTTCTTGAACTGGCCAGTGCCGCCCTGATCTCCGGATGCGGCGGAGGAAATAACTCCTTCACCCCCGGCAGTTCCCCATTGCTGGCCTTCTCCGATATACATTTCAACCCGTTCTGCGCCAACGATGCGAAGGTGTTTCAGGCGCTCGATGCCGCCGACGCAGGCCAGTGGCAGGGTATCTTCGAGTCGGCCGGGGTCACGGCTCCGTCGCTGTGGGGAGCCGATACGAACTACCCGCTCCTGAAGTTGGCCCTGGCCAGCGTGCGGCAAAATATTGGATCGAGTCAGGTTGCGATCTATACCGGCGACTTACTCTGCCATTACATCGCGACCTTAGGGCAAATACGAAACGTCGTTTGACCCGAGCGAGCCGGAAAGCTACCGCAAAGATGTTCCCAACGCCGAGGTCCACATTGTTGACGGCGGCCATTTCGCCCTGGACACGGCTGCCGATGAGATTGCTGCGCTGGTCAGCGCTTTCATGGTGTCTTTACCTCAGAGTTGAGGGTGCAGCGCGTCGGGTGAGATCGCCAATAGTCATCGAGAGGAGACCGAAAATGCGTCGTGGCATCATTCCCGGAGGCGTCTTTCCCGACTATGAACTGCCGGATCACACGGGGGAACTGCGCAAACTCAGCGTGCTACAGGGTGACGATCCGCTGATCCTCACGCTCGCGCGCGGCCATTACTGCCCAAAAGAACACCAGCAGCATCTGGAACTCGCCGCGTCTTACCCAAAGATCGCCGTGGCATACACGCAGATCGCCACGATTTCAACGGACGACCACCACACGCTGCAGGAGTTTCGCGCATCTCTCGGGGCCCAGTGGACCTTCCTTTCCGATTTTGGCCGGACGATTCAGAAAGATCTGGACATTCAGGAGTACACCGATCCCGAACATAACCCGATGATTCCTCACACGCTCGTGCTCAAGCCGGGTCTCGTCATCTATAGCATCTACAACGGTTACTGGTTCTGGGGACGTCCGTCCGTGGTCGATCTGTGGCATGACCTGCGTGCCGTCTCGAGCGAAATTCGCCCGGACTGGGATCTGAGCAAACCCGGACTCCGGGAGGCCTGGGACGCCGGCGACTTTTCGCAATTCCATGGGTGGAACAAGCGGTCCAGTATGCTGACGTGATTACGGCTCATCGATCCTCCGTCCCGCAGGCGACGGCGGCCATTTCGCCAGGCTAACGGATAAGCCCTTCGGCGACTCTCAGCAGCCGGCCTTTGGCCGGAATGTTTTGGATTGCAGAATTTTCGAAATCATGGCATCTGGTAACAGCATTCTTCAAGAAAGGACGCCCGCATGGCGGTTCTCGACAATAACTCGCGCAACCGGCGGTATCGGCCGACTTATCGGCTGACCTGCGTCCGCGCTAAGGCGGCTCTTCGACTACCCCGCACAACTTAGATCGCTCATGTATCTGCACTCGTGTGCGCAGACGACGTTTTCTGACTCAGATCCCGGCATTGCTGCGCGACCCGCAGAATCTTTTTCGCGGCTCTTTTAATCCGTGCGGGGATTTGTTCGGCGAATCCGCACCCGTCTGCGTCGAAGTGCACGACAACAGAGAACCACTCACCGTGTTCGAACACCCGGAGACGGTGTGTACATCTTCGGACCGGAAGAAGGAAGCGTTCCTCAGGTGATCCGGCGGCTCTGCCATCGGTTCGTGCGAGTTTGAGGCGAGGGAGTTTGTGGAGACACATGCCGTCGAGACGATGGCTGAGTTCCAGGGCCTCCTGCTCGCCTTGGAGCAGGAGACCGCGAGCAAGGCCGTCAGGACTGTATACACCGAGCGCGTTAAACACAGTCTTGCTTACACTGCAGATCGGATGGAAGGTGAAGATCCAGCGTCACGCCGAGCGAGAGCGATCCTCTCGCTAAGCGCCGGCATCGGAGGTTTGTCTCTGGCCCGCGCGGTCAACGACCAGGCCCTTTCGCGTGAGATCCTCGCAGCGCTTCGGGAACAATTGATCGCTCTGACAAAATCTACCCAGCGTGAGAGCCCAGGCGCATCACCCCAAAGCTAAGCCTACGAATGGAGAGAGGCGTGCACGGGATCACCGCTTTGACCCAGGCCCGCGCGGACTTGGGAGCCACGCCGAACGCCGTGGCCACGAAGATGCATCCCCGCAGAGACTTTGCACTTATTGCCTGGTTTCAGATCGTCGGAGCGCTGCCCTCAACTGGGAGGGTGTCGTCCCTTCCCACGTTCGGAAAGCTCGATAGAAAGAATTCGAATCCTCGTAGCCGAGCAGAAATGCCACTTCCGTGACATCCATCTCCGGCCGGTTGAGGTACTCGTGCGCCAGTTCCTGCCGCGCCTCAAGAAGCAACTGCCGGAAGGTTGCGCCGTCATCGATGATTCGACGCTGCAAGGTCCGATCGCTCAACCCGAGCTCGCGCGCCACGGCCGATATCTCCGGCCGGCTTCCCGCGAGCAGGCGTTTGAGAATCCATTTCACCTGCTCACTGATCGAACTTTGCGCACGGCGCTCTTCAAGCGCGCGTTCGAGCTGCGGATTCAACATCTCAAGCAACTCGGCGTTGTAGGTAAGGAACGGCCGATCGAGATCGGTCGCGTGCAGGACGAGCGCATTCCGTCGCGCTCCGAACGTGATCGGGCCCTTGAAATAGGCTTCGTGGAAGCCGGTCGCCTCCGCGCTGCGCTTCAGCTCGACCCTTTTCGCCGTCACCAAATGCCCTGTGCCGCGGCGACCAAGTTCAACGAACGAGACAAAGGCGGCGTCTGTCAGCAGGGGCGGCGTTTCTTCCTGCGCGTGGAGCCACACAGGCTCGATCACGCACTCGTCCTTGCTCACCTTGATTTGCAGTTCCTCGGGCGAACACAGTTGCTTGAAGCGAGCAAGGCGGGTGAGGGCGTCTCGGTAGTCACGGGCGTAATAGGCCGCCATAGTTGACGGTGGCCGATTGCCAACGTCGATCTGGGTGGCGATTTTCAGGCCCGCGGCCGGATCAGCGGAGAGCTCGCCTACGGCACGCCAGAGTGCGAAGAACTGAGCCGTTGTGACGAGGTTCTTCTTGCCGTCGTAAACAGTCAGTGGCAAACGAGCTTGGCTCAGCACCGCAGCCGGCGTAAGTCCGATCTTAGCGAGCCCTATCCAAAAGGCGTTCGCGACTTTGAAACGGTCTGGCACGTGGACGGTCATTTTTTCTCTCGCCGGCATTTCGTCTGGAAGCAATCGCGCTTTCAGGACATTCCTCGGGTTAGCCGATGATCGCTTTGGGTTCCAGGTACTCCTGCAGCCCGAAGATCCCGCCTTCGCGACCGATCCCCGATTGTTTGAACCCACCGAAGGGAGCAAACGGATCGTGACTTAATGTGTTGATCAGGACGCGGCCGGCGGCGAGTTTGCGCGCCACACGGGTGGCCCTTTCCGGGTCCGCCGAGCTTACGTAGGCGATGAGGCCGAATTCGCTGTCATTGGCGATTTCAATGGCCTCGGCTTCCGTCTTGTACGTCAGTATTGACAGGACCGGTCCGAAGATTTCTTCCTTCGCGATACGCATGTCGCGGGTGACGTTGGCAAACACGGTGGGCTTGATGAAATTCCCACCTTCAAGTCCCTGGGGATGACCTTCCCCGCCGATGACGAGCTCCGCACCTTCCTCGATCCCGGACTTGATGTACTCCTGCACGCGCTTGTACTGCTTTGTGCTGGCCAATGGGCCGAGGGTGACGTCCTTGTCCCTCGGATCGCCCATTTTGATTTTTTCGACGGCCGCCTTGGCCAATCGCTTCACTTCGTCGAGTCGGTCTTCCGGCACGATCAGACGCGAAGCCGCAATGCAGGCCTGCCCGTTATTCAGGTAGCAGGCGTTGATGGCCATCGGGATCGCTGTGGAGAGATCGGCGTCGTCCAGGATGATGTTGGGCGACTTGCCCCCGAGCTCCAGCGTCAAACGCTTCATCGTGTCCAGGGAGTTCCTGGCGACCAGTTTTCCGATCTGCGTCGAACCGGTGAAAGCGATTTTCTGAATGTCGGGACTTTTCGTTAACTCCGTCCCGACGACCTCGCCGAGGCCCGTCACGACATTGATGACGCCAGGAGGCAACCCGGCTTCATGAAAGGCGTCCATCAACACTTCCGTTTGCATGGCGCTCATCTCGCTGGGCTTGATGACGACCGTGCATCCGGCAGCGATCGCCGGCGCCACCTTGATCGCGATCGAGCCGGCGCTGGAATTCCATGGCGTAAATATGCCCACCACGCCAGCCGCCTCCATCACGACCTTAGAGGTGCCGACCGTTTTGACCAGATCGAAATCTTCGAGGACTTTCCTGAAGTGCAGGAAAATGTTCGCCGCGAGGTTGTTGGAGCCCTTCGCTCGGTCCTGCGGTGCGCCGTATTCCACGACCGTCGCTTCAACGAGTTGATCCATTCGCCTGGCCACTGCGTCGTGCAACCGCTGCAGAAGCTCCATCCGGTATTCCTTGCTACTTTGCGAAAAGGTGTTGAAGGCCTCTTTCGCAGCAACGATAGCTTTTCGGGTGTCGATTTCGTCGGCCATGGTGACCTTGCCGATAACCTTGTTGTCGGTAGGATTCACCAGATCGATGACCTGGGTTCCATGGAGAGTGACGAACTGGCCATCGATATAGGCGCGATCAAAGGCTCTTACTGGAGTCGTGGTTTCATGTCTTTTCATTTGTGGCACTCTCCATGAGGTTTCGGCTTTACCAAGGATCCCTATGGCTCTCAGGACCCCAGCTCACAAATTCAGTCTGGATTAAAAGCGGGTCGGGGTCACTAGCAAAAGACGCCAATGTTCTTGCAGAACGTGCCAATCGGCGGGTGGCACCGGTCCCTCGCACTTGGGGACCTAAGCGACTGCGGACCGCAGTTGGCGGAAAGAAGTCCGCGGTCTGGCAGATCGGTTCCGATAGACGTTCGCTGCCAATCGGAACGGGTCGTGTAGTCGCCGCTCCGGACAACTGGCTCTTGCTCAACTGCTGGAGGGATTTCCGGCCAACGGCCGATTGGACTGATGCTTTCAGGCCAACTCACTAATGAGAAATGGGTTTGCCGAGGCAAATGCAGGAATAGGTATCGGGAAACTCGAGTCGGACCAGCGATCTGCCATGGGCTGTCAAATGACAGGCGCTTGCTCCGGAGCGCTGATGCAAAAGGGGTTCGGAGCCAAAGAACTGCCCCACCATGTTCTCACTATTTCATGGTGCCCGGAGGGGGACTTGAACCCCCACGGCCTTGCGGCCTGCGAATTTTAAGTCCGCTGCGTCTGCCAGTTTCGCCATCCGGGCGCCCTCCTTATCGTAGCCCACCATGTCGCGCTGCTGGCGCGCCTCTACGAAGAAGCGCCAGCAGCGGCAGCGTCGAGCTGTGCGCTGACGACATCGTCTGCCATTCGCATCACCGTCATCACTGTAATGTCATCCGCCTGTCCGAACCGCCGCGCAGCGTCGGCAATCGCGTCGGCCGCCTCGCGGCTCAGCGTCTGCGTCCGCTCAAAACCGAACAACTCGCCGCGCGCATTCTGCGCTTCAACCACGCCGTCTGACAAGAAGGTCAGCTGGTCGCCGGGTTGCAGCCAGAAGGTTCGCTCCTCGTAAGAAATCTCCGCCACAATCCCCAGCGGCAATCCCGGCTGCAGCGGCACCTCTTCGCCATTGTGGTAGGGCGCCAGGTGGCCGGCGTTGGCAAGAGTCACTTCACCTTCGCGGCCGATCCGTGCACACAGGCACGTCACGAATCCTTCATCGTTCGTTTCCGTGAGCTGCCGGTTCAAACGCATCAGCATGGCAGCCGGATCCAGGCCTTCGCTTGCCAGCGCGCGGAGCGCTCCCATCGCCAGCGCGCCGGTCATGGCGGCCTTCAGCCCTTTGCCGCTCACATCGCCCACCACCACAAGTGTGCTGTTGCCAGACCCTTCCAGCACCTGGTAGAAATCCCCTCCCACTTCTTCGGCGGGGAAATACGCTGCCCCAATCGCATACCCGGCCACCGGAGGCAGGCGCGCCGGCACAAGACGCTCCTGGATGGCCCGCGCCGCCTGCAGTTCGCCCGCCGCACGCGCCTGCTCCCGGCTCACCCGCGTGAAGCGCAGGAACATCACCACGCCGATCGCGAGCACGAACAAAAAATCGCCCACGTCCGACAGCTGCAACGACACCGGTCCCACGGGAATCGGATCATCCAAAAACGTCAGCCGTTCCCATCCCGCATAGATGGCCACAAAACCCACATCGAACAGCGCCTGCGTCGCCACCGGCAGCAGGCTCGGCAAAATCAGCCAACCCGCCTCGCGATTCCCGCGCCGGTACCAGACGAACAGCAGCACCGGCAGCAGCAGGCCCGCCGGCAAAATCATCGCTGCTTCCGTCAGGGAATAAGGATCCCCCGTAATTCTCCCGGCCATCGTCAGGATGATCAGGATCAGCGGCGCCGGCATCAGCCACTCATACACGCGCCATGCCCGCCCCACGCGTTGCCCGGCAAAGCTGAACGTAAACTCGATTTGCAGAATCGTGAACACGTAGATCAGCGGATCGCCGAGAAGATCATTCGACGCCAGCGGAGCCACCCCCGCCTGCGAGTTGAAGGCCAGAGCATTTGAGATCCCCAGCACCAGCAGATACAGCCCCAGCCACCGATACTCCGCGTGGCCCTTCTGCGCGCGATACAGCGCCAGCGCGGCAATCCCTGCCAGGATCACCAGCAGGTTGATCGCGGTGGTGGGGACCGCTGAGTACAGCCGCTGGCTCTCCATCGCCGCGCGCTCGTTTTCGATTGCTCCCGGCGTTCCCAGCGCCGCCGTCAGAAACAGCGGCAGATGATAAAAGTGGTACGTCTTCGTCGCGTGCGTCCGCAGCGCCAGCTCCAGGTCCGTTGTCCCATCCGGCACCGGAATCACCTGCTCGGTCGGCCGCGTCGCTTCAAAGAACGGCAGCAGCTTCGGACCGTCCGCCTTTTCTCCGTTGATGTAAAGCTCGTACGTGCCCTCTCCGCCCGCGAACAGCAGATGGAGATGCGGATGCCCGTCCGCCAGCTTCACATGCAGCCGGAACCATCGCCAGCCTGGTTCCGCTGCGCCCAGGTCGTCCAGTTCAATCGTTTCCCAGCCGCTGTCATCGAAGTTCGGCTGCACCCACTGGAGGTTGTCCCCGCCCTGCTCCTTCCATCCCTGGTCGATGTCCACCGTTCCCGACTTCCACTGCGTCGCATCCACCTGCGCCCGCGCAGCGCGCGGTGGGATGGCAACTGCGGCCAGGGTTACCAGCAGCGCCGCGCAGCCAAGGCGCGGCCCGCGCATGCGCCACCTGCGCGCTCGCCCTGGCCCGCTTTCTCGCTTATCGATGGCCTGCATTTGCGTTCTCAGTCTACCGTCCGCTCTTTTCCGGCGGCAATAAGAGAACACAGGCGGCTCGCCTGAGCGTTCCGGTCCGGGTGTGCGGCGGGCGTCAGCGTTTGGCTGCGACCTGCCTGCTGTCGGCTCTCAGGGGAATCTCCAGCGTCCCGATGCGTCCGCTCGTTACATCCCGCACTCCGATCCGCAGAGCAACATCCTCATCCGGAGTGTCGATCTCCTGCCGTACGCGCACACCGACCCGCAGATCCTGTGCCATCTGTGCAGGGGTCACCGTGACCTCCAGGCCCGCGTCGGTGGAATTCACTCGCTTGCCCTCTGCGTCATAGACTTCCTGCGCGACCTCTAATTCCGACCGCTCTTGTCCATCCGGCAGAGGGTTCCAGACAATCTGATGGGGATCGATCGAGTAGTCGATCACGAATCGCCGGACCGGAGTTCTCAGCGGCTCTGGTGGCTTCCCCGCCGGTCCAGCCGCCGGCTGCACTCCATGCAGCTCCGGATCTCCCGCCGGCAAAGGCCTGACTTCGAAGATCAGCTGCGATAAAGGCGGAGCCCCGTTTTCCATGGCGGTCGTCATCGGGCTCATCTTTGCCGGCGACCCCGCCTGGTCAGGATCCGTCGAATAGTATCCCCGCCGGTACGCCAGCTGATATTTGCCCTCGTCCTTCACGTCCTCCATTCGCACCGCGATCGCGTGATACGTCCCGTCCTCCCTGGAATCCAGGGGTACATACCCCAGCGTGTAATAGTTTGATCCGTCAGCAATCGCCTTCTCCAGAGCGCGTCCCACGTCATTCGTATTCACGAAGGCCTCGCCGCCAGTGGCCTCCGCTACATGCTGCATCGTGGTGTGCTCATCGCTCCACTGCTGCGGCGTCCGGATGTCGTCGTCTTCGGCGTCCTGTTGGGCGGCCTGCGTATCGGCGCCTATCCCCATTTCCGGCCTCGGAACGATATTGGCGACGTTGGCGTTCCGCAGCGTCATCATTCCCCGCGCGTCCACCGGATACACGGCGACCCGCGCCAGTGCCAGCCGCGCTTCCATCGCATGCAGCGGCTTGCTGAAATCCTGGTAGGGCAGTCCTTCCTTCGGCTGCAGGTCCTCGGCAAAGCTGATCGGGAATGCCCCTGAAAACCAAATCAGGTTCTTTCTTCCGGGAATCGGGCTCAGATACCGGCCCAGCGCATCCAGTGCCGCAACCGTCAATGCTGCCTGGTCTTGTACCCGGAAGGCCTGACGATCCTGCTCGAAGGCCCGGATGAGGGACGTCATTTGCATAGCATCGCCGCCGGTCGCCTGCTGGCCTGCCATCAGGGCCTCGACCTGACGCTCCGCCGTGTCGTCCTCAGGATGAACCAGCGGGGACTGCTCCGCCGGCGCACGGGCCGGCGTCAGCGCCGCCTCAATGGCTCGGACATCCGTCCTGAACCCAGACACCATCCTGAGCTGTGAGGCCAGCGTGAACACCGCAATCTGTGTTCCCGGTGGAATATTGTGCAGGTACTTCAGCATCTGCGCGCGCACAAACTTCTGGTCGTCCATGGGCGTGTTCAGCGCATCCAGCAGCAACACATTCGCCGCGCTCGTCACCGTATATTGCGGATGGCTGCTGAACACATGAGGCGGCAAATCCACCGGCTTGCTGGACTCTACCGCATCGGTCGCCTTGTGTTCTTCGAAGACGGTGACCTTCTGCTCGTGTCCATCCTCCAGCACATGGAAATTTGCCGCCTGCAGTCCCTCGACTGGCTCTCCCTTATCCCGTACCACTACATCCACCAGCACCAGGTTGGCGTGGGTGTGGAACGCCACTGCCGGCTGGCCCGGCGATGACGGCGGGGCTGGATTCTCTGCCGCCGGCTTTTGCGTTTGAGCCTTCCCAGTCGGAAATGGCGCGAGCGCCAGGAGCGTACCGCACGCGCAGGCGAACCATCGAGAGCGGATCATCACCTTACCCCCCCTTGCCACTCAGAGCCCCATCGCGTCCACCTTACGTCGGACACCCAACAGCTTTTCTCTTCCGAGCCAACGGCGATGTCCGATCATGGTAACGCCGAACCGCCCCGAAACGCCGATGGTTCGACATCCTGCGAGTGCGAATACCGCTGATTGGACTGGGTCCGCGGGGAGGGGTTACTGCCCGAAGAGCAGGAAAATTAAGGTACCTGCGTGGAGGAAACGATGCGCGTGTCGGCGTGGAAGAGGTGATAGCTGGTAAACGCCACGTCGTTCAGGCAGGTGCGGAGAGGCGGCGCAACGGCGGGCGCTTCCTCCGGCGTCGGCTCGCGCGAAAGAACAACGGCGTGGATTGGACAGATATAGGTCTTGTCGCCGAGACGAACCAGTCCATATTCGACGACGATACCGACCTGGACGAGCTGATACGGGCGCACCATGTCCGCGACGATGGTCAGGCGCAGGACCGCTCCGCTGGCGGGATCGAAGGCGAGCAGGCCGTGGTAGGCCGGAGTGATGAACTTCAGACCGGATTCGGACGGGTAGGCCACCTTGTAGTGGGAGCCGGAGTCGGGGACGCTGTAACGTAAAACTGCGATCGGGCCGGCAGAGCCCGGCTCCCAGTGGTCCCAGTAGAGTTTGTTGCGCAGCGCGTCGCTGACCACGATGGCGAGAATGGGTCCGAACTCGCCCTGGGTGGTCAGACCCATGCGCTCGATCTCCTTCGCGCTGACAGGAGCGGCGGCGGTTACCTCGCGTCCCTTGCGGTAGGTGACCTGAAGGGAAGTCTTGCCTGCGCTGTACATGGGCAGCCAATACGGCGCGCCGATGGTGATATGGGCGTTGGCCACCGATTGCGTTGAATTGCCAGCGCCCACAGAGCTCGAGTTATCAATCTCCTGCTGGTACGGAGAGTCCTCGAAATGGTGCGTTTCGCGCGTGGCGAGGAAGTTGGGCAGGTTGGGAATCGTTTGGCCGAGGTACTGAATGGCATGATCGATGATTTTGTGGAACCCCGCGGAATCGGGCGGTGGCTGGTCGATCATTTCGGAGGCAGGGAGCGGCAGAAACGCTGAAGCGTCGGCGAGCTCGAGAAGAGCCTCCTGGCTCCGCGGGCCGGGAGCTTCACCTTCAAGCTGCGACAGGGTCGCCGGACTCAGGCGCTCCGCGGGTTCGAGATCGGAGAGGTCACCGGCGAGTCTCGCGTCGGAGTGCCCGTGGGTGTCGGCGAGAATGTGGCGAAGCTGCTCGACCGTCACCGTTCGGTCGGCGCAGGCCGGTAGCGGCAGCAGAAGTAGCAGCATCGAGATGGCCCAGCGGCGCATAGCGAGTGCCCCACAGCATACACCCTTAATTGGACCGCTCTCCATAACCACCAGGCTACCGGCTACTCGCTCGCGCCTCCTGACTCCTGGCTCCCCGCTACCGGCTGATCTCAATCACCGCCAGCCCCATCGGCGGCAGCGTCACCGTCAGGCGATGATCCCGGATCGCCACGGTCTCCGGCGCTCCCAACTCCGACACCTTCTGCAGCCCCTCGACCTGCGCGGTCGTCGGATCCTTCGGGCTGCCCATCTTTTTCCACGCATCCAGTGTGTCGCCGTGCGCGGCATCCACTCGACGAATCTCGGCTCGCGTCGCCCTGACGTCCTTCAAATCGAACGTCTCCGTTTTCGTTGGACCGTCTTCGCCTGACGCGCCCTCTCCTGGTTCCACCAGGTTCCACGCCGCGACCACAATCGTGCCGTCTTTTCGCCGCGTCACCAGAGCCTGATCTTCCGGCGCCGGCAGCCGCTCATCGCCCAGCTCATGCAGCAGCATGAAGTCGTCGTAGGCCGGCTTCGGAATTCCGTCCTCCGCCATGATTCCGTACCCGCCATAGAAAGGCGTCTTGATCACGCCCTGCTCCTCGAAAACATCGGAGAAGGTCCAGTACGACATCATCAGCGTTTTGCCGTCGCACTTCGAAATGGTGTCCGCGAGCCACGGTCCCATATAGATCGAGTCCGTGATCCGCTGTTCGTTCATATAGGTTGCGTTGTACTCGCTCCAGATCAGCGGCATCGTCGGCCGCGCGGAATGCTCGATCTCCTCGTGGATCTTATCCACCGCCGCGCTCACCATCTGGTGCGGCGCAACCGAACGGTTGTCCCCGAACACGTTGTCCGAGGTGTCGTTGCCATAGACGTGCGTCGAAACAAAATCCAGCGGCACATGGTTCTCCGTCGCATGCCGGATCATGTCCCCCACCCAGGCTGCCTGCGCCGTCGCCGGACCGCCCACGCGAATCCGCTCGCTTACCGCCTTCAGCGCCCGCGCGGTGTGGTCGTAAAGCTCGAAGTACGACGCCTGAGCCGGCTTGCCAATCCAGAAATCGATGTTCGGTTCGTTCCACACTTCGAAATACCAGCTCGCCACCTCGTCGATGCCGTAGCGATCGACCAGGTGTTTCGCAAACGCCGTCATCAGCGCGTCCCACTTGTCGTAGCTTGCGGGAGGAGAGGGAATAGGCTTGTACCAGAACGCGTGATATTGCACCTTCGCCGCCAGCGCCTTCGGCATAAAGCTGATCTCAACGAAGGGCTTCAGCCCGTTCGCCAGCAGCCCATCGTAGATCTGATCCACATACGACCAGTTGTAGACGGGATTGCCCTGTGCATCCTCGCTGTAAACCCCGTTCTCATCGTCAAGAATGGCGTGGAAGCGCACGTAGCGGAAATCCGTAACCTTCCGCACTCGCTGAATATCGTCGCGATAGCTCTGCCGCATCGCCAGGTTCGCGCGTCCCGATCCGAACATCTCTTCCCAAAAATGTGGAAACGGTGTGCCCTTGGCATGCGCGTCCACCACAATCGTCGGCTGGGCCGTGCCGCTCTCCTGGGCAATTCCTCCAGCGCAGCCTCCGGCCACCAGGGCCGCGGCTGCCAACAACGTTCCAAGACGTATCATCTTTTTCTCCGCATTCAATTATCGTGCATCGCTCTCTCCGGCCGGCCGGCGCGTTCACAGCGCAAAAAAGAGGAGGATGCCTTTGCGGGACATCCTCCTGGCAGCACTCTGGTCCGATCGCGTCAGAAGCTGAACCGCGCCTGCAGCTGTACCGTGCGGCTGCCCAGCGCCTGCCGAGCTACGCCAAAGTCGGTGTTGGGTGTCACCGCTCCGTTCGGCGCCACCGATCCCAGCGTGTTGTCGATCTGCGCGGTGTTAATGTTCGTTTTGTTGAAGAAGTTATAGGCATCCGCCCGCACTTCAAAAGCCGCGTGCTCGCCCAGAATCCGATTGCTCGGCAATCCAAAATCCTTCGCCAGGCTGCCGTCCAGATCGTTGTAATCCGGCCCCGTCAGGCTGTTGCGATGGATGCCCGGCGCAGGTCCCGGCACAGTCGCCGGAAACGCTGGTCCTACCGTGTACGTAGGCGGCGCGAAAAAGGCTGTCCCATTGCCTCCGAAGTTTGGGTTCGTCGAGGTCATGTAGGTCTGATTCGACTGGTTGTGCCCGTACCCACGGCTGTTTGCCACCGGACGAAGCGAGGAGTAGGGGCTGCTTCCGTAATACAGATTGCCCGTCGTGTTGTAATCCGGATCCCACGGGAAACCGGTATGCCAGTTCCAGATTCCGCTCAGCGACCATCCGCCCAGAATCTTGTGCCCCCACGAATTTCCGTGGAAGATCACCGGCTGCCACAGCCCGAAGAGCTTCACCGCGTTCTGCACGTTGTAATCGGCGCGCCCATAGGCCGCGTGCACATTGTAGGGATATGGATCTTCGTAGTAGGGACCCGAGAGCTCGTCCATGGCCTTGCCCCACGTGTACTGGGCTTCGGCCTGGAAGCCGTTCGCGAAGTTATGCGTCAGCGTCGCGAGCATCGCGTTGAAATTGCTGTTGGCGTCGTTGTCGTAGTAATCGATGAAGTTCACGCTGGGATTCAAAGGCTGTCCCTGCTGCGCTGACAAGGCCAGCCAGTCGTATTGGGTCAGCATGTGCCGCATCTGGGTCCCTTCGTAGCCCAGCGTCGCTACGGTGTTGTAAGGCAGCTGGTAGTCCGCCTCCAGCGAGTAGTGGTAGTCCGTGATCGTCTTGGGATGTGCCGGGAATCCCGTGACCGACGTCGACCCCGTCAGCGGAAGGTTGGCGCTGCTGAAGGTGGTGATCGCCGCCGGGTTGGGCGCATAGCCGAAGATCGAGTTGATATTGCCCGCCGTCTCGTACAGAATGCCCGTCCCCGAGCAGGTGGGGTTCGGGAAGGGATACGCGCAGGTAAAGTTTGGACTCACCGCGTTGGGTGGGTTGCCGAAACCGTTCGCCAGAATCGCGATTTCATTCTGGTTGTAGTTGATCCCGAATCCGCCGCGGACGACCGCTTTCCCGTTCTGGCTCATCGGCTGCCAGGCGAAGCCGATCTGCGGTCCCCAGTTGTTCTTCTGCGGCGATATAAAGCCCGCCACCCACCCGAACGTTCAGCCCAGTCAGGGGATTGGCTCCCGATCCGAATTGCAGCACGTCCAGGTTGTTTTCCTTCGAGGTGAAGGCCCCGAAGTAAGACCAGCGCAGCCCCGCATTGATGGTCAGGTTCGGCCGGATCTTGTAATCGTCCTGCACGAAAAAGCCCCACAGGTTGTCGCGGTGATCCTGGCGATTGGCAAACGGTACTCCGGTCGCAGAATCGAACTGTCCCGGTCTCCTGATAAGGAGCATCGTTCGCGAAATCCCACAGATTATGAAAGGTAAACGTCGGGCGCGCCGCGTAGACACGATTGTTGAGGTAATAGAGCCGCGTCAGTTCGCCGCCCGGCCTTGATGTTCTGGCTGCCCAGTCTTGGTCAGCATGTCGTTGTAGTCATAGGTCCACTGGTTCAGATTGCTGGGTCCCGGCGGACCGAAAAATTGAAGAGCGTTGCCGCATGCCGACGCTGCCATGTTCGTCGATGTTGTCCTGGGGCAGGCCGAACGGCGCCTGCGGATTGCTGGCGACTTCGTTCCAGCGCCATCCCGCTGCGTTGGCGCGCGCCTGGTTCAGCAGCGTCGGCGAAAAGGTATGGTTCCAGATCACCGAAAATGCGTCGTTGACCTGGAGTGGTGCCACAGGTTGGCGGCACGCGTTGGGCCCGTTGTAATCAGTCGTGGTTGCCGGCACCCAGTAAATCGCAAATGTCAGATGGTCGTTCTGCGTCACGTCTGCATCCAGCCGGCCGTTGTACTGGTCTGCGAGACGGTGGTCTGGATTGACCGTGTTGTAGAACGCCATATCGGGCACGCCATCCAGGCCGCCGCCCACGCCCGGAGTTCGCAGAGTTGCCGCCATACGTCAGGTCCTGCGTGCCCAGACCGGTCTTCAGCGGAGACCCACATCCAGTCCGCCCGGAGTCGGTGTCGCAGTTCACGCCTTCCATCAGGCCGATCTGTGCGCAGCGTCCGCGCGATCAGGCTCGTTGGCCGCGACGCCTTCTCCCGGGTACGAAAGATATTTCGCCGCGATGCTGCCGGAGGTCGCCGCCGAGGAGTCGAACTGCGGCGTCTCATACCACCCTTGCGCGGTTGCGTCGCCGAAGCGGGCTGGTTTCGTAGTTGAAGAAGGCGAATATCCTGTTCTTCCAGAATGGGCCGCCGAGGCTGCCGCCATAGTTGTTGGTCGCGGTTCGTATCCCGGTTCACACCCGTGCGCGCGCGCTGTACCGGCGAACAGGTGCGGTCCGATAGCCGTTCAATCGCTGGTATGCATTCAGGCCCGGCCGCGATGCCTTGAAAAGCGCTGCCATGCAGGTGGTTGGTTCCGCTCTTCGAATCACCTGGATCTGCGCGCCGCTGAAGCGCCCGTTCTCCGCGTCGTAGCTGTTGGAGACGATCGTGACGTCTTGCACCGAATCTTCGCTGGGCGTGATGACGGACGTGCCGCCCCAGACCGCGCTGACCGTGCTGATGCCATCGATGGAGATGCCGTTGGTCTCATATTGTCCGCCGCGGGCCTGGATCTGCGGCCCGTTCTCCGTCTCGAAAATTCCGCCGGAGCCGTCGCCGATCCCCCCGGTCCCTGGTTGCCCGGCAGGTTGTAAGCTGCCGCCGCCGCTGCCCTGCGAAGCATCGCCAAACGCGCCCGGCGCCAGTTGCGCCAGCTGGAACACGTCGCGATTGAACGAGGGCATATGCTGAATCTGATTGCTGGAGATCGTTGCGCTCAGCGTGCCCGTGTCCGTGGGCAGCCCGCGCGTGAGCGACGTTACCGTTACCGTTTGTGCCGCGGCTCCCACTTCCATCGTGACGTTAATGGTGTTCGCCTGCTCCGGCGTAATCTGCACCTGGGCCAGAGTCTTGCTCCTGAACCCCGCAGCCGCAACTACCAGGGTGTAACGTGCCGGCCCCAGCGAGTTGAACGTGTAAATGCCGCTCGCGTCCGACGTCGCCGTCTGCTTCTGGTTTGTATCCAGATTGGTGAGCGTCACCGTTGCTCCGGGGACCACCGCCCCCGAAGGATCGCTCACCGTCCCGCGCAGCGACGCATTGAACTGCGCATGCGCACCCGGCGCGAACAGGGCAAACATGAGGGCAAATAAAAACGCCGGCCCGAGGCCGACGCGTAAAGAACGCTGGAAGAACGAAGACACGACACGACGGCCACGCCCGGAGCGGGGCCCGGTAAAAAAGGCTAACTGCATACTGGTCTCCTAAAAAAGGTGCAACCTTAAGGGATGGCTTTCTCGCCAGCGGGGATGCCCAACAAGTTACCCGGGTCTCGGCTCCATTTCCGGACCCTTCTATTACCTCGACTCGGTGTCTCTCCCGTCCGCTGGCGCCCGTTTGCCCCGCAACCGCTATAGTGCAAGGGTGCGTCGGGAAGACCCCGGCGCCATCTTGTTTTCCTGAGGCGATCCACTTGTTCCAGCGCGTCTTCCTTCGCTCGTTATCCGCCGTCGTTTTCGTGGTCCTCAGCAGCGCCGCCTTCGCCCAAACAGTCCCCGACGGCATCCCCCGCGCCCTCGCCCAGTCCCGGACCGCCCGCGTCTCCGCTCTCCATTACGATCTGCATTTCACCCTGATCCCCCACGCCGCCAATGCCGCCGCGACCGAGAAACTCACGTTCAATCTCAGCGATGCCTCGCAGCCGCTTCTCATCGACTTCCGCGACGGCGCCATTTCCTCTCTCACGCTGAACGGAACCCCGATTCCAGCGACGATCGACCACGGACACCTTGTCCTGCCCACCGCGGACCTCCGCACCGGCCCCAATACAGTCGAGTCGAAGTTCACCGCCAACATAGGACCCGCCGGCAAAGCCATCACAAGTTTTGAAGACAAGGACGACGGCAGCGAATACCTCTACACCCTCTTCGTCCCAATGGATGCCAGCATGGCCTTCCCCTGCTTCGATCAGCCCGACCTCAAAGCCCGCTTCACCCTCACCCTCGCCCACCCCACCGCCTGGTCCGTCATCTCCAACACCGCGCCCTCCATGACCGAATCCATGGGCGCCGCCTCCCAAACCCACTTCGCCGAAACCGAGCCCATCCCCACCTACCTCTTTGCCTTCGCTGCCGGACCCTTCGTCAACGTCCATCCCACCCCCGGCCTCCCCAACGTCTGGGTGCGCAAATCCAAAGCCGCTGCCGCTGCCTCTGAAGTCCCCGAGGTCCAGACCACCGCCGCCGACGGCATCCGCTACCTCTCCAACTACTTCGCGCAGCCCTTCCCGTTCCCGAAGTACGAAATGGTCCTCATCCCCGGCTTCGCCTACGGCGGCATGGAGCACGCCGGCGCCACCTTCCTCCGCGAAGAATCCGTCCTCTTCCGCACCGCGCCCACCGCCGACAACCGCCTCGGCCGCCAGATCCTCGTCCTCCATGAGCTCACCCATCAGTGGTTCGGCGATTTCACCACCATGCGCTGGTTCGACGACCTCTGGCTCAAGGAAGGCTTCGCGCAGTACATGGCCTACCACGCCCTCGCCGACCTGCGCCCCAACGACAACATCTGGCAGCACTTCTATCTGTCTATCAAACCCGGCGCCTACGCCATCGACGAAACCCAGGGCACCACGCCCATCTATCAGGACATCCCCAACCTCGACGACGCCAAATCCGCCTATGGCGCCATCGTCTACTCCAAAGCCCCCGCCGTCCTCCGCCAGCTCAACTACATCCTCGGCGAATCCGCCTTCCGCCGCGGCCTGCAACTCTATCTCGCGGGCCACAAGTACGGCAACGCCACCTGGGCTGACCTCATCGACGCCTTCCAGTCCGCCTCCGGCCGCAACCTCGCTGCGTGGTCCGATATGTGGATCCGCCACCGCGGCATGCCTCGCATCGATACATCCTGGACCTGCTCCAATGGCCACCTCGCCTCCCTCCGCCTCACGCAGACGCCGGTGCTTGGCGGAAAAGACATCTGGCCAATCGCGACTGAAGTCCTCCTGGGCTATGACGACGTGCCTCTCGTCACGCTGCGTGCCGATTTAACCACCCGCTCAGCAGCAATCCCTCTCGGTGCCAACCCGCGCAAGTGTCCCGCGTGGGTATTCGCCAACTATGAAGACCATGCCTACGGTCTTTTCCTTCTTGACGCGAGATCCCGGGCCGCTGTCTTGCACGAACTCGCCAACCCCGATGGAAGCAGTCCCACAACCGAGATCTTTCTCGGCAGCCTCCTGTGGGGGTCTCTTTGGGACTCCGTCCGCGAGGCCGAACTCGATCCCGCTGCCTTCGTCAACGTTGCTCTCAAGGAAGCCTCGGCGGTGAGCGATGAAGCCCTGACTGCCTCCATGCTTGGCCACATTCAGACCGCCATCCACCGCTATGTCCGCACCTCCTCCCGTTCTGAATTGCTCGAACATGGCATCCTCTCCGCAAACTTTAAAGACTTTGAAGTATTAAACGGGCCAACACACGATCTCCGCATCGTCTGGTTCCGCTCACTCCCCGGCTTCGCAGCTGACCCCTCTGGCCGAGCCGTCCTCAAAGACCTCCTCAACGGCACCCGCACCATCCCCGGCGTCACCCTCCGCCAGCAGGATCGATGGTCGCTGGTCACCGCCCTCATCGCCTACAACGACCCCGACGCTAACGCCGTCTTTGCCGCCGAGCAAAAGCGCGACCCCTCTGGCGACGGCCTCAAGTACGCCTGGGTCGCGCAGGCCGCCCGCCCCGACCCCGCCACCAAGCAGCGCTACTTCAACGAGTACCTGCACAACCCCGACCGCTCCGAAGACTGGATCCAGTCCTCCCTCGGCGCATTCAACTACTGGAATCAGTCCGCCCTCACCGCCCCGTTCATCGACCCCGCACTCGCCGCGCTCCCCCAAATCAAGCGTGAGCGCAAGATCTTCTTCCTCGTCGGCTGGCTTGACGCCTTCCTCGATAACCAGCAGTCCCCCGCCTCTCTCGCCACGGTTGAGACCTACCTGAAGACGCAAAATCCCGACCCTGATCTCCGCTTAAAAATCCTCCAGGCCGAAGACGAACTCCAGCGCACCGTCCACATCCGCAAGAAGTACGCGCAGAACTAAACAGCGCGCATCCAAAAACACGCATGGATCTCGCCCCGCTCGACGACCCCCTCCGCCTCCGCAACCCGCGGGACTCCGGCCCTTCTGCCAACGTCCGCGTCCGCGGCGCGCGCGAGCACAACCTGAAAAACATTGACGTCGACATCCCGCGCGACGCCCTTGTCGTCTTCACCGGCGTCTCCGGCTCCGGCAAATCCTCGCTCGCCTTCGGAACCCTCTACGCTGAAGCCCAGCGCCGCTACCTCGAATCCGTCTCCCCCTACGCCCGCCGCCTCTTCCACCAGCTCAGCGTTCCTGAAGTCGATTCCATCGACGGCCTTCCCCCGCCGTCGCCCTGCAGCAGCAGCGTGGATCGCCCACCACCCGCTCCTCCGTCGGCAGCGTCACCACGCTGTCCAATCTCCTGCGCATGCTCTACTCCCGCGCCGGCGACTATCCCCGTGGCGCGCCCATGCTCTATGCGGAGAACTTTTCCCCTAACCGGCCCGAAGGCGCCTGCCCTAAATGTCACGGTCTCGGTCGTATTTATGAAGTCACCGAGCAATCGATGGTGCCCGACCCCTCACTCACCATCCGCCAGCGCGCCGTCGCCGCCTGGCCCACGGCCTGGCAGGGACAAAATCAGCGCGACATCCTCGTCACCCTCGGCTACGACGTCGACCGCCCATGGCGCGACCTGCCCAAAAAAGATCGCAACTGGATCCTCTTCACCGACGACCAGCCCACCGTGCCCGTCTACGCCGGCTTCACCCCCGCTGAAACCCGCCGCGCCCTCCACCAGAAAATGGAGCCCAGCTACATGGGCACCTTCACCAGCGCCCGCCGCTATGTCCTCGAGACCTTCTCAAAAACGCAAAGCGCCATGATGAAGCGCCGCGTCTCCGCCTACATGCTCTCCACCGAATGCCCCGTTTGCCACGGCAAGCGCCTCCGTGCCGACGCCCTCGAAGTCCGCTTCGCCGGCCTCAACATCGCCGAGCTCAACGCCCTCCCGCTGCAGCCAGGTCCACCGCCGCCTCGCGCCCTACGCGCAGCCGAAGACTTCGCCCCTGCGCGCCGTCCCCGAAAAAGCCGCCGTCGCCCTGCGCATCACCCAGGACATCGTCGCCCGCCTCGACGCGCTTCTCCTCCTCGGCCTCGGCTATCTCGCCCTCGAACGCAGCACGCCCACCCTCTCGCCCGGCGAGCTCCAGCGCCTGCGCCTCGCCACGCAAATGCACTCCAACCTCTTTGGCGTCGTCTACGTCCTCGATGAGCCCTCCGCCGGCCTGCACCCTTCCGACACCGAAACGCTCCTCCACGCCCTCGACGCCCTCAAGCGCGTCGGCAACTCCCTCTTCGTCATCGAGCATGAAATCGGCGTCATCCGTCGCGCCGACTGGATCGTCGACGTCGGCCCCGGCGCCGGCGAAAAAGGCGGCGAGATCCTCTACAGCGGGCCACCCGCTGGACTCCACAAGATCACCGCTTCAAAAACCCGCCTCTATCTCGGTGCCCGCAAGCCCGCCCCGCACACTCCGCGCACTCCATCCGGATGGCTCCGCCTCGCCGGCGTCACCCGCAACAACCTCCACAACCTCGACGCGCGTTTTCCCCTCGGAGTCCTCACCGCTGTCACCGGCGTCTCCGGCTCCGGCAAATCCACACTCGTCAGCCAGGTCCTCGTCGAGCTCGCCGCGCAGCACCTCGGCCAAAAGCTCGCCGACGACGAAGCCGACGAAGATCCCCTCACGGCCGACACTCCCGTCACCCTCGGCGGCTCCATCGCCGGCGGCATGGAGTCCCTCCGCCGCCTCGTCCAGGTCGATCAGAAACCCATCGGGCGCACGCCCCGCTCCAACATGGCCACCTACACCGGCCTCTTCGACCACGTCCGCCGCCTCTTCGCCGGCACCAAGATGGCGCGTGATCGCCGCTACGACGCCGGCCGCTTCTCCTTCAACGTCGCCAAAGGACGCTGCCCCACCTGCACCGGCGAAGGCTTCGTCTGCGTCGAGCTGCTCTTCCTGCCCAGCGTCTACTCGCCCTGTCCCGCCTGCCATGGCGCGCGCTTCAATCCGAAGACCCTCGAAGTCCGCTACCGCGACAAGAACATCGCCGATGTCCTCCGCCTCACCGTCGACGACGCCCTCGAGTTCTTCGCCGACGAAGCCGCCATCCAGCGCGCCCTCTCCGTTCTCAGTGAAGTCGGCCTCGGCTATCTCCGCCTCGGCCAGCCCGCCACCGAGCTCAGCGGTGGAGAAGCCCAGCGCATCAAGCTCGCCACCGAGCTCCAGCGCCCGCAAAAGGGTGACAGCCTCTACGTCCTCGACGAGCCCACCACCGGCCTCCACCCCTCCGACGTCGAGCGTCTCCTCGCCCAGCTCAATCGCCTCGTCGATCACGGCAACACCGTCATCGTCGTCGAGCACGACCTCGACATCATCGCCGCCAGCGACTGGGTCATCGACATCGGCCCCGGCGCCGGCGAAGAAGGCGGCACCATCGTCGCCGAAGGCACGCCCCAAACCATCGCCCACTCCAAAACCAGCCGCACCGCCCCCTACCTCAAATCGCTCGCCGCGGCGTAAAGCGAACGTCCGCCCGCCCCGCAGTTCCCCCCACCCCCGCCCCCACGCGGTATCCTGGAAATAACCCCCGAGCCGCCCAGAGAGCCCCTCCACTATGGACTCGCCCCCCACCCACCCCGCGCCCCGCCCCGAAGTCCTCACCGCCTCCAGTCGCAGCCTCCTCCCCTGGCTCGTCGCCGTCGCCTTTTTCATGGAGTCGCTGGACACCACCATCCTCAACACCGGCGTGCCCGTCATCGCCAAAGCCCTCAGCGTTTCCGCTCTGGCCATGAAAGCCGTCCTCGCCAGCTACACCCTCGCCCTCGCCATCTTCATCCCCATCAGCGGCTGGATGGCCGACCGCTTCGGCACCCGCCACGTCTTCTCCGCCGCCATCGGCATCTTCACCCTCGGCTCCCTGCTCTGCGGCATCTCCACCAACATCCACGCGCTGGTCTTCTGCCGTCTCCTCCAGGGCTGTGGCGGAGCCATGATGGTTCCCGTCGGCCGTCTCACCCTCGTCCGCGCCTTCGCCAAACATCAGCTCGTCCGCGTCATGAGCTTCGTCTCCATCCCCGCCCTCATCGGACCCATGCTCGGCCCCGTCGCCGGCGGCCTCATCGTCGACTATCTCCACTGGCGCATCATCTTCTTCCTCAACATCCCCATCGGCCTCCTCGGCCTCGTCATGGTCTACCTCCACCTCCCCGACTATCGCGAGCAGGACACGCCGCCCCTCGACGTCCTCGGCCTCATCCTCTTCGGCTCCGGAGTCGCCCTGCTCTCCTATGTCCTCGAAGTCTTCGGCGACCACACCCTCAGCGTCCGCGAAATCGTCAGCCTTCTCGTCATCGCCGCCGCCCTCCTCGCCGGCTACTGGCTCCATGCCAAAGAGACGCCCTTCCCCCTGCTCCGCCTCGCTCTCTTCCGCCTCCGCACCTTCCGCGCCGCCGTCGGTGGAGGCTTCATCACTCGCCTCGGCATCGGCGGCGTCCCCTTCCTCCTGCCCCTGCTCTACCAGATCGGACTGGGTTATTCCCCCGTCCAGTCCGGACTCCTCATCATGCCCCAGGCCTTCGCCGCCATGCTCATCAACCTCTGCATGACCCGCGTCCTGTCCCGCTTCGGCTACCGCTACATCCTCATCTCCAACACCATCATCATCGGAGTCCTGCTCGCCCTCTTTGCCACCATTGGACTGCGCACCCCCCTCTGGATCATCGTCCTGCTCGCCTTCCTCTATGGAGCCTTCAGCACCCTGCAATACACCAGCATGAACACCCTGGTCTACGCCGACGTAACCGAAGAGGAGACCAGCGCCGCCAGCACCATCTTTGCCACCATGCAGCAGATGGCCCTCAGCTTCGGCGTCGCCATCGCCGGTCTCGCCACGGCGTTCTTTCTCCCCGAGCACGTCTGGTCAGTGCCCGCCGTCTTCATCCATGGGATTCACGATGCCTTCCTAGCCCTCGGCGTCCTCACGGTTGTGTCGACCGCGGTCTTCCGCAGCCTGCGCCGCCGCGACGGACTCTCCATCAGCCGCCAAAAAGTCATCCCCGCGGGATAAGGAGACCGGGATAGACGGATAACGAGACCGGGATAGACGGACTTCAGCCCCGGCGCTTCCGTATCGACGCGCGACCGTGGGTTTCCACATCCGCCCAGTTTTGGCGGATAGGGGAAGCCGATGATCCCGACCGCCCTTACGACCACCCTCTTGCAAAGGTGCCGCCTCGCGGCACGACGGAGAAAGCCACGGGCTTCAGCCCGTGGAACCACAGACCCGGAAGATTCCGGGCTTCAGCCCCGGGCCTCAGCGATCCCGTGCCAGCGGGCCAAAGTCAGCCCCGGCCAAGGCAGAAACCGGGGTGCCCCATCCTTGTCGCCTCACGCTTTTTGAGGCGACAGGGTGGGTGCCAAACCCTGGATCGCTGCCGCCATTTCCGTTGTTCCGTATCTTATTCGTTCGCCAGGTGAAAACCACTCCGTGACGGACTCTCCATCAACCGGCAGAAAGTCATCACCGCCGGATAAAGAGCGGCCCCTCGCCGTGTGAAGCGGGATCGGTCCTCGCCGATAATGCGATGGCTGAGAGGAGTTGGAACCCGTTGTTAAGAGAAGCCCGTTTGCCGGGACCCGACCCAGGCGGGCTGCATTTGAAACTCGTGATTGAGCTAATCATCGTCCGGAGCGAGCTCCCCGTTCGTTTCGACCTCCATCCCCGCGTCTGGCTCCATGATCTCCGTCGAAGATCATAGGCACGCGAGAACGGAACGCCTTCCCGACCGCAACAGCTTGGCGGAATTTTAACGACGGGAGGGCCGCAGCCATCTCAGAGCCCATGTAGTTACTCAGGAAATCCGTGCTCGTCTTGTCGAACTGTTGGAATGCAACTACGGAATTGCACTGGGTAAGGACCGTCTTGGATACGTTGGCGGTACGCTGTGCGACTACCAAGAAGCCAACGTTGTATTTTCTTCCCTGAAGCGCTATCTGGCTGATGCTGTTGACGACGGATGTCGCCTTCTTGTCCTCAGCGCCAATGAAATTCCACTCAGGTATTACGGTGTGGGCTTCCTCGATGACTATACAAACCCGCTTCCCAAGGTTGGCCTCTTCCCGCGCAATCTTGAACACGCCCTTAAAAAACCATTTTGTGTATTCCAGAATGCCTGTCGTGTTTGAAATATCGGGCAGGTCGAAGAGCGTCAAGGGCGAATCGGAGATGAGAAAATCCTTCACGCATTCGGAAAACTTGTTAAGTAGTATCTCGGACTGGGTCTTGATCAACTGCTTGTTCTGTCTATTAGCAAACTCTTCCAGCTCAGCAGTCAGCTTTTCCAGTGCATCATTAATCTCTAACATTGTTTCCTTGGGTACTATATTCGCTGGCCTTAAGTCGGGGAATTTGTCCCGGTACTCGTTGGTGAAATCTACACAGATAACCTTCGTTCCAGTGGCTGCGACTCTCCTAATCAAATCCCGACAAAAGACGGATTTCCCTGAACCCGTGACTCCGAGGATGGCAGTGTGATGTGTTACTGCCACTTGGAGTTCCATCAATACTGGGTAATTCGTCCCCGGGATTGTGCCGACTTCCACCTCAGCGGCCGAGAGTATGGGATCGTCAACATTGGCAGACAAGAAGATTGGGGTGTTGATCTCCGGAACCCATCCGTACTTCTCGAAGGAGAAGCTCTGGGGATCCCAGACCCCAAGCTGTAGGGCCTCGCCAACCCTCAACCCTGTTTCGTCTTTTCCCTCCAGAGCCTCGATCTCTGTGATCCCCTGCACGACCTGGTAAAGAATCTTCTTGTCTTCAATCTTTAACTCGACGAGGCTTCCCTCGGTGACGGGCGCGCACCCGGCAAAATCAAAGCGAATCTTGGCGATGTCAGATCGTTCGATGACAACCCCAACGAACCTTGCTAGCAAGTCGGGGCGTTCCCGTGGCGAGAATTGGTAGACGACGTTTCGTTGGCCGGACTTCGTGTACAGCTCACTCTCCAACGCGCTCTGTATCTCCTCGGTTGCGAGTATCTTGATCCACCGCTGTTCATTCAGAATGTAATCGTCTACGATTATTCCCCGGCAGATTTGGCGAGCTTCGTTCATTTGGTGAAAAAACTGGACCAAGTCGAAGCAGCGAGTCAGGACACCGCCGGGCGCATACAGCTTTGCGAGGAAGGTGTTCTTTGATTGAACACCAATTATCTCCCCAATTGCGGCGTTTTTTGATCTCGAGGGTTTCAGCGTTGCGAGGATAAACCGCTTCGGATCCACAAGGATAATCAACGCCGCGTAGCAGGAGAGTGCAAAAAATTCATGCGACTGAGAATCGACGTAGAAAAGCAACGTGAGCAGGAAAAGGACGCAATACAAGAAGCGTCCGTTTCCGAGGAATGTGGCGACTCGTTTGAGATGCTTCGACGTCTGATTCTGCAGGGAGTCTGGCGATTTGTCAGGACTAAGTAACAAAAGCGCAGCGAGCGAGCATAAGAGCAAAAATAGGTTGTAAAAGAAAAATCTCCAATACCAGGCTCCCAAGCGTGAAAGTTGAGAGTGGAGGGGTGCAATTAGTAGCAGTATAGAAATATTCGATGCGAGAACGTCGCTCGGAACAGTGAAAAACTCTTCGATGAACGATGTGACGAAGGACATCATGAGAAGCGCGGAGAAGAGGACTATCGATTGATCGGACGTGGGAAATGCGTGGCCGGTCGTTAGCTCAAACACGAGCACAAGCAGACTTGCAGAGAGTAGAAACAGAACGATCCGCTGTGTCCTCGTCATAATTGATGACTCTTCCCTATGGCCGCTTTGAACGGTGTCGAGTCTAACACTTGTCTGTCTCGCTGGTTTCTCAGGGGGCGACACGTGACGCCCGATACGCCCGACATTTGTCCGAGAATTGCTACCGATAAGTCGGTCAGCATCCCGCAACCCAGCGCCGCGATCCAAAATGAGCGACCAATTCAATCGACTACTGGAGAGCCCCGATCACGGCTCTGTATACGCCACCGCCCCGGTACCTCCGTACCGTCCGCCCCGCCGATTCTGCTTGCTTCTCGCTTTCCCGCGCCCTAACCTGAAACACAGTGGGGATGTTCCGCTCAGGCGAAACATCCCCATCGCCGTCTCAGCACCGCCGTTCCAAAAGCCGGCTCTGCCCGGACAGGATTCCCCGGGCCGTTCGATCTGCTCATTGAGTGTCCGAGCACTGGTGGGCCCGTATCACCCCCTCACCAACGGTCCCCGCATCGACGCTCCCATGCCACGCCGGCGGCAAGGCGGACGGTACCAACGTAAGGGGAGCCAGTGACGGCGATCACCGATCGACCGCCATCGCCCAGTGATACTAGGGAGCCAGGACTCAGGAGGCTCTCTCTGTGAACCGTTTCCACGCGTGGTTGTTCGGCTCCGCCCTGCTCGTCTTTCTCCTTTCGCCTGCTGCCGTCCAGCCTGCCCTGGCGCAACAGGATCAGCCCACCCATGTCTTCCACCGCCTGATCCCCGCCGGGGATACCTGTGCCAGCTGCCACCAGGTCATCAATGACCAATGGAAAGCCAGCCCGCATGCCGCCAACAGTGTCGAATGTACCGTCTGCCATGGCGAGACAACCGCGAAGGACTTCGCGGGCAAGCCGGGCTTACCCACCTGCGAGAACTGTCACAGCGATCAGGTCGCTCAGCTGAAGTCCGATCCCTTCATGAAAGGCAAGACGTGTGTGAGCTGCCATCAGGCACACGTCTTCGTCGAGCACAAGAAGACGGCTCCGGCCAACAAGGGATAACAATGGTCCGGCGATCGTAGTCTCGAACCGCGGCTCGCCTCGCGATGGAGCGACACGGCGGCGCCATGGAACCGCCGCGGTACCTCCGTACCGTTCGCCCTGCTGATTCTGCTTGCTTCTCCCTCCCCCTCGCCCTAACCTGAAACACAGTGGGGATGTTCCGCTCAGGCGAAACATCCCCATAGCCGTCTCACTGCCGCCGTTCCAAAACCCGGCTCCGCCAAACAAAAACGGGTCTAAACCCAAGGAGCCCCCTGGTAAGTGGGCCGACTACAAACACTTAGCTTAAGGAGCCTCCTCCAAACCAACCCTAAGTGGGAGAAACAAAACACTTAGTCAAAAGTATTAAAAAAATTTCTTCGGGAGATGTCGAAATACCCTCAATCTCCCCGCCATCCAGCTCCCGTTTCCGGTTGGTTCAGGCGAGCGTCGCCCGCGCGGCCTCCAGAATCACCTCGACCACCTTCTCCGGCGCGGTGAGCAGCGGCGTGTGATCAACCCGGAACGACCGCACCGTTGCACCCATGCGATCGGCCATGAACCGCTGCGTCTTCGGATTGATCATGCGGTCCTCTTCCGCCAGCAGATACCATGTCGGCTTCACTTTCCATGCCGGCGCAGTCGCAGTCTCCTGAATGCTCTTCACGGAAATCGGACGCTGAACAGCCCTGCACAACGCAATCTGTTCAGCCGACGCGTTCTGGGCAAACGCGCTGGCGAACCCTTCCTCCGGCATCCAGATCCATCCGTCGCCGTCCGGAGCCAGCTGCGGCGCCTTCGCGTGAGGCTCATCTCGATAAAAGACCTGCGCCACCGTTTCTCCCTCGTCCGGCGCCAGCGCAGCAATATAAACCAGCGCCTTCACCCGCTCCTCATGCGCCGTGGCAATCACCGCGCCAGCATAAGCGTGGCCGGCGACGATCACCGGTCCCTCGGTTCGTGCGATCGTTCGGCGCAGCGCAGCCGCATCGTCGCTCAGCGAGGTCAGTGGAATTGGCGCCGCAATCACGTTCAGCCCCTGCTTTTCGAGAGCCGGAACAACCGCCTGCCAGCTCGAACCGTCCGCCCACGCTCCGTGGACCACAATCACGCTGGCGTTTTCTGCAAAACGCATCACCTTATCCTTTCGTTGTTCGGCAGGAAAGATATGGAGAGATCGCAGTCATCTCCTCAGGCAAAGAACTTCAGGATTTGCTGCGCGATGAATTCGCACGAATCCTCGAGCGCAAAATGGCCCGTCTCCAGCAGATGAAGCTCCGCTTTCGGAATATCGCGCAAATAGGCCTGCGCGCCCGCAACCGTGAAGAAAGGATCGTTTTTGCCCCATACAATCAGCGTCTTTGGCTGCCTGTTCCGGAAGAACTGGTGCCATCCGTCGTAGCGCGGCAGATTCGACTGGTAGTTATGCAGCAGGCTCAGCTGGATCGCGTCATTGCCGGGGCGATCGAGGAAGAACTGATCTACGGTCCAGGCGTCAGGACTGATCCTCGCCGCATCTTTGACCCCGTGTGTGTACTGAAAAACGGTGGCCTCCTTCTTCAGCAGTTCGCGCACCGGCTTCTCCGTCTCTGCATTGCGATTGGCCCAGAACGGTTTCATCGCGTCGAAGCCCGCGCCGATTCCTTCGGCATAAGCGTTCCCGTTCTGCACCACGATGCCGTCAATCGCGTCCTGATGCTTTGCAGCGATCCGATAGCCGACCGGCGCGCCGTAGTCCTGCACGTAAATGCTGAACTGCTTCAGGCCGAGCTGGCCGAACAGCAACTCTTCGATATGCGCGGCGAGATTGTCGAAGGTGTAATCGAATTGACCCGCGTCGGGCGCATCGCTGTAGCCAAAGCCGGGATAATCCGGCGCGATGACGTGGAATTTTCCCGCCAGTTGCGGAATCAAATCGCGAAACATATGCGACGAGCTGGGGAATCCGTGTAGCAACACAATGGTGGGGGATGTTTTCGCGCCGGCCTCGCGATAGAAGATCCTGAGGCCGCGGACGCTCGCGTAGTGAAACGTGGTCATGGCAATTTCCTTTCCGTGAGACGCAAGGTCCCGCTTACAGAGGATGAGATTATCTGACACCAATAAAAATTGCAACAGTGGTGTTACAGTTTTTACGATATTTTCTAAATCAGAGGTGCTATGCGCGCCGCTTCTTCCCACGGGCAAGATCAGGGACAGGCCCAGATGCAGGAATGGATCGACGGATTTCTGTTCGTGGGGAACCGGCCAATCCTCGACCTGCTGAATACGAAGCCCTTTTTGGCGGGCGGTCCCACGGAACTCCTTCCGGATGTGCGTGCGCTCGAACGGTGGCTGATCGCTTCGCGTATGGTCACTTCGCCCACGTCGAGAGCCACTCTCCGCAACTGGCGTCATTCCGCGGAAGCCGGTGCTTTTCTGAAACAGCTCCTCGCGTTCCGGGAAAGGTTGCGGGAGGCCATTTTTCGACTTGAGGGCGGCTCGCCGCCGGCGGATGACTTCATCGCCGAAGTCAATTCACTCCTGCTGCAGCACCCTCTCCCTGCATTGCTTCACAAGCGGGACGGGCAAGTTCTGCGCGAGCTCGCCCTCGAACTTTGCCGGCCGACCGATCTGTGGGCGCCCATCGCGGCGGCCACGGCCGATCTTCTTGCCCAGCCGGACTCCTCACGGTTACGCAAGTGCGAATCGTGCGTCGTCCACTTCTTCGACACCAGTAAGAAAGGTTCGCGCCGGTGGTGCAGCATGAACATCTGCGGCAACAAACTCAAGGTCGCTGCCTATCAGAAGAGAAAGCGCGCGAGGGACAGGCCACGGAAATAAGTGGGAATCGCCCACGCAGGCGGTTCAGCGACAAAACCGCGCTAACCCTGCCCTCACTGCCCAATTACGTCAACCGCCAGCGGAGCATTCCGCGGCGGAAAGCACGTATTGGTATCGCAGGCCTGGTAGCGCAGCGCGGCCTGCACCAGATGGTTCCCCTTCTGAGCGGTCAGGTGCATCTTCAGCACGAAGTCGCCGGTATAGACGCTCAGCCTCTCCTGCGGGTCCAGCGGAAAAGCGTAATCCGATCCCGGGGGAAAATCGACCGCGCTGATCGTCACCCCGCTCGGCTCCGCGGCGATCAGCTCCGTCCGGATCAGGCTCTTCTGCCGCGGCTCGTGCGAGTTGATGTGAAGCCCGGGATTGATGCGGAAGTGCAGCTCGATCGTCTGCGCCTTACCCGCCGGCACCGTTACCTGCTGCGGAAAAAGGAGGTGCACCAGTTGGCTATCGGCCGGCTTTACGCTTGCCGAAGTCTGCCACGGCAGCTTCTGCGCGCCCGCAGCGAGCGCGCCTGCCAGCAGCGCCGCAATCATCACCGCTCGTTTCATGACGACGCTCCGCTGTGGATCGCCTTCTGGATGTCGGCCTCGATCACATCCCGCGGCGCCAAACCCACGGTCGACGCCACGATCTTTCCGTTCTTATCAATAAAGAATGTGGTCGGCAGCGCATCGAGTCCGCCGTAGGAATTGGAGATCGAGTCGGCATCGATCAGCACGGTGTAATTCATGTGCATCTTCTGCGTGAAATCCGCGATATCCCGCTTCTCGGTAAACAGCTTCGCCGGATCGTCCTTATCCAGATCGTCCGCGGAAACACCCAAAATCTCCAGACCCTGGCTCGCGTACTGATCGTGCAGCTTCTCAAACCAGGGAATCTCGACCTTGCACGGCCCGCACCACGTCGCCCAGAAATCCAGAACCATCGGATGTCCGCGGTAGCTCGCCAGCGAGACTTTCTTCCCGTTGACATCGGCCAGCGTGAAGTTGGGCGCCATCTTGCCATTCAGGCCGGTGGAATCATCATCGGCCTCGGACGCCGTCTCGGTCACCGCTTCGTCCGGCGCATCCGTTGCGCCCTGAGCCGATCCGTCCGCCGGTACCAGCGTCATTTTCATCATTTGCTGCCGTGCCTCGGCCGCGCGCCTGCGCTGGACATAATTCATCACGCCCGCCGCAATCATCAGCCCGAGCGCCACCACCATCGCCGTAAGGACCAGGATGTTCCGCCGCAAACCGATACCCTCTCTTCTCTATTCTATGGGAACCTGGCAGCGGACCGGTGGTAGCATCAGGTGTTTCAGACCATGAGAGACGTCCAAACGCCGGCGCAACTCGTTCGGATCGAAGCAGAAGCGCTGCTCGCGCTCGCTCAGCGCCTCGACGGCTCGATGGCCGCCGATTTCGAATGCGCCGTCGACCGAATCCTTGAGTGCGGACAGGCGCGCGGCCGCGTCGTGGTTACCGGCATGGGCAAAAGCGGCATCGTCGCCCAGAAGGTCGCCGCCACCCTCAGTTCAACCGGCAGCCCGGCGCTTTTTCTCCATCCTGCCGAAGCGGTTCACGGCGACCTGGGCATGATCACCGAAGGTGATGTGGTCATCGCGCTTTCCGCCAGCGGCGAGACTGAGGAGATCCTGCGCCTGCTGGCCACGATCCAGCGCATGGGCAATGTCCTCATCGCGTTCGTCTGCGATGTGCGTTCCACACTCGCTGCCGCCAGCACAGTCGCCCTCGATTGCTCGGTTCCGGCTGAGGCCTGTGGTCTCGGCCTCGCGCCCACGGCCTCCACGACGGCGATGCTGGCCCTGGGCGACGCGCTGGCCATTGCTGTCTCGCTGCGCAAAGGCTTCCGGGCAGAGGATTTTGCCGCGCTGCACCCGGGCGGGAAGCTGGGCAAGCGCCTGGCCACGGTCCGCCAGTTGATGCATGCTGGCGAAGCCATTCCCCGCGTCGGTATCGCCACGCCGATGACCGAGGTGATCTACGAGATGTCCCGCAAGAAGCTGGGGATGACGACCGTGGAGCGCGGAGGCAAGCTGGCCGGAATCATCAGCGATGGCGACCTGCGCCGCCTGCTCGAATCCCACGGGCCCGATGGCCTGCGCAAGACCGCGGGCGAAGTCATGAACAGTTCGCCCAAAACCATATCCGCTGGGGAGTTAGCCGTTCGCGGACTGCACACCATGGAGGACAAAAAGATCACCTCCCTGGTTGTCATCGATGAGGACCGCCGGAATCGAAGGCGTGCTCCACCTCCACGATCTTTGGGGGACCGAGCTGATCTGAGCGGTTTCCGGAGCTTCTCACGCTCCTGCCGCGTCTAATGAAAAGGATAGGATGGCTCCCATGCGGCCCCTGAATTCCAGCTTGCTGACTTCCGGTATTGTGGCGGCATTTCTGATCGCCGGTTCCGCGGCGTTTGCACAGCATGGCAGTTTCGCCGGGGGACACGGCGGGGTTGCGGGACACGCGGGCGGCTTCTCCTCGCGCGGCTTCACTGGGTCGATCGCTCATTTTCCCGGTCAGATCACAACCGCGTCGCCGCACGCAATCGCGACGCCGGGACGCGCCATATTTCCCGCTTCTTCCCCCGCTTTCGTCCCCGGATTTGTCCCGAACTGGAGACAGGGCGCGCAGCCTGCATGGCGTGGGCGCGGAGGATGGCGGGATGGCGGCTACGGCCGCGATCACGATCGCGGTTATCGTCGCGGAGCATATGGGTACCTCGGCGCCTATCCGGCCTACGCCAATTCATGGGAGTTACTCCCTTACGACTATGGCTATTCCGATTTCGGTGGCGATGAGAATGGCGACAGCGCGGCCCGGCAGGGCAGTGCGCAGGACACTGTGACTGTTCCACCTCCGGATTCAGGCTACCGACCGGAATATCCGGGCTATGAAGGAGAGCCGTATTCGGGTTCGCAGGCGTATGCGGCGCCTCCTGCTCCCGCGGCGCCCATCGCACCGGAACCGGAACTCACGCTGGTCTTCAAAGACGGCCACACCCTGGCCATTCATAATTACGTGCTGACCGCGAGCGATCTGGTGGTTCTGGATGAGGCCGGTGCCGGCCGTGAGCCGCGTATTCCCCTGAATGATCTCAATCTGCCTGCGACCGAAAAGGCCGCGGCGCAAGCAGGCCTGGACTTCACGCCGCCGGCTTAGCTGTCTGGATGGGATTCCAGCGCGGCTGGCCGCCATGCTGCCGCTGTCGCCGAAGAATGAGCCAACTGCGATTCGTAGGCCGCATAGACCTTCTCGAAGACGCTGTCCCAGGAGGCAGTGAGCGCGAGCGCTCGCGCTGCGTGGCGCATGCTCTGGTGCAGCGACGGATTGCGGAGGATCCTGGCAATGGCCGCGGCAAATTCTTCATCGCGGGCAATATAGCCCGTGCGTCCTTCCTGAATCAGCGACCCGGGGCCACCGTCCGGAGTGACCACAGCGGGGACGCCTGAGGCCATCGCCTCCAGCACAACGTTTCCGAACGTGTCGGTGTGCGACGGGAAGACGAAGACATCCATTCCGGCATACGCCCGCGCCAGCGCTTCGCCGCGCAGGACTCCGGTGAACTCAGCACGAGGCAGGTGTTCCCGCAGCCAGACTTCATGCGCACCCTGGCCAACGATACGGAAACGAAAGTTGGCGATGCCGAGATCTCCCAGTTCGCGCTGAATGCGGGCGAGAAGCGCCACATTCTTCTCCACGCTCATACGACCGACAAACCCAAGAATGAAATCCGAATCAGACGCGCTGCGTTCTCGATGTTCCGGAGAAAAGAGACCGGCGTCGACACCGCGCTGCATCAGGTGGCACCGTCGGTCTGTCTCCTGTTCCAGCAACTGACAAAGCTCTGGATTCGGCGCGAAGAGAATGCGCGCCCGCTTGTACAAAATGGTGGCGATGCTCAGAGCCACACGCTCAATGCAGTGGGAACCCGACGCGGCCTGCTCGACCGAGAGATGATCGAGAAGCCAGTGCGACCGAGTGGCTGCATACTCGTGCAGATTCGTATGCCAGGACGCGGCAAGAGGGATTCTGAAACAGCCCGCGAGCAGCGCACCTACGACGCCGATTTCGCTGGGGCCTGTGATGTGCACGATGTCGGGACGGAAGGCGCGCAGCGTTCGGGCCACCACCGGCAGATGACGGATCCATGTGGGATCGAGCTTGAGGTCTTTATCGAGAGGAATGGAGAGCAGGCCGCGCGGCAGCTCAAGGGTGGTTAAGGTGTCTTCGTGCGCGAGAGGCTGCCGGCGATTGCCTGCGCGCACGCAAAGAAACGGCAGCTTCCAGCGTCGGGCGAAATCCACAAAATGGCGGGAGGTGTGAGCGACGCCATTCACCTCGTGAAACGAGTCGGGAAAGTAGGCGACACGGATCGAGCTGGAACCAGCGGCCGGCACGAGAGCGGGCAAAGGGTTCAATGCAGTGGACCTGTTTTAGCTGGCTGCATCTTCCCCGAGAGCCAGTTGCAGTTCACGGGATTCACTCCAGGCCAGGCGCAGACCGTCGGAGACCGGCCGGCTGCCCATCAGGCGAATGGCGCGAATGATCATCGTCATCCACGCTGGCGCTGCGCCTGTGGTCCATAGCTCACTGATGGGCCGGACGACGCCGGACGCATCCGGATGCCAAACCCGTTCGTCCCAGGTACGGGAGCCGAGCGGGAATTCGGGATAGTCCCGGATCGCGTCGAGCGTCGATTCGAGGATGCGGTGCTTCCACGGCTGCGCGTATTGGGGCAGGAAGAGAACGTGGCTGCGGTCTTCGTAGCGAATCTCGTGAACGAACTCAGTGAACGTCGTTGCACGAGAAAGGTTCACGTTGGCGTTCGGCTCGAGACCGTGGCGGTCGCCGCCGGAGATCAGCAGCTTGTTCCACTGCCTGGCCAGCTGTTTCACTGCGCGATTCTCGCCCCAGTGGCGCAGTCCGTTGAGTTCCAGAGCGTGGATGAATGTGTGGTTTCGAGTGAGGAACTCGTGCACGCGCTGGGCAGCCTTTTCAGCGCCGATCAGGTAGAGATCCCACATGGGGTGATTGAAGACGATCAGGACATTGGGCAGATCGTTGAGGGCTGCAAGAATTTCCGTCAGGTGCTCTTCGCTCGGATGGGCTGTGTATTCCGCGAAGGTCTTCATCCAGGACGCGCCGGTATCGCTGGGCAGGTTGTGGATGCCGAGGTGGAACGACTGATCGCCGCCGAAGGGCGCGCTCCACTCCACGGAAACCGGAATGTGCCGCGCGGAAGCGACGGTGCGCAGCAGCATGGGGGCGGCGATGGTGTCGTGGTCGGTGATCGAAACCAGAGGCATCAGGCCGAGCTTTGCGATCTGTCCGCTCTCCAGATCGAAGGCGAGGCGCGGGGTCAGGGGCGGAGTCCAGTAGGCGGCCGAGTAGTTGATCGGTGTGTTGTGGCGCTCGCGAGACAGGCGCTCGTACCGCCTCAGCATGGGGCGGAGCAGAGGGTATTGATTTCCCAGGTTGGCGAGAAAATCGAGGGTTTCTTTGGATTGATTGGTGTGGCTGTGGAGCGAGACGCCGGTTGAATCGTTGCGGATGGCGTCCGGCTCTTTCCACAGGCAGGAGATGCGGCGCAGACCAGTCATGGTGTACCTCCCGAGTCGTTCTCCTGGTTTCAGTATTCGGGGTGCACCATGAATGAGGCATTACGGCCTCAAGAAAGGTAGATCAAATGAAGGGCCACATCCGGAAGCGCAACATGGAGAAGTCCGTGAATCCGTGCTTTAAGCCATTGAATTTAATTAGCTTATGCGGTCAGCGACGGGTCTGGGCGATGTCCGGAAGCTCGCCTTCCGGTTCTCGCTCGAGGTGGTTATGGGTCAGACCGTCGCGGAGAATCTCAAAGGCGCGTTCAGGGGTGTCGGCGAAATCAAAGAGTTCGCGATCGCGCGGCGAGATCGCTCCTTTATCCACCAGGACATCGAGGTTGAGCACTTCCTGCCAGTAACTGGATCCGTAGAGCAGGACGGTGATCTTCTTGGCGAGCTTTTGGGTTTGCGAGAGGGTGAGGATCTCAAACATCTCGTCGAGCGTGCCGAAGCCGCCGGGAAAGACCACCAGCGCCTTGGCCAGATACGCGAACCAGTACTTGCGCATGAAGAAGTAGTGGAACTCGAAGTTGAGCGCGGGGGTGATGTACCGGTTGGGAACCTGTTCAAAGGGCAGCTTGATGTTCAGGCCGATGGTTTTGCCGCCGGCTTCCCAGGCGCCGCGGTTGGCGGCTTCCATGATGCCGGGGCCGCCGCCGGAGGTGACGACGAAACGGTTGCCGCCGCGACTTAAGGTCCTTGGACCACTGCGTGAGCAGAGAGGCGAGCGCGCGCGCGTCCTCGTAGTAGTGGGCCATTTCCACCGCGGCTTCGGCGCGGCGGCGGCGCAGTTCAGTGGAGGTGCCCTGTTCGATATCGTCCGCACGCGCGGGCTGTTCTTCTTCGGGAGCGGGCTCGCGGGAACCTGTGTTTTCGAGCAGCTGGAGTTCCTGGTTGGCCTCATCGAGGGCGCGGAAGCGGGCCGATCCGAAGAAAACGACGGTGTCCTGAATGCGTTCGCGGCGAAAGCGCGCCAGCGGTTCGGAATACTCCGCCATAATGCGGATGATGCGGCCGTCGGGACTGTTAAGGAAGGCCTCGTTTTCGTAGGCGAGGGAGGCACTTTCGAGAGGCTTGGGCGGCTTGCGGGGCATGCTTAGTTCTCTTTGTGGTGGATGGCTTCAGAGACCGCGATCCACAGGTTGAGGAGCCCCAGCCCGGAGACGATTCCGCGGAAGGCGCCGCTTTCGACAAGGTGGGCGATTGGCCCGTAGTAGAGGAAGAAGCGGTTCAGGGCCCAGACGTGCGTCCACGGGAGGAAGACCAGGATGAATCCAATGTAGAGGCGAATGATGACGCGGAGCAGGAGGTCGGCGCGATGGAGCCAGTGGGTGGAGCGCTGCTGAGCGGAAGGAGGAACGGATGGGGGCGTGGAAGACAAAGCGTTGGGCGAAGGCGGCGGCATAAGGCGCGAGACGCAGAGCGCCGGGACGCGCGCGACGCCCCGAAACCGGCTTTCCTCACAGTAACACAGGGTCTGGACGGGGAAAAAAGACGTCGATTTCGATGGGGTCGGCGAGGGATGTTGCAGATTCCAATGGGGCGCAAAGGTAACATCGATGCCCCATGGGACGGCTGGAAGCCACCCGATGGGAAGCCGGTAGCCGATGCTGTTGCCCGTTGCGAGGCCGGCCGTGGGATCGGGTCTGCACGACTGGCCGCGTGACGTGAAAAGCCGACGTCGATTTCGATGGGATCGCCGGTGTTAAGCAATAGATCCGAAAGGTGCCGATTGGTAACATCGATGCCCATCCGAGCCGCGGGAAGCAGCGGGATGGACAGCCTCTTGCCTGGAGCCGGTAGCCTGTAGCCGGTAGCCGATGCTGTTGGCCGTTGCGAGCCGGGGTCGTGAGATCGAAAGTGTTCTGCACCCATTGCCTCATGACGTGAAAAAGCCCGCGCGCGGCGGGCTTTTTCTTTTTTTACTCTATAAGTTCAGAATACCAAGTTCGGACGGGTTTACTGCCAGGTTTTGGGAGGAATTTTGGCGGGGAAGTTGTTTTGTATCAGCGTCTGTTACTTTCGTCAGGGGCTGGGGGGCTTGACAGGATTTCCACAAACCGGAAGGAAAGTGCATATTCTGGGCGAACAGGGGAGGGATTGCCGGGTTGGGAGGGAAGGTTGTTGATGCCGAATGCTCCGAGAAGTCGGTGACTCGGAAATCATCCGGCCTGGTGAGCGCGTTAGCGATTTGGCGTGAATCCAGAAGGATTCGTGGCGCGATGCCCGTTTATGGGTACCGATGTGGTGTATACGGGGCAATTCTGTATGTTCAACCGATAGAAATACCGCGCTTCTTCCACTCGTCCAGTATCCGGAGCATCGCCTCTAGGTATTGAGCGTCAGAGAGCCTAGGGATATCGCCGGGACAAAGCCTTAAAATTTCCCAGCGCCGCTTATAGAGCCACCGAAGTCGCTCCAGCGGGAGAGTCGACATCTCCTTGGCGAACTGATCTAGCTCATGCTTAGCGGCTTCCGTCTTCTCTAAGACAATAGGCTCTTGCGGACGCGTGCTGAAAAGCTGCTTATGCTCTCGAAATTCTGCCAAGCTTGGGGTGTTTGGACTGGTCAACTCTGATCTCTTAGCTGAAACGAAAATGCCTTGCTACGAATCCAGAGTCCGATCTCGTCCACGGCATCTGGTTCAGACCACGGGGAGATGACGATATCCGTAATGAGCGATCGAAGGTCTATGCGGCGGCGTTTCGAGTCAGGCACCCATGGATTGCGGGGGTTCATAGGCAAGGGACGAGGATGAGGAGAATTATTTAGGTCGAAATGGCGGTTACCGCTTCCGAGCGGGTCATATGACGTGATGAGCGCGCGAACTTCACACTCCAGAGCGTATTTGAGTTGCTTCGTGAAGATGAATTCCATCCCGTTGAAGCGGTCGGTCAGATGGTCGGTGCCGTATTGAACGCAGCCGAGATGCGCATCATCGTGCAATCCGTTCAACGCATCATGCAGTAGCTCATATCGAGTACAAATCGCCACTCCATCCCGACCATAGGCCTCCCACATATCGAGTGTCTCAAGGCCTCCTTTGTAGAGGTACCAACAGCTGATGTAGAAAGCCTCGCGTGCTTGGGCGGTGAAGCCAAGATGATTATCGAGTTTAAAGCGATCATTAATATCGTACGGATTGAGGCCCAGAATCCGCAGTGCATACGTCTCAGGAGGAACGCCTTCGCTTTCGTCAGGATACAAATCGGCCCGGCGAAAATACAGTTCCTCGCTTGCCATAAGATCGCGGAATTTTCGCATGTCCAAGAACCGCCAAAGCACTGAATCTTTAGCGGGCTCGACTTGGCTCCAATACGGTTTTATCGGCATGTCAGCTCGATTCTTTGTCGACTAGTTGAAGTAATGATAAGTCGGCCAGGGTCCGCTAACCGGTCGAGGAGCGATCTTCGGTTGACGCCACCAGGACATGGCGCTCATCGAGGCGTTCTCCCTGCGCCATCAGCGGTCGCTCCTGGAGATGGAAACGGTGGCGCCGCTGGCGCAGCCACGCGATCACTCCGTGCGCAGCGCCTGGGCAGGGTCGATGGAGGCGGCTCGGCGCGCGGGAATGAGTCCTGCGACGAGAGCTGCGATCGCCAGGGTCAGCGTGGCGATCACCAGAACCGCTGGTCCGGCGCTGTTGATCTCGTAGAGCTGAGCTTTGATGTAACGCACGCAAAGCAGCGCCATGGGGATTCCAATAGCGAGGCCGAGGATGGTCTGGACGAGAGCGCCGCGCAGGACTGCGACGATGACGCCGGCGCGGTCGGCGCCGAGAGCCATGCGCAGGCCGATTTCGCTGGTGCGGCGCGCGACGGTATAGGCGGTGACTCCATAAAGGCCGATGGTGGCGAGCAGGAGCGCGAGGGCGCCGAAGAGCATCGTCAGGCGGGAGACGAGGCGCTCTTCAACGAAGCGGTCGGCGATCTGCTGCTGGAAGGTCTGAAACTTCACGATGGCGAGATTGGGATTGATGCTCGACAGGGTACTGCGGGCGATGGATTCCATGTCGGGCATGGGATGTGCCGTCTCAAGGACGATGGCGCCGGCGAAGAGCGAGCCGTCAGTGTCGATGGGACCCTTGGCGCTGGCGGGGCGCTGGAGGATGGGGAAGAAGATCATGGAATGGTCTTTCCACTGCACGGCGGTATACGTGGTGTCCTCCACGACGCCCACGATCTGAAACTCAAGAGGCGCCCCGGGGCGGGAGAAGCCAAGGCGTCTGCCGATGGGGTTGGTGCCCGCGGGGAACGCATCCTTGACAAAGGTCTTGTTGACGACGACGACGGTGGGCGAGGTGGGCGAGTCCTGCGGCGTGAAGGCGCGGCCGAGCAGGACGCGCGTGCCGACGGTGGCGAAATACTCAGGCGAAACGTAGACGGTTGAAGCGCTGAGGCCGCCGTCGGGGCGCGCATCGACCTTGAAGCCGGAGCCCCAGTTGTTATCTTCCATGGGCGTGTAGGTAGTCCAGGCAACGTGCACGACACCCGGAATCGCGTGGAAGCGATCGTGGAAGGCCTGGTAGAGCGGGCCGAGTTTCGATCCCGCATAACCGGCAGCCTGGGGATTGATGTGGATGATAGTGCGGTGGCGGGCATCGAGCTTCAGGTCGCTGCTCTGCAGCTTGTTGAGGCTTTGCGCAAAGAGGCCGGCGCCGACCAGCAGCACCAGAGACAGTCCGGCCTGGAGAACGACAAGGCTGCGCTGCAGCAGCGATGCTCCGCTGGCGGTGGTGCGGGCGCCGGTGCGGAGTGCGTCGGCGGGGTGGGCCCGCGCGCTGATCCAGGCGGGAGCGATGCCGAAGAGGATTCCGGTGATGAGGCAAACGCCGAGGCAAACAGCAGCACGAGCACGGAGGGGCTGGCGTCGATGGGCACATTCTGGTCGCCGGGGAAGGCCATGACCAGCAGACCGTGGGATCCGAGCCAGGCAATTGCTAATCCGGCGAGGCCGCCAATGCCGGCAAGCACGATGCTTTCGGTGAGCAGCTGGCGGATGATGCGACGGCGCTGCGCGCCGAGCGCGGTGCGGATGGACATCTCAGCTTTGCGGTTCATGCCGCGGACGAGCAGGAGATTGGCGATGTTCGCGCAGGCGATGAGAAGGACGACGGCTGAGATCCACATGAGCATGTGGAGATTCGATCGGTACTGCTCCTGCAGGTTCTGGATGCCCCCGCCGGCGGGGACAAGAACGATGTGAGCTCGGGAGAGGGCGATCTTGCCTTTTTCGCCGGAATAGGCGGGGTCGGAGGCGACAATCTGGCGAAACAGGCCGGCGATCTTTGACTGGAGCGGCGCAAGTTGAGTGCCCGGGCGAAGGCGGCCGACGATATAGAGCCACTGCGTTTTGGGATCGGGGACATAGTCCACGCCGAGGAGGACGTCCATCGACTGGATGGGCATGTAGTAATCCGGCGGCGTGGAGCTGAGGCGGTCGCCGTAAAAGCCCTGGGGGGCGATGCCGACGATCTGGACGGGTTTGGTGTTGATCCAGAATGTGGAGCCCACGACGGAGGGATCGCTCGCGTAGTTGTCGTGCCAGTTCTGGTAGCTGAGCACCGCGACCATGGGAGCGCCCTGGGTGTCGTCGGAGTCGGTGAAGAGGCGGCCGGCATCGGGACGCAGGCCGAAGGTGCGGAAGTAATTGCCGGAGACGAATTCGCCCTCACAGAGCGGGCTGCTTCCTGGCTTCCGTCGCGACGGGCCGTGACGGGACGGTAGGTAAAGCCGGATTCCATCGCAGCCAGATCCTGAAACTCGGGAAGGTCTTTGCGGAGTTGCTGCCAGGTATTGGTGGAGAAGAGGGAGTAGGAATTGTCGTCGGGCGTGCCGCCGCTGTTGACGCAGCACTGATCCGTATTACCGAGGCGGATGAGGGTGGCGGGGTCGGCAACGGGGAGATTTCTGAGGAGGACGGCATTCACGAGCGTGAAGATGGCGGCGTTGGCGCCGATGCCGAGGGCGAGGGTGAGCACGGCAGTGGCGGTGAAGCCGGGGGTTTTCTTCAGTTGCCGCAGTGCGTAGCGAACGTCCTGCATCAGCGTGACCACCATGGATCCCTCCGGGGACAGCGTAATTTTGATGGCTGCCAGCGCGCGACAGGGGGAGCGGCTTGCGTCTGGAGTAAAGGACGAGAGGCACGTTGCGGGCCAAAACGGAAGAGTGACAATCTTCTGATTTGCCAGTGGATTGGGCTGCGTCGCGAGCGAAGGCTTGTTCGCCGATGGACTGGAGTGTCCACGAAGGGACACGAGAGAACGACCGTTTGGGGATTTCGGGAAATGCGGGGAGGTTTCATGGGAAGGGAGTCTTGACGGGCGGGAGCGATTTATTCAACAATAGCGAACAAATGACACAGCGAGGCTTTCTCGGCGAAATGGAAATGATGGTGCTGCTGGCGCTGATCCGGCTGGGGGATGAGGCGTACGGGGTGCCGGTGGCGCGGGAACTGCGGGCGATTCGCGGACGCGACGTGGCGCTGGGCAGCATTTATGCAGCGCTGGAGCGTTTGGAGGCAAAGGGGCTGGTGACGTCCAGCCTGGGCGAGCCGACGCCGGAGCGGGGCGGGCGGGCGCGGCGGTTCTTTCGCGTAACGAAGGAAGGGTTGCGGCAGGTGCAGGCGACGCGTCGGGCACTTACGGCGCTGTGGCGGACTCTACCTGAACACGAGGGAGGCAAAGCATGAGCCAGGCGCGGAGTTCAGGGGCGGCGGTGTGGGTGCTGGATCACCTGGTGCCAGGAGGTTCCGATCAAGGGCTGACCGGCGACGTGCTGGAGGAACTGGCGGAGGGCCGCTCGAAGCGCTGGCTTTGGCGGCAAGTGGCACTCTCCATCGTCGCGGGGTTTTCGGGGGTCGTCCGCCGAACGTGGCCGGCACTGATGTTCGCGCTGTTGTGGAGTGTTTCAGCGCCGGCGCTGGAGCTGATCCAGCGTCAAAACGAGGCGTTTGAGGCTCGGCTTTGGGAGATGAGCTGGCCGTGGTCCACGATCTGCGACCTGGGCTACTCGCTGGGACTGGCGCTGGTGTTTCTCTGGACCGGTTTGGTGCTCTGCGTAGCGCTGTATTCGATGGCAACGTGGCGCTTTAACGGACGCCGACTATGGCGGGGAATCTGGCTGTGCGTGCCACTGTATGCGGCTGCGCTGGCGATGGCGACGCTGGCGGTGAGCCTGACGCCTCATTCCTGGATCAACATCGAGCAGATGAACTGGCTGCAGCTGATTCGGCAGCCGGTGTTTATCCCCTACGATGCGGCGTGCTGGTTCACGCTGAGCGTGGCGCTTGTGGCGGCGCTTCCGCGCGGGCGGCGGAAGCGGGTCAGGATAACAACTTTCTAAAGACAGATGGCCGGGCCGCAGCAGGGAGACGGTCGCGAGGAACTTGCGCAGCGAACTGGCGCGAGGAGTTGGGAATGGCAGAGCCCGAGGATCCGAAGACAACGCGCGCGGCGCACTGGAGCGGGATCGCCGCCGGGCTGACGGCGGCGGTGGTGGTTGCGTACTGCACTCGGCCAGGGATGACTCCCGGCGCATCGCTGGCGCGGGCGGCGACACGGGGAGCGCTTTGGCTGGTGGCAACGCTGATCGCGGGCACGCTGGGGATGGCGCTGGCTGGGGGCTTTGGGTGGACGCGCGGCCGGCGGGATCTGCTCAGGGCGGGGATGAATGCGGCTCCCGTGTGGGTGCTGATTCCGCCGCTGCTGCTGCTTCTTCTGGAAGCTTCCCTGCCGATGCTGGCTCTGGTGGCCGTAATGGCTGCCGGTCTCGCTCTTTCGTTGTGGGCGGTAGCGCCGAGAGACTCTGAAGAAGCGGATGAGCTGCTGCTGGTCAGCGATGGGCCGCATTTCGCGGAGTTGCCCCCGTCGAAGTCGGGAGCGAAGCAGTCGGCGCTGACTGCGGTGTGCCTCGAAGCAGCGTTTGTTTTTCTCCTCCGGGACGATCCTTTCTGGGCGGCGCTCTGGCTGGGCCTTGGATCTCTCCTGCTGGCTTGGAAGACGCTTGCGTCGCGGCCGGACCGGGCAGGGACGCCGGCTGATCCGCGCGCACGCCTTGGCGGAGCGGCGGTGGCGGCGCTGGCGGTGGTCCTGGCGGTGCTGCTGATTCGTCCGGTGCAGGCGACGGCGGGAGGCGCAGGCGAACCGGCACGTGCCAGAGCGCAGAGGCAGGGGAAAAAGCCGGGATCCCCGGTGGACGACGCCTATCGCGGGATTGTACTGTTCACGGTTACAGATAAGGCGAAGGAGATGCCTCCGCCGCCAGTACAGCGGAATTTGCTGCGCGTGGGGACGAGCCGGCCGGTGGTGATCCCGTTTGACGGGACATACTGGTATTTTCAGGCGCCGCAGCACGGGCCGGGGCTGCATCCGCACCTGGCGCATGGCGACCCGGTGTCGATGAATATCTATTCGACGGGGTGGATTCCACTGGCCATGCAGGCTCACCAGACGCTGCCCCAGGCGATTCCGGTGCGGGGGGGCGAGGGCTTCGAGCTGACGCTGCGCAATGGCGACAATCGGGAGGGCCGCATCGAAGTGGGCGTGTTGCTGACCGACTCGCGCGCGCGGGAACTGGACAAGCCGACCCTGGTGCTGGGGGTGAAGCCAATGCTGACTTCGGAACCGCCGGCGTTCACGAGCAAGAGCAGCCCGGTGGAAGAGGATCTGACATTTGCGATTCCGCAGCATCCTGCGATGCGGCAGTTCGACACGATCACGGTTTTGTTCTTCCCCTCAGAGGTGCGGGACACGACGGGGGCGCGCGTGGGCATTCGGCAATTTGAGCTGCTGCCGCGATAATGGAGAGCCGGCAACTTTCATCACTGAGGGCACGGAGAGGACAAAGAACCGTCATCGCCGGTAGCCTGAGGATGGAGCCCCGGGATCAAGCGAGGGTCGTGGGTCTGGCGGATCGATGCGGCGTCTGCGCGCTAAAACTTCATTGAACGTTTTGCGCACCTGACTCGTCTAAGAGAGCACATAGTTTTTGTCCTTTCCATTCCAGGCTGGCCCTCCCCCAAACTGCCGGCCGGACTGCTGTACTTTCCATTGCTGTTCCTCGATCCGGGAGTTCAGGAGGGTTGTGCTGGTGTGCAGAGGGTGCAGGTATTGTGTCGGACTCTGCCTGTTGGTAGGGATGTTTCTGGCTGTGGCTGCAGGGGCGCAGACTTCGAGCGATCGCGCAGGGGCCGGGAGTGGGGTCGAGAGCAGCGCGGTGAATGGCACGATTGCCGGCGTGGTCGTGGATCCCTCCGGAGCCGTAATTCCGCAGGCGACGGTGACGGTGCGGGGAACGGGCGTGACGCCGGTGACCGTGATCTCCAATGCACAAGGTGGATTTTCTGTGGCCGGGCTGGCGCCGGGCGTCTATGAAGTGGAGGCGCAGGCGGAGGGGTTCCAGACGGTGCAGCTGGCGCGGGTGACGGTGCGCGCCGACGGAGTGCAGCGGGTGACTCTGACGCTTGCGATCGAGGTGCAGCAGCAACAGGTGACGGTGTCCGGGGACACTCTGGATTCGAGTCCGGACAAAAACGGCAGCGCTGTGGTGCTGAAGGGTTCGGATCTGGACGCGCTCGACGACGATCCGGACACCATGCAGCAGGAGATCCAGGCGATTGCGGGATCGGATCCGGACACCGGAACGCAGTTCTTTGTGGATGGATTTTCGGGGGGCAAGCTGCCGCCGAAGTCGGCGATCCGCGAGATTCGGATTAATTCCAATCCTTATTCAGCGCAATACGACGAGATTGGATGGGGGCGGATTGAAATCTTTACCAAGCCGGGGGCGGACAAGTGGCACGGCGACTGGTGGATGCGCGGAAACGATTCGAGCTTCAACTCGCGCAATCCTTTTGTGACGACGCAGCCGCCTTACACTGGCCTGGAACTGGAAGGGGATGTGAACGGTCCGGTGACGAAGAAATCGTCACAGTTCACGGAACTGTATCGCGAGAGCTCGACGGACGATTCGATTGTGAACGCGGTGATCCTGAATTCGTCACTGGCGCAGACGCCCTTCACCCAGACGGTGGCGAAGACGAACAGCTTCACGGATTACTCCACGCGCTTTGACTGGTCTCTGGGCAAGGTGCAGACGTTCATGCTGCGGTACCACCTGCAGCAGGAGACGCAGGGGAGTGGCGGGGTGGGGCAGTTTGCGCTGGCATCGCAGGCCTTCAACAGCAACAACACCGAGCAATCGCTGCAGTTCAGCGACAGCCAGATCTATGGCGTGCACCTGCTGAATGAGACGCGCTTCCAGTACATTCGCGACCGCGACCGGCAAACACCGGAGACGCTGGCGCCGACGATTGTGGTGCAGGGCGGATTCACGGGCGGGGGCAGCAATCTGGGGCTGAACAACGACGCTCAGGATCACTACGAGCTGCAGAATTACGCGCAGAGCACGCGCGGCAAACACACAGTGGACTTCGGAATCCGGTTGCGGGAGACGCGGGATTCGAACTACTCGACAGCAAATTTCAACGGTCAATACACGTTCTCGACGCTGACGGCGTATCAGATCACGCAGCAGGGGATGGCGCAGGGGTGGACGCCGGCGCAGATTCGCGCAGCGGGCGGGGGAGCGAGCCTGTTCAGCCAGACGAGCGGCAGGCCGTCGATTGTGGTGAATGTTTTCGATGCCGGCCTGTATGCCGAGGACAACTGGAAGGTGCGGCCGAGCGTGACGCTGAGCTATGGGCTGCGCTTCGAGACGCAGACGCAGATGCCGGATCGCGCGGACTGGGCGCCGCGGCTGGGCGTGTCGTGGGCGATCCCGCATGGGAAGAACAAGCCGCCGGTAGCGGTGATTCGCTCCGGATTCGGATTGTTCTACACGCGGTTTCCCTCGCTCAACGTTCTGCAGGCGCAGCGCGAAAACGGCGTGACGCAGAAGACACAGGTGGTGAACGCGCCGGACTTTTATCCGGCGGTTTGCTCGAGCGATGCCGCGGCGTGCAGCGGGGCGACCACGCTGGCGCCGACCATCTTCAGTGTGAGTCCGAACCTGCGAGCGCCGTATGAGATTGTGAGCGGCCTGAGCTTGGACAAGCCGCTGGGGAAGATCGCCTCGATTTCGCTGAATTATCTGCACTGGCGCGGCGATCATCTGTTCCTGACGCGAAACATCAACGCGCCGCTGCCGGGGACGTACAATCCCGCGGATCCGACGAGCGGGGTGCGGCCGATGGGGACAGACGAGGATATTTACGAGTACCAATCAGAGGGTACTTCGGACCGCGACCGGGTGGCTTTGAACGGACATCTGCAGACTAAGCATGTGGGGCTGTTCGGCTATTACATGCTGAACCACGCGTTGGCGGATACATCGGGCGCAGGGAACTTTCCTTCGAACCAGTACGATTTGCGGCAGGACTGGGGGCGCGCGTCGAACGACATCCGCAGCCGGCTGTTCCTTGGCGGATTCGTGCACCTGTGGAAAGGGTTTGGGGCGAATCCGTTCCTGATTTATCAGTCGAGCACGCCATTCAATATCGTGGTGGGGCAGGATCTGAATGGGGACACGCAATTCAACGATCGCCCGGCGTTCGCGACGGATCTGACGCGGGCCAGCGTGGTGCATACGCGTTGGGGCGTTTTCGACACACAGCCGATTCCGGGGCAGAGGATCATCCCCATCAATTACGCCAATGGGCCCGGCGTGTTCCTGCTGAACATGCGGGTGACGAAGGACTTCAACTTTGGGCCGCCGCTGCCGCAGGAGAAACCGGCAGCGCCGCCGGCCAATGCGAAGACAGGGGCCGCGCCGAAAAAGAAGGCGCCGATTGAGCGGATGTACACGATGGGCTTTGCGCTCTCGGCGGACAACGTGCTGAACCATGTGAATCTGGCGCCGCCGGTGGGGGTTCTGGGGTCGCCGTTGTTTGGGCAGTCGACGGCGCTGTCGCAGACCTTTGGATCAGGGTCGGCGAACCGGACGGTGAATCTGGATTTTTACTTCCGGTTTTAGGTTCCCGGGCGATAGATACTTCATCTGATTAGCGTATTTGTCCGTCAGCGGCGGTTTGCTTTTGAAACTGCAAAGCAGCGGACAGCGTACGGAAACACCGAAGTAGGCAGGAGCTTCAAACGAGCCAACGTCCAGTGCTGGGACATGGCCGTGGTTCTTCCTCGGCCCAGTCTCGATCAGGAAAAATCCAAAATGGAGGAGGCTCGTCGGTCCATGCGGAATGAGAGCTCGAATTCGCGGGTAAGGGGACGGACCGTGCTTGCCGTCACCATCCTTGGATCGAGCATGGCGTTTATTGACGGAACGGTCGTCAATGTCGCCCTTCCCGCGTTGCAGACTGCTTTCCACGCCACCCTTGCGGACGTGCAGTGGGTCGTGGAGTCGTACGCATTAATGCTGGCGGCATTGCTCCTGGTAGGCGGCTCACTAGGAGATATTTTCGGCCGCCGTAAGGTGTACGTTGTTGGCGTCGCCGTGTTTGCAGCCGCTTCCGCATGGTGCGGCATGGCGCGAAGTATTGAAATGCTGATCTGGGCTCGTTCCATTCAGGGTGTGGGAGCCGCTTTGCTGGTGCCTGGCAGTCTCGCACTGATCACGGCTTCTTTCCCCGAGAGTACGAGAGGGCACGCGATTGGCACCTGGTCCGGCTTTTCTGCAATGGCTGCTGCCGGCGGTCCTGTAATCGGCGGCTGGCTCATCGAACACTCCACATGGCGATGGGTCTTTCTGCTGAATCTTCCGTTGGCGCTGGTGATCATCCTGCTCTCTCCAGGAGTGCCGGAGAGCCGTGACGAGAATGCCGCGCGTCATCTCGACTGGCCTGGCGCTGTTCTGGTGACGCTGGGGTTTGGCGGTGTGACTTACGCGCTGATTGAGTGGCCAGCTCGCGCTCAATATAGCGGCCACCTCGTTGCGGCGGCAGCGCTTTTGGGGGGCATTGCTTTGGCTGGATTCGTGGCCGTGGAGCATGGGTCTCGCGCGCCGATGGTTTCACTCAAGCTGTTTCGCTCGCGAAATTTTACCGGCGCGAACCTGCTGACACTGTTTCTGTACGCATCTCTCGGCGGATTAATGTTCTTCTTTCCGATTGACCTGATCCAGATTCAACATTACACAGCGACTCAGGCGGGGGCGGCGTTTCTCCCTTTTGTAGCCATCATGTTTGGATTGTCGCGCTGGGCAGGCGGCCTGGTTGCGCGCTATGGATCGCGAATTCCGCTGACGCTGGGGCCCCTGATCGCGGCGGGCGGAATGGCGCTCTTCGCAGTTGCGCCGCAGAACGGGAGCTATTGGGCCACATTCTTCCCCGCGGTCGTGGTCATGGGTCTGGGCATGACAATCAGTGTCGCTCCGCTGACGACGACCGTTATGAACGCTGTACCCGAATCCGAGTCGGGAGTTGCCTCGGGAATCAATAACGCGGTTTCCCGTTCGGCGGCATTGCTGGCCGTAGCTGTTTTCGGCGCGATTCTGGTTGCGGTTTTCAACCACTCGCTGGATCGATCCCTCGATCGGCTGGCACTACACCCTGACGTTCGTGCTCAGGTGGATGCTGCCCGGCCCCAGCTGGCAGCCGCTCACAATCCCAACCCTATGGTTGAGCGGGTGATCGTGGGATCTTTCGTAAGCGGCTACCGTTCTGTGATCTGGATCGCGACGGGGCTTGCAGCTTTGAGTGCTGCGACGGCGTGGCTGGTGGTTGAGTCTGGCGCCCCGGCAACGGCCAGACGGGTTTAGTCGCGCGATGGCCGCCGGGGCGGGGCAGGCCCAGGGGCGAACGGCCGGGGTGACAAGCGATGGCAGCCGCTTTGCCGAAAATTCTCTTGACACCTGCAAACTGCGTCATCAGAATCGATTTCCTCGCAGTTGTTCGTGGATTGCGTCTCCCAACTTTCTGAACCGAAGAACTTCGGTCTTCAACCATGGAGGATCTCCATGTATCGATCTGCCTGTGCAGTTGCACAAGGTTTCCTCGTCGCGGGCGCGGTAGCGCTTGCGTGCGTGCCGGTCTCGGCGCAGCGTATTTCCGCCGATACGGTGAAGAACGGTCACTTCCCTGAAGGGCTGCGCGGTCACCTCGACGCGAGGCCCGACAAGTCCATCCACGGCCCGTCAGCCCCCGGCAGTCAGGCTGCCGCCGCCGCCGCCGCGCTCGCAAGGCACGGTAACACTCCGCAGCCGATCGTCTCACCCTACTTCCACACCAGCTCGCGCAGCGGCTCGGTCAACTATGGATTCATCGTCGGCGCCAATCCATTCTCCGGCGATGAGGGTCCGAGGAGAACCTCGGTCAGGACCTTTATCGTTCCCGTCGTAATCAAGGTTCATCAGGTAGCGACCGACTTCTCCGAGGATGCTGGCGGCAACCTGATCCTGACCGGAATCAAGGATCAGGATGCGACCTACGATCCCACCAAACCAGCAGCCGGGTGCCTCGGGAAGAAAAACAACGTTCCCTTCACGCTCGCCGTGCAGTCGCCGGTCTTTCAGGATCATCACTGGGTTTGGGGAGGTACCGATTTGGGCGAGGGGCAATACGACGAAGCCTTCCAGCGCGCCAACTTCTGGAATGCCACCGGCAATGACCCAGGCCGATATGGCGTCCATCTCGACACACAGACGCTTCCCCCGCTGGTCATCGATTTTCCGAAGGGGAGCGGCATTGGCCTTCCCCAGGCGAGCGCGGCACTCGGCTACTCGGCCTGTGCGCCCAGCGCGCTGGTTGACCTCACGCTCTTCGACGAGTACCTCGACTACGTCGCGATTCCGCAGCTGGCAGCCGCCCATGGCATCAACTCCGGTAACTTCCCCATGTTCATTGCCGGGAACGTGGTCTGGGGCGCGGTGAGCGGCCAGCTTCCGTACTACGAAGCGGAGGCGGGCGGGTATCACAGCTTCAGCAGCGTCGATCCGGCGCAGACCTACGGCGTGACCCAGTTCGGCGATGAGAACGTCTTCACCTGGCCGGACGCCGTCCCGCTTTCCCATGAAGTGGGCGAATGGATGAACGATCCCACAGGCACCAACGCGGTGCAGCTCTACAATGTCACCGCCGTCTCCAGCCCGAAGTCTCCCGCCACCTGCCAGGGGAACTACGAGGTCGGAGACATTCTGGCCGGCTCGTTTATGCCGCCGGTCACGGGCAAAAACGGCTACACCTACACGCTCCAGGAGCTAGCCTATTTCTCCTGGTTCTATGGGGGCCCTTCCTTCGCTGCGGACGGCTGGTACTCCAACAACAACACGCTCACCAGCGACGCCGGTCCGGTCTGCAGTCCGTTCTAGGCTAAGTCTTCTGCCGGTCCGGGATCCTCGTTTTGCGGGGATTCCGGACTGAGCTGGGGTGGGCCCACTCTGGATAAAAACTTAAGCAAGAAGTGGCGACGCTCCTCGGCTGGGGTGCGCCCCGTCGGGCAGCCGCGCTGTGTTTATGCTCGGCTCTTTTTTGAGCTGCGGGCTGCGGTCTCGAGGTGAGCGGGCTCGACGGGAAGCGCCGGGGGCAGGGCGAGGTCGGCAGGCAGCGGCGGAAACTGCGCGACGGGGAATGCCTCGAAAGCCGGGCGGGCAAAGAGGTATCCCTGAAACAGACGGACCTGGTTGGTGACGAGCCAGGCGAACTGCGGCAGGGTTTCAACGCCTTCCGCGACGACGGAGATGTCGAGTTCCGCGCAGAGAGAGACGATGGCGCGGACGATGGACTGGCGGGGGCCGTGGCGTTCGATGCCACGAATGAGGCCCATGTCGAGCTTGACCTGATCGGGATCTAGATCGGCGAGCAGGTTGAGACCGGTGCCGCCGCCGCCGTAGTCGTCGATGGCGAGCTGGATGCCAAGGCCGCGCACTTCGCGCATGAGATCGCCGAACTCCGAGGGATTTGCAGAGACGTCGCGCTCGGGAACCTCCAGCACAATGCGGTGGATGGGCAGGCCGACCTGATGGGCGCGGTCGATGGTGGAAAAAATCGTTCGCGGCGAGTCCTGGAGCGCGTTGGGCAGGAAGTTCAGGTGCAGATTGCCGCTGACGCCGAGGCGGGCGGCGAGTGCGATGGCTTCGCCGCGAGCGGTCTGATCGAACTGGTGGAGATGTTGGGGAGGCACCTGCTGCAGGACCTGCCACGCAGGCTCATCCCATGTGCCGCGGATAAGAGCTTCAAAGCCGGAGACTTCGCGCGCCACCGCGTCCACCACGGGCTGAAAGGCGAAGCTGAAGCTGGGATCGGCGGGAAGCTGGGGTGCGGCGCTCATCGGACACGTGCCTCCGTTACATCAGGCCAGAACTGTTATCGCCAAAGTTGGATCGGGACCACCGGGGGGGAGCGGGGAAGGTGGACGATCAGCGACCGTACCTTTCATGATCGAGTACTGCGGTGACTGACGGTACTCCCCAAAAGGGTCATACGGAGGTTCGGATGGTGCACGCGGCCCGGAAATCTCTCCCGCGATGAGGCGGCGGCGAGGCCGGCGTGCCTCCTAAGTTGCATTGTTTCCAGTGCACGACGCGCCCACGATTGGGGTATCACCCAAACCAGGAAGCAAGGGATCCGATGCGCGCCGTCAGAACATTTCTGAGCTGGGTGTTCGCTCTGGGAGCGGTGATCTTTCTGCGGTCGTCGGTTTCAGCTCTGCTGAATATTGTGGGCTGGCCGCGAGCGCATTTCCCCACCAGCCTGGTGAGTGCCGGGGCGAGTGCCGCGGCTCCGTTACTGGGATTTGTGTACGGGATGGCCTGCTGGAACTTCTGGCGAGGGCGGTCCTCGGCCCGCGGGTGGGGCATTGCCGCGAGTATTCTCAATGTGGCGTTGGGGAGCGTCTTCCTTTATATGGATCGCCGCTATCTGCTGGAGTCCCCGGGTGCTTTCGTCAATGCCGACTCGGTACTGCTGGCCATGGGCCTGGGCGGTCTGATTGCGTTCCGGCGCCGCGACGTGACGACCGCCGAGGAAAGCCTGCAGCCGATTCCGGGCGACGGCACCAACGCAATTTTGAATCGCGCAATCTGGCTCGCCGGGGCGGGCGCCTTTCTGGCGGGTATGAGCTGGTGGTGGCGCTGGGCGCGGCTGCGGGGATTGCCGGCGGAGGAAGCATCGTTCGTGGCGAAGCTGGCCGTGCTGCTGGTGGCGCAGCTGGCTATGGTGGCCATCCACGAGTTTGGACACGCCTCCGTGGGCAAAGCGCTGGGCATGAAGATTCGCGGATTCATCGTAGGACCGCTGCAATGGCATATACGCAACGGGCGCTGGAGTTTTCGCTTTGTCCTGTCGGGGTTTCTGACCCCGGGCGGCGCGACCACGGTGGTTCCGGCTAATCCCGGTCAGCAGGTATGGCGGGAGATCGCGATGGTAGCGGCAGGCTCGTGCGCCGGCCTGCTGAGCGGCGGGCTCGCGCTGTGGGAGGTTCTGGCCTCCCCGCACAGCCGGCAGGAGCAGGTATGGCTGCCGCTGGCAGTCTTCGCCACCATGTCGCTGGTGGTTTCGATTATGAATCTGGTTCCGTTCCGGACAAAGTCGTTTTACTCGGACGGGGCGCGGATCTGGCAGCTTCTCTCCGGCGGGCCGTGGGGCGATCTGCATCGCGCATTTTCGGCCGCGGCCGCCACCACGGTGACGCCGCTGCGTCCGCGCGACTTCGACATTGAGGCGATCCCTCGCGCCGCGGAAACCATTACGGTGGGGCAGCAGGCTCTGCTGCTGCGGCTGCTGGCCACCTCGTACTATCTCGATCGCGGCTGTATTCCGGAGGCAGGTCTGGCTTTGCAGGAAGCGGAGGCGGTCTTCCAGCGGTCGGCGCCCGATATTCCCGCGGAGCTGTGCACGGCGTTCGTGTTCGGCAAGGCTTATGTGCAGCGCGACGGCGCCGGCACGCGCCAGTGGTGGGATCGGATGGAGGCGAAAAAGCCGATGCTCCAGGATGCCGATTATTGGCTGGCGCGGAGCGCTTTCTGCTGGAGCGAGCAGCGTCTGGAAGAAGCGTGGGAATCGTGGGAGAAAGGAAACGCGCTGGTGAAAGAGCTGCCGAGGGTGGGCGTGTACGAAACCGATCGCGACAATTTCGCGCTGCTGCGCAGGGAACTGGAGAGCGCGGCGGCGGTGGCCACGGCGCCGTGACGAACTCCTGCGCGGGTTGAGAAGTTTGGACTATGGAACGAGGGGATCATCCACAGGATGATCCCCTCGTTGCGTGGAGCGAACCTACAGGCGATTGCCTACAGAGTTCCGGCGTGGCAGGGGTTGTAGCCGAGCGAGGTCGGCGTGGCGGCGGCGGGCGGCGATGGCGGCGTCGCCCAGGGGATATTGGTGAAGTCGAAGAACTCCAGCAGGTTGGGCTGGATCTTGTCGCGGTTGGTGAGGTAGGCGGAGCTGCCGATGAAGCGGTTCTCCACGAACTTGATCACCGCAGTGTGGTCCATGGGAGTGTGGGAGACGTAGTGCTTCCGCGTGAAGGGCGAAATGATCATGTTGGGAAGGCGGAAGCCGAGTTGCGCGGCGAAGCCCTGCTGCGCGGCAGCATCGCCCGAATTCGTTCCGGGATCGCCGAGACGCAGGTCGCAGTGGGTCGTCGGCTTGGTGGTATAGGAGCAGGGATTGTAGCTGTCGGGATTGACGGCGATCTGGGAGATATCGGGAATGCTGCTGACGGAAGTGCTGCCCAGGGTGGCGTCCGTGTTCTGGTTGGAGTGGCCGGGGACCGGTGGCACGTGATCGTAAGGGCCGCCGCCTTCGTCATAGCTGAGGAAGAAGACGGAGCTGCTCCACTCCGGGCTGGCCATGAAAGCGTTGACGACCTTGGCGACTTCGGCCTGGCCATTCAGGATCGACTGGCCGGAGCCGGGATGTTCGTCGTTGATGCCGGATCCGGATTCAATGAACGCGAAGGCGGGAAGCTTGTTGCCGGTGAGGTCGGTGTAGTACTGCGTGAGCGGCGCGATGTGATTCGGGTCGATGCAGAAGGAGTTAGAGGTGTCGCCGACCACGCTGGAGGGCTTCGTAGTGCCGGTGCAGGCGGCTCCGGAGGGATTCTTATACAGCCACTGCTGCACGGAGCTGAAGGCGTTGAGATTGGTATCAGGGAAGTTGCCGTTGGCGCCGCCCGAGCACTCGGTTCCGGCCAGACAATAGCCGTCGGTGGTGGTGTAGTAGATCCGCCAGGAGACGCCCGCGGTCTGCAGCTCCTGGAAGATGGTGGGGATATTCACCCAGCCGAGGTTGTCGTTGCTGCCGGGATCGTAGACGAGTCCCTGTGTGGTGCCGCCGCTGAAGGTAGCGATGCGGTTGTCGATGCTCTTGCTGGAAACGGGAGAGAACCAGCGATCGGAGACCGCGAACTGCGACGCCATGTAGTAGTAGTAGTTCAGATAGGTCTGGTCGTAATAACCCATCGAGCGCTCGCCGGTGGTATCGGTAAAACTGCCGGAGCAGGTGCCGCTCTTGACGCAGGCCTTCGCAAAGCCCTCAGCATTGTGAACGAAGCCGTCCATCAGCGTAGGCCGGGTGGCCAGGAAGTTATAGCGATTCACCTCACCGTAACTGGCCAGCCAGGCGGAGGTTTCGTCGTCGATGCAGGTGGTGGTGAATTTGAAGAGCGAGTAAGACGTGCCCTCGTCGTCCTTGTTGCTGATGGTGCCGAGCTTGTCGTCGATGCCGTCCACCTCGTAGTCCTTGCCGTCATCGCCGATGTTCCAGCCATTGGCCTGGCGGTACGGATTCAGCATGCCGAAGTAGTTATCGAAGCTGTGATTCTCCTGCAGCATGAAGATGACGTGATCGATGGACTGCAGGCTGCCGGCGCCCATCACGTCGACCGTTGTGGAGGCCGAGGCATTCCCGCGGGAGTTCGTCGCTTCCGCCGTGTAGGTCGTTGTCTGGGTCGGATTGACCGTGATTGTGCCGCCGGCTGCCGGAACGTTATAGCTGTTGCCACCGCCGGTGACGGTCACAGTCGTCGCGTTGGAGGCGGTGACGGTGAGAGTCGACGAGCCGCCGGAGGTCACGGTGGTCGGATTCGCGGTAATGCCGACGGTGGGATTCTGCGAGGTCGATGAGGAGACCGTGAGATTGATGGTGGTGTAAGAGGCCCCACCGCAATAGTCCCATTCCTCGACGACAGTATGCTCGGCTCCGGGATTCAGGGTGATCTGCGTGTCAAGGCTGGTGGCGTGGTGGGTGTAGATCAGCTTGTTGTTGACGTAAATCCCCATGGAAGCGACGCCTTTGGAACATGTCGACGTCGTGGCGCTGGCAACATAGGTCACGGGCGAGGTGACTGTGGTATTGGGTTTTGGTGTCGTAACCGTAACTGTGGCAAAAGCAGATGTGGCGCCAATAACGAGCAGGGCACACGCAGGCAGATGGGACTTCATGGATGGGCCTCCGGCAAAGAATTCAATTAGGTCGTGCCAATGGGGGTCTTGCATCTACGAGGGTGTCGGTTTCGCGAGGAAACCTCACCGAGAATGCGTACAGGGACGAGCAGGGGCCAGGGGGAAGGGGTGCCGCACTCGAGGTGCGGTCTGGTGGCCACTTGAGATGCTACCCCGGAAAGCCCGGGGATGGCAAAACGCGGAAATCTTTCGTACCACGTTTGGTGGCCGGCCAACGCACTAATGCATGTGACGGGAGGTCAGTCCGCTGCGGGTTCGGTCCGGCGCAGGAGGTAGTCGTCCAGGCGAGCCTGGGACTGCCCATCGCTGCAGGGCGAGTTCGGGGGCTGCCTGCTGGGCTGGCCTGTCTTTCGGGAAGACCAGGCTTTCGTTCTCCGCGAGCATCCAGCGACGCAGGAGAGAGCCGATCGGCATATGGGCGGCGGCCAGCGCCAGGGTGAAGATCCGCTTGAGGAACTCAGGCGGCCCCACGCGCCAGAGCTGCGCCATAGGGACGATCGTGTTGCCGGCGCGGTCCGGGTGGAAGGTGCGCTCGTCCCAGCTGCGGCGCCCCTCGGGATGGTGGGGATAATCCGCGATGACGTGGGTGAAGTTCTGGTACATGCGCCAGCAGAACGGTTCGCCATATTGAGGCATGACGAGCACGGTGCTCTGGCGCGCATTGCGAATCTCGTCCACAAATTCCGGAAAGTCCGCGGCGTTCGTCAGATTAAGCGAGGCGTTCGGCTCGCAGCCATGGCGGTCACCGCCGGAGATGAGCACCTGATCCCATTCGCGAGCCAGCGCGAGGACTGCCCGATTCTCTTTGTGGCAGCGCATGCCGTTCAGCTCAAACGCATGCATGTACTGGTTCGCGCCTGTCAGGAAGCGGTCGAGCTCGTACTGAAAGACCGGGCCGGGGATGTTGTCGAAGTTCCACAGCGGATGGTTGAAGACGAGAAGGACTTCAGGGATGGTGCAGAATTCCGCAAACAGGCTGAAGATCTGCCGCTCATCGGCAGTCGCTGTCGCCTGGTGCATTGCGGCTATGAACGATTGCGCGCTCGCCGCCGGCAGATTATGCACGCCGATGTGAAAGACCGCGCGTCCCCAGGGAACGGTCCATTCCGTGGAGATGGGTACCTCGGCGAACTCCGGTGACTGCCGCAGCAGCGTGCAGGCGTCAATGGCGTTGTGATCGGAGAGCGAGACAAAAGGCTGCAGGCCAAGCTGGGTGATCTGGCGCGATTCGACTTCGTACGCCATGCGCTCGCACAGTGGGGGGGTCCAGTAGGCGCGGTCCCAATCGAGGGTGATGCCGGAGGTGCGTTGACAGTAGGTCTTCTGCCCGTCGATCCACTTCTTCAGGGTGGCGTGGCTCTGCAGGAATTTGCCGATGAAGCCCAGGCTTTCCTGGGAATGACGCGTGTGCCCGTGAAGGGAGACTCCGCTGCGAAAGGGCAGAACGTCGTTCTGATCCTTCGACAACAGCAATACCTGATTCTGCACCGGGCCTCCGTCTCCTCTGTTCAACTACGGGATCACGAGGAGATCCCCTGCGTTCTTTTTCCGCGTCAGGACACGGCTGACGCCGGCGCAACCGGCAACCATCTTCACCGCCGGACCGTGATCGTACAGGGAAACGGGAAAAAGGAACGTGCAACTAACCTACAGTAAATCGCGCCTGGATGGAATGAAGATTTCGACAAGACCATTGACGCCGAAGGGGCTGACCTGAAAGAGTGAGAAGAACCCGTCCCACCCTGCATGCATCTTCTGACCCGACTGGCTTTCGTAGCCGCAGCGCTCACCACTGTGCCATCCCTTGCCCAGGCGCAGAAAAGTAACCTGCTAATGAACAATTTGTCAGGAGCGGCTGCACCTTCTGCCGCCGATATGACCCATGGCCCGAGCGTGGATCAGATTGTCGCCCGCCTGACCGAGGCGAACAAAAAGCGGACCGAGGACCTGACTGGATACACGGAACAGCGTCGCTATTCGGTCACTTACCATGGTTTCCCGGTTACCCTGAGCGCCTCCATGGTGGTGGAGGCGACGTACGAGGCTCCGGAAACCAAACACTTCCGCATCGTCTCACTGAATGGCTCGAAGCTTTTGGCCGATCGGGTGCTGAAGAAGCTGCTCAGCACAGAGGAGGCGGCCGCCCGGAATCCCCAGGAGACAGCGCTGGACCCGGCGAACTACAGCTTTACGCTGGTGGGCCAGGAACTCGTCGACGGACGGCTCTGCTATTTGCTGGCGGTGGTCCCGCGAACGGAGTCAAAACTCCTGTACCGCGGCACGATCTGGGTGGACGCCGATGACTATGCCGTGACGAAGATCGATGCATCGCCGGCCCAGAATCCCTCCTTCTGGATCCGGAGCACGGAAATCCACCACGTGTACTCGAAGACCGGCCCATTCTGGTTGCCGGAGCATAACGAGAGCGATACGCAGGTGCGCCTGGGCGGATCAGCGGTGCTGACCATCGACTACGGCGCCTATCAGACCACATCCGCAGACGCCCACTAAAAGACCTCGTTCAGGGCAGCAGCCTGCGCAGCGCGGCCATGGTCGTGCGCCGGGCCAGGCTGCGCCGTAGCGGAGGCTGCGCCGGGAGCGTCCGCGGTCGGGGCTGCACGATGGCCTGCTGATACTGCCGGCGGAGCAGATCCGTAGCTCCCTGCCAGCCATGCCGCTCCACCTCGGCGCGGGCGCGTGTTCGGACCGAGTCACGCTCAGCCGGATTGGCCAGAACTCGCCGCACGGTTTCCACCAGATCACGCTCGCCGAGTTCGTAAAGGAAGCCGGTGACACCGTCTTCGACCGCATCGGGAATGCCGCCGGCGCGGCAGGCGACAACGGGACAGCCGGCGGCCATTGCCTCCAGCAGGACCAATCCCAGAGTCTCGGTTTCTGAGGGCATCACAAAGAGATCCGCGGAGGCAAACGCAGTCGCCAGCGCTTCGCCTCGGAGATATCCCGGAAAGCAGGCAGGCGTGTTGCGGAACTGCTTTTCCAGTTCGTGGCGCATGGGCCCGTCGCCGACAATGGCCAGGCGAAGATCGGGGATAGCTTCGAGCACGGTGCGCAGGCTGCCGATATTCTTCTCGGCGCAAAGCCGTCCCACGAAGAGGAGCAGCGGCTTCTGCGGCTCTCCCTGAGTGAGGGTGTGGCGCATCTCTTCCGAGCGCCGCGAAGGATGAAAGCGCTCGGCATCGACAGCGCGCTCCCAGAGCGCGAGGCGATCGATGTTGTGTTCGGCCAGCTCGTCCATCATGGGTGTGGAGGTACAAAGGTTCAGATCGGCGCGGCCATGGCGAATCCGCATCAGCTTCCATGCGGCGCTCTGCAGAAATCCAAGCCGGTAGTAGCGCAGATACGCTGGCAGATTGGTGTGGTACGAGATCACCAGCGGAATGTGCATCACCTGGGCGTAGTAGATGCCGCCAATTCCAAGCAGCGAAGGCTCGAACAGGTGCAACAGATCCGGCTGAAACTCATGGATATGCCGGCGCATCGAGGCCCGCGGCGCAGCGACTCGCAGCTCGGGATAAAACGGGAAGGGCAGAGAAGGCAGCCCAATCACCCGTGCCCCGTACAGCTCGACCGGACCGCCGGCCGGCGCGAAAAGCAGAACCTCATCGCCGCGGGCCCGCAGGCATCGCAGCGTCTCGCAGATCATGGTGACGATCCCATCGATCTTGGGCAAAAACGTCTCCGTCACCATGACAATTCGCATGCGCTATTCCGTTTCTTGGGTTGGAAGGCTCAGAATACGCTGCCGGCGCCGCTTTCTCCGAGGAGATTTTGCGGGTGAGGAAGGGAATCGCTGCTGCGGATTTCGATTCTTTTAGGAGGGAGCGGATGCACTCTGTCGTTTCGCGCCGACTCTGCGCGAGGAGTGGGTTGCCGCGCTTACGGAGGGGATATGGTTTGGTCCGCGGCTGGTTGTGTTTCCCCCTGGATTGTGAATACTGGACGGGGCAGATTTTCCGATTTGCCCTTGCTGGTCGAAGCAGAAACGAGGGATGAGCGGTGTTGAGATGTGGAGTGGTCCGGCAGCTGGCGGCGATTGCCATTTTGATTTCGAGCGGTGCGGCGGCGGTCGGGCAGAAAGCGATGCCCGCGTCCATGGAGATCAGCTCCGGCTGGCAGCTGCAGGATGTGGCGAAGGTGCCGCAGGCGGGTGCGACCATTTCGGCGAAGGACTATCAGCCGCAGGGATGGATGGCGGCGACGGTACCCGGCACGGTGCTGACCAGCATGGTGAACGACGGTGTCTATCCGGAGCCGCTCTATGGGGAGAATGACCGCGAGACCACGATCCCGGAGAGTCTGAACAAAACTTCATATTGGTATCGCACGACATTCACCGTTCCGAAGGATTACGCGCATCGCCAGGTGTGGGTCCATTTCGACGGCGCCAATTTCACCTCCGATGTGTGGGTGAACGGCAGCCAGGTGGGAACGATTCAGGGTGCGTTCATCCGCGGCCGGTTCGACATCACGAAGTTCGTCAAGCCGGGCGATACGGCGGTTCTGGCCGTGCGGGTCACTCCCCAGCCGCATCCCGGCGTGCCGCACGAGCACAACCTCACCAACGGTGTGGGCAAAAATGGCGGCATCACCGCGATCGACGGGCCCACTTTTCTCTGCACGATCGGGTGGGACTGGCTGCAGGCCGTCCGCGACCGCGATACCGGGCTCTGGCAGAAGGTGTGGCTGTCGTCATCCGGGCCGGTGCTGGTTGATGATCCTCTCGTGATTACGGACCTGCCGCTGCCGCGCACGGACACGGCCGACGTGACCGTGAAGGCGGCCCTCGAGAATACCTCAGACAAACCGCAGACCGGCATGCTGGCCGGCAGCTTTGGTGATGTGCAGTTCTCGCAGAAGGTGACGCTGGCAGCAAAATCGAGCCAGACCATCACGCTCGATCCCAAGACCACGCCGGCGCTGCACGTGCAGAATCCGAAGCTGTGGTGGCCGAACGGATACGGCCCGCAGAACCTCTACACGCTGCATCTTCACTTCGTCGAACGCGGCAAAGACTCCGACGCGCGCGACACGACGTTCGGGATTCGCAAGATCACCTATGGCGGTATGGATGCGCTGACGATCTCAGTCAATGGCGTGAAGGTGTTTATCCGCGGCGGCGACTGGGGCCTGGATGAGGCGATGAAGCGGATTCCGCGGGCACGCCTCGATGCGGAGATTCATTACCACGCGCTCGCGCACATGAACATGATTCGCAACTGGGTGGGACAGAGCACCAGCGAGGATTTCTACGAGCTGTGCGACAAGTACGGGATCCTCATCTGGGATGAGTTCTTCCAGCCCAATCCCAGTGACGGGCCGAACCCGGACGATCTGCCCATCTACCTGGCGAACGTGCGGGACAAGATTCTGCGCTTCCGCAATCATCCCTCGATCGCCTTGTGGTGCGCGCGCAACGAGGGATACCCGCCGCCGGAGATCCACGAGGCGCTGGAGAAGATGATTCCGGAGCTGGATCCGGCGCGGCTCTATCAGCCCAGTTCGACGGCCGGACGTGGCGTAATGTCGAGCGGTCCTTATTACTGGCGGGAGCCGGAGGCCTTCTACACGCCGGATGCTCCGTTTAAGACGGAGACCGGCAGTATGTCGGTCCCCACGCTCGAGTCGATTCACGGCATGATGCCGCAGAAGGACTGGAACGAGATCAATGATGACTGGGCGGCGCATGACTTTGCGAAAGGCGCCCAGCACGGAGATACGTATCCATATATATTGGCCGGCCGCTACGGGCGCATCGTTAACCTCGCCGACTTTGTGCGCAAGGCGCAGATGATGAACTTCGAGGCCTACCGCGCGATGTACGAAGGGCGCAATGCGTCCCTCTTCGCGCCGGATACCGGCGTGATCACGTGGATGAGCAATCCAGCGCAGCCCAGCTTCGTGTGGCAGCTCTACCACTATGACCTGGAGCCGAACGCCTCACTGTTTGCCGTGATGCATGCGTCGGAGATGGTGCATATCCAGATGGATGAGGAGAACAAGCACCTGCAGGTGATCAACAACAAACCCGAAGCGCTGTCCGGCTACACTGGGCATGTTGAGATCCTGAACATCGAAGGAGGCGCTGCGGGACCTCCGATGGTCATGAAAGATATCCCCGTCAGCGGGCCGGCTGATACGGCGATCGATCTCGGCCCAGCTCCGTTGCCGGAGCGTCTGCCGTGGCTCTACTTCGTGAAGCTCGAGCTGCGCGATGCGCAGGGTGAGATCGTCTCCCGCAATCTCTACTGGAAGCCCGGCCCCGCCAATGGTCAGGACCTGACGCCGCTGGATTCTCTGCCGAATGTCACCCTCGACGGCACGATCGCGCGCCAGGACGAGGGCGACCGCTTGCGGCTGAAGGTGACCTTGAAGAATTCGGGAACGGCGCTGGCGCTGATGGCGCATCTGCAGTTGCGGCGCAAGAGCACCGGAGAACGGATCCTGCCGGTGTTCTACTCCGATAACTACATCTGGCTTTCGCCGGGCGAGAGCCGCACCATCACGATCGACGCGGCGAAGGCGGATCTGAAAGGCGACATTCCGCTGGTGGTCCTGGACGGATGGAACGTCGACGTGACGCCGGTGACCAATGCCGACTGCGCTCTGGCGCCCAACGTCGACGCGCAGGTGAGTCACTGGCCAGCGACCGGGCTGCCGATGATCACTGCCGGACTGGGTGAGAAGCAGAATCCCTAAAATAGCGACGCTTGCGTGGGCTGCGGTGCCTGGTCCGGAGCTGGCTCCAGCAGAGCCGGCTCATTGTTACGCACATTGCCGACTGCGGTGCTGACCTTCCAGCCGCGCATTCGGCCGGCGTAGAGGGGCCGCAGCAGATCAACTGGAGGCCGGTCGGGATCGCCGGAGTGCAGCCAGCGATCGTAGTCACGCGGCTCCAGAATAACCGGCATGCGATTGTGTGCGGGAGCAGTCAGCTCGTTGGCTTCCGTTGTGACGATGGAGAAGGTTTCGATCTCCTGCCGCCGATCCGGACTGCGCCAGCGCTCCCACAATCCGGCAAAGGCGAGCGGCTCGCCGCTGGCCAGAGCGTAGGCCCAGGGCTGTTTCGATTTCGCGTCCAGCTTCTGCCATTCGTAGAAGCCATCCGCCGGAACGAGGCAGCGGTGGTGGAGAAATGGCTCGCGCCAGACGGGCTTCTTCAGGAGGCTCTCCGCCTGGGCATTGATGGTGCTCAGGCCCAGGGTCTTCGGATCTTCGCACCACGCGGGAATCAGTCCCCAGCGCATCACCCGCAGCGCACGCTCGGCCGTGTCGCGATCCTCGACGATCACCGGTTGCATTGTCTGGGGCGCGACGTTGTAATCCGGCAGAATCTCAAACGAAGGCGGGATGCCGATGCGGAAGGCTTCGGCGATGCGCTGCTTGTCCGATCGGCGATAGTATCGGCCACACATAACGAGGAGCCCGGCACGAGATTGAAATTCGCAGGCCCGGTCCGTTCATCGTAAATTGCCGGGCCGGCATCGGGGCAGCCGACGGCGTCCCGGCGCAGCCCTCTTGCGCGCGAGCAGCGTCGTACAATGAACGAAGTTCAGGGGTTCCTCAGCCGCGGAGGGATGTGTGAGCGGTTGAAACAGGCGGTCTTGAAAACCGCTGTGCCCGCAAGGGTACCGGGGGTTCGAATCCCTCTCCCTCCGTCAAGTCTTTCCGATCGTCCTTCGCTCCGACAAGCGCAGGGGCCAGTTAGTTGCTCCCTCGCAGTCCCTTAACCCTTCATTACGCAGCGTTCAGAATGACGCCTAACTCGCGTTGGCCGGACTTACCGCGGATTTATAACCGGAGGTGAAGAGAAAGAGAATCTCCTGCCGCTGCCAGTGCGCGCCCCGTGAATCTCCCGGAAGGAAAATACGCGCAAAAGGTAGGTGATGGCGGTAAGAATTACCTATTCGTTAACTGGGTACATTCACGCAAGTCTTCTGCTTCCCGAGACATCGCATCCACCGCCATTGGCCCACAGATTGCCCTTAGCAGGGAAAGATTTCAATTGCCGTCGAGCCGTTCCCCGCGACCCGCTGGCGGAAAGATCAGGCCACCAAAGCATGGATAAGCCACTGGTACGCATCGAAAACTGGGCAGTTGTTGACAACCTGGTTTTCCAGGGATTTCGTGAACTCGAACCGGGGCAGCGTCTGACCGGCACGATCCTGGCGACTACCGATCTTCCCAAGGGAACCATCTACACCTCCGTCATCCGGTCGGTCGATCTCGATAAGGGTGTGGTCGACACCGGAAACGCCGTCTACCAGCTCGGTCAGGTCGATGACGCATGGGAGCGGTGGGAAGCGGAGCAGAGCGAAACCTCCGTGCCGCATGCGATGCTCGCGGAATTCATCGACGACCGTCGCAAGCCCGTCGTTCCGTACGGATCGCCCGCGTCGCTGGCCGCTCAGGGCTGAGCAGCCGATCGTCAGAATCAAAGCGCGCCCCGCTGCGAATGTGGCGGCGCGCTTTCGTGTTTTTGCAGGAAGCTTTATTCTCCTGCTGTCTTTGGCGGCGTTGCCGGGGGAGCCGTCGTTTTGCCGAGCGTCCACTTGTCGTACCAGGCGAACCAGCGCTCATAGCGATCCCGGATAAAGCTGGGGCGCGTGAATCCGTGGAACTGGTTGGGATAGACGATCAGCTCCGCGGGCACGTTGAGGGTCTTCAGCGCTTGATAATCGCTCCCCGTTCAGCGGCACGTTGAAGTCCAGGTCCCGCCATGAAACAGCGTGGGCGTGTGGATGCGGTCGGCGTGGAAGAGCGGATAGCCGAGCTTGATGTAGGTTTGCAGGTTCTTACGCTGGCTGGCCCCAGCTCGTTGGTGTACTGATTGATGTACTCTCGATGCCGTAGAGTCCCAGCGGACTGCCCATGCCGGCTCCGCTGCTCGCTGCTTTGAAGCGGGTGGTGCTGGCGATGGTGTAGTCGGTGAGAATGCCACCGTAGCTCCAGCCGCCCACTCCGAGCTTGTCCGGATCCGACGAGGCCATCCTTCACCACCTGGTCGACCATGGCCATCAGGTCCTCGATCTCGTAATCGCCCCAGTCGCCAGCGATGATCCTCTGGTAGGCGCTGCCGCGGCCCGCGCCGCCCCGGTAGTTCACGTTCAGCTCCGCCCATCCGTGGCTGGCGAAGAAGCTGGCGGTGAATGTCCCACCCATGTGCATCCTGGCCATTCGGTCCACCGTGGATGAACAGCAGCATAGGATACTTCACGCCAGGCTGCGCATCCACCGGCAGCGTCAGCAGGCCGTGCACGTCGGTGCCGTCCGGCGACGTGGCTGAAACATCCCGCGTAGGCGCCAGCTTCAGCTCAGCCACCAGCGCGTCATTCTGATGCGTGAGCGCGCGCAGGTGCCCGTCTTCCAGCGCGTAAATCTCGCCGGGATGGCTGTCGGTGGACCACACGATCACCGCGTGCCCAGCCGCCTCACTCAGGCCTCGCGCTGTCCCAGGCTCGGCACATCCCGATGCACCTCTCCGGTCGCCACGTCTACCGTCGCCGGATAGTTGTTGCGGTCGTCCTCTTCGAGCACATCGATGGACTTGCCGTTCGTCGAGAAGTACGGCGAAGAGACGGCGCGGTCGAGCGACGCCGTCACCATGCGTGGTTCGGCACTGCCGTCCGCCGCCACGACACCCAGGTGCGGCTCGCTGTATTGCCACAGCTTCAGCGGGTCGCCACGGAGAAACGCAATCCATTTGCCGTCGGGGCTCCACTGGATGCGCCCTGCGTCGGGCCCCTCATAGGTCGTTAGCCGGCGGGGCGTGGAGTTCGGTTTTGCATCCACCACCCATACATCGGTATTGATGGAGCGGTCCGGATCGGGATCGTGATTGCTGACGTAGGCGATGCGCGCTCCGTCCGGCGACCACACAGCATCTTCTTCGTCGAATTTCGTATCGGTCGTCAGCTTGCTGAGTTTGTGTGTCGCGACGTCCCACAGGAAGAGCTGGGTGTGCTCGTTGTCCTTCAGATAGCCCTCGACATCTTCCTTGAAGTGGTAGCGGTCAATGACGATCGGCTTGGGCTTCTCCTTCTCCTTGTCTGCGTCCTTCGACTTGTCCTGGTTCTCATCCTCGTCGGGCTGGATCGCGAGCAAAAGACTCTTCGAGTCCGGCGACCACGCATACGAGGAGAGGTGACCCTTGACATCGGTGAATTGATGCGCTTCGCCACCGCGCCGATCGAGCACCCAAACCTGGCTGCCCTTCGCCTTGCCGGGCCGCCCGGCAGTGAAGGAGAGATAGCGTCCGTCGGGACTCCACTGCGGTGAGCCGGAGGACCCAAGTCCGTTTGCGTCCTCGGCGGAATCGGAACCGTAGGTCAGACGGATGTTTTCTTTGCCATCCCAGGAAATCATCCAGATGTCGGTGGTGCGCTTGTCGGCCTTGGTATCGACCATGGAAACGGGATAGGCGACCCAGTGTCCGTCCGGTGAAACCTCAGGGCTGCCCACGTCGTGGAAGCGAAACAGATCGTCCAGCGTCACCGGGTGAGGCGCAGCGGTTGAGTTTGCGGCGGCGGGCGTTTGTGCAGGCGAAGACGCAGCGAGCAGAGCCAGCGCCCCGAAGGCGCAGATTGCAGGGAAAACACGCAGCGAAGGCATGCGCAAGTATATAAAAGCTGCTCTCGATGCTGACAATACGGCCCAGGTTGCTTTCGATCCTCATCCCAAAAGGCAGTTAGAGCGGGTACCGGAACAAGCTGATGCGCAAAGAGTAAACACTCCCGACTATTCGGATTGAGCGTGGGAGGAGCCGGCGCATCCTATTGACTGGAGCATGGCCTTTCGATTGCACCCTGATCATGTGGAAGGCGATTGAATTTCGCCACGGATCCCGGAAGATCGCGACCGAGGGCGCATCAGAAGGTCACGACTATGCAGAAAAAAATTGTGCGCATCGAAAACTGGTCCGTCGTCAGCAGTGTGATTTACGACGGCTTTTGCGAAATGGAACCAGGACGCCGCCTCACCGGCGATGTGCTGGGACATACCCACCTCCGCAACGGACTCATCTACACCTCCGCTATTCTCAGCGTCGATCGCCGCGGCGGCCTCGTTGAAACGCGCAATACGATCTATGAGCTGGGGGAAGTGAATCCGGAATATCAGCGCTGGCTGCAGGCAAGGGAGAGAGTCCAGGCCGCCTGAGCCTAGCCTCCCTTCCTGCGCTGCGAACCTCCAGATCGAGGTGGAGATTTGTGCGGCCGCACTTCTATGCTGTTTTGGCGTGTTGCTCCTTGAGGTTGCGGAGCAGCGCTTCCACCTGCTCTTCACGCTCCAGTGCGGCGAAGCGATCGTCGAGCGAGTCCCCGTGCATCAGCTCGAGCGAGGCTGCGTTGTTGGCCTCGGCACCTGCAATCTTCGACCTCATCCGAGCGATGCTGGCATCGCCTTCCTTCTTCGCGATCACCTCGCGCGCCTTCTGCGCTCGACCTACAACGCGCGCCCGTCGATGCTCCGCAATCATCAGCTCGCAGCGGCTGCGCGTTTCCTGCAGCTTCTGTTCCAGATTGCGCAACGCCTGCTTCAGCGTTTCCACCTCGGCTTCTGATCCTCGAGCTGCTGGGTAAAACCCGCGGCCATGTGCTGCGCGCTCAGTGAACGCTCCAGCGCCGCGCGGGCCAGGCCGTCGTCGCCCTTGCGCACAGCCAGCTCCGCCTTGCGCTTCCATTCCCCGTCCGACGTCTCGTGCTCCTTTCGCTTCTTTTCCAGCAGATGTTCGTCCGCCAGAGCGATCGCCACCTGCGTTTTCACCTGCATAAGCTGGTTCTCCATGTCGAGGATCAGCTGCTTGAGAAGTTTTTCCGGATCTTCGGCCTTGTCGATCAGATCGTTCAGATTGGCTCGAAGCAATGTGCTCACCCTTTCCAGGAGTGCCATGACGATTTCCTCCGTCAGAAAATTCGGGGCGGAGAGACGCATCTCCCCGCCCGCGTTTGCTACTTCGCGTCCACCACGGGACCGGTTCCGGCGCTGCCGTTGGCGCGCGGGCGAATGCTCGTAATGTTCGCCATCAGCTCGCGCAGATCCATGCCCGAGAGCGCTTCGAAGAGAGCCGGCACCTGCGCGGCCATCTTCGCCATGTCGGCCGTGATTTTGTTGGTGCCAGCGGCGTCGCCTCCAGTGGAAACCACGGTGATCCGATCCACCTTCGAAAGCGGCTCGGACATCGCGCGCACCACCTCGGGCAGGCTGGTGATGAGGCGATCGACAACCGCAGCCTGGTTGTATTCCTGGTAGGCTTGGGCCTTCACGTTCATCGCCTTCGCCTCGGCCTCGCCCTTTTGGAAGATGATCGCGGCCTCCGCCTCGCCCTGGGCCTTGATGGCTGAGGCGCGGCCTTCGGCCTCCATCGTCAGGCGAGCCTTCTCCGCGGCAGCCAGCACTTCCACGCGCTGCCGGTCGACTTCCGCTTCTTTCAGCACTGTGGCGATCAACTCCTTCTCATGGCGCAGAATTTCTGCTTCCTGCACCTTGATCTGCTGCTCTTTCTCGATCTGCTGCACCTTCACCTGCTCGGCGATCACCTGCTGCTGGGTGATGTTGGTCTGGAGTTCGTAGGACTTGTCCGCCTGCGCCTGCTGCTTACGGCTCTGCTCGGCGAACGTCGCCTTCTGGATGTCCAGATCGCGCTGCGCCTGCGCCTGCTTGGTGAGCGAGGCGGTTTCGGCGATCACACGCTCCTGGTCGGCGGACGCCTTCGCCACCGCAGCCTCTCGACTGGCAATCGGCCCGGCGAATCGCCGTGTCGCGCTCTGCCTCGGCCGCCGCAATCTCCGCGTCCCGCTTGATGCGAACAATGTCCGGCCGGCCCATGTTGGTGATGTATTCGTTCTTGTCGCGGACTTCCTTGATGGTGAATGAGACGACTTCGAGGCCCATCTTGCTCATGTCGTCGGCGCAGGTGCCGCGCATGCGGTCGGCCACCATCTCCGGCTCCTTCACAATCTGTTCCACCGTGAGCTGGCCGATGATGCCGCGCAGATGGCCTTCCATCACGAGACGGATCAGCCCCTCCCGCTGCGGCGGCGTCTTGGTGAGGAACTGCTCGGCCGCGGTCAGGATCGATTCCTGATCGCTGCGCACCTTGATTTGCGCTACGGCTTCCACCGTGACCGCGACACCCTGCTTCGTGTAGAGATCCTGCTGCGGTGCGACGTCGAACGACATCAGCTCCAGCGAAGCTCGCGGCAGTTCTCCACCATGGGGAAGATGATCGTTCCGTGCCCCTTGATGACGCGGGGGCCGCGGAATCCATACACGATGAGCGCTTCGTTCGGGCCCGCCTTGCGAAACATTCTGGCCAGCATTCCGGTGAGAATGATGAACGCCAGCAGGCTCAGTCCAACAATGACAATGATTGTGTTCGTCATAACGCCTGATCCTTTCCATCAGGGTTAATTGGGGTTGGGGTTGAGGCGCCGCGCGGTTCGAACTCTCCGGGGGCTGCGGCGATTTCGCCGGACAACTCGTCCCAGGGACGCACGTACGCGATGCCTTGTTCGTAGCGCATGACCACCACTTCGATTCCCCGCGGAAGCGCTACGCCTGCCTCACTGCGCGCGGGCGCAAAACGGCGAGCGCCGTTCTGCGAAAACTGAATCTCCCCGTGCGGCCCTCGCGGATCGGTCCGGTTACCAGACCGAGAACGCCGAGGATGTCGGTGTCGGCCGCGGTCAGCTCCTTCTCATGCGGCAGCAGCACACGCACCAGAAACCAGAACAGCAGCGCTCCGCCGGCCAGGCCGGTAATCGTGGCCAGCGCCAGCACCACGCCCATGCCGAAATCGTGGCTGCGTGCCAGCAGATAGCCGCATCCACCGAACCAGCACAGGAACGCCGCCAGTGTGAATCCGTTGACCGGGCTCACGCTGGCCTTGCCCGCGGCCTGTTGTCCGGAGATGTGCACATGGGTGTGGCCGGCGCCGTGTCCGGGATGCAGATGCAGGTGCACATGACCGATGTGCAGGTGCGTAAATGCACCCAGCGCCGACAGCACGGTCAGTGACAATCCCAGCGTGAAGCAAATCAGATAGAAAGTAGTCATCGCTTCGCCTCCCTGCGCCGAGCAGCCGCGGTGGTTCGGGCTCCTGCGTGCGCCCCATTTACCTGTACAGGCTCGGGGACTGCAGGGGAGCCCAGCACATCGAAGAGCCGATCCACCAGCCCCGGCGTTTCAATCACGGACTGCAGCAGCAACAGGCAACGTCGCGAATCGTCGTGCCGCGACAGCGCAAGCAGCGCCCGTCTCAGCTCCGGATCGCGCCGGAAACGCTCCGCCCCGCTCACCAGCCAGAGGTCCAGCTTGTCCTCGAGTACGCGCGCATCGCTCAGCAGCTCCGCGCTGTAGCCCTCCGGATCATCGACCAGATAGCCCGGGTGAACTTTGAAGAACTTCGCCAGCACCTGGCGCGTGGTGTTGGTCAGGTGCGGCCGCGCGCCGCTCTCGATCTGCGAGAGGTAGCTCTGGCTGAGCGCTTTGCCCGTTTCAGATCTGAGCGCGCGGACCATCTCCTGCTGGGTGATGGCGCGCCCCAGCCCGCGCAGCTCGCCTTCAGCCTCGCGCAGATACCTGAGTTTTTCACCGAGTTTCATAGAGATATTGCAAATCGCGATCAGTTTATCGCATATTGTGATATTGTCAAGAGCGATGGTTTTGGGGGGGGTCCATGACCTCAAAAATCAGAAATCGGAATTAGCGGGAGCCGGCGGCGCGGACAAGCGACTGGTTGTTGCGCAACACGAATCCCGCCGCACGAAATGGGTTGTTGCTGCGCGGTTTTCCCCTACACTTCCCACCGAAAGGGGCTTGTATGCCTGCCATCTCAGCTGCCGACGCTATCTCCCCCGCCATTCAGCGAACCCGGGAATTTCTCTTTCGCCCCTTCCGCCTCGGCACCTATCTCAAGCTATGCCTGGTGGCGCTGCTTACCGAAGGCACCTCGGGAGGAAGCTTCAACTCATCGTTCCCCAGACACCACCCCTCCCACCATGCTTCGAACTTCTCCTCGTTCGCGCCCTTCAGAGTCACGCCGATGGAGATTGCCGCCGGCGTCGCCATCCTGGCGCTGGTCGCACTCATCGGACTCTTGATGTATTACCTGATCACGCGCCTGCGCTTCGCGTACTTCCACTGCCTGGTCCAGAACATTCGGGAGATTCGCCCCGGATGGCATTTTTATCGTGAGCCGGCGACCCGCTTCTTCTGGTTCAACGTGGTCGTCTACCTGGGATTTCTGCTGGCCCTGGGCCTTGTCCTGATGCCCTTCGCCGCCGGCTTTCTGGGACTCTTCCGCAGCTTTCATGCGGGCGGTCACCCCAGTTTTGGCTCGATCTTCGCCCTCTTCCTGCCCCTGATCCCGATCCTCCTGCTCTTCGTTCTGGCCGGCATCGCCGCCAATATTCTGTTGCGTGACCTGATGCTGCCGCACTTCGCCCTTGAAAATGCCAGCGTCGCCTCTGCCTGGAATGCGGTCTGGTCGCGCATTCGCGTTGAAAAAGGCGGATTCTTCGTCTACGCGCTGCTTCGGGTGCTGATGCCCATCGCCGGAGCCATCGGCCTGGTCATCGTGCTCATCATCCCGGTGGTGCTCTTCGTCTTCGCTCTGGTCGCGGTCGAAGTCGGCCTGCATGCCGCGTTGGGGCATGCCGCCCTGGGAATCTTCCTCGAAGTCGCAGTCGGTATTGTTGCGGGCGTGGCCGGTTTGCTCGTCTTCGTTGCCGCTTTCGGACCACTCTACACCGGGGTCCGGCTCTATGCGCTCATCTTTTACGGCAACCGCTATCAGCCGCTTGGCGAGCGTCTTTATCCGCCACCGCCGCCCGCACAAATGCCGGCGCCCGCGACGCTCTGACGGTTATTCGAGGGTGGCCTCGACCTGCGCGCGGAGCTTCTTCGGCGCTACCTGCAAATAGCTCGCCATCACCAGGTCGCGCACCTCGTCCCAGTCCACTCTGCCCCGATCGAGGCGCAGGCCGACCCAGCCGCGCGGCCCAATGTAGGCAGGGGAGTAGAACTTCCTGGGATGCGCCTCGATCAGCTTTGTGTTCTCGCCAGGAAACGCCCGCGCATACACCGCGACGATGCCGTCGCCATGATGGTCGTTGAGGAAGTAGGCGAACTTCTTCCCGCGTACGGTGAACGCCGCATGGTCTCCCATGTCTGTGCGCGCGGTCTCCGCAAGCGCCCGGCACAATGCCGACACTTTCGAGAGTCGCGGATCGTCGGCCCTTGCTGGCTTTGCCTTTCGACCCCGTGGATGGCTCATCGTTTTGGAGGCACAATTCGCACGGAGTTCATGATCTCCAGCAGATGCCCCTCAATTGCCCGTGTCTCGGTCGGGTTCAAATCCTTGACATCCTCCACTGCGTACGCTGACGCGATATCCGTCTCGAACATATAGCAGGTATGGCTTTTGTAGGTTGCGTATAGCTTCCCCTCAATCCCCTGGGACATGCCTCCCTTGGCCGTTTTGTACTGCGCAAAGGTACGGCCTCCAAAAACAGCCCGCCCCGCCTGATGTCTGAACGACCGCGAGGACGCTGCAGGGTGGCAGGCTGCCGCATCGTTGTTGAACCGGCAGAGTACACGATATCGAGGCGATCAGGTGGCTGGAATGAAGCCCGCGACATGAGTGCCCAAACCGGTTCTTTACTAGTGGTGAAACCAAGTATGCAGCTGGACCGTCTTTGATTCGTGGTGGCGAGGAAGTGAGGCGGCCATGCGGGGGGGATGGAGGCAGGAGAGGCGAGGGAGAGCGACCAGAGGGCTGGTCGCATTTTTGTTGGCTGGGCTTTTGGGCTGGGCGGGTGTGGCTGCAGCAGAGACGGATTCCCGCCAGGTCCAGGCCCCCGATGCAGCAGGCGCGCTGACGCTGGCGGCAGGGACAAAGATCGAGGTCGCGGTGGTGCGGCCATTGCCGGCGAAGACGGCGAAAGCGGGCGACACTCTCTACGGGCAAACGAATTACCCGGTGGCACTGGGCGACCGCATCGCGATTCCCGCAGGAACATGGGTGGAGGGTCGCATTCGAGTCAGCGACGCCGCCGTCGCGGAAACGGAATCAGGCGCAGCTGGAGGTGCTGTTCACGACCATTATTTTCGCGGACGGCTATGTGGTGGCGCTGCCGGATGCCGCTCCAGGCGCGGCATTGCCGCCCGACGCAATCGAGATGCAGGTGACGATCCAGGTGAGCACGGCCAACGATCTGCTCCTGGACAACGGTGCGCAGATCGAAATGGCTCTGGCGGCGCCGCTCACTTTGAACGCGGATCAGGTAACGGCGGCAATTCCGCTGACCCATGCGCCGGAGCCGAGGAGCTTTAAAAGCGCGACAATGTGCCGGCCCACGCCGGGCAGTCCAGGATCGCCGGGAACCCCGGATACGGTCATTCCGGGAACGCCAGGAACGCCGGATACTGTGATTCCGGGAGGGCCGGGGATGCCGGACACGGTGATTCCGGGGACGCCGGCAACGCCCGATACGGTCATACCGGGGACGCCCGGCACATCGGGCTTTGCGGGAACGGTGTCTCCGCCGCCGCCGGTGGTCGTGTCGAGCGTTCCCGTGGCGCGGGCAGTTGGCGCGAACGGTGGAGCGAATTCGGCAAGCACCGGGAGCACAGCGCCACATTGAGCAGCAGCGCCTGAGTTTGAGAGGGCAATGAAAGGAACGGTGGGAGCAATGATCACGCAATGGACGGTGGCATTGATGATGGCTTCGCTGGTGGGCGGGCAGATGCCGGGCGCGCCGGCAGGCAGTGCTTCGAACGGACCGACCAGCGCGCTGGCGAGCGGCAGCCTGGTGGTTCCGGCCGGCACATCGATCGCTCTCACGCTGGTGACGCCGATTCAGAGCAAGGCGACGAAGGTGGGCGATTCGGTGCGCGCGGTGGTGGCGTTTCCGGTAACGGTGGGCACGGCGGTGGCGATCCCGGCTGGAACCTATGTGGAGGGGATGGTGAATGCGGTGGCGGCGCATGGCCCATCGGTGAAGATCCACTTCACGCGGATGCTGTTTGCGAACGGCTACTCGGTGCCGCTGGATGCGATGAACACGCAGGCAGAAGTGGCATGGCCAACCGAAATTTCAGGACCCCAGCGGGTGGGAGAGCTTGCCTGGGATAGTGGGCCGCCCGTGGGGGTGACGCGCGAGCAGACGAACCCAACCAACCCGACACTGCCTCCACTGCCGCAGATGGGACCCTCGAAAGGGGCGATCATCGGCGCCTCGCTTGGTGGGGTAGCGGCGGTGGTTCTAATTGCCGTACTCACGACGCACCGTCACGGCGGTGGGAATTTTGTGCTCTTCGACGGCGGATGGCAGTTTCAGATGGTGCTGGCGACACCGGTGACGCTGGATATGGCGCGCGTGTCTGCCGCTTCCTGAGCGGGCGGCCGTGCGTTTTCACGAAGGCCTTGTGTAGTCGCCGCTCTTGCCGCCGGTTTTGCGCTCGAGGCGCACTTCGCGAATGGTGATGGACTTGTCGACGGCCTTGCACATGTCGTAGACGGTGAGTGCGGCAACGGCGGCGGCGGTCATGGCTTCCATTTCCACACCGGTGGGCGCGGTGGTAGCGGCGGTGGCGCGGATCGCGATGCCGCCGGGGGCAACTTCCATGCGCACATCAACCATGCTGAGCGGCAGGGGATGACACATGGGGATCAGCTCCGCGGTGCGCTTGGCCGCCTGAATTCCGGCAATGCGCGCGACTTCCAGAGGATTGCCTTTGGGATTGTGGGGCAGCGCGGCGAGGGCTTCGGCGGAGAGATCGACAAACGCAGAAGCTTCCGCTTCGCGTCGCGTTGCGGGTTTGCCGCTTACGTCCACCATGCGCGCTGCGCCGGCCTCATCGAAATGCGACAGCTTGGTCATGGGCAACAGAGTATCGCGTCCCGAGGACGGCCCGCGCCGGTGCGTACGGTTGTGGTACCTTCGGTGCCTGGTTCAGAAGCCGCCGCAGAGAGCGGTCTAACCGCAGTCGAACTTCTTTGGGAGTGAACAACAAATATGAAAACAGCGGCCCGCGCTTTGGCCTGTCTCGTCCTTGCCCTGTCTCTCAACGCATTTCTGCCTTCGCAACTCGCAGCCCAGGCGAATCCCAACTGGTGGAAAAATGGGGTGATCGATGAGATCTATCCGCGCAGCTTCCAGGATTCGAACGGCGATGGCATCGGCGACCTGAACGGCATTACCTCGCGGCTCGATTCTCTGGAGAAGCTGGGTGTGGACGCCGTCTGGCTGACGCCCATCTATCCTTCGCCGCAGGTGGATTTCGGCTACGACATCTCGGACTACGAGGCGATCGATCCGCAATACGGCACCATGGCGGATTTCGACCGGCTGGTGCGAGAGGCGAAGAAGCGGCACATCGGCATCATCATGGATCTGGTGCTGAACCATACATCGGACAAGGATCCGTGGTTCGAGGAGTCGGCGAAGTCGCGCACGATCCCAAAGCGGACTGGTACGTGTGGCACGACGCGAAGATGGTGAACGGCAAGCGGGAACCGCCCGAACAACTGGCTGTCGGTCTTCGGGGGCTCGGCGTGGCAGTGGGACGAGGCGCGGCAGCAGTACTACTACCACCGCTTCTATGTGCAGCAGCCGGACCTGAACTGGACCAATCCGCAGGTGCGCAAGGCGATGTATGACGTGGAGCGCTTCTGGATCAACCGGGGCGTGGTGGGATTCCGGCTGGATGCGATCACGTCTCTGTTTGAGGATCCGCAATTCCGCGATGAGGAATATGTGCTGGGACCGGATGGCCAGCCGCGGATCAACGCCTATGGCGACAAAGAAGTGAAGACCAACCTGACCGACGATCTGCCGGAAGTGCACGACGTGATCCGCGAACTGCGGCACGTGGCGGACCAGTATCCAGGGACGCAAAGTGGTCATGATCGGAGAAACCTACCTCGGCTCGATTAAGGATCTGGACAAGTGGTATGGCACGAACAACGATGAGCTGGACCTGCCGATGGATATGCAGGTGGGCTTCCGCGGCGCACGACAACAGGCTGGACACGGATCGGTTCCGCGCGCGGATCGATGAGGCGGAGACGGAGATCGGCGGCAAGATGCCGCTGTTTGTCTTCGACAACCACGACAACCCGCGCTGGGACCGGTACGTCACCGACGATCACAAAGAGGATGTGGGCCGCGTGCTGGCAACGATGCTGTTTGCCTCGCGGGACACGGCGATGATGTATTACGGCGACGCGATCGGTATGGTGACCACGCCGCCGAAGAGTAAGGCCGACGTGAAGGATCCGATTGGGATTCGCGGGTGGCCGAAGGAGAAAGGGCGCGATGGCGAGCGCACTCCGATGCAGTGGGATGCGGGCAAGGATGCGGGCTTCTCGACGGCGGCGACGACCTGGCTGCCGATTCCGCCGAGCTACAGGACTGTGAACGTGGAGGCGGAAGAGAAGGAGCCGGATTCGCTGCTGCACTGGTACCAGCAACTCATCGCGTTAAAGAGAAGCGATGCAGCGCTGCACGACGGCGACGAGGTCATGCTGAACAAGAACGACGAGCATGTGCTCTCGTGGATGCGGAAGGCGCCGGATGGCGAGGTCGTCGTGGTGACCTGCAACTTTACGGCACAGCCGCAGACTGTAAGCCTGGACCTCTCGGCGCAGGGCGTGCAGAGGACGCATGCGACGACGCTGATGAAGACGCTGGGCGGGGCCGATCCGGAGTCGCTGCATTCGGTGGCGCTGGGACCCTACGGCGTGTACATCGGGAAAGTGCAATAACAGTCAGACTGAGCCGGAGTCCTGCTGCGGGATGGCGGGACTCGGCTCGTCGCGCCAAGGGCAGTGGCGGCAGCCGGAACCGCAGCAATATCCACGCCGGCGGTGATACGCCTCGGTAAAGACAACGTACGGACCTTCGCGGTAGAAATCTTCGCCTTCGATGACGGGGCGGTCAGCCGGCGCATTGGGATCAGGCAAGAGCGCCGCCTTCGAGCTTCTGCCGCTCAAACACGAAGGCGCTTGGGATGGGCATTTCCAAAACAGGCGGGTCGGGCGCGGCTGGCGGCAATGGCAGAGTCACGGTGTTGCCGGCGATGGAGGGCGTGCGATCGCCGGGGATGACGACGCCGACGAGGTTCATGGGATCGGCGGCGGACAGAGTGAGCGGGGGCATGTCGGCGAGGGCGCGGGTGCGATTCGCGCGCAGGCTTTCGGCAGCTTCGGGCAGGGCGAACTGCTCGCCGCCGAATCCGGAAACAAAGCGGCCGCCGCGGGCCAGACCGCGGGCTTCGAGACGCCGGAACATGCCGACCAGCTCGCGCCAGGGCGGGACGGTGGTTTCGCGCGCCAACGCGTCGCGGAAGACGATGCCGTAGCGACGCAGGAGCATGTGGCAGGCGGACTCGAGCTGGGCGTCGTGGCGGACGGCGGCCTGGGTGGCGGCTTCGGGATCGCGCGAGAGCGGGACTTCGGGTTGCGGGTCGGCGAGGAGGGCCCAGCGGCCGGAGGCGTTGCGTCCGGCCGCTTTGGTGCGGCCGGGTGCGGAAAAGGCGCGCTTGCGGCGGGGATCGATGAGCAGACGCAGGCTGTCGAAGCCGTCGGCGTTGACCAGGCCGGCGGCGACCAGCTCCCACAGGGCGCGGTGGACGTCTTCGGCAGGCGCGGCGAGCAGGCGAATGAGATCGGCGGAAAACATGGCGCCGCGCTCCGACAGGCAGGAGCGCACGCGGTTGGCGAGATCGCTGAGGCAGGCGTTGAGGGCGGTCTCGGAAATCTGTCGCCGCGAGAGGCACAAATCCATCCACAAAGCTTCTTCGCGCACGAAGAAGGTTACGGGGGCCATGCTGGTAGGCACAACGCGGCGCGGTCCGCCACTGGAGGGATCGGCGAAGGCGGGGTGGGGAGAGATGCGGCCCCAGCCGACGGCTCCGGTAAGGCAGAGGGCGTCGAGCCAGCGGGGATCGTAGCCGGCGACGCGCTGGGGCAGGAGGGAACGCTCCCACTCAGCGGCGGGGGCTTCAAAGCCTTCGAGGGCGCGGAGGGCGTCGAGGAGTCCGGCCTCACCGCTGAGCCGTCGCCGGTCGCCGAGGTGCTGCCAGTCGAGCAGGAAGCGCATGTAGACGGCGGGAGTGACGGGCTCAATCGCTGGCGCAGGGCATTCAGGGTGCGCTTGTGAATGCGCTGGAGGATGCGGCGTTCGCACCACTCCACGTCGACGTCAGGGAGTTCAGATTGGCCGGGGTGGCCTTCGAAGATGCCGCGCAGGATGGTTCCGGTGGATTCAAGGCGGACCATCTGAGCCCAAATCGCAGACGGATTGAGGCCAAGACGTGCGCCGAGGGCGGTGGAAGTCGTCGGCCCGGTGATTTGTAACCAGCCTTGGCACGTTTTGCGGAGAATGTCACCGGGATCGGACAATTCCGCACCCATTTTGCACATTTCCACAGCGAATTCACAGTGGGCAACAACGTGCTAAACCATTCAGTCCGTTCGGCTGCGACGTAATATTCCTGTCCAGCGGCACGGGCTATGGTGGCGCGTCGGTCTCTTTCCAGACGCGACAGGAAAATGGGCCAATCCCGGGCTCCAGGATGGTTCAGGATCGTTGTGGGACAATGATCAGGGCGCAGAGGAGGTCGTGCAGCTCATGTTCGTCGCGGATGTCAGCCGAAACCTCCGCCGCACTTCAGCAATGGCCTGGGGCGACAGGCGGCCGGCTCGCCGAGGACCGAATCCGGCAGCACGCCCCGCAACTGGACCGCGCGGGCACGGCGCTCCTCGAGACCCGCGTCGTCGAGGAAGGCGTAGGGATTGGCGTTAATCAGCTCGTGGGCGAAGGCGGAAGGCGTCGTGGTGTCAACGGCGACGCATCCGATCTGGCCGGAATCCATGGCAGCGAGGACAGCCTTGAGGCCTTCCAGGTCCATGGCCTCCTGCAGGACGTCGCGCATGACTTCCTGACGAGGGGGTGATCCGGAATCTGAATATCGCCCTCGATGTTTTCAAAGCAGGCCGCGGCCTGAAGGAAGACGCTGGCCAGAAGATCGTCGCTGCGAATGCGCTGAATCTGGGGCGGAATTTTTTCCCTTTTGAAACCGCAACAGTTGCAGACTGCGGCCGGCGTCCCAGCGCCAGCGAGTTTTGAAGATGGGCGAGGCGAGCGAGGCCTGCTCCAGCAGCTCGGTCACGGTTTCCGTGGTGAGGAAGTGGAAAACGTCGCTCAGGGGAAAGCTGTGCTGCTCGGCGAGGCAGATGTTCAGGCCGTTGTCGGTAGCGGCAGCCTGCAGCTCGAAATTGAAACCGCGGCAGAAGCGTTTCCGCAGAGCGAGACCCCAGGCCTTGTTGATGCGGCCGCCAAAGGGCGCGTGCAGGATAAGCTGCATGCCGCCGCCCTCGTCAAAAAACCGTTCTGCAACGACGGTGGTGACAGAAGGCACGACGCCCAGCACGGCGCGGCCGGAGACCACATAGCCGATGAGCTGTTCGGCACCGGCATCGTCGAGGCCGCATTCTTCTTTTAGAAACGCGGCAGCAGCACCGATTTCGGGCATGGCCTGGCTGATGTATCCGGGAAGAGCGTTACGGGTGCGGCGATCGATCTCCTCACGCAATTCCGCGACAAATTCCGAGAGCTCGCGGGTGCGCTGCGGGGATTCGCCGAACCAGAAGGGCAGGGTCGGAGGCGCGCCGTGAGCGTCTTCGACAAGGACGCGGCCGGCGGTCTCAATGCGCTGGATACGCCAGCTGGAATTGCCGAGCTGGACGACGTCGCCGGGCGAGGAGTCGACGGCGAAGTGCTCGTCGAGGGTGGCGATCTGCACGCCTTCCGGCTGCAGGATGACAGGGAAGACCGCGGCATCGGGGATAGCGCCGCCGTTGGTGATGGCGGTGGTGCGAGCGCCGCGCCGTCCCTGGATCCGGCCCTGCACGCGGTCGCGCAGCAGATAGGCGCCGTAGCGTCCGCGGCTGGACTCGATGCCGTCCGTGAGCAGGCCCAGGCCCTGGTCGAAGTTCTGCCAGGAGAGGCCGCGATAGGGCTGCGCGCGGCGGAAGACCTCCCACAGACGCGTTCTTCCCAGGGTTCGGCGGAGCACGCGGCGACAATCTGCTGCAGCAGGACGTCGAAGGGCTGCGGTGGAATCTCGAGGCGATCGAGGACGCCGGAGCGCATGGCGCGAACCAGCGCGGCCTGCTCCATCAAATCGTCACGTGTGACAGCGAAGAAGCGGCCTTTGGGGATGGCGCCGCGCCAGTGGCCAGCGCGCCCCACGCGCTGCATGCCGACGGAGATGGCGCGCGGAGACTGAATCTGGCAGACCAGATCCACAGTGCCGATGTCGATGCCGAGTTCGAGGGAGGCCGTCGCAATGAGCACGCGAATCTCGCCGTTCTTCAGGCGATGCTCGGCGTCGAGACGCAGTTTGCGGGAGAGGCTGCCGTGATGGCAGGCGACGTTTTCCTTGCCCAGTCTTTCGCCGAGGGCGAAGGCCAGCCGTTCGGCCATTTTGCGCGTTTGACAAAGACCAGGGTGGAGCGATGTTCGAGGGTCAGCTCGGTGAGGCGGTTATAAACGCTCTCCCAGATGGCCATGGTGGCGACGGAGCCGAGCTCGTCCGTCGGAACCTCGATGCCCCAGGTCGAGCCGGCGGCGCTGGCCGGCCTGAACGATGTGGACGTCATCGCCGCGCGTGCCGCCGAGGAACTGCGCAACCAGCTCGATGGGGTTCTGCGTCGCCGACAGGCCAATGCGTAACGGTTTCGGATACGAAAGCAGGCTGGCGCCGGCCAACAGAGCGTTTTCACCGGTGACCAGCGCGTCGAGGCGCTCAAGACTCAGCGCCAGGTGGGAGCCGCGCTTGTCGTCGGCCATGGCGTGGATCTCATCCACGATGACGGTGTGCACGCGGCGCAGGTGTTCGCGGCTCTGGTGCGCGGTGAGCAGGATATAGAGCGACTCCGGCGTGGTGACCAGGATATGGGGCGGCGTCTTGAGCATGGAGCGGCGTTCGGCCGCGGGCGCGTCGCCGGTCCGCACGCCGCCGCGTACCGGCGGGAAAGGTAGCCGCGCTGAAGGGCCAGCTCCTAATCTCCCGCAGTGGCGTTTCGAGGTTCTTCTGGACGTCGTTGGAGAGCGCCTTGAGGGGAGAGACGTAGACGACTTCCGTCGCGCAACCGAGGCGGCCATCGAGCGCTTTGCGGATGAGCCCATCGATACAGATGAGAAACGCAGCCAGGGTCTTACCGGAGCCGGTGGGAGCGGAGATGAGTACTGGCTGCTGTTGCAAAATCACGGGCCAGCCGGCTTCCTGCGGCTCGGTGGGCGTGCCAAAGCGGCGGACAAACCACTCCTGCACGAGCGGATGCGCCCAGGCGAGGCTTTCGGGAATGAGTAACTCCGGAAGGTTCTCCGGGACTGGAGTCACCGGGGACAACATCTGCCTATTCTACTCCGGATGTTCGTTTCTTCTTCGCCCCGTGGCGCCGGAGCCGGGAAGCTCCAGATTTCCTTTGAATCGGGTCAGGGGCGCGCGTACACTTCGTCATCCCCCAAGGAGGCAGTATGGGCAAGATCAACATCGGCCGCTGGATTCTGGGTGGGATCGTTGCGGGTATTGGAATCGATTTCATGAGCTATCTGGTGGACGGCGTGATCCTGGCGCCGCGCTGGGCTCACGACATGACCCGGCTGGGCCGTCCTGCATTCACCTCCAGCCAGGTGGTGTGGTTCAACGTGATCGGCATGGGGTTGGGGCTGCTGGCGGTTTGGTTTTATGCCGCGATCCGGCCGCGCTTCGGCGCAGGACTGCGCACCGCCATTTGTGCAGGTATTGCGATGTGGGTGGCTACGTCGCTGCTGCCGAATGCGTCCATCATGTGGGCAACGGGCCTGTTCAACAATCACCTCACCCTCTACACGACGGCCGGCGCTCTGATTGAGTTGGTCGTGGGTACGGCGGCCGGCGCAGCCGTTTACCGCGAAGGGGCGGCTGAAGCTGGTGCAGCAGCGGCCCAGCGACCCCAGGAAGCTCGCGCCTGAATCAGCGGGCGCCGATGCACTGAACACAGGGTCAGCCGCGTCTGCGCCCTGCGGTGACGGCCAACGGCTGGACTGCATCTCCGCCGCGGCGGCATGCCTCTCTTCGACTGCGGCGGGGTTCCGACGTTGATGGAAGTGGCTCGCGTATACTGCCCGCATTCTTTGGTTCTCAGGAGAGCCCGTGCGACCTTTTCTAGCTGCAGGAGTGGCCTGTTTTGGTTTTGCGGCGGCGGCCGCGCAGAATGTTCCCTCGTTTGTTAATTCTGAGGTGCCCTCGCTGGTGGATACCTATAAGGACATCCACGAGCATCCGGAGTTGTCCCATTTCGAAGCGCGCACGTCGGGAATTGTGGCGGCAGCGCTGCGAGCAGCGGGTTACACGGTCACCGAGCGGGTGGGCCGCTATCCGGACGGCTCGCAGGCGTACGGCGTGGTCGGCATCCTGAAGAATGGCCCCGGGCCGACGCTGATGATTCGCGCCGATATGGATGCACTGCCGATCGTGGAGCAGACCGGCGTTCCCTATGCGAGCCACGTGCAGATGAAGGACCTGCAGGGGCAGATGGTGGGGGTGATGCACGCCTGCGGGCACGATGTGCACACCACAGTGCTGATCGGCACGGCACGGGCCATGGTGGCGATGAAATCGCAGTGGCACGGCACGCTCATGCTGGTGGGCCAGCCGTCGGAGGAGACGATTGACGGGGCCAAGGCGATGCTGGCGGATCACCTCTACGAGCGGTTTGGGCGGCCGGACCGCATTATCGGGCTGCACGACACGAACGGCCTGCCGGCGGGAACGGTGGGCGTGCGCAGCGGACCCTCGGCGTCCAGTTCGACTTCCATCGATGTGGTGATTCATGGGATCGGCGGGCACGGCGCCTACCCGCAGGCGGGGCGCGATCCGGTCACGCTGGCGGCGCTTTACATCACGCAGATCCAGACGATCGTGAGCCGCGAAGAAGATCCGCAGGACCCGACCGTGGTCACGGTGGGGCATATTGAAGGCGGCACCAAGCGGAACATCATTCCCGACCAGGTGAAGCTGGAATTGACGACGCGCTCGTTCAGCGACGAAAGCCGCAACACCGTGATTCAGGGGCTGAAGCAGATGGCGGCGGGCATTACCGCCTCGGCGGGGCTGCCGCCGGACAAGGCAGCGACGGTGACGGTGCTGGAGAATGAGTCGACTCCGGTGCTCTTCAACGATCCGAAGCAGACCGAAGAAGTGAAGGGCACACTGGCGAAGGCGCTGGGCGCGGACAAGGTCTTCGATGTGCCGCGCGGTATGGCCAGCGAAGATGTGGGCGTGTTTGCGCTGCCGCAACACGAGATTCCGCTGACCTATTTCATCCTGGGAGCGATGGATCCGGTGAAGTTTGCGGCGGCAAAGGCGGAGGGCAAGGAGCTGCCCGGGCCGCACACCAGCCGCTTCGAGCCACTGCCGGAACCTACGCTGCGTACCGGGGTGACGGCGATGACCAGCGTGGCGATCTCATTGCTGCAGTAGATCCGGTAATTTTCAGAGGGCCCCGTATGAAGCTGCATCAGGCTTTTACCGCAGAGCTGCAAAGAAGCCGCGCGAAAGGCGGCTGGACGTATGTGATCTGGCCGCATTCGGCTGCGTTCTTTGGAACGCGCGGGCTGGTGAAGGTGCGCGGAACAATCGACGGCGTTCCGTTTCGCAGCTCCTTTATGGCGCTGGGAGACGGACAGCACAAGCTGCCGGTGAAGGCTGCCATTCTGGAATCGATCGGCAAGGATGCCGGCGATTCTGTGGAGGTGGTGCTTGAAGAGCGGCTTGACGACGTGCCCCGACGCCAGTCCGCCTAAGGGGAGCCGGGAAGTCTCTCCAGGCCCCCTTAAGCAGATTTTCGTCCGGAGCGGGCTGGTTAGAGCTCCGCTCTGCGATTACCGCTGATCAGTCGCACGATCCAGGTGAGGATCACAGCGCCAATCACGGCGATGAGGATGCTCATCAGCAGACCATGCTGGCCTACGCCGCCTAAGCCCAGGTGTGCGGAGATGAATCCGCCGATAAGGGCGCCGACCAGGCCGACGACCATATCCATCAGAAAACCGAAACCGGAGCCTTTCATCAGCTTGCCGGTGAGCCAGCCTGCGATGAGGCCGATAATGATCCAGGCAATTAGTCCGTGTCCCATAGGTTCCTCTCTTTCGTTTTGTTCGGGGGAGTCCCTGTGGTAACAGCACGGGGAGTCGAAGTGCAAGAGGATGTTTCCACAGGAAGGGTTGCCTCAGCGCAGGCCGGTCAGGCCCCGCACGGAGTCGAGCAGCTTCTGCGGATCGTAGCCGATGCCGTCTTTGAAGACGGTCTCCACCTTCTCCACGTCGGCGATGTGCTGGGCGGGATTGCCGTCGACCACCACCAGATCCGCCGCCCGGGCGGGAGCGATTGTGCCTAACTGGCTGGTTTGGCCGAGCCATTTCGCGCCGTTCTGAGTGGCGATGTGGATGGCCTCTTCCGGGGTGAAGCCGGCCTCTACCAGCAGCTCCAGGTTGCGCTGGTCGCCAAAGCCAGGGAGGACGCCGCCATAGCCGGTGGGATCGCAGCCGGCCATCAGAAGGCCTCCCTGCTTCACAAAATCGCGCTCGAACTGCATTTCCATGGTGAGCAGCCGCGGCCAGACGGAGGAATCGGCATGCTCGGCAATGCCGGCGCGGGTAGCCGCGTAGCTTCCCCATGCATCCGGCAGCAGCGCGGTGCGGGCCCGCATTTCTTCGCTCATCGGCGGGCGATTCGGCACAAAGCTCTCGAAGATGGCCAGCGTGGACGTGACGGCGACGTGGTGCGCGATCAGGTCGCGGATGGTGCCCTGAATTTGGGCCCCCTCCACATCCATCTTTGCCAGCTCCATCTGCGGGGGACGCTGGCCGGGGCAGACGCCTTCTTTCTTCTGCGAGTAGAACTCCGTATCCACCGCGAGGCCGTGCTCCAGGTTATCGATGCCGAGTGAGGCTGCCTCCTGAAAGCCGACGGCGCACAGGTGACCGGTGACTTTGAGCCCGTGCGCGTGGGCGCGGTCAATCGCCGCTTTCAGCTCGGGCGGATTGATATGCATGTAGGCCTTGAAGGAGGTCATGCCCTCGGCCGACCAGTAATCGACCAGCCGCGCCGCATCGTCGGGCCCGGTCAGGGTGTGGAGCTGCGGGCCGATCGCCGGCGCGCCTTCGAGATAAGGGCCGGTGAGAAAGAGCTTCGGGCCGGGACTCTGGCCGGCGTCGATGGCCTGCTTGATGGAGATGTCGGTATAGGGCTCCAGACTGCCCGCGGTTCTCGCCGAGGTGACACCTGCGGCCAGATAGAGACGCGGCGCGCTGTCGGCCATCTCGCCATACAGGGGCAGCAGGCCCGGACCGCCATCCGGTAGCGGATAGAAGAGGTGCTCGTGCATGCCCACCAGTCCGGGAAAGACCGTCTTGCCGGTCAGGTCCAGCATCGTCGCGCCGGGCGGCGGAGGCGGCGCGGCATATTGCAAGCCGACAAAGTTAATCTTTCCGTTCTCGATTACGACTTCCTGATCGTCGCGAGCGGGCGCTCCGGTTCCGTCGATCACGCGGACGTGTTGCAGCACGAGGACGGGCGCGTCGATTTTCACGTAAGGCTTCAGCGCCGCCGGCACTCGGGACGCGGACTGGCTTGTCTCCTGGGCCACACCGGTTCCGCTCAGAATCACAACCAAAGCTGCCACTGCCGCCACACGCTGCATGCTCACTCTCCGTGCTCACACTTAGGGGAAGGAAGCTACCACTATCGAGCCGGCGGCAGGATGCGTCAAGCAGGGCTGCGCGAAGCGCTCGGCCTGTACGGAGCTTTCCTCGCAGGCGTGTGCTGGTTACACTCGGGTGAGTCCATGCCGGAACTGCCTGAAGTCGAAACCATTGCGAATGGCGTTCATCGCCGCATTCATGGCGACAGTATCGTTTCCGCCTGGTTCAGCCACTACAAGGAGCCGTTGAAGACGCCGGCCGCTGAGATGGAATCCGCTCTGGCGGGGCTGCGCATCGCGCGCGTGGCTCGGGTGGGCAAGCACATCGTCTTCGATCTCGCGCCGAAAGCGAGCAGGAAAGTCGCAACGCAGTGGATCGTGCACCTGGGCATGACCGGGCGGCTGCTGGTCTGCGCGGCCGGGGAGCCGGTACCGCCCCACACCCACGCGATTCTGCGGCTGGCATCGGGCCGGGAGCTGCGGTTTGTGGATCCGCGACGCTTTGGCCGGCTTGCCCTGCACCCCATCGCAGGCGGGGGATTCACAGGCCCGGGGCGGGAACCGCTGACGATCCCGCCGGCCGAGTTTGCCACTCTCTTCCGTGGGCGGAAGCTCGCCATCAAGCCAGCTTTGCTGAACCAGTCGCTCCTGCATGGAGTGGGGAACATCTATGCGGACGAAAGCCTGTTTCGTGCGGGAATCCGGCCGACACGCCGGGCGGGCCGGCTGACCCGGGAGCAGCTGGACCGGCTGCATGCCGCGCTACGGGCGGTCCTGCGGAAGGCCATCCAGGCCGGGGGATCGTCAATCTCCGACTATGTGGATGCGGACGGTTCCGAGGGCTTTTTCCAGATCCAGCACCGGGTTTACGGTCGCGAGGGGCAGCCGTGCCAGGTGTGCGGCACGCCCATCCGCCGGATCGTTCTGGGGGGACGGAGCACCCATTTCTGCCCGACTTGCCAGCGCTGATCCCGGGAGAGGGGTTATGAATTTGTGGACCGGCGAGATTCCGTTCTACGGGAATCAGAATGACCTACCCCCTGGTTCGCTGCCTAAACGATTGATTACAAACATAAATTAAAACGGCACGGCAATTGCACATCTGCACAGTGCCAGCGACGCATAAGCTCCGGAAACGGGGCGAATGTGCGACATAAGAATTCCGGTCGATGAGAGCTTGATCATTAAAGATTTTGCCCCGACCGGAGTGAAACACAGTCCTGATCCATCATGCTCGATTTGGATGAAGGGCACTTCAGGGAGGCCAGTGACTGGCCGTCACATGGAAAAGCCATCCGCCTGCCGGGTGGCTTTTCTGTTCTGCCGAGAGCAGGGGGCGAAGGTAACCGCCTTACATCGGTGTCTAAAGTACCCGCATCAAAATACTTGTCACGCTTGAGGTCCGGGAGTAGTATGATCTTTACCTAACGAGCGGCTGATGCCACGCTGGTGATTCCGCGAGGCTCGCCGCCATTCTCGAGAGTCAGGTATCATCCCCGGGAGTTGCTCTCCGCCGTTCGTCCGCCGTCAGAGCAGAAACGCCCGGTTGTGAAGGTTGAACCAGAATTAGACGGCAATTCAAGTACGTTCCGTTGATCGGCGCGGCATTCGGTTGCGTTCCCCCTGCTTCTTTGGGAGGCCCGTGCGGCCATCCCACAGCAGGCGAGGAACCCAGCACATTCTCGCACCGCACCCAATCCTTTCCGAGCCCGTGTGTCGGGTCGCACCCCGCATGCTGGGCCCGGAGCTGACGAATATCCGTTCCCGATTCCCGGAAGACCGGCCAGTCGCCACCTTCTCCGCAAGGGCCGCAGGCTGACCCGGCAGGACCGATGAGGAAACAGGAACCCGAACCCTCAAGTTCATCGCACCAGGAAGTGCACGCATGACAACAGAGCAGAACCAGCCTCAGCCCCCGGCCGATTACCCGGCCCAGGCACAAGCCCCCCATGCGGGGCAGTCTGCCAAGGACAGGGCGCACATCGCCGGCGCCGCCGCAGGCGGAAGAACAAGCGCGGGGGAGGCGGCCAGGCGAACGGACAGAATGCGCAGCCGGCCCAGAACCAGCAGGCGCAGCCTCAGCCCCAGGCGCACAAGCCGAAGCCCCGAAGCCACAGCCTTCGAGCCAGACCCGTTTTTTCAAGAGCAACGGCAATGGCCAGCAGGGCGGAGGCGGAGGCGGCCGTCGCCGCAACAAGCAGCGGCGCGAGCGCGTCTTTGTCGGTCCCATGGACCACAGCTACCGCACCGTGAACGGAAATGTGGCCGACGGTCCGCCGTCTACCATCGAGTTCCGGAATGGCAACGTGAACGGCAACGGCCACTACAAGGAAAACGCCGCCGGCTGGAGCCGCCACCGCCGCCCGTCCGCGAGGACGCGCCGGTGCGCATTTATCTGTTCATCGAGGACCTGTTCTTCTTCGCCAAGATCAATGAGTCGGCGCGGAAGCTGGGCATCAAAGTCGCCTTTGTGAAGAACGACCCGGAAACGGTGGCCCGGATCCTCGAGGCTTCGGAAGAAGAGCGTCCGTCGCTGATCGTGTTCGACCTGAACAACACGGCCGCCAAGCCGATGTCGCTGATCCCGAAGATCAAGTCGAAGCTGAAGAAGGGCACTTCGGTGATCGGCTTCCTCTCGCATCTGCAGGGCGACCTGAAAGCCAAGGCGCTGGAAGCCGGCTGCGACATGGTGATGCCGCGGTCAGCATTCTCGCAGAACCTGCCCACGCTGCTGCGGCGGCACGGGCTCGACGAGGAAGAAGAAGCGGAATACGCGCAGATGTAATCCCGTGTCCACGACAAAAAGCCCCGGCTGCGGCCGGGGCTTTTTTGTTTGCACGGAGGAGAGCGCCGAAGTTTCGGCGCGGCGCGCTCTGGCTCAGATGCTGACGAGTTGCAGCGCGGGCAGCTTATCGCGACAACATCTCCGCCCAGGCGTGAATCGCCGTCCAGTTCCGCGCATCGCTGGCCGGTGCATTTCTCATCGCGGACAGAAGGCTAAAGGGAAATCCCAGCCGGGTTGGATCGACCGGCCGCCAAAGACTTCCCGGGCAACCGGCGCAAACCAGGGCAAACTTCGCCAGTTGCTTGGTCAGTTGGTGGCGCGGGGGGACGAATTCCTCTTCCTTATCGTGAACCGGGCCCAGGACGAACAGAGCTACCGGATGCGCGGGCAGCTCGCTGCGAAAGGCCGCCAGAAAGCGTCGTCCGTCGCGATGCAGGCGCATCATGTACAGCGGGATTCCAAAGACGACGGCGCCGTAGCCGTCGAGTGAACGCACGTCACGCATCGGGCGCCCCTCGACATCCAGCCCGCCAGCCGCAGCGTAGCGACGATCGATTCGGCCACTTCGGCGGTCGAGCCGCTGCGGGTCGCCCATGTGACCAGAATGGGTTTTTCCATAGGGTCCTCCCCTCACTTCTTCCCGGAGATGCGGGCGACGGCGGGGAGAGAAAGAACAGCACCGCTGCGGCGGAATCTCCCGACGAGCGCCAGCATGGCATGGATCACGGAAGGGTGGCCGTATCGGCGATCACAGAACAGAGTGCCGAGTGGGAAAACTGGTATTCTGCTCCAACCCGGATCGGCCAGCGCAGACGATCGATTCTTTTGGTTCGCTGGGGCCGGGTCCGCCAAAGCTCCCCCGTTCCAGGCGCATGACTTGCGCCTCGGCGTTATCGTTCCGGTATTCCATGGCATCTGAACCTAGAATCGTGGTTCCCCAGTCAAGGACCAATCTTCCGTCCAAGGACGATCCGGCATCTTCGTCGGTGCGCCCCCGCATCTCCGGTTCGGGCGAGATGGCCGAGCGGATCCGGACTCATGACTGGGCCCGGACAGGGCTGGGTCCCATCGCGTCATGGCCCGAGGCCCTGGTGGTTCTGGTGAACACCCTGCTGGGAACGCGGCTGCCCATGATCCTGATGTGGGGACCCGAACTGATCCACATTTACAACGACGCGGTTATTCCGGTCCTCGGCACCGCGAAGCACCCGGCGGCTCTGGGTGAGCCTGGTGAGGTTGTCTGGCGCGAGGCATGGCCGATCTCCGGACCCCAGATTGAAGCCGCCCTTCGCGGGGAAGCCTGCTGGAACGAAGACCAGCACGTTCCCACTTATCGCGAGGGCCGGTTGGTGGACACATGGTTCACGTATAGCTACAGCCCGGCCTGCGATGCGGAGGGCGCCATTCGCGGTGTCCTCATCAGCTTTGTGGATACGACCAACCGGGTCGGCGCCGAGCGGGCCCTGCAATCGGAACGGCAGCGTCTGCTCGCAGCCTTCCGGCAGGCGCCGGCCTTCTTCGCCCTGCTCAAGGGGCCGGAGCACGTTTTCGATCTGGTCAATCCCATGTACCTGCGCCTCATCGGCGGCCGAGATGTAGTCGGCAAGCCGATCCGGAAGGCGATGCCGGAGATCGTCGAGCAGGGCTATGTCAATTTGCTGGACCGCGTCTTCCGGACCGGCGAGCCCTTTGTGGGACAGGGGCTGCGCTTCACGCTGGAGGAGTCGGACGGTCGTCCCGGAGAGGAGCACTATGTCGATTTTGTGTATCAGCCGCTGCGCGAGGCTGACGGCAGCATCTCCGGCATCCTGGTGTTCGGCGTCGATCTGACCCATCGCATCCACACCGACACGGCGCTGAAGGAACAGCGCGACCGATTCGAATTTGCCACGGACGCAGCGCAGATCGGCTACTGGTTCTGCGATCTTCCCTTCGACCAGCTCAACTGGGATGTCCGGGTCAAGGAGCATTTCTGGCTGCCGCCGGACGCGAAGGTCGACATCCGGCTCTTTTACGAGCTGTTGCACCCGGACGACCGCGAGCGCACACGCCGGGCGATTGAAGCCTCGATCGACCAGCACACCGCCTATGACGTGGAGTACCGCACCCTGGCCCCTGACGGGCGCTGCAAGTGGATTCACGCGTTTGGGCGTACTGCTTACGATGCGGAGGGCGCTCCGCTGCGCTTCGATGGCGTTACTCAGGACATCACCCAGCTGAAGCAGATGCACGATGCGCGGCAGCGCGCGGAGTCGGCGCTGATCCGTGCCGAAAAACTGGCTGTTGTCGGCCGGCTGGCAGCCACCATCTCGCACGAGATCAATAATCCCCTCGAGTCGGTGACCAATCTGCTTTACCTGATCGAGCAGGTGGCCACCAGCGAAGCGGCAAGAATGTATTGCCAAACCGCGCAGACGGAGTCTGGCACGCGTCTCCCATATCGTCACGCACACCCTTCGCTTCAACCGCCAGGGGAACGTCGCCACTGAAGAGAAGATTTCCGATCTGCTGGATTCCGCACTGGCCATTTATGAAGCGCGCCTTCGCCATTCCGGCATCGTCCTGCGCCGCGAGTATCGTGACTCTGATCGGGTCTGGTGCTTCGGCTCGGAGCTGCGCCAGGTATTCGCGAACCTCATCGGCAACGCTTTTGACGCCACCCGCGAGTCCGGCACCCTTGTCCTGAGAACGCGCTCCCAGATCCACTGGCGTACGGGCAGGCCGGGCGTTCGCATCACCATTGCCGATACCGGGCATGGGATATCCCACGCGACCCAGGAGCGCCTCTTTGAGCCGTTCTTCACCACCAAGGGCGACAGCGGTACCGGCCTCGGTCTTTGGGTGAGCCGCGAGATCCTGAACAAGCACCATGCGTTGATGCGCCTGCGCAGCCGCACCGACCCGGGCCGCAGCGGTACGGTCTTTTCCATCTGGATTCCCCGAGCTCAGTCCGGAGCGAAGTCCGTTCCGTCCAGTTAAAGTGTCGACGGCGCAATAACCCGCGCCGGTTCTGGTGCATCCTTATCCTGAGTGTGGCGCTCCCCGGAGCGTCGCGCGCCTCCTGCTATGAATCTGCCCGTTCCACCACCGGTGCTGCCGATGCTCGCCAAACGCGTGGAGGAGATGCCACCCGGCGGAGCTTTCCTCTTCGAGCCGAAGTGGGACGGTTTTCGTACCCTGGTCTTCCGCGATGGCAACGAGATCCTGATACAGAGCCGCGACGAAAAATCGCTGAACCGATATTTTCCCGAATTGCTCGATCCACTGCGCGAGCAGCTGCCGGTTCGCTGTGTGCTGGATGGCGAGATCGTGATCGCTCGCGATGGCCGCCTCGACTTCGACGCGCTGCAGCTGCGGATTCATCCTGCGGCCTCGCGTGTGCGTCTGCTCGCCGGGCAAACGCCGGCGTCCATCGTCTTTTTCGACCTGCTCTGCGAAGGTAAGCACGATCTGCGCCAGGAGCCTTTTGAAAAGCGCCGGACTAACTGGAAAAGCTGCTCGCGTCGCGCGTGAACCGCTCCACCTGACGCCTGCCACACTCGACTCGCAACGTGGCTCTTGACTGGTTTCGCCGCTTCGAAGGCGCGGGGCTCGATGGCGTGGTCGCCAAGCCGCTGGCCGGCGTCTACGAACCGGACAAGCGCGTCATGCTCAAGATCAAGCACGAGCGCGACTGCGACTGCGTCGTTGCTGGATTCCGCTGGTATAAGGCCAGCCATGGTAAGGCGATCGGTTCATTGCTGCTCGGCCTCTATGACGATGCGGGGTTCTGCAGCACGTGGGCGTCTGCGCCAGCTTCACTGCGGAAAAGCGCCGGAGCTGGTCACGTTTCTGGAGCCCTGGCGCAAAAACGCCCTCGCGCATCATCCCTGGAAAGGCTGGGCCGACGCAGGCGGATACGCCGACGGGGCGCACCGCATGCCGGGCGGACAAAGCCGCTGGAGCCAGGGTAAGGATCTTTCCTGGGAACCACTGCGTCCTGAACTTGTCGTCGAAGTGGTCTACGAACACATGCAGAGCGGTCGCTTCCGCCATATGGCTCAGTTCCGGCGCTGGCGCGACGACAAGAAACCCAGCGACTGCACTTACGCCCAGCTTGAGGTGGTCCCCCCGCACGAACTAAAGAAAATTTTCCCTCGCGCGCGCTGAGTGCCCAGGATTTTCGGTTCGCGGCTTGCCGGCTTAGCTCGCTTTTTTCGCTCGCCGCGATTTCGCTGGCGCTCCGGGCCCATCGTCCGGATCGGGTTTTTCCTGAGCGGGCCGCAACTCCTCCGGCACGTGGCGCAGGTTCACGCGAATGCGCGTCCACGTGGAGGAGCGCCCGCGCATCGAGTCCACCAGCACATCGTCGACAGCCAGCTGCTGCGCCGCTTCGGCATGCCGCTGCTTCCACCGCTCCAGCCCGGCGAGCGCCTCTTCTTTGTTGGCGAGTTTGCCACCGTGATCAGCGGCATCTTCGCACGGGGCTTCGCCTGCCCTTTGCGCCTTGCCGCGATGGAGCTACCCGCGCCGCCTCGCCAGCCATCTTGCGAAAATGCGGCGGCCACGGCGCGTCGCCCAGCCCTTCCGCCTCATCTTTTGCAGCCAGTTCCAGCAAATGGTCCAGAGAACCCGCAGCCGCATCCATCTCCGCATGGGGATTGCCGATCCTGGCGAATCGTGCAGGCATGGTCAGGACCGTGAACTCCGCTGGGTCGCAGGCCATTACCTCATTCCACTGGAGCGGAGCGGAAACGCGGGCGTCCGGGACCGGCCGCACAGAATACGCCGAGCCCGTGGTGCGGTCCTTTGCATTCTGGTTGTAGTCGAGAAAGACGCCGTGCCGCTCCTCCTTCCACCACTTCGAGGTCGCCAGCCCGGGATGCGCCGCTCGACGGCCCGGGCCAATGCCAGCGCTGCCCGCCTCACCTCGGTGAAATTCCATCGCGGCTCAATCCGCGCCAGGATGTGCATGCCGCGCGAGCCGCTCGTCTTTGGCCATCCCCGCAGCCCAGCTTCCTCGAGAACGGCCCGCACCTCCATCGCCACGCGCTGCACGTCCGCCCATCCCACGCCCGGTCCGGGATCCAGATCCACGCGCATCTCGTCGGGATGATCGAGGTCCGCCGAGCGCACCGGGTGCGGATGCAGCTCGAGACATCCAAGGTTCACGATCCAGGCGAGGCCGGCTGTGTCGTCCACCACCAACTCCTCGGCGGTGCGTCCGGAAGGGAAGGACAGCGTCACCGTGCGCAGCCACTCCGGCCGGTCTGTCGGCGCACGTTTCTGGTAGAAGGCCTCGGCCTCCGCGCCATTGACAAAACGCTTCAGCACCAGAGGCCGATCGCGAATCCCCTGCAGCGCTCCGGGCGCCACGGCGAGGTAGTACTGCACCAGGTCCAGCTTGGTGAGCTGCGTTTGTTTTGAGAAGTAGAGCTTGTCGGGATGCGTGATGCGCACCTCGCGCCCGTCGATCTGCAGTACCTCGGCAGGATCCGCCGCTTTGTTCGTCGCACTCATGCTCTCGACAGGCTTGGATGCGCCCTAGCCGCGCAGGTTCACAAATCCGCCATCCAGAGGATAATTTCCGCCGGTGATGAAGCTGGCCTCATCGGAGCACAGCCACACTGCCAGGTTCGCGACCTCTTCCGGCTCCGCCATGCGCCCGATAGGTTGCGCCTGCCCCAGCACTTCCATCATCTCCTTCTCGCGCCCCGGATAATTCTTCGCGACAAAGCCATCGACAAAGGGCGTGTGCACCCGCGCCGGTGAAATCGCATTGCAGCGGATATTGTCCTTCAGGTAATCGCGCGCCACGGAGAAAGTCATTGCCAGCACGGCTCCCTTCGTGGTCGAGTAGGCGAACCGGTCCGGCAGCCCCGCGAAGGCTGCAATCGACGCCATATTCAGGATCACGCCGCCACGCTGAGCCTTCATTCGTTCGACCATGGCCTGCGTGCACAGGTAAACGCTGCGCACGTTGATGCGCATGAGCCGGTCGAAGTCCTCTTCGCTCGTCGAGGCCACGGTTCCCACATGCGCCACGCCGGCGTTGTTGACCAGGATCTGAACCGGCCCGCGTGCGAAGATCCCCTCGAACGTTGTCCGCACGCTGCCGGCATCGGATACATCGCACACGTGAGCTTCGGCCTCGCCTCCTGCTGCCCGAATCGCGTCTGCCGCTGCCCGCGCGCCCGCCTCGTTCAGATCGAGAATATGCACCGGCGCGCCCTCGCGCGCAAACGCATTCGCGATCGCGAGACCAATGCCGCTGGCGCCGCCGGTGATTACGGCCCTCCGGCCGCCCAGTTTTGCACCTGATGCTGCTGTGCCCGTCATCCCATTCCCCTCTTTACCGGCGTCTTCGCGTAAACGCAGAAGAAGCGCGCCAAAGCAGTCATGTTAGTCTTCCGGCGACAGCGGCGCCATCCATCTCGCTCTCGTACCAGCTATCCTGATCCTCGGAGGAGAACCGTTCCCGTTGAGCGACCTGCGTATTACCGGCGCCCGCGTCATCGATCTGCGCTTTCCCACCTCGCGCGAAAGCACCGCTGGAGCGCGCCGAGGTCCGGATCGCAGGCGAGCAAGGGATGGCGCGCGGGCTGACCGACAAGGATGGCAAGGTCGATCTGACGCTTTATGGCGAAAGGCTCGAGACCATCACCGATCTGTCGGTCAAGCCTCGCTCCGGATATTGGGGGTTGTGGCGACAGCGGCCCAACCTTCAGACCGACGCGGTGAACAGCCTTACGCTGGAACCATTGTCGCTGCCCGAGGGACCGGACTGGGCGGCAACAATCGCATCAACCAGTTCCTGCTGCACTCCGGTGAGGTCGAGGTTGGTCGCGTCATTGCCCTCTCCGACTCGGTGGACGAGCGTAGGAGGCCGCTCTTCCCGCCAACCACCACCACGGCCAGTTCAGCATTCTGTGCCGCCTGCTCCGCTTCCGCGAAACCGGAGCAGTCATTGCCCGTCAC